>JBEKAY010000122.1:0-2791 GCA_050015675.1 Bacteroidota bacterium | reverse complement strand
AGTTTCAAATGTTAAAACAAGTCTATGCTTACCCTTTGCTGCTTTTGAAATGTCAAGTTCCATCTTGTTCTTAATGCGAAAATAAATCGACGCCGTTTCTTCAAACAAAGCTACCTTTTCATTTGCAGCGGAAAACAACTCTGCCTTAATGCTGCCAATATATGGAGTATTCCCGGTGCGCTCAACATCCGTTATAACGGTAAGCTTATTATCTTTTGATGTCGTGCTAACATCGTGTACGATCACACCTGTTGAGACATTTCCTTTCCTGTAGAAAACAGGAAAAATCTGGTCAAACTTGAAATTGATCTGTGTCGTGACTGCATCGGTTGTTTTCTTCTCAATGTCTGGTGTTTTTTGAGCCGACGTCACCTTAACTCTGGAGAAGAAAGATGCATCTTTAACAGTGCCCTTGGTGCGCACCTGCAACCTGACAGTTTGTGCTTCTTTTGTGTTCAATAAAAAACTGCGCGGAAATGCCCGGACTATTGGGTTTAAAGAATATATTCCGGCGGATACCGTATCATTGTAATTCATTTTTGCATTTCCTACACTATCTGCATCGGGATAACCGAAGACAAAGCTGATGTTCACTTCTTGAGGAGATGCAGAATTATTTGTAATATATAGATTCCCGATTCCGCTCTTCGAATCAATAAAGAGCATGGAGGGCGCTACAGTTACCTGGGCAAGAAGTATTTCTGTTCCCAAGAACATTACGGGCATTAGGTAGATAAATATTTTGAAACGGGAATAGGACAAGTGTTTCATTCTGATATTTTCTCCTTTCTGGAATATATCTTAGAACCCCAGAATAAGTGAACAAGATCCATCATTTTTCAATCAAGAAACTACTATAAAATCCAAAAAAGGCACTCAGGAAGTCTAAACAATATAAGGGTTTCCCGAATGACCTTATAATTAAGCAATTACTACTCATAAATGCAACCAAATATCCACGAAACTTATTATAGCAAAATCATATTCAAACGTATAAGTATAGGCATAAAAAAGGGGAAGCCCTTTAACTTTGGGCTTCCCCTATAGTGATTTCTTCGAATTTATTGATAGTAATCAACTGCTAGATTTAGCGTTCCAGAATACGTACCAGTTGCTTGATTTGTTGGTACAGGACTCGTGCCATCTGATTTAAACAGTTCTCCACCTACCCAAGCCTGACAATTGCCACCGGTCAAAGTCACAGCTGTCGAACCACTTGTAAGTACTGCTGAAGAAGTTGGTGCTCCAACATCACCACCAGTTACACTAGGTACGTATATCAAGGTATTACTTGATGGACCGTTAAGAGTAATTGGACTCGCAAATGTAAAAATGACTTTCGCTGCGGCACTACCGGCTACCTGTAATCCACCTACACTTGATCCCGAAATAATGCTTGTAGCTACACCAGTCTTGGGATTCACGGTCGGATTCCCACCAACCATAATGTTTCCAAAAGTAAAGTTAACAGGGCTCGATATCGAAAGTGGCAAATAAACAACTGCATTGGCAGTTAGATCATGATTTGCTCCGAGACCTGTTTGTGCTAATGTCGGCTGTGAGCACAGAAGTGCTATCAAAGCAACAATTGCGATATAACCTAAATTGCGTAACATATGTACCTCCATTAGATTGTTTGTTTATTTAATTGTGTATTAATTTTGTTTTTTTGCTTCCATTAATTTCTTTACTTACTTCAATCTTCGTAGATTATTATGCCCATAATGAGATTGTTGACTCATATTGAGAATAATTATATTTACCACAAATACGCGATATTATAAAAAAATCCACATCTTTGATACAGTTCAGTATCATAATGATACAAAGCCTTCATATATTTACTATACAATGGTTTTTAAAAAATATTTTTAGGACTATTACATAAAGTATCTATTTAGTTGGGTATTATTATGGGATATAAACAATGAAAACATTGACAAATTATATCAAAATTACATTCAATCGTATACGATAAGCAATTTGACCTAGAAGTAAAGGCATAAAAAAAGGGGAAGCCCATTTGATTCTGGGCTTCCCCTAAAGTGATTTCTTCGAATTTATTGATAATAATCAACTGCTAGGTTTAGCGTTCCGGTATACGTACCAGCTGCTTGACTTGTTGGCACAACACTCGTGCCATCTGAAGCAAACAGTTTTCCACCTACCCAAACCTGACAATTTCCACCAGTTAAAGTCACAGCAGTCGTAGCACTTGTAAGTTGTACTGAAGCGCCTTGAGTTGCACCACCATATACATCAGGTGTATATTTCATAGAATGACTCGCACCATCAGACAAGGCAATTTGAGATGTCCATGTAAAAAGGACTTGAGATCCTGAACTACCGGCTACTTTCAATCCACCTACACTTGATCCCGAAATAACGCTTGTAGCTACACCAGTCTTGGGATTCACGACCGGATTTCCACCAAGCATAACGTTTCCAAAAGTAAAATTAACAGGGTTCGTTATCGAAAGCGGCAAATAAACAACTGCACTGGCAGTTAGATTTTGATTTGCTCCGAGACCTGTTTGTGCTAATGTCGGCTGTGAGCACAGAAGTGCTATCAAAGCAACAATTGCGATATAACCTAAATTCCGTAACATATGTACCTCCATTTGATTATTTTTTTTATTTTGTATTAATTTTGTTTTCTGTTTCCATCAATTAATTTCTTTACTTACTTCAATCTTCGTGCCAACACAAATTTCTTCTATTTTAAACGATTTTCAAGCATTAGATAGATTATTATGCCCATAATGAGATTGTTGACTCATATTGAGAATAA
>JBEKAY010000121.1:0-3718 GCA_050015675.1 Bacteroidota bacterium | reverse complement strand
GTACGTTAATCATGGCGAGCATAGGTTTTAGTCTTAATAATTTCTTTTTCAGCGTGAACTCACTTCTCTGGGTGTATGTTGAAACTTATCAACGCCGCAGCTTAGCGCTGGTCCGTTAGAACGCAAGAGGAAACATTGCGTTGTTATTCAGAGTCTGAACAAATCTGTCGGCAGTTGGTCTTCAATGCTTAGAACTGTAAAATAATGGAGTTACAAAATATGAAAAGATTCTTTAACCCTGTTACAGTTTGGCTTATCTTTTTTTCAATGGGAGTACTAGCACAAAACGCAAATTCTACTCCTGCTGACTCGTCCCTCGCTTCTCCTGTGCTTTTACCGCCTATTGTCATTGCTGACACTGTGATTCTTAGATGGCACAGCGTAGTTGGAGACAGCGTCAACTATGCTTGCTACCTCTGGAGATACCTCACGGATGGGAGTATGTCACTCAGAATCGACACTACTAACAGCGATACAACGCTAAAGGTTACATTGCCGCCACGATCGAGATATTATTGGAAGGTGATAGCATTTAATCGGAATGGGACGAGCGCATTTTCTCCGGTCGATTCGTTCACAGTTCTCATCGAAGTTGCAGCGCCACCTGTCGCTGTCTCGCCAAAATCTTTGACCGGTTTGCCAACGTGGCCACGGCAGACTACCTTCGTATGGCATCCCGCTGCAAACGCCTTGTGGTATCATCTACAAGTTGCGACCAGCCAGAATTTCTCGACTGACATCGTCGTTGATATTGCGGTGATTGCAGACACAACTGAGCAAATAACCGACACGCTCATGGCGAGCACGATGTATTATTACCGTCTGAGTTCGATCAACTTGGCCGGAGAAGGTGCATTCTCAAGCATCGTGGTCTTCACAACCGGAACCACTGTTACAGGCGTCCACCAAGCGAGCATGGCTCCAACAGAATTCGTTCTATTACAGAACTATCCAAATCCTTTTAATCCTTCCACGGTGATTAGCTACAAGTTGCCGACAAACAATTTTGTAAGGATAAAAATCTACGATTTGATAGGAAAAGAGGTTGAAACTCTTGTAAATCAGCGTCAAACCGCCGGCAATCATTCAGTCACCTATAACGCCAGCAAATTACCCAATGGTGTTTATTTTTGTAAATTTCAGGCAGGCAATTACAGTGAAATAAAAAAACTGACGCTTATTAAATGAACGGGTACCCACAACTAACATTGATGAAAGAAAAAGTATTATTGTCGATATGATACTTAATGCACTCATCACTTGCGTTCTAACCAGCAACTCAAGCTGACGGAATGAGCGTGGGTACGTTAAGCATGGCGATTAGAGGTTTAGATGTTTAATAATAAACTTATCAGCATGAACTTGTTTCGTTTTCAGCAACTTGCGGGTTCTCATTGCCGCAGCTTAGTTGCCATCCGTTAGGCCGTATTTAAAGGAGTTTACATGACTACAAAGAATATGCTAAGCAGTCTCTTAAAAGGAATTCAGGTTAGCATACCTTTTATAGGACCGACCATAACATTCGATTTTAACGAAATCTCTAATACGTCAAACGTTGATGAACGAATTGCAAAGCTAGGCCAGATTCAAACAGATCTACGAGCTGCCATAGATGCAGTTGATTTACTCAAAAGTGAAGCCGAATTAAAAAAAATCGAAGCAGAACAATTACGAACTTCTGTGGAAAATTTAAAACAAGAACAAGAAACCGCAAAGACTCTTCTCAGTATTCCTGAAGGTCCACTAATGCGTCTTTTAATAAGAGCCAATTGCTGCGATTTAACATGGCGAGTAAAATTTTTGTGCTTAATAATTTTGTTGACAGCGTGAACTCAGTTCGTTTAGTTCAATACGAAAATATTCAGCGTGGCAGCTTAGCGCCGATCCGTTAGCCAGCGTTCAAAAGGAGGGATAATGCATATTTCAGAATTCCATTATTCAGTCGAAGAAATTTTAAAGAAAGAAATCGAAGGTAATTATCCTCACCAATGGGACGAAGACCATATCACTCGACAAATTCTTCGTCAATTTAGAAATCAATTTCATAGTATTAATCTCTTTGGCTTCAAGCATGAGACCAAAATTGCATGGGAAGTTTATAAGCTAGTTGGTTCACTGGAAACAAATGCTGGCGACATTGGCTTATTGGTCAATGTCTATCTAAAGAATGGAACGGTTGTAACAGGCGTTGCATTCATTGAAGCCAAGAAACGAAAATTAAATACAGTTCGTTTTGATGAATTACGTCAGAAGCAACTACGAAGAATCAATCGTTTCTCTCCATCTGCGCGTCTTTTACTTTACGATTATGAGGATATTACACAATTCCCTCTCAATCAAAGTCACTTTATTGATCCAGACGAATTTCGATATTATAATTTGGTTTTTAATAATACATATGCGGTTACTCTTCCTATGAATTTGGCATTAGCGAATTTTTCCAATAATACAAACCTTTATCATCTTTCAGTCCCATTTAGTTATCAATTGATCTTTCGATATTTTCATGGATTAGACCTTGATTATTCGAAGAAGGCGATAGATTCTATCACGCAGTTTCCCTCTTCACAAAAATTACCAAGATATTTGATGACTATTTCAGTGGGCATAGGAACCAATATTCCAGAAATTGTTTCTAATCTATTTAGAGATTTTTACAGCATCCTTGAATAATAAACGCTGGCTAACCAGGCGCTCAAGCTGACGGAATGAGCGTAGTGCAATTTACATTGCGTGTGGTGGGTTGACGTTTGTTAAGTTTGTTTTAAGTTTCTCGTTGGTTTAGTTTTTATTAATTTGGTTTTGTGTATAAACTTGTTTCGTTGGGTGCATGTTCCGTTAGAACGCAAAAACAACACAGCACTTTTAAATGATGAGTTACTAAATGATTGGTTTGTCAAAATTAATTGAGCAAGCAAAGAAACCAAATGGAATAATTGGTTCGATAATGATTTCCATTATGAATAGAGTTCATAATAATATGATCTTATGCGCAATATCCAATCTGAGCATTCCGGAAAATTCAAATATATTAGATATTGGTTGTGGTGGAGGTCAAGCTATCAAGATTTTGGCTTGCCAAAATAACGTACATAAAGTTTTCGGATTGGATTACTCTATTACATCCATAAACAAATCTATAAAATATAATTCAGACTTCATCAACAGTAAGAAGGTTGAGATAATCCAAGGCAATGTTCTTTCTATGCCTTTTAATGCAGGTCAATTCAATGTGATAACTGCTTTCCAAACCCATTATTTTTGGTCAGACTTAATAAGTGGGTTAAAAGAAGTAAATCGTGTTCTGAAAGACAAGGGCATTTTTATATTAGTCGCAGAAGAGTTTAAAATGAAATATCATATGCAAAATCATAAATCTGTTTTAGAATATGAAGAGTTATTTAAGGTATGTGGCTTTAGTAAAACATCTATACAAGTAAAAGATAAAATTATGTATGCATATGCTTATAAATAGAAAACGAATCGCATCAATTGCTCACAACAATATTTCATTTTTGCGTTCTAACCAGGCGCTCAAGCTGACGGTTGCCAGCTTGGTACGTTAATCATGGCGGGTGGTGGTTTATCGTTTGTTAATTTTGTTTATTTAGTCTCACAATGCTTTAGTGGTTATTAATTTCTTTTTCAGCATGAACTCATTTCGCTGGTTGCATGTTGAAACTTATCAGCGCCGCAGCTTAGCGCCGGTCCGTTAGGC
>JBEKAY010000120.1:0-2887 GCA_050015675.1 Bacteroidota bacterium | reverse complement strand
CAGGTAATTTAACAAACAACTTTTTAATATGCTTTGGGAAGCGTCCAAGGCCCTGTTCCTTCTTGATAAGCTCGACCATTGATTTGTCTGTACAGGCGAATACGATACTCTCCGGTTTCTCACTGAGCGACACTGCCCAAAAAGCAACCTCGCGGATTTTAGCAAGCCCGGGATTCTCGCCCGTTGCGGTACTTACACTTGTTGAAATAAAACAGACAATCTTTCCGTCTTCAGAAACCGCGTCGCATTCAAATTCTCCACCGGACTGTACGCCTAATTTGCGTTTTGCAAAAACCTGATGATACTTCTTGGGGAGGAATTCGTTCCGTATCCAATTTTCAACATCTCTTATTGCTATCATTGAGTCTGCCATAATTGTATACAACGAAAGTATACACCACCTGGCATACTCCATCTATGTTTTTATAAATATCGTCATTGGTAAAACGGAGAAACCGAATTCCGAATGCTTCAATGTGTTCTTGGCGTGCTTTATCCTGTTCTTCTGCTCCCAGCATAAAATGCGAATCGCCGTCAATTTCTATCGCCAGCTTTAATTGTGGACAGTAAAAATCGAGCACATAATGATCAACACTATATTGGCGGAGTTTAGACCAGAGTAGAACTTCCGCCTTCGGCATGTTCTTGCGGAGTGATCTTCTTCGTGCTTTTAATTCCTGTTTATTAAACGCTTCAGTCATAATTTTGATAACCCCCTTTTCTCCCCCCTTTTATTATAAAGCGCGTAAAAATGTTTCACGCGTAAGCGTGTAACCAGAACAAACGCAGATAATACTCTGATATGGGGGGTCGGATTTTCCCTTTTACCCGCCGTGGTTGCTTCGCAACTTAGGCGGGCCACAATCTTTATCTCTTCCTCTTTCTTCTTTGTCATTCTGAACGCAGTGAAGAATCCTTCTTTTCTATTGCTCCTTCTCTAACAACTCACCCATTGCTGCTTATATCAATGTTTTGTTTTTGCTTTTGTAGGGGCACGTCACGTTTACCCGCCGTCTTATTTGGCGGGACGTGCCCGCTTTTGGGGGCGATTCATAAATCGCCTCTACATGGATTTTCTATCCACAATCTTTATCTCTTCCAGTTTTGTTTGTCATGCTGGCCAGAGGCATAAAATTATAACACGCAACGCGTGTTTCATATTTTACCCGGCATCCAGTAACACGGTTCATCTCACCTCAGGATCCCGTCTTATAAACCGGCGGAATGACTTTTACGCTCTTTTTATAATTGCGAGTTTTTTTTCGAAGCGTCTTCCTATCTATTTTGTGCTTTTCACGACACTCATTGCAGTAGCGATCAGGGAAGAAATATCGCCAAAGTTGGCTGGCAGGATTAATGTTGTCCCCTGCTTTGCCAGATTACCGAATTGTTCCACTAATTTTTCTGCAACACGCAATTGGATTGCTTCCATTCCGCCGCTTGATTGCGATGCCGCAGCAACTGCTTTCACGCCATCGGCCGTAGCATTTGCCACCGCGCGGATCGCTTCAGCCTGACCGCCTGCTTCGTTGATTTGCTTCTGGCGTACTGCTTCAGATTCAAGAACAACCTTTTGTTTCTGCCCTTCAGCTACGTTAATAGCAGATTGTTTCTCACCTTCTGACTGCAGGATGATCGCCCGTTTCTCACGTTCTGCCTGCATTTGTTTTTCCATTGCAATGAGGACAGTCTTCGGAGGAACGATGTTCTTAATTTCGTACCGCAGGATCTTGACACCCCATGTGCGCGATGCCTCATTGATTGCACTGACGATCGCTGAATTAATCAATGTCCGTTCTTCGAATGTTTTATCGAGGTCGATCTTCCCTACTTCACTACGCATTGTCGTCTGCGACAACTGTATGATAGAAAACATGTAATTGCTGATTCCGTATGATGCCATCTGTGGATCAAAGACCTGCACAAAAATCACACCATCAACACCTACTTGCACGTTATCTCTGGTGATGCACACCTGCTCCGGAATATCGATTGTCTGTTCTTTCAGCGTATGTTTATAAGCAATTTTATCAATGAATGGAATGATGTAACTGACGCCTGCATGTAAAGCAATGTGAAATTTGCCAAGCCGCTCTACAACGTATGCACTTTGCTGTGGAACGACGCGCACACCAGTCATAATGATAATGACGGCAAGCGCACCAAGAACAAGAAAAAATATTTCCATAATAATCCCTTTCCTTTATTGAATGTATTCGATGAATAGTACTTTCGCCCGAATTCCGTCTAAAGAAACAATTTCTACAATACTCCCTTCACGGATCGTCTCGGTAGAGTCGCTGAAGGCGATCCATTCCGATCCACGGTAGGAAATAGCACCTTCCCGGCCAACAGGGATCGTTTTGACCACCTTGACTTTTTGCCCTTTGTAGTCCGGTGGTATATCGTGACTGCCAAAGAATAATTTTTTCGCTGTTTTCCTAAGAACAAACAACAAGAATAAAGAAGTAATAGAAAAGACTGCAAGCTGGCTGCTCAGTCCGGGAGTAATACCGGCCCACGTGGTAATTGAGACAATCAACGCACCTACTCCGAAGAATGTGAATACGAATGCAAAATGCGTAAGTTCGAGGATGATAAGAACAACCCCGATAATTGCCCAGATAATCACCGGAGACATAAATATTTCACTCATACTGTAAGTTCCTTTCCAAGTTTAAATATTTCTATAAAATGTCTGCAATCTCTTCTGCTGATGTACGCCGCAACTGAGTTTTTCTTGTTCTGTCCATCTCGACTAGTCCTGTCATACCCGCTTAACCAGTCATGCCCGCGTACGCGGAGCCGGAGGCCTGAAAATGTCACAGGCAACGCCTGTGCCTTATTTTATTTTGCAGGTAATTTAACAAACAACTTTTTAATATGC
>JBEKAY010000119.1:0-2837 GCA_050015675.1 Bacteroidota bacterium | reverse complement strand
GCCGGTGTTACAATCTTTATGAAAGGATATGTTCCATGGAAAAAGGAACAGTCAAATGGTTTAATGGAGCCAAAGGTTTTGGTTTCATTTCACGTGCAAGCGGCGAAGATGTATTCGTCCACTTCAAAGCTATCACCAGCAATGGCTACAAGACACTCAATGAGGGTGACAAAGTAGAGTTTGAAGTACAGCAAGGACCGAAAGGCCTCCAAGCTGCAAACGTTACGGTAGTTTCGTAAGAAACCATTTAGCGTTAAAAACGGAACCCCGTCGATAAGATGGGGTTTTTTGTTTTATGCCAATTGCCAATTTGGGTATCATAGTCAAGAAGTGTTGCTGAAAATGCCGTAAGTTATTGAGAATACAACCATTCCGCATTCCACCAATGCTTTAGAAGAATATGTTAGTCGCCACAAAGAACATTATCGTCGACATCGTGGGTTGTCTCTCAATCATCGACAGGCGTATTTTCCATGGTACTTCGTTCTTGTCTTGTCCCGCAATAAATTTAGCAAAACAAAATGAGCATTATACCCAGAATGACAACTTGGTTTATTTTCTTACCTGCCCTTTTCCATGCACAATGAACTTAGTGCTCGTCAGTTCCACAAGTCCCATCGGTCCTCGTGCATGAAGTTTTTGCGTGCTCGTGCCGATCTCAGCGCCAAGGCCAAATTCGTACCCATCGGTAAATCGCGTCGAAACATTCACATACACTGCGGCTGAATCGACTTCTCGCAGGAATCGTTCACCATGGGCTTTGTTTTTCGTAACGAGCGCATCCGAATGATGTGTTCCAAATTGATTGATATGTTTTACTGCTTCTTCAAAATTATCGACAACTTTTACAGCTATAATTAAATCTAAATATTCTTTGTACCAATCAGCTTCTTCTGCAGGCTTTACATCAGGAATGATCGTGCGTGTTGTTTCATCGCCCCGAATCTCTACTCCTGCCTTCCGTAATCTGTCAATTATACGCGGTAGAAATTTCTGTGCAATCTTTTTATGTACCAACAATTTTTCCGCTGCATTGCAGACAGATGGTCTTTGCACTTTGGCGTTGAACACAATTTCTTCTGCCATGGAAAGATCAGCCGAGTTATCTACGTACACATGACAGTTGCCCTCTCCATGGGAAATGACAGGAATGGAAGAATTTTCTTGAATGAGACTGATGAGCTGCTGACTCCCGCGAGGAATGATGACATCGAGAAATTTATCCTGCTTCAGCATCACCATCACTGCTTGCCTATCTGTTGTATCAATAAATTCCGCACATCCGGCAGGAAGCCCGACATCCTGTAAGGCCATCTTAATAATTTCTACCAGCTTCATGTTGGAATGAAACGCTTCAGAGCCGCCTCGCAGCATGACTGCATTTCCGGATTTCAAACAAAGCACCGAAGCATCGATAGTTACATTCGGCCGCGCTTCATAAATAATACCTACAGCGCCAAGCGGCACTCTCATCTTCTCAACAACAATTCCGTTTGGTCGTTTTATTTTATCAAACACCTTTCCTACGGGATCGGGAAGTTTTATAATATCCTTTACACCGGCAATCATTTGATCGATTCGTTTCTCGTTCAACATCAATCGATCCATTAAGACCTTTGATAGGCCGGCTTGTTCGGCATTTATCAAATCAATTTTATTTGCATCGATGATAGCTGAAGTTTCACTTTGAAGGCGGGCATTGATTGCCTTGAGCAAACCGTTTTTCTTTGCAGTAGAGCAATTATAAAGAATGCGGCTTGCTTGTTGAACTGACCGTGCTTTTTTTATTATATCGTCTTCTAACATCACACTTCTCCAATCAATACCAAATTATCCCGATGAATCACTTCGTCATGTGATTTGCGATTGAGAATTCTTTCAATCTCACCGGTCTTTTTCCCTTTAATCTTACCAAGATCTAGTGAAGAAAATCCCGTTACACCTTTTGCAATCACTTTGCTATTCAAGTCTAAAATAGAAATGGTTTCGTTCGCTTTGAATTCTCCATGCACTTCAACAATTCCGGACGGCAGCAGGCTTTTATTCCTTTTCAAGAGTGCGAGTTTGGCTCCGTCATCAACGCGCACATATCCTTTTGCTGAGGACACAAAACCAATCCACTTTTTTCGCATATTCAATTTGTTTTCTGCCGGTAAAAAGAGCGTGCCTTTGAAAGTACCGGAGAAGATTTCTTCCAACACCGATGGATTCTTCCCGTTGGCAATGATCATTGCAATACCTGCAGAGACACAGCGCTTTGCTGCCTGAATTTTTGTAATCATTCCACCAGTGCTCAATTCAGATTTGCTGCTCTTTGCAAGTTTCTCAATTTGCGGCGTAACTTCTTCCACAACAGGGATCAATTCGGCTTCATGGTTCTTCGTTGGATCATCCGAGAAGAGCCCGTCGATATCGCTCAGAATAATAAGCAGATCCGCCTCAATAAGGTTTGCGACCAAAGCAGAGAGATTGTCGTTATCACCAAGTTTAATTTCTTCCACAGCGACTGTGTCGTTTTCATTGATGATCGGTACAACACCTTGTTCAAACAAAACAGGAAAAGTGTTTTTTGCATTGAGATACCGTGCACGATTCGCAAAATCATCTTTCGTAAGCAGGATTTGTGCGATTGTGCAATCCTGTTTCCTGAAAGCATTTTCGTATGCTTCCATTAACAGCGGCTGGCCAATAGCTGCCGTCGCTTGTTTTTCTGGAATCGTTTTAGGACGTTCTTTTAACTTGAGCACGGCAACACCTGCACCAATTGCTCCAGAACTGACTATGGCAATATGGTTGCCGAGGGCATTCAAGCGAGCAACGCTCTGGGCAATTTCGTT
>JBEKAY010000118.1:0-3038 GCA_050015675.1 Bacteroidota bacterium | reverse complement strand
TCCCTGATTATAAATCTGCGTCTCAGGCTGTTGCAACTTGATGTTCTTTACAGATACACCGCCAACTGTTCTTTGAAATATTTGTTTCTCGCCACTTGACTTTTATCACAGTACCTGGTTAGCCTGCAAGCCAACGAGTATAAATTTCCTCAGTCTTCATCCTTAGAGCCTCACTTGAAACACCATATTTTTTAACTCTTTCATCTAATATATCTGCAAATAATTTGGCCAGTTCTAATGAATCGTCACCAATTTTAATTATACGAAGAAGAAACTCATTTAATTTAGTTGGTGGGAATGAGTTAGCATAAGGTAAAGTATCAGACCAACTTTTGTGTGCAAGCCAATTTCTCTCATTCTTGAAATGCTTAAGTTTTTCTTTCAGTTCTACAGGAACGTCAGAAAGATTTTCAACTTGACTTGCAAGATCGCCAAGAGTTTTCTTCCCATATTTATTAAATAAATCTTCAACTACATCAATACTTGAATCCCTGTCAACTTTATTGCCGACTAACAATAGGTGGATTAGGGTCTCTTCTAATGATTGACATAGCCACAAACTTGCACCTACTTGAGATTGAAGAGTCGATATTAATTCATGATTTCGCAACATATTTATTCTTGCAGGCTAACGGACCGGCGCTAAGCTGCGGCGTTGATAAGTATCGTCATGCAACCAACGAAACGAGTTCACGCTGTCAAATAAATTATTAAGCACAAAAACTTTATTCGCCATGTAAATTGCTCCCACGCTCATTCCGTCAGCTTGAGCGCCTGGTTAGGCCGCTGGAGAAATTTATTTCAAAAGAATCTTCCAATTGTCCTTGAATTGAATCAAATCTTCAGGCCATATAGCACAATGAAAAGATGTTGGATTCTTTGGCCTTTTACGGTTCTTATATGTTCTTTCAAAATATTTTTGAAGATAACGCCAAGAGAAAATAAAGAATTCATCAGGATCTGTTTCTTTGACAATTACAAACACACAAAAAAGGTTTTTTTGTGGAGGAGGAATTGGACCTTTGACAATTTGTTCTAAGCCAACTACATCCACATTAAGGAAACTTCGAATGTCGAATTGCCATGAAGGGCCACGGATTGCTTTGACTTGAATTTGAAGCGGTCGACCTTTCGGATTGACAGCTAAGATGTCATAATAAGGAACATTTCCTGCGAATGAAGTAGCAATGCAACCTCGGCGTCCAAGTTCAGCAACAACGATACTCTCTCCGATTTGTCTTGCTAATTGGTTGTCTTTGCCTGTTGACATAAGTTATCCTTCCAGCGGCCTAACGGATGGCGGCTAAGCTGCCGCACTGATAACTTTCAAAATACACTAAACGAAACAAGTTCATTCACTATACTTTCAATTCTGCACAAGACCTATGCAAGCCATGCTTAAAGTACTCACGCTCATCCGGTCAGCTTGAGCCGCTGGTTAGGCCGCGAACTAAGTTATTTCTTCTGTGCGGATAAATCACTAACACGGAGACTATCATCAACCAAAGAATTATAGATCTGAACAAAATGAATTGGTTTTTCGTTAACCGTACTTACTAAAGCTTCTCTCCCTAATTTTTCTTCTATTGTTTTAGCCATGAAACACCCTACAACATAGTCTGCTCGATCTGTAGAACCTACCCGCCAAAGAGAATCTTTCAATTCTTTTTCAGTCAACGTAAAAGCCTTATTTAAAATGTTGTTCATAGAATGTAGCAATAATTTTACATCTTTTATGTCCTCAAACATTTTATAGTCATCTTTTAACATATCGGTTCGGCAATGTGGAAACTCCTTGAGTCCTTTATAGCCGACATAAGTGGCCATTCCTTCATTCTGGAGATCACCATATATTTGAGATATTACGGAATCCTGATGATCGGAGCACAATCTCTTTTGTTTATATTGGTCGAATCCTCGATGAAACAATTCATGAATAAATAAATTATCTTTATCCGCGTTAGCACCATATATTATTATGCTATTTCCCATTTGAAAACCGGAAGCCATTATAGCTGTTGTAAAATAGATTGTTGTGGTGATTTCTGGACAATCTTTAGGTAAAAACGAGCAAACATATGGGATTGCTTTTTCGTTAAATTCTTTTTCTTTACGAATGCTCGTTTGAGCAGCAACAAGCTGAGGATTCTTCGCTCTGTCATTGATAGAAGTATTTTTTAACGTTTGCATCCACTTATTCCATTGTTCCATGGGTACAGGGAATAAAATATTTTGATGCCATTGCTTTACACGTCGATAAGCCGAATCACTTATCCAAAAGGAATCGGGGTGAGCAAGTACGATTTCAGGATGCAAGATAAGCGTCTCAAGAGATGAATCGTCAAATCGGATAACCGATTGGAGGCAGGGGCACTTTGTCTTTTCTTCTTCTGATTTATAGATTTGTTGAGATTCTAATGGAAAAGGATAAGGATAATTAATCTGAAGACAAAATAATAATAGTATTTTTTTCATGATAGTGGTTTTCTTATTGCTCATTTTTATTCTTCCTTTAATTATGGTTACGATCAAATATTTTGACTTTCCTGTTATTAAAATGTTCTTAATTTGTGTAGGAAAATCTTTTTATTTGACTCCACCATTTATGAAATGGTTGGGAAGAATTATTCATTATTTAACAGGATTAGCGGCCTAACGGATCGGCGCTAAGTTGCGGCAACGAGAAGCCGTAAGTTGCTGAAAACGAAACAAGTTCATGCTCGTTCTTTCAATTTTATACTGACCTATGCGAGCCATGTGCAGCTTTACGGCATCCCGTACGCCGGGACTTAACGTACCACGCTCATTCATAATTAGTATCACGCTTCGCGTAATTCAATTATCTGGACAAGCCGAGCTTGTTTACCCCGAATTCTTTTTTCGGGGCCTGCCCGCCGTCTTGCTGGGCGGGAGCGCCTGGTTAGGCCGCAGATATAATTGGCTGACAATTACTTTTTAAAAATCGTTTTCAACGCTCCGGTCGGACAACTCTCAACGCAAAGCTGACAAAGGATGCAATCGCCTTTGCCGATGCTTGT
>JBEKAY010000117.1:0-3087 GCA_050015675.1 Bacteroidota bacterium | reverse complement strand
CTGATTATAAATCTGCGTCTCAGGCTGTTGCAACTTGATGTTCTTTACAGATACACCGCCAACTGTTCTTTGAAATATTTGTTTCTCGCCACTTGACTTTTATCACAGTACCTGGTTAGGTGGCATTTATTTTTTTATACCATTAAGTTTTTGGTGCCAGACATTCATTCTATTTAAATAATTATCCAGTTTGTCACCGGTTAAATGGATGTGTTCAGTTGAAGAATAACGCTTCCCGTTATATTTATATAACGTAACAGACATCTCACAACAACCATTTTTTGAAACTGTTTCTAAAATTGGATAACCATTGGTCTTTCTGTCCGTAATATAAACAAACCAGGCTTCGATAAAACCTAGTTTCTTTTTCGTCTTGCCGTCAATAATTTGCCATCCACACAAACCTTTACCACATCCACGATCTGCGATAAATAATTCGGGATATTTGTCACCATTCAGATCTAGATTATATTTGTATTCTTGAATTGTATCTATCGAGGATTGTCTATTATTTTCATAAACAGTGTCCATCTGACATTTATCGGGACTGAACCACGCTACATAACTATATTGCCCCGGATTTATAGGATTTTGCCCAACCACGAAAAGAGAAATGTATAAAGCTATATTTGGAATAATATTCATTTTTCACCCTGATAAATGCCACCTAACGGACGGGCGCTAAGCTGCGGCACTGCAAATTCTCAACTTGCACCCAACGAAACAAGTTTATGCTGATAACCAAATTAAATATTCCCCAACCAACGAGGTACTGAAAAGTTAATAATAAAAACTTAAACCCACCACCAGCTATGCAATTTGCAGTGAGCTCATTCCGTCAGCTTGAGCGCCTGGTTAGGCGCCGCCGTTATTTTAGAAAAACCACTTCGCGTGTTATCGAATATGATCCTGAATTGAGACGAGCGAAATAAACACCTGACGAACACTTCATTGGCTGCCAATGAAATATGTGAATGCCAGGATGGACCGTGCCTGCGAAAAGCGTCTGTATTTCCCGACCGAGAGCATCGAATATTTTCAGCGTCGCATACTGAGTTTTGTCGGCTGAGAAGGTCAACGTTGTGCTCGGGTTAAAAGGATTAGGAAAGTTTTGATACAAAACGAAATCCGTTTGGGATGGAGGATGATTCTTAGGGACGCCTGTTATCCACTGCCCAAGTGGCCTTCGCCAAACGGAACTGTCGGATCCAAGGAACAGATAGTCAGAGTTATTGGCGAATGAATGGACGTATGCAAGTTTTCCTAGAGTGAAGCTATCATTGAACTGATGCCAAACACGTTCCAAGAGATTGTAGCTATATACGGTTTGCTGGAAGTTTTTGGAAACAGAGGCTACAAGATTGTTGCCGTTCATAAACAGGGCCGCAATGCCAGAAGAGTCGGGTAACCCGTTTGACGCGTTGCTCCACGATTGACCTTGATCAGAAGATGAGTAGAATCCTTCGGAGAATGTACCGATGTAGACGCACGAGTCTCTTGCGAGAATATTGTAGAAGCTTCCCTTGAAGGGTATGTGAAGGCTATCCCAGGTCAATCCGAAGTCACGGCTCCGGTACAGAGTACGGCTCGCAGCGACAAAGAGAACATTCACACCTGCGACTATCTGCTGTATATCGCCCACTGGTAATAGAGGCGGATTCATCTTCGTCCACGTCTTGCCGGAGTCGAGTGAAGTGTAGAGGTTAGCATCCGGGTTAACATAAGTGTGACCATTGAGGAACGCGATTGAATTTGCACCGTAGACAGACTCCAAAACAGGGTCCAAAGTTCTGCCGAAATCCTCCGAACGGAAAACACTTGCAACAGGCGAACCGAAGCCGGCGACACTCCTTGAAGAAACGACAATGAGAGTATTTCCCATTTGCATCATCTCGCTGATCCCAATGGCGACAATGCTCGATAAGGAATCCCATCTGATACCGTTATCAGTAGAGCGAAAGATTGTTTTTTCGTTTGCAGCGAGAAGACCTTGGCTTGTTTGAAGAAGTGTGTATGGAGTACGAGATGGAAAACTCAATTTCTCCCATTGTGCCAGAGCAAATTGAGAGAGAAAAACAACTATGATGAAGAGAATTGAAACTCTTGTCATTATCGATACTCCTTTTGTCGGCGACGCCTAACGGACCGGCGCTAAGCTGCCACGCTGAATATTTTCGTTATACACTAAACGAACTGAGTTCACGCTACCAACAAAATTATTAAGCACAAAAACTTTACTTGCCATGTTAAATCGCACCACGCTCATTTGGTCAGCTTGAGCGCCTGGTTAGGCAGCGGTCTTACTTTTTATTTTTTGTATCTCTTTCTTCTATCTGTTTACGCGCATCTTCTGGAAGTTGATTGTACAATGCTTCTATCTCTTTTGGCCTAGTAATTCTATCTTCCACGATATAATTGATTGTTGAAAATAGTTTTATCGCAATATCGGGAGAATCATTTACATCAATTTGACCAGGATGAACTGAATTGTTGCCAACGACTCGGCAATAATCGAGTGCCTTTTGAGTTAAAGCTGGAAGACCTTTAGATACTAAAGAAGCGATGGCCGAATTAATATTATCACCTTTCTCTCCTAAATAAGGAAGCAATTTTTGAAGACATAATCTTAAAAGAGCGGCAGATGCGCGCGGTGATTGTTGAAATATTTCTCTAGCTTCTTGGTAATCCTGATTACAATCTTTAGGGAGATCTGGATGCGCCTGTTCTGTTGCAAGTATTGGTGGAAATATAAGCGCATTATTTAACCAATAGCTCCACTTATTACAGTGGGAGCAATATGCGACATCGACAAGAACATCTCGCCAGGACCCATTAAATATAACCTGGGCGTCAAACCAATTTTGATTAGCATAGACAAAACAGTTTGGGCAATGAAAGGCCGCTATCGAATACTTTGGTGGATAATATTTATCTTTCATAAATTGTCACTCCTAAATAGACCGCTGCCTAACGGACCGGCGCTAAGCTGCGGCGCTGATAAGTTTCAACATGCAACCAGCGAAATGAGTTCATGCTGAAAAAGAAATTAATAACCACTAAAGCATTGTGAGACTAAATAAACAAAAT
>JBEKAY010000116.1:0-3190 GCA_050015675.1 Bacteroidota bacterium | reverse complement strand
CTGATTATAAACCTTTGCATCACGCTTCACTTGGACTTTCAGCTTAAAACATTTTATGCTTTTTGTTCTTTGACATACTTCTTTGTTGCTTCTCTTGACTTTTATCACAGTACCTGGTTAGGCGGCATATTATTAACCTTTTGGCTTTCTTGGAAACAACATTGGAGTTCTAGATTTGTACTCGAGATAAGACGAGCCAAAGCGAAACTCCAATTCCCGTTCTTCATATACTTTCACAAAGAAAAGTATTGCTGGTGTAAACAGGATGAGCACCCAGAGCACAAACAATATTGATTGAAACCAGACCCCTAATGAGATGCCCAAAGCTAGGACTGCAAGCACCATAGGATTACGCGTCCACGCATAAAGCCAATCTACCGCCAATTTCCGACTAAGCGCAATTGCAAAAGGTGCACCAAGTCCTTTCAAGGCAAGGTTTATCACGGTCAGGAGCGTCGCACCACCAGTGACAATGACCAACAGTGAGCCGATTTCAGTTGGTACGGGGAGTACCCAGCCAGCCCAATCTTGATGAGTCTTTGTTGCTCGAATTACGGCTACGCCAGCTAGAATCACCACGGTATAGTGGATAAACGTGGTTATCCAAGCGGCACGGCTCGCTGTTGGCTTTTTATCAAGCATCTTTCTCCCAAGCCAAGCGATTGGAAATATCAATAAGATTCCTCCAACAATGATTAATATATCCAT
The DNA here is from genome assembly GCA_050015675.1 of Bacteroidota bacterium. Taxonomy (GTDB): domain Bacteria; phylum Bacteroidota; class Ignavibacteria; order UBA10030; family UBA10030; genus Fen-1298. The sequence goes on along the minus strand of JBEKAY010000116.1, from coordinate 2,482 downwards.
GATGTTTGAAAGCCGTTGATGGAGCACCCACGACCAGAGAAATACGATGAGAACGAAAAGAGCGATACGAACAAATGCCTCAAGGATATTTTTCATGGCAAATACAACCTCCTGTTATCTGTTGGCGATGCCGCCTAACGGATCGGCGCTAAGCTGCGGCGCTGATAATTTTCAAGTTGCTGAAAACGAAACAAGTTCATGCTGATAACTTTCAGTTCTGTACTAAACCTATGCTCGCCATGCAATTTGCACTCAGCTCATTCCGTCAGCTTGAGCGCCTGGTTAGGTTGCGTTTTAAGAATAGCGTTAGAAGTCAACGTGACCGATTATAACTACGCCATTTATCATAACCTTCCCTAAAAGTTTTTTCATATGGAAGCAGATCAATTGCATTTTGAAATGCATCTTCAATATTAGAAGAAGGAGCTCGCTGCCAAGTTAATGTGCGCGCAAGATCAAAGAAGCACCAAGCGCGTTGCACAGTTTCTTTAGATAAGGTTAAGGAACGTCTTAATAATTCGATAGCTTCGATACGAAGCCGCGAGACAGTATGCCAATTTGGGTTTCTTTTATGTGCTAATTCATTTGCGATAGCAATTTTTACTTGGGCAAAATTGTGAAGACATTCGGGATCTTCCGAGTATGAATCTAAAATGCGGGAAAAAATTGTATGGGACTTATCTAACACCTTAATTCGTTTATAAGCGATAGCTACATCAAGCGGTGCTGATAAATATTCTGACTCTGGAAGGAGATCAATGATTTCTTTGGCTTTAACTTTATTATTGTTGGTATATAAAACCTTGAAAAGGCGAAGATATGGTTGTTCAGCTTCATACTTTAAAGGACTTTCGTGGAAGGTTCTGAAGACTGATTCAGCAGCAGGGATATTTCCCATCTCACCATAGAATTCAATCAATTGTGCGGCTATTGCCCCCGAGTGTGGTTGTTCAGTAAAAACAGAGTGAAGCCTGTCCAAAGCATTCTTTTTTTCACCGATTGACCAAAGATATAATGCTTGTCTAAGTGCATGAAGTGCTCGATAACGAGGATGGGCTGGAAGTGCAACTCTGAAATAAGTTCGATCCTGATCAAAATCGATAGTTGGATCCCCCGAACCATTTTGCGACATTACTCGACGAATCTTTGGGATGCCAGTACCTCTCATCTCAGCTAATCGTAATTCTTTTAGGAATTCACCAATTCGCCTATTTCGTGCTGGGACAGGTGGAATTGGTGCAGTTCCCTGAAGATGTTGCAAACTAATTCCAGGTACGGGGCCAGGATAGCTGATGATTTCAAGTCTATTAGGATAGAGATAAACCTTGTTCGGCTCTGGCATACTTTCATAACCACGATGGTATGCGGCATTTGCAATTGCCTCTTCTAGTGCTTCATAAGGATAGGCAACAGTCCGTTCTACTTGAGCTTTTCCAGGAAGCTTCCTTAGCTGAACATTTGTAAGAGAATCAAGATATTCAACGACTGAGAGAACCTGAGAATCTATTGGACCAGAAAAATGTTCTTCTTCAATTAAATTACCACCAGCATCATCGGAGAACTGTACTATATCAAAGGCACATACAGAAAAAAAATTTTCTGGCCGCTCATTAAAAAAAAGCATCCCTATGTTTCTCGGTATCAATACACCTTGAACTTCGCTTACTATACGGAGAGATTTATACAATTCAACATCCTGCGGCTGTGGCTGGATATTGAGCAAGTCGCTATTAATTTCTTGAAGGAATCTTTTTACAAGAATTGGAGAAATGTCAAGTACACTTCCTGAGTGACTTCTGCGGTCGTCATAAGGAACTCGAGCCGTCTGTTCTAATAGTTGACGCTCAATTTCACCTTTAGCCTTTATTGTTTCGGCACCTTGGCGAACATGAAAGCACATGGTTGCTGGATCTCTGTCATCCGGTGAACGGTAAGGACGATTATCACCGGCTGGAACCCACAAAATAAGAATGTGCTTGCCCTCAAATACTATTGGAAAGATTACTGGTTGAAATTCGGGATCAATTCTTTTACAGCAAACTCGTATTGATTGTTGTATAGTTTCAAGATCAGTCTCAGCCAATCCAACGGGTGGAAGCTCTGGAACACCATCGGCTGCTTCAATACCAATGATAACAAAGCCTCCATTTAGATTCTGTAAGTCGTTGGCAAAGGCAGCGATAGTCTTTATTAGAGACCACTTGTTGACCTCTTGCGATGAAGACTTATATTCGATTCTAACACTCTCTACTGATCGCCCATTAATTAAGTCTTCAACATTGAGTGGAAATAGATCCATCTGGTTACTCCTCTAAATAATATTTTAAGGTATCTCAAAAGTTGTATTTTAAAACGCAACCTAACGGATGGCAGCTAAGCTGCCGCGTGACCAATTTTAATGTTACACAAAACAAATTGAGTTACAAGACGAATATTTTCTTTTAACACAAAACCTCTAAGCGCAATGGTAAATAGTACTGAC
>JBEKAY010000115.1:0-3296 GCA_050015675.1 Bacteroidota bacterium | reverse complement strand
TCTTTATCGGAATTGCAATTACTACCAGAAAATAAATCTTACATGAACCGTAGAATTAACGCTGGTGAAATAGGGAAAAGATTGTCAATAATTTTTTACTGCTGTTGAAGGAAAGATGAATCCCCAGTAATTTTTTTGACAACCTCATTTGTAAGTGAACCAAATAAAAAATGAATGCTATTGTATTGATTTAATGTTGTTTGAACCGTTTTAACGTTAGAAAAACAAGATGAAAAATGCAAATGAATTTTATTTTTTCTTTACCGCATTGACTTAAAAAGAATGTAACTTTACATGGGAATCGTTGACTCATAATATAGGTAACCCAAATTGGAGGAACCTATTATATGGGCATCAACGGCAAACGCGAATATCTCGACAGTATCCGCAACAGGTATCAGAGTTCACCCAAAAGTGTCAAGACGATATTCCTTGATGAATTCTGTCGAGTGTGCGAGTATGATAGAAAATGTGCTCTTCACCTGCTACACTCCAAAGCATATCTTGTTAAAGCTGACACCGTTGCTCATTGTGGTACCTCCACTGAAGGAATGTTCGTCTTTAGAGTCAATTGCATCGATTTAGCTACCTCGTGGCGTGAGCAACGTGCCGTCTGGGGCAAAGGGGAACGTGGTGTCTTACTGGCTCTCCAAGACATCGAACGCTCGTTACCTTTCCCATTGCTTTGCTTTGATTGCGATAACGGTTCCGAATTTCTTAATTGGTCCGTTCTCAAATACTTCATCAACCGTAGACGCCCTGTTCAATACACGCGCTCGCGTCCATATCACAAAAACGATAACGCGCATGTCTCACGAAGGGATGCCCGGGAGAATGAAAATTGCTATATAAATAAGAAAAATAACGTTCTAAGAAGATCAGATTATTTTTTTATATTCTCATTGGGTTATCGTCTCTTGCAGCGGTACAGATTTAGGAATAGTAAACCCGGAATAGTCTTCTAATTGGCTTAGATATTTTTGCGGGTTATATTTCAAAAAGGGAAATATTCCAAATAATCCTCTGAATATACTCAGCTTGTTCATTGCCAGGCCATACTTGACATAATTCGGATCCTGAGATAGATGGCGCTCTTCGGTGATTGCACGGATAGTATAGATGATATTCAGACACAGTAATAGTATTGATTGCCGAACGGCTTCCCAGGGACTCGCCTGTGATATAAAAGGTACGGATATTAACCACCATGAAAGATTCTTACTTACATAAGCCGGATGCATACAAAACCGGTAAGGACCATTAGTTAAAATCCCTCTATTGGTTAAGTTGGAGAAGCGAATGCCAAAGGTAATGGATGCCCAAACATAGATAAATAACAATATCAGAATAGACACTCCCCAGAAATAATATAAAAATTCAGGGTAGACAAATAAATTTCCCCAATAAAAACCATTGTCGTAATGTAAATAATTAGAAGATGAAAAATCCCAGAACGGCTGGTAACATTGTAATGCTACAATCCAGCCTAATATGGTCGGTTCAGCTGTACGTATATGGGAATCAAATATTTTCATGGTCATTAAATATCCTACGGATACAAATGCCAGGTCGACTGTAAATATGAGATTTTGAAGATGATCAAACAGAGAGGGGAAAAAATTCATCGCTTCTGAAAAATCTGACGTCTTGATAAAATTAATATTATTCATCAAAAAGGAAAACATCAACGGTAAAAAAAACAGTTTTACTAACCAGCCTAAGATATGCTGCTTAACGATTTTGATATCACTCTTTTTCCATTGACCTAATATAATCATGCCAAAATGCCAGTAGCTATCACGGGGCTCTACCAAATATTTATCCAGGATGATAAAATACGGAATACCCCCTACCAGCAAGATAAGAGCGATATATTTAATGAAAATCCAATAATTGTCATAAAAACCCGACCGGTAAATGGGAAATAACCAGTAGATAAGTGCAACAAATCCTATCGTGCCATATAAACCGACAATTTCAACTGTTATTCTGCTAATATTAGTTGCATTTTTAAGTTTAAAATTCAGTCCTGTTGATGGGCGGTTATACGTTTTTAAAAAAATATATTCAAGAATAATTATTGGAAGCGCCAATGCAATCAAGGAAAATACCGCCGCTTCCATGACAGGTATATCATAATTTTTAATTATGGTAAGAGAGTAAATAAAAATAAAGGTAGCAATCCAATTAATGGTCATGGAAGTCGGAGATTTAGGAAGAGTCTTCCAATACCTATCGACAATTTTTTTCAGCATACCTGGATCCAATTCTGGCTAATTATTAGCTGTTAATATCGTAAATTTCTTTCAAATAGAAAATAAAAAAATCAATTTTCTTTTACTTTAGCACTATTCTTTTTTTCAGTTCAAGCAGTACTTTAGTTTGCAGAACAACCTACGTTAAACTGTACAAGTCAAGACATCATCTGACAGTTGTTAATTAAGCGGCTGCGGTAATGTCAGCCGTGTATGAGTTATCGAGTATTTTGTTTTTTGCCATATCCAGTGAATCGTAAAACTTTTGCATAGGAGTTCGACCACAACACATTTTACCGGAATTTAGTTATGAAATACATTTTTATTCTTTCTTGGGTTCAATACCCCGCAGCTTGCTGCGTTTAATGGATGCCCGCCTAAAATCCGCGGGCATGACAGAAAAAGAAAAGTCATTCCCGAATGTTTTAATCGGGAATCCAGAAAAACAAATTGAATACCTCGGAGCTTGCTCCGAGGTAGTTTACTGATCTCTTTACTTTTTTATCAGTGTATTTGAGAATATTTGTATGATTTTTTAAATTTATTTCGTAACTAGATATTTTATCCGCATTATCTTGCTTACTTTACCGAGTTCGTTAACAGAAGATAATTATACCTGTGGGGTTTCATTTACCATGCCAATACAAGAACTGTTTTTGAATCGCTCGGTATAGTTAATGAATTATAAAATTAAAAAGCGAACCGGTCAGTTAACCGATTCGCCTCTGTGTCATCCAAACAAACGAAATTACTTCAGTAAACTCATCTTCTGGACCATAGTAAAGTCACCTGCCTTCATGGTATAGAAGTATATTCCGCTTGTAAGATTCGATTCACCGAATCTTACCGTATGTTGTCCGCCAGACTATTCCAGCCTCGTCATCGGCTTTCCGGAAAATAATTGGTTGCTGGGGCAAAGTGTCTTGTCCTGAAAAGAGTTGACCAAAAATCAATTTGATCAAGGAGAAGAAGATGAAACTAACCCTGCGCATCCCGAAGAGTGAACGCTATAGTAAGGCATTTAGACGTCAAGTAGTTCGG
>JBEKAY010000114.1:0-3389 GCA_050015675.1 Bacteroidota bacterium | reverse complement strand
ATAGCAACGCTCCTTGGAAAAGTGTGAGTAAAGTACATTGGCAGCTTCCTTATGATCTTGACTCGTGCGTTATACGGGATTCCACGGCAAAGCAATGGATCTCAAAGTACTGTTCAGATTCTAGTGAAGCGGAAAGTCATAGGGAGAAGAATCTGGTTAACGATATTCTTCTGTCAGGAAGATATCTAGACGCTCCTATCTCTCCTATGACTTTGCCAATGGACCAGGATACAAAAATAATTATAACAGACTCAACATACGAGGCGCTCAAGCTGACGGTTGCCAGTTGGGTACGTTAAGCATTGCTGGTGGTGGGTTTTCGTTTTTGTTATTCAGTTTTTTAGTTCCTATAACTTTAGTATTTACTAATTCGGTTTTCAGCATGAACTCACTTCGTTGGTTGCATTACGAAAGTTATCAGTGCCGCATCCCGATTTATCGGGAGCCGATCCGTTAGCCGCCAGCGTGTGTTAAGTTGTGAAAAAAAAGGACTCTTCTTATGGTGAACAGCAATAGGAAATCGGTACCTAGTATCTTCTCTCATAAACTTATGATACCATTCTTACTAGCTTTATTTCAACTGGGCCTCCAAATGGCGTTCCACGGTAATTACGGTTATTTCCGTGATGAACTTTATTACATCGCTTGTACAAAACATCTGGCATTTGGATATGTCGATCATCCTCCTTTGTCGATCTTCATGCTTTGGCTTAACAGGCTGTTGCTCGGCGACTCACTCTACGCGTTGCGACTAATTCCATCAGTACTTGGAGCATGTGTGGTTGTTCTTGCTGCAATGATTGCTCGAAAACTCGGTGGCGGAAACTTTGCTCAAGCTTTGGCGTCATTGTCCATCGTAGCTGCACCGGGTTTGTTCGGTCATGCCCAACTTTACTCTCCGATTTCCTACGATGTCTTCTTTTGGACCGCCGCAGGCTACTTTGCGGTATCCATCCTTTCGGATGACAATCCAAAGATGTGGATTCCATTTGGACTTATAGTCGGTCTGAGTATGCTGAACAAATACACGATGGGATTTCTGGTCGCCGGATTAATAACAGGATTACTACTGACTCAACAACGAAAGCAATTCTTATCAAAATGGTTCTGGCTTGGAGGCGCTTTGGGTGCACTCGTGTTTCTTCCGCATCTGATCTGGGAGATCACACTCGACTTTGCCACGCTCGAGTTTCTGAGAAATGCGAGTGCGAACAAGAATCTGCATCTAGGTCAAGTCGCCTTTTTTATCGGTCAACTCCGTGACATGAATGTTCTTAGCCTGCCTTTGTGGCTTGGTGGGATATATTTTTTCTTCAAATATCATGAAGGAAAATATCGTGCGCTCGGATGGCTATTCCCATTTGTATTCGAGGCAATGGTTTTTGGAAATGGAAAAATTTATTACATGTCATCAATCTTTCCGCTCTTTCTTGCGGCAGGTTCGGTGTTATTTGAACATGTTTTTGAGGCGATGGGAAATGTTCGACTGAAGCGGGGATATGTAATTGCTTTGATAATATCAGGAGTTATTTCGCTCCCATTTGCTCTTCCATTCCTCACGATCGAACAATTCATCTCGTATCAGCAAATGCTCGGTATCGCACCTCGTCCGGATGAAAAGAGCGGTGTTGCAGAGCTCCCACAATATCTTGCCGACCAATTCGGATGGAAAGAACTTGTCGATACCATTGTAGCTGCGTACAAAAAGCTGACACCGGAGGAACGATCGCAGTGTGTCATCTTTGCACGTGATTACGGTCAAGCCGCCGCAGTTGATTTTTTCGGAAAACAATATGGGATGCCTGATGCAATCTGTGGACACAACAGCTACTGGCTTTGGGGTCCGGGGAAGCAATCGGGGAACATTGCCATCATCATCGGAAGTACCGATAATCTCGAAGCGAACCTGAATGACCTGCGCAGCTATTATAAATCAGTCGAGTTTGTTGCTAAGACCGATATCAAATATGTAATGCCATTCGAAAAAGGGAGGATGATTTTTATTTGCAAAGGCATGAACACTGCATATCAGAAGATATGGGCAAAAGAGCGATTCTATATTTAGACCGGAAGGATGCCATTAACCTTGAAAGAGAGTTTTTGAACACACGATGACGGCTAACCAGCGGCTCTCGCCCTATCCACCCAAATATGGCGGAAGCCGCCATCCGTTAGGTTGCGTTTTGAAATATCGAAATGCTATAATATTTCATTTGCAAAAGATGTCAAATCAAATCCAAAAAGAGATCCCTAAATCAATCATCGTTGTTCTTTTGTTATTATTCTTAAGCAACTGTTCAACGAATATCAGCAAAGAGACTGATATTTCTAAAGGAACCTTCGATTATTCCGACAAAATACAAATCAACTACGAGATTCACGGCAATGGGAACTCCACTATTGTATTTCTCCATGGTTTTGGAGCTTCTGTAGAAACCTGGCGAGACATCCAATTACCGCTTTCCAAAGGAAATACGCTTATCTTTTTAGACCTAAAAGGATTTGGTTTGTCGTCAAAACCTGACGACGGTAAATATTCTCTTGAAGATCAAGCTGAAATCGTTCTTGCTTTTCTAAAGGCATATAATCTCCATGACATTACTCTTGCGGGTCATTCCTATGGGGGTGCAGTCTCAGTATTTACTTATCTCAGAGACCGATCTGGACATGCTCGTGGTATTATTCGTCGATTAATTCTGATAGATGCCGCCGCTTATGTGCAAGTATTCCCCTTCTTCATTGATATTCTTAGAAAACCAATAATTAATTGGATAGTCATGAATCTTGTCCCAACTCAAATAATGGCAAGCTTTATCTTGCACTATCTTTTTTATGATGAAAACAAATTGTCTGAAGAAAGGATAACAAGATATGCTGAATATTTTGGCCAACCAGGGAGCTATAACTCATTCGTCGAGTGTGCTAAACAAATTGTTCCCGCAAATCCAGATTCTATCACAGCCTTAATCAAAACTATTGCTGTGCCTACTTTAATCATTTGGGGTGCAAACGATCCAGCAATTCCTTTAGAGCATGGTCAAAGGTTGCACCAAGATATTCAGAACTCAAAATTGGCGATCATTTCAAATTGTGGCCATATTCCGCACGAAGAATCACCAGAAGAAACCCTGAATGCTATCTTAAATTTCTTGGAGCAGTAATGGAGTTTTCCGAGCGACGGATTCATTCCCTTTGCCTATGCCATCTATAGATAGAAGGTAAATTATGGATCATAATTTTAATAAATATTAAATTGGCAAAACGCAACCTAACCAGGTACTGTGATAAAAGTCAAGAGAAGCAACAAAGAAGTATGTCAAAGAACAAAAAGCATAAAATGTTTTAAGCTGAAAGTCCAAGTGAAGCGTGATGCAAAGGTTTATAATCAG
>JBEKAY010000113.1:0-7542 GCA_050015675.1 Bacteroidota bacterium | reverse complement strand
CTAACGGATGGCGGCTAAGCTGCAGCGTGACCAGTTTCGTAATGCACCCAAGGAAACAGGTTCACGCTACCAACTAAATTATTAAGCACCAAAACTCTACTCGCAATGTAAATTACTCCCACGCTCATTCTGTCAGCTTGAGCCGCTGGTTAGGCGCATTTTTTATCCATAGAATTCGACTGCGTTGCTTAATTATTCTACTATTGTATTATTTGTCCCTTATGTTCAGTAAAACTATACTTCCAATACGTACATTGTGAATCGCGTTCAACTCTCGCTGTCATCTCGGTGATCATAATCTCAACCGCAGTACAATGAGCTACTTCATCTCTAGTAATTTCTCTTGTGTTAGGCCGAATGCAATGATTGAAGATATTTAGTACACTACAGCGTTCATCTATATCATCAACTATTCGAGCAATTCCATTGCATATTACACTATCACTGTGTGCATGACATATAGCACCTTGGGGATGAGGAACAAATTTCCCAAAATGTCTTCCGATTGTTAAACATACCTTAGGATTGGACCGAAGGTAATCCAACTTTCTCCCATTCCTTGTACAATGGAATATGATCTTACCATTATGATAGCCGTAAGTAATGGGAATAGTATATGGAATATTGTTCATCGACATGCCTAGAAACCCTAAGTTTTCCTCTGAAAGTATTTTTTCAATCTCGATTCTTGATTCATGAAATTCCCTTAAAGCTACCATACAAGATCTCCAGAAGTATTCTTCTAATAATGAAATGCGCCTAACGGATGGCAACTAAGCTGCGGCACTGCAAACTTTCAACTTGCACCTAACGGATGGCAACTAAGCTGCGGCACTGCAAACTTTCAACTTGCACCCAACGAAACAAGTTCATTGTACCAACTTTCAAATTAAAACAAAACCTCTACTCGCCATGTAATTTGCACCACGCTCATTCCGTCAGCTTGAGCGCCTGGTTAGGCAGCCGAATCTATTTAAACTTTAATGCATGAAAGACTTTTTCGTCAAGTAAAAATGGGAATAGCACTTTGTAATCATCATACAAGAAGAAAATATATACATCGCCAATATTTTCTTTATGGATGACATTAATCATGCAAAACTTATAACCTTGGCCAAATTCTGAATTAATAGGGACCATACAAGTCAAACCATCATCAGCATTAAATTCATTAGCGACATCTTCGTGTTTAAAATGATTTGCCTGTGCTGATTTGCCACCAGAGATATTGAGACACATTGTTTGCAATAAACCAACATACAAGTCATTTCTTTGTTGCATTTGATCAAACGACCAAATTGCATAACGAATTTCGATAGCATTAGTTTTAGATTTCATTGCAAAATCATATTCTACGTCTCCATTTTTTCTAACGCCCAAAGGCAGAAATGATTTTGGGAAAGTGAAGGATAAAGAACACTTTGCCAATAAAGTAGCAAAGCTATCTTTAGCCTCTGCATATATAAATAATGATATAAGTAACAGAATATGTATAAATATATTTTTCATATGAGGCTGCCTAACGGATGGCGGCTAAGCTGCCGCACTGATAACTTTCAAAATATACCAAACGAACCAAGTTCATTTTGAAAAGTTTATTATTAAACATCTGAACCTCTACACGCCATGCTTAACGTACCACGCTCATCCGGTCAGCTTGAGCCGCGGGTTAGGTTGCGTTTTGCCGATTTATCTTTAGTTAAAATATTATTTGTAAGCAAACGCCGAAACGCGAGCAACGATCAACTTCTTTTGTTGGTGGTTGCGAGCTACCACGCCAGTGTGCAAAGTGGGTGAGTCTGCCGTTCATAAATATTATTGCAGGCAGACGAACCGACGTGCACACGTTTTTTACATAGCCGTATTTGCGAACATCTTTTATATATTTCCAGAAATAAAGCAATCATTGCAATTACAACTACATTTCTTAATTCGCTGACAACTCATATTTACAACAATTCCATCTTTGACCTCAAAACTATGTTGGTTGAAAAATCCCATATCGACTTCTTTTTCAATGAAGTCTAATTTATCAACTATTTCCCCTGGTTTAGGTTCATGTGTTGATTTCTCTTTGGCTTCTACTTCAACTAAATTTGTTTGCATATTTTAACTCCTTATTGTTAGACAATTTATTGTTCAATATATTCAATCCAATATTTTGTGTAGTAACACAATTAAGTTTGTCACTAAGTCTTCTATCTGGGCAATCGCCTGCACAATGATACTTGCAGAAACAATCCGCACACTCATCATAATTAAAGACAACCATATCTCTGATTTTATTAATCTTGTTATAGTCAAGTATTAACGAGTTGGTTTCTATATCATATTTGCCAAAAGTAAAGTCGTCAGGTGCATCGTCTCTGTGACAGGCATAAATATCCCCATTAACATCTACTGTCCAACTTGGGATACCGACATTAGTACAAAAAACTGGTCTTATGAGATCATAATCAGTTGTTGCTGAATTTAATATTTTTATGGGTTTATCTTTAGTATAACAAAGCATATCAATAATTCTTTCAGCAAACTTAATTTTATTAGGAGGTTTCACTTTATTGCAATTTCTTCCTCTCCCAAATGGATTTAAATTTTCTAAACCGATGGATTTATTTGGGAAGTTAGTAGCAAAAAAATCCATCATCTCTTCTAAATAATCAATGCTATAGTCTGAGACTGTTGCTCGAAAAGCAAAATTGAAACCAGAATCATAAAAATATTTGGCTGTTTCATATACATTAGGAAAAGAACCTTTTCCATTCGCCATTGGTCTATGAAGATTTTGGATATGTGCTGGACCATCAAATGAGAGCGAAATATCAGCAAATTCCTTGATAATAAAATTTCTGACCGTATTACCATAAACTCCATTGGTAGCCATTGATAGATTACATTTAATATTACGCTGTGAAGCATATTCCTTGACCTTCTTAATCGCATATTCAAGTTTCTTAAAATTATAAGTTGGTTCACCTCCTCCGTTCATGCTAACCCTTATAGTTTCTGTGTCATTTATAAATTCAAAATACTTCTTTATGATTGCATCAATCATCTTGTATGACATTGTCCGCAATTTGTGAGCATCGCCAGCCGATGCATGGCAATATAAACAGCGGAGGTTGCAATTATCAGTTATAGCCAGAGAAAGTTCAGGATTAACTTTGTGTAAATTATTTATTATCTCGGTCATATTTAACAATTGTCTCTCACTCAGCATATTAAAAAATCGGTTTTTAATTGTTGAGTATTCATGCGATTTTATACTCTCTACTACTTCATTCTTTGCTAAAGCCAAATAACTTCGCAAAGGAGCATATATTATCTTTTTGGATAAATCTTCTTCGCAGGAAAGGAAAAATAATTCTTCGCTATTGATAATCATATTTTGTCAAATATTATTTAGGTGAGTAGTGAATATTTTTAGGTATATCAATCAATTTTTCATCATTTGCTAATTTCAATAAACCATTTATGATACCATCATACAAATATCCTGTTATTATTTTTATATCTACTTGTTTATCTGTTTCATATCATCTTGTTCAACATTTGGAAAAGAATCTTTTTTAAAGTATGGTAACTCATTCACAACGTTTGCAGTAATTGCCATATACTTCAATTGGTTACCCAATATCTCCGCTTTATTTATTGCATTTTCCATTTTAATTTTTTCATTTTCCTCTTTATATCTTTCATTCTCCAATTTTTTCCTTTTAAGTTCCTCTTTTGATATCTCATTCTCTAATTTCTTTTTTTCAGAGGTTATCCTTATTATCTCCAAAATTTTAATTATGAATTCTGTTGTTGATTCAATTATCTCCCCACTACCTTGTAAACTAAAACCACCTGGAGAAGCCATTTTAATCTTATGTATTCTTAACTTTGCGCTGTCATCAGCGAAGTCTTGTAGGTTCTCTAATACTTTGGAAACTGTAAGTTTGTTCAATGCAAATGATTCAGGAATACCTTTTTCAAATTCTTTTACAATTTTCATTGCTAAAAAAACATTATAAATTTTTGAAACACTAATAAGACAAGTATTCCATTCCTCTACTGTCCAGTCGCCAGATGTTCTAAATCCAATGTATTCCATATTTGATCTTTTCATTATGTTTGTTTTTAAGTTCTAATCACCATTAACTTTTTCAAAACGCAACCTAACGGACCAGCGCTAAGCTGCGGCGTTGATAAGTTTCAACATACACCCAGAGAAGCTAAAACCTATGCTCGCCATGATTAACGTACCCAGCTGGCAACCGTCAGCTTGAGCGCCTGGTTAGGCGGTGCCAGGAAAAATTCAGCCTATACCTCTGAATGTGCTTGCCGTGCAAGATCGATTAATCCCGCACAAGGTTTTGCAATCGCATCTGGAAAAATCCGAGCCATCTCAATTACCGCTGCAGTCATGTACTTGGTGACGACTTGCACTGAAAGTGTGACGTATAATCGTTCAGCATCATTCTCGAAACCCCTGCCGCGTTCGTTTGATTGCGCCGAAAATGAGAAAGGCGTAGAATGCACCTGATTAGAAAACAAGCGATATATTGGCTGGAAATAACCGGTGATAAACGGAAGACTGTTACCGATTTGTGTATGTGTCAGATGCATAGGGCGTTTGCCCTTAAGTAGATCGGATTGAAGAGCTTTGGGCAGCGAACGAAATGCAGGGAGAGAAGCAAGTGCAGCGCGTTCTTGAGGCAATCCTTCTTCAAATTCGCTGAGAGTTTCTTGTCCTTGTCCACCTTCTTTATAGAGCCGGTACTTCTCAAAGTTAAGATGATATCGCATCAATTCGAGGCGCATGTGAACATCCTCTTCGGATAACGATGGATCTGCCAGGTACCAAAAAAGATGATATGTTTCCACAAGGTTTCTTGCTATGCAGGCCACCGAGGGCCAATCCCAAAACTCACTGAACTGGTCTTTGAGGCTGTTGCCAGGAAGCAGACGGAGGAACGAAAATCCACCAATGGTCATGCGTGTAAAAAGCTGAGTGGTTCGGATAAATCGTGCTGATGTTTTGACACCGCCAACAATTACAGATATGCCTGCAATAGCGACAAGGGCTTTGAATTGTTGCGGGCCTCGTCGTATTCGGCACGTGTGAATTCAGGTATGGGCAATTGTTAACCTCTGGAGAAATAAATTATAAAATATTCATTTGAATAATATCAACGGCACCGCCTAACGGATGGCAACTAAGCTGCGGTACACAAAACTTTCCATTACCACAACTGTCGCGCGTACACTAATATTTTTTATTTTATTCATAAACTTCTTCGCGCGGTAAATTGTACCAACGCTTGTTCCGTCAGCTTGAGTTGCTGGTTAGCGCGCGCAACATTATATTTTGCCAAGTGTCTTGAGTTCTTTTTCTAATTCATCTACTAGCGTATCTACCCATTTGTTAAGCACATTCGCAAGATTTAAAATGTTTGGACCAAACATACTTATTCCACTGTTGAGTATATCATCTTGATAAGGTGTGAAGCCGAGCGTTTGCAACGTCTGAATGGTCAATCTACTCTGGCCATCTGGATTAATCCAACCATGCGGCCATTGATCGCGATGCTTAAAATAATTGGCTAAGGTATCAATTGCTTGAATCTGAGAAACTGTCGTCGATGGAACAACAGGGCAATGAGATGCAATAATCAGTTTTCTTTCCTCAGGTACAGATGTGAGAGTGATTCCTTCATTTTTTGCAAAAGCATGAAAAGTTTTGATGCGGGAAGCAACGCCATTGATTGAAGCTTGACAACAAACAAAAGCGGCACCATGCATATTTTCTATTATGGTATTTGTATCCTCCCGAATTCCTTCAGCATTGTCAGGATCAAGCCCCTGCGTAATTTGAATAGTACGAGTATTGAGATTATCGACCATATTGCGAATATGGAAAAGAGCTTCAATTAATATATCGTATTTAAATGCAATTGAAATAAATTTCAGATGGATGCTGAACATGTTTGTAGCCATACGATTTTCCTTACGCGCGCTAACGGATGGCAACTAAGCTGCGGCAACGAGAAGCCGCAAGTTGCTGAAAACGAAATAAGTTCATTATGAAAACTTTCTTAAACAACAAAAACCTATACGCGCCATGCTTAACGTACTCGGCTGATTCCGTCAGCTTGAGTTGCTGGTTATGCCAAATAACTTTAATGATACACAAATGGTAATAGTAATTCACAAAACTTTAAGATTAATCTACCGCTCATTACTTGTTGCACGGGCGGCGAGAACGAATATTTGTCATTTAATGTCTTTTGCACATTCTATTCTTTTGCGTTTTGCGGCAAAATCTTTTAATACGGGTTTAATTGTTGGTTTTGGTTTATTCATAATTTATTTAAGTAATTGTGGATTGTCTTTTAGATATTGCCACGCCAATTCATTGATAGTGAATAATGCCTCTGGTTTCGACACTCCAAGCTTAGTCCCTATCACCATATCCATAAAAGGTTCAGTTGAATTGAAAAGGATATTGATTTCCACCAATCTTGCACGATCCATATCTTTGATGAATAACGGGAAGCTTATTGTTTTATGGTCTTCAACGAAATATCTATTTAATATATTTTTCTCACCACCAGAAAGATGGTTAAGTAAGCTTATTTGTTCTTTCGATAGTTTGGTTTCTTTTGTCTTAATTTCTCGTTCTGCAATATGTTCTTCTGGTTCTGTTGGAAGTTCTTTAAGATCACCTATTACATAGGATTTAACAATTACTTGAAAACTTGTTCTAATCTCATTGAGTATTACATCGAGCCTGTGAAATTCTTCTTTGCATACCCGGCATTTACAGTAAATAGTAGCTTCTCTTCTACCCAGTGCTCTGCTTTCTCGAACTTTCATTGGAACATGATGTACAGAGCAATAATAACCATCAAAAAGCATCCCGCTTATGGAATCATATTTAAAAGTAACACCGTCGAAAGTATAAAATTTTTCTCGCTGAATAGATTTTTCGGGTTCGGGTTTAGAGGTATGAACCTCCTTATTAATTGGCTGAATGGGTTGTGTTATAGTCGGATTACGAAAAGATTTATTTATTCGTTTGCCTAAAAGGAACATGAATGAAAATACAATTATTTGGTAAGTTGTTGCAAACAATACCTCTTCTATATGCCATGATATTATTGGTTTGGTCAGGATGGCTTTTATCAGATGTAAAACATAATCTCGAAATACATACAAAACGAAAAGTAGGATTGCGGCTATTCCTTCCACAATCCATTCGCGCACTTTCTGTTTCGCAGTGTCGCGTAATTTATTTAGCTCACTTTCTATCCACGCTGTCATTGTTGGTGTTATTAACTTTATTATTCAAATAACTCTTTTGGTCTTTTAACTGTGCCGCAAAACGCTTTAAAAATGTATGTGCATTTTTTATTTGTTCGCCGCCCGTGCGGCATAACGGACCGGCGCTAAGTGGCGCCTCACACTGTCGTATTCCGCGCCATGGCGTACAGCGCCACTGCGGCGCTGAATATTTTCAAATTGCTGAAAACGAAACAGGTTCATGCTGATAACCAA
>JBEKAY010000112.1:0-3594 GCA_050015675.1 Bacteroidota bacterium | reverse complement strand
TTTTCGTATTGAACTAAACGAACTGAGTTCACGCTGTCAACAAAATTATTAAGCACAAAAATTTTACTCGCCATGTTAAATCGCAGCACGCCCATTTGGTCAGCTTGAGCGCCTGGTTAGGCACCATTTATTTCTTTCGCAATATTCCAAGTTTACGTACGCCACAACTATCGCAATCTATAATAACTTTGTCTTGTGTGAATGCAATAAATATATTAAGTAAACATGCATGTTCCATATCAACATTATTATACTGCCAACAGTCAAAAGAATTACGATCTTCATCTTCATTTTCTGTATAAGAATTACCCCATTCGTTATCTGCTATTCCTGAAAGAGAAATGGTTTGGCCATTATTCTTGCTGGTTTGTATAAAATTGAATTTAATAGTGTCTTTCGTATAATATTTAACTTCTAAAGATTGAACACAAACACTATCCATAACGTAATATGATACTGTTGAATCTGCCTTCCTCGAGGAATAAGCGTTGGTCATATCAGTAGATGATCCTATTGATTTATCTGTCGCCTTTTTACAGGACAATAGATTTAAAATTATCAATAAGTATAAAAGTGTTTTCATCTCTAAATGGTGCCTAACGGACCGGCGCTAAGCTGCGACGACGAAAACTTTCAATATGCACCCAACGAAATGAGTTCACGCTATCAACTGAATTATTAAGCACAAAAACTTTACTCGCCATGTAAATTGCTCCCACGCTTATCTCGTCAGCTTGAGCACCTGGTTAGGCAAAAAGTAATTTGATTCTGCAAACTTAAATATTCTCAAATGCTTATTTCAGAAAACATTTACTTGAATGTTGCTGACCGCAAGCGGTGCGAGATGATACCTCCACAAGACCGCCTGTTAAAACCGATAACCCTACCAATAGAAATTAAAACAATAACTTTTAGAACAGCAATTGTTAGCAACCACAAAACAATGCGCACCGCCTGCGGTGCCTAACGGATGGCGGTTAAGCTGCCGCACTGATAACTTTTAAAATACACTAAACGAACCAAGTTCATTCACTTCACTTTCAATCCTGCACAAGACCTATGCACGCCATGTGCCGCTTTACGGCATCCCGTACAGCGGGACTTAACGCACCAACGCTCATCCGGTCAGCTTGAGCCGCTGGTTAAGCGGCAATAAATATTTTTCTTCTTATCGGTTAAGAACACGTTGTTGATGCTTGAAATAATGTCACAGACTATCAATTTTGAAGATTGAACATTGTTTTTATTTCGTTATAAGATGCTTTCCCATTTCCCAACTTTGCTAAATATACATTATTTGCAGGAATCACTATTAATCTAAGTTGGTATGTATTACTATTTAAAAAACCAATCAATTCGCTACGAGCGTCACCGTAGCTTGTTATCACCTCAATAATTAGAGATCGATTTTTTAGATAATATGCGATAGAAAGCGTTGGTTCATGCGGCTCTGTATATGGCAATGGATTCCAAATCGAATCCGCTCCTAAATATAATAATACCGCGGCTCCACTATTTATTACACTTGCAATGGTTGAATTAGAGAATGATAGATGATAATATGTCGAATCACTACCATCCATTATGAGATCAGACGCAGTAAATGAAAAAGTATACATGTTTACATTGCTTGACCCAGCAGGACCAACGGGTCCGGGATCTCCTTTACATCCATTCAGCATAAGAATAATCAAGCTTATGCAAAATATTACTGCCCAAGAAAATAATACGCGATAAGATGTACGATCATATCGATTTTCCATAATTTTATCCTTTATTAAATGATTTTGAAATAAATATTGCCGCTTAATGGATCGGCGCTAAGTGGCGCCTCACATTGATATGTTCCGCGCCATGGCGTACAGCGCCACTGCGGCGTGATCAACTTTCAACATGCACCCAGAGAAGTGAGTTCACGCTGAAAAGAAATTATTAAGACTAAAACC
The DNA here is from genome assembly GCA_050015675.1 of Bacteroidota bacterium. Lineage (GTDB taxonomy): Bacteria > Bacteroidota > Ignavibacteria > UBA10030 > UBA10030 > Fen-1298. The sequence continues at coordinate 1,648 of JBEKAY010000112.1, read as the reverse complement.
TATGCGCGCCATGCTTAACGTACCTAAGCTCATTCCGTCAGCTAGCTTGTTGAGCGCTTTCTACGAAATCCCGCTGTATTTTAGCCGCCGTTGTACCATTCATGACTGATTGCGCTTTGGGTTTCTGCCCGAGTAGAGATGCAATCACCCCATCGGGACATCGTTTTGCATAGCCTTTCTAGTCGAAGTCTGAAGCAAACCCTGATCAATCATTTGCCCTGCCCAACTTATCACGCGGATTCATTTCCAGCCAACTCGAGATCAGTTCAATTTCACGCTTAATGGCCTTACAGGTTAACTCTTCACATAGGTGTGGCGGATTCTCTGGACTGAAACCTTGAGGACGAAGAATCTTACACTCAAGGCTTCCATAGCTTGCAGCAAATATTTCAGCTAACTTTCTGCAATAGCCGATACTCGTGGGGTCTGGGATACCCTTGGCTCTTGCACTGATCCCGATAAATAAAAGAGCCCCCTCCACCAGTCCACATTGCGCCTGATATCCACCCGCCCCATGCATTCCAATTGCAGCATCAAATACTTGACTATTTAGGTCAATGCCAAAATATTCGGCTAAAATCCGCAGCGTTGTAGAGGCGCAATTGAGATCTTGCTCCCAATAATATTTGTGAGTCTGCTCATTAACAAATTCCGCGATATTCATTTAGAGTCCTTTTTTCCAGGTAGGCGGCTAACGGACTGGCGCTAAGCTGCCGCGTGACCAATTTTAATGTTACACAAAACTAACTGAGTTACAAGACGAATATTTTCTTTCAACACTAAACCTCTGCACGCCATGAATTTTGCAGTGAGATCATTCCGTCAGCTTGAGCGCCTGGTTAGGGCGCACGCGGAATTTTAACAGATAGACTATTATGTGATGGATTTTTGAATCAAAATTTCTTTGCCATACCATTCTTCACCAATTAGATAAACCATTTTTCTTCTATCTATTGTTAAGTATATAAGTCTCTTAAAACCAAAGCTGTGAGTCGTAATATCGGCTGGTTTATTATTGAGAATATTGTATCGCCAAGAGACGGAACCGTAATATTCTGTCTCCATTGATATGATTCCAGTCCATTGATTTGGATTGTTGAGTTCTCTAAGTGTGAGACGTAGTTTATTTTCTGAGACATATTCAATCTTAGCATCACTTACAGGTTGTTCTAGCTGAATGTTAATTGAATTCGGCCCAGTATAACTATAACCAGAATATTCTCCGACTGGTCCGGAATATTTTATCCTAAATTCTTCTTTATTGGTACGATTTGTAAATTTAAGAAACATTATTGAGGCAATAAAGGACGATATAATCCCTATTGCTAAGCTGAGGAGCATAATATCTAATGTCATAAATCATTTCCCAATTCGTGCGCCCTAACGGACTGCGGCTAAGCTGCCGCGTTGAATAGTTTCGTGATGTACCCAAGGAAACAGGTTCACGTTACCAACTGAATTATTAAACACCATACCTCTACTCGCAATATAAATTGCTCCCACGCTCATCCGGTCAGCTTGAGCCGCTGGTTAGGCCGCAGATATAATTGGCTGACAATTACTTTTTAAAAATCGTTTTCAACGCTCCGGTCGGACAACTCTCAACGCAAAGCTGACAAAGGATGCAATCGCCTTTGCCGATGCTTGT
>JBEKAY010000111.1:0-7998 GCA_050015675.1 Bacteroidota bacterium | reverse complement strand
GCAATACCTTCATCCGTAAAGCTCTCTTTATGCCGGCTCTTTCTGCCTGTAGAGCTAATCCCCGATTGAAAGAATTTTATCAGCGTCTCGTTGCTAAAGGCAAAAATAAAAAACTTGCCATCGTTGCTGTCGCTCGTAAATTACTCTTACTGATTTACACTCTCTGGAAATCTAATTCTGTCTATATCCCTAATTATAAACCCATTGCTCTGGCTGTTGTCCACAAACAAATTTAAATCATTCGCCGCTGCTTGTTCTTTGACATATCGCTTTACGCTTGACTTTTACCACAGTACCTGGTTAGGCGCTTTATGTCTTAATATTTAAAATGAAAGATCATATCGGATGTAGGCATAAAATTACTTCTTGCCCAGTAATATATCTTCTTATCATTTATATCATATACTTTATCTGGCTTATATGAAAATTTCGTTAATATAATATGCTTGTCGACAATTAGTTTATATTCTGCATGGTCTAGTGCTTTATTCCATTGCTGCGTTGAAATCAGTATATATTTCACACTATCACATGTTATATTTTGGATGTATTTGATATGGTATACTGCGGTATCCCTAGCGGCTATTCCCAACAAAAATGAAAAACCGTTTTTATCATGATCAATGATTGTTGGAATTATATTTAGTGAAACATTAACAATTTCAATTGAATCTATTTGTTCTTTCTCTGAGCTATTGCCGAAGGGATAGTAGATTATTTTCTCGTAATTTTTGTCCGATTGATTGGCAAACCAATAAAACGCATCTACCGTAAAATGCTTTCTATCCAATGTAAAAGTAATGTCTTCTTTATAGAATGATAGTTCTTGACTATAAGCGAAAGGATGAAAAAACAAGAGAAACATTAGCATCGCTTTCATAATGTACCCTATTTTAGAAGAATCATTGAACCACTTTTATGTATTCGATTATCCAAAACGAGTCGATAATAATATATCCCAGTTGATGCTACCTTACCAGTGTGATCCTTACCGTTCCATTGCACAATCAATCGATTTGAGACTGGCAGACTGTTTATTTTTTGACCAAGAGCATTATAAATGTCAATTTGTTTCTTTGCAAATGTTAGCGAGGATGGAATTGTCACGACAATATTTGTACTCAGGTTAAATGGATTTGGATAATTCATGATGCTTATGCCGTAATCGGATGCCTGGTTAATTTTATCAACGCCGTCTATTATGTAATCATTGATAAAGTGTATGTTTTTTTCTTGTGAACATCCGGGATTAATGTTCAATTCAAGCGTATCTATTCCGACATTTTGCCCTAAGGTTGTCTGATAATGATTTTGTACTTGACGAAAAACAACTTTTCGGGAATATACATTCGTTGAAAATGTACCATCGTTGTAAAGAGTAATGGAATTATCAAGTATAAAGTTTCCCTTAGTTATAAGGCTGTCATTTTTATTATACAGGTGTCCTTTGAGTATTCCGCACGTTCCGATAGTATCATTGGGTAATCCAATGGTCGGATTCTTGTCTTTGACAAAGATTCCCCAAGATAATCGTGTAATTGAATATCCCATTGGCAAAGAATCGATTATTGAACCCGGATAATTACCAAAATGTAAAGAATCAATGAGATGGTAACCTGGATATGGGACAGAAAGAAATGAATAGAGCTTAACACAATCGCCTTCACTTTTGATCGATAAAGGAGTAATGAGACTATCAGATGTAATGACGAATAGACTTGTACCGTCTTTAATATTATCTAACCGTATCCTCGAAAATCCATTTGATGATACAACGCAAATACTATCAAATTGCTGTTTATAATATGAAGTACTAAATTGAAAACTAATTTCTAAAAGCCATTTATTATTTTCCTCAAATTTAAGTTCTGAGATAATTGCTTGTGGGAGAACAATTGGATTACTCAATAAAGAGCTGATGGAAATTAGTGCTATTATTAAGAGAAAAATTATTTTTTTCATTTTATCCTCCTCAATGATATTATAAAGCGCCTAACGGATCGGCGCTAAGCTGCGGCGCTGATAAGTTTCAATATTCACCCAACGAAACAAGTTCATGCTGATAACTTTCAATTAAACACAAAACCTATGCACGCCATGAATTTCGCACCCAGCTCATTCCGTCAGCTTGAGCGCCTGGTTATGTTGCAATTGCTTCATCTAAGCAAAACGAGTTTCTTTGTTTGAGTAAATGAGCCAGCTTGCAGTCGATAAAAATAGATACCGCTTGACAAACTTGCTGCATTCCATTGTTTCGAGTACCTTCCTGCCGGCATTTCTTCCGAGACAATTGTTGCCACTTCTCTTCCTATTAAATCAAATACCTTCAATGACACGAATGATTTAGATGAAAGATTAAAAGAGATATTAGTTGATGGGTTAAATGGATTTGGATAATTCTGATCAAGATTAAAATGTGTTGGTAATTCTTTAGTGAACTTATCCACAGATGTAACCATTTCCGACAATGGGCGCCGCCAAATCCCGCCGTTAGTCCCGGCAAAGATATTTGTGCCTTTTATAGCGAAGGCGTAAACATTTGTGTTTATCATGCCTGTATTGACCTTATCCCAGCTTGTTCCGTTATTGGTAGAAAGAAAAACACTACCATTACAAGCAGCAGTCCCGGCAAAAAGGTTCGTCCCATTAACAATAAGAGCATCGACATAATAACTTACTCCAGAATTTACCGCAGTCCAACTTGTGCCGTTGTTTGTGGAAAGAATAACGCCACCACCATCCGCTCCAGCGAAGAGATTTGTATCGCTTACAGCAAAGGAACAAGCAACAATGTTGTCAAGACCGCTATTTGTCCAATGAATACCGTTGTCGCTTGAAAGAAAGACGCCCCCTAAGATAGCACCGTAAGACGCTGCAATGGTACCTGCGAAAATATTTATGCCACCCGTATTATTGGGTTTGATAGTAAAAGATATAAAGCCTCTTAAACCATTTCTGGTCATTGTCCAACTTTTGCCGTTATTAGTGGAACGAAAAGTACTGCCATAATAATAGGTGTAACCATCCATATCAATACCTTGTTTGGAAGTACCTACGACAAGATTCGTATCATTGACTATGATAGCACGGACATAATTACTATCTATCAATCCGGTGTTAACCGCCTTCCAACTTGTGCCGTTGTTGGTAGAAAGATATACACCGCCATAGCCTCCTGCAAACAGATTTGTACCGCTGATAGTAAGAGTAGTGATATTGCCAATCGTCAATCCAGAATCTATTGCTGTCCAACTTGTGCCCTCGTCGGTAGAAAGAAACACGCCACCATTAGTTCCGGCAAAGAGATTCGGGCCGGAGACGGCAAAAGCAGTGACGTTCATGTTTGTCAAATCTGTATTGGTTTGAATCCATTGGGCATTTAAAGTATTCATACTGGTGAATAGGCAAAACACAACAAAGAGTAATCTGAAAATGTTTTTCATCTGTTTCTCCTAATTAGAATTGTTTAGGGCAATTGCCAATTTTAATGTTACACAAAACAAATTGAGTTACAAGACGAATATTTTCTTTTAACACAAAACCTCTAAGCGCAATGGTAAATAGTACTGACGCTCATTCGGTCAGCTTGAGCTGCTGGTTATGTTATAGTTTCTTTGTTGTACAAACTTTCCACAAAACGAAACTTGCTCACACCATCAAAACTTAAATATTGCTGAGCACAGGCAGCGCATCACCGAGACTCTTTTTAGAACTTAACTTATACGCTTTTGTACTCTCGTACCAACAAAACTTGTTAACAACGCAACCTTGTAGAAAGCAACAAACTTCTAAGTCTGTACAACGCTTATAAAACTAAAGCCAGTAGAAAGAGATTACAAAACCAAATAGGTAACCACAAAACTTTTAAACACAACTTACAATAAGTGCGTTGCCTGTGCAACATAACGGATCGGCGCTAAGCTGCCACGCTGAATATTTTCGTATTGCACTAAACGAACTGAGTTCACGCTATCAACTAAATTATTAAGCACAAAAACTTTACTCGCCATGTTAAATCGCAGCACGCCCATTTGGTCAGCTTGAGCGCCTGGTTAGCTGGCATTTGCTACAAGAGAAATCTCGAGTTTTTGTTGTTCACTTAATACGAAATCCTTAAATGAGCCGTGGAGTAACTCCATTTGTTCAAGTGATATTTTAGAAAGAAATTCTCGTCGCAATTCATTGAATATAGAGTATTTACAAACTTCGCCGATGTTGTTGTCCATACTTTCAAGAGACTCGATAATTGCCGCTTGAATTTTAGGATTAATAAGTTGCAAGATGCTTGGTCTAAGGAACCAGTGATCGGAACCATGGATCATCCAAGTTTCTACCATTGCAAAAATAACCAATGGATGTATCATGAATTGAGAGAAATATGCTTCGAGAAATTTCTTGTTTCGTTGCGGCGTAACGGCGAGGACATAAGTCCAATTATCAAAGGGGAGAATGTTAAGAATGACATCAACATAATGAATTTCTCCCGTTGAATCTTTGCAAACAAAGTTCCCACGCCCAGCCAAGCTGACTGGGACTTGGAGATCTAATCGAAATCCCTGAGCAAAGAGTTCTCTATCATCACCGAATTTCATATCTTCGCAAATTGCGTTATAGAAATCAATCTCAAATTTATGGAGGTCAGTCTGCAATTTTTCTAGTTTAGAATTTAGCATCCTTTCACGGTAATCGTAACCAGCAGATGTAATAGATTGTATCGAAAAGTCGGGTTTTTTCTTGAAGGCAGAGTCAATCCTCTGATTAACCAACTGTACTAACTTCTTGTGCCTAAATTCGAGATATTCCTTTTGCATTTGCTCTAAGTACGAAATCAACGACTGCTTTACAACAATTTCGCGGCAAATAGTACGGAAGATCTGAAGTTGAAAATGTTGAGGCTCTAATAAGTCAGATTTATTTTCGAAATGCTGGAATAAAAGTTCATGTTCTCGGCAAAATCCTGGGAAAGTTGAAGCATCGTTTAGACCTGTTGGTAACAGAGATAATCTACCTGTCTTGAAATCAAAGGTAGGAGTCAGTAAATACCCAGATTCACTGATGGTGCTAAGTGAGCCATGCTTCTGGATTGTGTGAGACCTTCGTATACTGCGTTTATTACAGCCCTTGAAAATACATTGTCTTGACGATTGCCATGATCGCAATCTGCGGATTCTTGCCTTATATCTCAAGTCCATTGCTTCAGCACGTCCAGAAAAAATAATGTTCGGGTCTTTCTCGAAATCATCCAAGACCTTATTTACCACCCGGACTATGCGTCTAGCTCGTTTGTTACGCTTATCAGACATATATATTTGAGATTGTTCAATGTTGCCGCAAATGCCAGCTAACGGACCGCAACTAAGCTGCGGCAACGAATACTTTCATATTGCACTCTCACCGCGCGAGTTTGATAATTATAAATTGATAATCTGTACTTTCCACGCGCGGTAATTTGCACCCGAGCGCTGACCGTCAGCTTGAGTTGCTGGTTATGTTATAGTTTCTTTCCTGTACGAACTTTCGTCAAAACTAATGCTTGTTCATTCCATCCTAACTTAAATGTTGCTGAGCACAGGCAGCGCATTAACTGAGACGCTTTTTAGAAATTAACTTGCACCGTTTTTATGTTCTCGTACTATATAAAACTTATTGACAGCGCAATCCAACAGAAAGCAACCAACTTCTCTGTTTGCAAAAAACTTATAGAAACTAAAACCAAATAGTAGAACGCGATTACCAAACCGAATAAGTAACGCAAACGGAGCGCGCTGCCTGTGCAACATAACATGTGATTAGATAGACTTTGTCTATCTTTTGTCCGTAATAGGACGATATATAGACTTTGTGTAAAAATTTGCAAAAGTATAGACAATACTACAACACTATCAAACGAGGTCTACTGTGGCACTAAAATTGCTTAATAATGTCCTCGCTAGCACATCTAATGGATTTAAGCTTCTACTCAATGGGTTAAATGGTTCGTTCTGTTCCTGAACTGCCCCCAGTTTATGTGCCAATGATAACTATGAGACAAGCAAATTAATGTGTATCACCTCCCCAGCACTTTCCATAGGTGCTCGATGTTCTGTTGGTGGATGTCTAGAATTTCCCACTCCGTGCCACGGTACTTCTCATTGGGTAGCTTGGCAATTTCGTGGAAATCCTTTAGCGGCATTTCGGTTTTTACCTGCTCCAGCGTTTTGCCGTTGGATTTGGCACGCCGGATACTGTTCCACATCACTTCTAGGTAAGAGACAAACTGCTGAACCTGCTCTTTTTTCATGACAGTGTGGCCGTGGCTCGCCAGAAAACGAGTGCTGTCGTTGGCTTCGTTCAATAATCCATGCATCACGACAAACCAATTGTCCACGATTTCCGGAGTGGCATCCTCTGTTACCTTGTCCGCGATCGGGACATTGATAGGATAAAAAATGCCTGCGGTCAGGATGAGGTTCTCCTCAGGAATACTCACAACGATATCGGCAATTCCGTGTGCATGACCGTAATACATTAACCGCATGGTAACATCGCCAAGATGCAAAGTCATTTCACGATCGAAAGTAATTGTCGGTGGTATTATCATTGGATTCTTGCGGTAATCCTCCTGAATAATTTGCCAACCTTTTTCATAATTGATAAAACCAGGATCCTGAAGTTTCTTGGGATCGCTTTTGAGCAGACGTTCTCTCGACCTGGCCATTTCCCTTTCACCAATCCCACGTACATTCGTTATGCGGTTAGAATCATCCATCGACTTGAGCATTTCGCGGCGCAACGATTCATGACCGATGATCGGAAGATCGGCATAAGCTTCATTGCCCCCGACATGGCACACGTGTTCATGCGTATTAATCAGATAGATGAAATCATTGCGCTTGAATTCCGCCTGGATCGCGTTACGAAAGCCCTGAGCGATCGTCTTCGAAAACGGCGCGTCTACGACAACAATTCCTTTCTTTGCCGCGAGAGCTACGATGCCATTGTCCCAAGGATCGCCATAAAATACAGCGACACGAGGACTGAGCCGCTGCACCGCGATATCGAACGGCGAGGTGCCACCTTTCGGTTCAATAGTTTGGGCGTTTCCATATTGAAAACAAAATCCCAAAACAATTAAAAAAAAATAGTTTGGGCGTTTCCATATTGAAAACAAAATCCCAAAACAATTAAAAAAACTAAATACATCTTTTTCATATTAATCCTTCCTTAGTGAATATTTAATCAAATAGTTTGTTTCAAGTTTATTCTCTGTCGGGTTCAATACCCCAACACTTGCATCGCCATTCCGGCGAAAGCCGGAATCCAGTAATCCCGCAAAGCGGGATGTGCACTGGCATAACAAATACCTCCTGCTTACAGCGAGTATGTTTATAAAAATACTTTCCCGAACTATCCCTGTTATTATCATTTTTCAATTTTATACGCCTGCAAAGTTCCGCCCATGAAAGTCGGGATAAGTAACAATTCTTTATTCGGAACATACGCAAAATCCGCGGGATTAAATCTCCCATCGGAGTTTAATAATTGAACGACATCTCCCGATTCGGAAATTTCATACAGGTTGCCTATCCAATTTGAAACAAGATAATTACCTTTGCTGTTTATTTGAATACCATCGATAATGTCTGACCCAACGGAAGCGATTGTTCTTATATTTTTTGTTTTAACATCTATTGCCTGCAATAACCCTTTGCTGCAATTTCCAATAATCACTTCATCCCCTTTACAAAGAATACCGTTAAGCTTGGATATTTCTTTTGAGTTCATCCAGCTTTTAATATGATTATCTTTGAGCAGGTATATATGCGTTACATCCTCTTCCTCGGCAGAATTGGTAATGTAAAAGTTTCCTTTGCTGTCAACCGCTATATCGTTCAGAAAACCCGGATTATCAGGGAAAGGAAATCTTTTAAGTATTTTTCCGGTTTTCATAGAAACAACAGCAATATCTTTTCTTTCACAAATATACATTTTATCCTTATAGCGACAAATTCCACATGG
>JBEKAY010000110.1:0-3816 GCA_050015675.1 Bacteroidota bacterium | reverse complement strand
TGCACTGTGCCTTGATCTATTAGAGTACCTTGACTGTTCTGCAATTGTACGATGGCGTTGACTGTCTGGAAGATTACAGTAGCATTTGTACTTATGTCTTGCGGTTTGTCTTTGCTCGCATAAGCGTAGGTCATTCTAAAAGAATAATTAGCTGGTAGAAGTTCTTTTGCTGCTGTGCCGTTTATAGTTGTTCCTAAATTTCTCCAAGCTCCGGCATAATACTGGACTGAGCCGGTATCTATAAGAGCGCCGCTGCTGTTTTGCAGTTGTACTTGTGCATTGACGGTTTGAAACACGATAGTATCACTGTTTATAGACACATTGGATTTTGTTTGTGTGCCGTACTCGTATGTCATGCGCAAACTGATTGTTTTCAAGTTCGTAGTAACAGAGAATGTTCCATCGTTGTTGTTAACGGCATCTTTCCAACTGCCATCATAGTATTGTAATGTACCGCTTGTGAGTTTTGTACCAATGCTCGATACAAGTTTAACAGCAAAGAATGGTGCAGCTTGTGCTTGTGGCAATATCTTTGCTAAATATTCTGTATTGAACCTCAACAATGCATATGCTTCGCTTGATAAATTCGACGTGTTATCGATATCGACATCGTGGAGAACTTGCAGCAGAACAGTTCTGGCTCCAACGCTATCGCGCTGCACGAGTTTTGTTCGTGCGGATGAGAAATAATCAAGATACTTGTTTGCAATTGTTTGGTCTTTAATCCATCCCAACGAACGAGATTGTGCAGTGTAGCTTGTAAGGGTGTCGAGAAATTGTAAAGGTGAAATTGCTTTTAATCGATAGTTGGGTGCAACAGTTTTAATAACTATTGAATTTGTTAAAACATCTTGATATATCTTTTCCCAATCGGGTTGACTATTGACGAAAAAATTATCAGACAGATTGTGCCCTCTAATGAAACTGTTCAAGATTGTAGGAAGATTATTGTCGTTAAAAGAGTAAGTGCTTTCTGTTTTCCCTTTACATAAAAGTTTATTAAAACCTGGTAATGCAATCCAACCAAAATATCTTCCGCGTTGCCCAGCCATAACCCAATCGACAGGCGAAGTTCCTACTGCAAACAAAGTATCCGGAGATCCAAGAAAAAATTCATCAACCGATTGTTTACTTGACGGTAAATTAGTGAGGGAGTAATGATAAATCAAGGTATCGACGTTTTTCGAAACAGTACAATTGACATTTGCATATAGATTATTTCTCTGATAAGCACCGCTTGGTAATGGTGAAGGGTTCATACCCCAATTGCCGTACTGTTGTCCATTCCACGAATAGATTACTTTATTTTCGATACCATTCTCATCTTCAAATTCTGTTACTAATTCGTAAATGCCGTCTCCATCTATATCAACAAATTTTAAAAAATTCCATGGAGATATTATTGAAGATTCTTTAGCCTGTTCATCAATCGTATTAATTATTTGAAGACTAGAACTATTCCAAGAAAATATCCAATATCCTTCCCATTGAGGTGGGCTTATTCCAAGTGTCCGGGTTATCACTATATCTACTTTCCCATCATTATTAAGATCTACCATAGTTTTGATCCTTCCACTTGAAGAGGCAAATGATCCTATGATAGTATCTAAGAAAGTTGTAATTTGTCCATTTTTAAAAATCCCTATAGACTGCTTTGATTCAGAATAGATGTTTGGATTGGGATTTATACGAGAACAAGTAAAAACAAAGCAATGCGTTAAAGTATTGTACGGGTTCTCAAATCCTCCTTTATCAGGATCTAAAGGCTTTAAAATACTGTCAACGCAAACGATATCATTTATTCCACAACTATCACCAACTAGGGTTAGGAGTGACTGTTCAACCATTCCACGATCAGCATCTGTAACTCCTGGATTTTGAGAAAACAATCGGGGACAAGAGAATAAAAAAATTATCAAAACATATAATCCTCTCATTTGCATCTCCATTCTTTAGATATTTTTTCCAAATCCTCTATGGCATCTGATCAACATGTTGTGATGTCAATATTTCATCATACATTTGGAAAGGCCAAGTAATTTATTTCTCTTTTTTCTTAGATGAACTTTTTAACAACGCCTTTGAACCTTTTCCCCACTCACCATATAATTTACCATTCCAGGAATAAATGTGTTTTCTTTCAATTCCTTTTTCATCTTTAAAACTCGTGACTAATTCATAAATACCATCACCGTCAATATCAATGAATTTTATGTAATTCCAAGGCGACTGCAATACAGATTCTTTCATTTTATAATCTATCGCATTAATCCGTTTGAGGCTCTTACCGTTCCAGGAAAATATCCAATACTCTTCCCATGGAGGTGGACTTACCCCGAGGGTTCGTGTGATTACAATATTTACCTCACCATTTTTATTAAGATCGGCAATGGTTTTTATTCTTCCACTTGTAGAATGAATAGTTTCTATTGCAGTATCTAGATGACAAAATATTTTCCCTCCCCTGTAAATGCCAACCGATAACTTCGGATATCTCTCATCGACTTTTATTGACTCTCTATAAAAAGTGAATACAAAACAATGTTTAAGTGTATTATAAGGATCTTCGAAACCACCATGATCTGGATCGAGAGACTTTTTGACTTTGTCGAAGTTAATTATATCTTCTATGGTACATGGATATCCAAGAAGTGTCCTCAATTTGCTTGTTATAGTATCCGAGTTTGCATGATTATATACGTCATCCTGAGAAAAAAGAAATTGCGACAAAAGTAATACCCCAACTGCTAACCATATTATTTTTTTCATTTTATTCCTACGAAACTCGTTGCGAACGTTGAGACTATTTCCTTTTTATCTTTGACGTACTCTTTAGCAATGCCTTTGAACTCTTTCCCCAATCCCCATACAATTTCCCATTCCAAGAATAGATCACTTTCTTTTCAATTCCCTTCTCATTTTCGAAACTTGTTGTCAATTCATAGACCCCATCACTATCTATATCAACATACTTCAAGCAATTATATGGGGCGATAATCACAGACCTCCATTGTGTTTTATTTTTTGCATTTATTAGTCTTAAGTGAAAACCATCCCATGAGACTATCCAAAAACTCTCATTAAATGGCCCATGGACACCTAATATTCTTGATATTACAATATCGACTTTTCCATCATTATTAAGATCTCTGATCGCTTCTATCCTTCCACTCGTAGACGCGAAAGTTTCTATTGCAGTATCCAATTTTGCAATTACCTTTCCGTCCCTGAAAATTCCAACTGAAAGGTTAGATTCAGAAACGATATTTGGAATAGGTTTAACGCGAGAATAAGTGAAAACAAAATAATGTATTAACGTATGATAAGGGTCTTCGATTCCTCCCTCAGGAGATATTGGTTTCAACGTGCTATCAACATAGATAACATCTTCAACTCCACATTCACTCCCAATTGTTGCTGTTACTCTTTTTTGGATCAAATCCCGAGTGGAATCACTCACACCCAAATCTTGGGAATATGTGTGTCCAAATGGATAAATAATTATTGTTATTAAAAGAAATAATTTTCGCACTTTGATCTCCATTTTATTGTGGTATAAACATTGGAACAGTATTTGCTATTTTATCTGGATAATCTTCTAGACCAGGATTCCAATTGTGCCAAATATATTTTTTAAATGTCCCCTCCAAACCATCTTGCCAATCTCCATCAGCCTCTTTCTCTTTCCCTAACACTTTTATTAGAAGCCATCTCAAAAACCCTTTCGAAGAAGGATGATGATGCAAGCGAGATGGACAAAGCCAAGAAAGTTTTCAGCGTGATATTCATAACGAACAACAAGACGACGGAAATTAT
>JBEKAY010000109.1:0-4205 GCA_050015675.1 Bacteroidota bacterium | reverse complement strand
CTGATTATAAATCTGCGTCTCAGGCTGTTGCAACTTGATGTTCTTTACAGATACACCGCCAACTGTTCTTTGAAATATTTGTTTCTCGCCACTTGACTTTTATCACAGTACCTGGTTAGAACACACGCGGTAGAATATTTGAAGTAAACACACGCAGATGACTTATATAAATCTATGTTTTAACTGCATGTTAGTTAGTGTTTAATTCTTGCTTAATCATTTCAATTATCTTTGAATCAAGCCAATATATATTTTCACCACTACAGAAGAACAAATATTTTCCGTCTGGAGAAATATATGGATCTCTGCTATCTTCATTAAATCCAATTTTATCATTTAGATTAACAGGATTACTCCAGTTATCCTTTTCGTCCTTAAAACTTATATAAACCCTACAATCCTCTTCATTTTTGTTATTTCTGTTTGAACAAAATAGGAGAAAAGATTCATCATTGGCAATAAATGGAGTATAGTCGACTATACTTGTATCCATGATGTTAATTGGTGCTTTCAGGATTTCAGGTTTTGAATACTTTCCGTTTTCATATTTTGAGCGGAATATTCCGCTGTTGAACCTTTTACCGGTTAAATATCCCGTATAATACATAGTACCTATTTCTGTAAATACTTGCTGTGTTTCAGATTGACTGGTATTAATTGGGGAGCCAATATTAATTGGTACTGAATTGCCAGTATCAGTTTTTTCAACATACCATATATCAATGCCGCCAAAACCATTTGGTATCTCGTTCGATGAGAAATACAATCTTTTATTATCATAACTGAAGACAGGGAATAAACATCTATATTTTTTTGAAAATGATATTTCTTGTGGTTCGCTCCATTTCCCATCAAACTTTGCAAAGAATAATTTTGGAGGTAATGTCATCCAGACTATTTCTTTTCCATCAGAGGAAAAAGTCGGAAAGCAATGCAACCTTCCTTTCCCTGAAATAATTCCGGGAGCAAATACTTCTGGTTTGAATTTAGGAGGTTTCTGTCCAAAATATTTCCATTCCGTGTCATCATTTTGAGACAACATCACAGAAGGGAATAAAATAATTAAGGTCACAAATAGTTGAAGCCGTGTTTTTTTCATTGTTTAAATGGTAACTATTTCATGTAGTTATATCAAATGTAATTCGTGCGTTCTAACGGACCGGCACTAAGCTGCGGCGTTGATAACTATCAACATGCACCCAACAAAACAAGTTCACGCTAGATATTTCTCTTCCCACAGAACCTCTATTAGCCATGTTAATTGTACCCACGCTCAAACCGTCAGCTTGAGCGCCTGGTTAGCCCGCAGAGATAGATTCAGAAAATTTATCAACAAGATTAACCGAGATTTCATCTTCCGGAATTACTGAACCATCCGCTGCAAGCAATATTAACTTATTATCCAATGCAGATAACGTGAGTGAATAGGGAGTTCTACATTGATGTAATCTAATAGTAATTGCTCTTATACCACCAAGAAAACCACGTTCTTTTGTTTTCCGAAGAACATAAGATGAGCAAGGCTCGCGAAAGATACATTTTCGCTTTATTGAAAGCGGAATAATCCACTTATATAATTCTAATGCAATGATTAGAATGAATTTCATGGTTTTCTAAAAACAATCATTGAAATAGAAATATTCGCCGCCGGCTTTGCTCCAATCCCAAAACAGCCGGTATCTGCTGTTATATAAGTATCTACACTTTCAAGTCTGACATACTCCCATCCTTGAGATGAATACTGACCAATTACTTTTTCAAGTTGAGAAGCCGCTTGTGGAGCTTGATCCTGATGAGAGAGATTCGCGGTAAAAGGAACGACTTTATATTGCATTAGTTTCTCCTTTCTAATATTGTTGAAAGCATATTGCTGCTGGCTAACGGATGGCGGCTAAGCTGCCGCACTGATAACTTTCAAATTGTACTACACGAAACAAGTTCATTCACTTCACTTTCAATTCTGCACTGAACCTCTACAAGCCATGCAAAATGCACATACGCTCATCCGGTCAGCTTGAGCCGCTGGTTAGGCGGCAATAATCTTTTTTAGTGCACTTTTATTCTCGTTCCAATAGAAAAACCATATTCAGGAAGACCTCCTGCCTTTCCATATCGACCATTAAGAAAGAGAAACTGATGAGAAGAGATTGGAAAATCAAATTGTCCTGCAAAACCATTCTTGTCATAAGGAACTATATTCATTCCTAACCAGAGATGGGTATTATCGCTTGGTTTCACGCAGATTCCTGTTCGAAAACAACCTCGGCCTGAAAAAAGAGGAATCTGATCACACAAAGATAATTCTGCATATGGTCCATCTGCTAATCCAAGTCGGATACCTGTCGTACCAATAGAAAAATAATCTACATCATAAGCAATGTCTGGAAAAGGCATAACCAACCACCCGATATTATCCTTACCGACTGTAGCACTAATTCCAATCCTAAGTGGAGTATCATACTTATGTGTAAATTTTGCTCCGGCATCGACAAAGGAATTTGAATGAACTCCAGAACAGTCATGATAGGTATATTGTCCACCTCCAACTCCGAAAGAATATTCATCGAAAGAACTGTCTGCCGGTGACGACCCGACAATATAGGGTGCTAAAATTAGAAATGATAAAAATTTAAAATTTGTTAGTTCCACTATTTTTTCTTCTATTATTATTGCGGCCTAACGGATCGGCGCTAAGTGGCGCCTCATACTGTCGTATTCCGCGCCATGGCGTACAGCGCCACTGCCGCACTGATAATCTCCAAATTGTTTTAAACGAAACAAGTTCATGCTGGTACTTTCAATTTTGTACTGACCTATGCACGCAATGCTTAACGTACACAGCTGGCAACCGTCAGCTTGAGCGCCTGGCTAGGGCGCAAATATATTAATTCCTTTTAGGTCCCTCGGCTTCATCAATAGAACCGACATAGATATTATGTGCTAATGTTTGAACCTGAGACAACTGTAGTCTACATATAATTTTGGCAGATCTTTCTTGACTTCTAATTACTTTATAAATCACTGTACCACCCAAACTATTAATAAATGAGACTAAATCTTGTAAGTTCGCTTCCGCTCCTCTAAGCATGACTATTCTTAGTGTTAGTTCAGAAGTTTTGTTAACCTTGTATCTATTTTTATTGTTTGCAAGTCCATTATTATTGCAATTAGCAGTATCAAACACATAAATCAATTTGTCTAAAAGTATGTTGCTAATTTTTTTCCAATTGGGATCAAACTTTTCCCATTTTTGCTTTATCTCATTAACTCTTACATTTTTTATACTATCATAGTTTTGAGCTATCATTTTAAAAAAACTCAAGAACAAGATAAGAACTAAACAAGTGATAATATTTTTCATTTTATAATCCATTCTCAATATTATTTTTGCGCCCTAACGGACTGCGGCTAAGCTGCCGCACTGATAACTTTCAAAATACACAACACGAAACAAGTTCATGCTGATAACTTTATTATTAAGAACGAAACCTATGCTCGACATGAATTTCGCACCCAGCTCATTCCGTCAGCTTGAGCGCCTGGTTAGGTGGCAAAATTTCTTAAAGCGATAAATCATCTTTTCTTTTTTGAACATTTTTCTGAATGGATTCTAACATCCTGATTTTGTCTTCGGCTTCTTGAATCTTTTGCTTGTTTTCTGATACAATATTTTTCCAGCGATCCACTCGATGTCGTATATATTTTCCGAGGTTACTATCGTCCTCAGAACTACGAAGATGATTTTCTACCTCCGAATATAAGGCAATCATATCTTCCATCGACTGCAATCCATCTTTGAAAATGTTTAAGTCCTTATTGTAAGCTTCAAGAGATTCTAAAATATCCCGAACAAAGACTTGTTTGGTCGATTGCTCCATTAACGGACCGGCGCTAAGTGGCGCCTCACACTGTCGTATTCCGCGCCATGGCGTACAGCGCCACTGCGGCGCTGAATATTTTCAAATTGCTGAAAACGAAACAGGTTCATGCTGATAACCAAATTAAATATTCCCCAAGCAACGAGGTACTGAAAAGGTAATAATAAAAACTTAAACCCACCACCAGCAATGCTTAACGTACCCAGCTGGCAACCGTCAGCTTGAGCGCCTCGTATGTTGAGTCTGTGACAAATATTTTCGTATCCTAATCCATTGGCAAAGTCATAGGAGAGCTATGAGCGGCTAGATATCTTCCTGACAGAAGAA
>JBEKAY010000108.1:0-4320 GCA_050015675.1 Bacteroidota bacterium | reverse complement strand
AGGACTCTATATGTGTCCATTGAATATCAGAGAGTTCGTTTCGTGGTGTCATAGTAATCAAAATATACATGACACTCTGGCAAAGTACAAGTCATTTCTTCATTTTTGAGATAGACTCTAATTATCTGGACACAAATGATACTTAACTATTTCAAAATGCAATATAATGGATGGGCGCTCCGCCTTCGTAAATAACACTCCGACGGATAAATAAGTCCCGATTCGACAAATTTGTTGTCTTCCAAACAAATTGTGGTCGAATCGAGGCTCCCGCTATAGTGGGAGTTGCCGCACCCTGCCTGCGTGCCGTAGGCACTACAGCAGGCAGGTGATAACTTTCATATTGTTGAATACGAAATGAGCGCCTTTGCGCCATGGCGCTCTGCGCCACAGGTTCATTGTACTAACTTTCAATTTAAAACAAAACCTCTACCTGCCATGAATTCTGTAGTGAGCTCCTTGATAAATATAGTATCACGCTTTGCGTGATTCAATTATCTAGACAAGCCGAGCTTGCCTACGCCGAATTCTTTTTTCGTGGAGCGCCTCGCTAGGCGCGTTTTCTAAACGCATATTTTAATACATTTATTTTTTTTGCAATACATTTTTTACGTCCTCTTTAGAAAAAGGCTCATACTCTCCAATCGGAGTCGCAACCGACCATATACGATCAAAATGATTTTCATAACTCATATATAATGGCGAACCCGCTTGAACTTGAAAAACTGGAACATTACTACCTCTTGCTGAATAATTATAGGCCTCTACAAAAGCAAATCTGCTTGTTAATAAAACAAATGCTGTTGGTGCTTGACGATAAAGACGAACGTGAAGTATTTTAATATATTTTTCACAAAGTCTTTTTGCAATTCTTGCAGCTCCGTCTGTCTCGATATAAGTTGTACTATCAAAAAATGCTGGTTCATTATAATAATCAGGTCCAGCTTCCCACCGCGCCCTTTCTCTTAAAGTCTCACATTTAGGATGAACTAAAAGAGCTTGAATTTCCGGTTTATCATTATGAATATTCGTTTCTAAAAGTTTTGTGAAGCTATTATGCAAGACGCCTCTATCCAAAAAATAATCACCAAGCGAAATTCCCATCAGACGTATTCGACTACTTTCAGAATTTAGATCATCCTTTATTGTATCAACTACAGATTTGCCAGAAATCTTTTCATAACGAGTTGGGTAAATATTTGTAAATCCAGCTATTTTTGCACCTTGAAGGACATCTATACCAGTTAACATGAAGTTTGTGGCATCAGTAACACGGTTTTGAATATCTTGAATTGATTTTATTGTTTCTGTTTTTACTTCTGGGATAATTCTCTTTATTTCAACCTGAGTATCTTGCAAAATACGAACACTTTCCGATTTAATATCAGGAATTATATTATGGATTTCTTGTTGAGTCTCCCTAATGGATTGCACAGTTTCTGTTTTTAATTCTGGAATAACTCGATCAATTTCTTTTAAAAGTTGTTCTTTAATATCTATCAAACTAGGTTCAATAGCTTCCACGGATTGTTGCTGATAAAAATCACCCAATATCTTAACTTGAATTAGACTTACGATTACAACTCCTAATACTATAATTGCCATTTCCTTTGATACATCTTTCAACGCAGGTTCTGTAAAAAAAGATAACTTGATAGAAATAAAACCAGGCAAAGAAGTGAGCCGGTAATCATAACCCACAAAAACACTTTATTTGTCAGGATTTTAATTCTGGAATTATAACTTCTATTTTCTTTCATATAAATTCCTCCGGATTATATAAATAGTGGTTAACGCGCCTAACGGTTGGCAACTAAGCTGCTGCAACGAATAGCCGCAGGTTGCTGAAAACGAACTGAGTTCATTGTACTAACTTTCAATTTAAAACAAAACCTCTACCTGCCATGAATTTTGTAGTGAGCTCCTTGATAAATATAGTATCACGCTTTGCGTGATTCAATTATCTAGACAAGCCGAGCTTGCCTACCCCGAATTCTTTTTTCGTGAAGCGCCTCGCTAGGCGCTTATTTTATTCGATTATATAAAATCAGGATCATATTTCCAATTACGATTAATAAAGGTACAAGAATAGACTTCCAAGAACATTGATTGATCCAACTAATTTCCATTGCACCAAGGACTGCGTATAATATTGAAAGACCTGAACCAACGAGAAATATGTTATAACCAGCTTTCTCACTCCAACCCTTCCATTGGCTTGCTACTTTTAGAGCTAACCATATACCAATAAAGGCAGGTTTATCGACCAGCCAAGATGTTGTGAACATCAATCTCTCTATAAGGCCTTGATTAAGAGAAGCAACAAACCATTCGTTTTTTCGTGGATCACCATGAGCTTTCCACATTGGATCGATTGTCCACCGAATGAGAAAATGAGAGATAAAAAGGGAAATGGAATATCCAATCGCATAAGGGTAAAGCTCTGTAAATGTTGGGTAATTCATTTTTAAAGAATCTCCATAATTGTTGCTAAGCGCTCTAACGGATCGGCGCTAAGTTTACCCCGAAATTATTTTGTTTGGGGCTGCGGCACTGATAATTTTCAAATTGTTGATAGCGAAACAAGTTCATGTTGAAAAGTTTATTATTAAGAACCGAAACCTCTATGCGCAATGCTTAACTTACCTGGGCTCATTTGGTCAACTTGAGCTGCGGGTTAGGCAACAGTTGTGTGATTTATTATTTTAATTCTTCATTTACTTTATTCATCAGAGCACTATCACCAGAATTCTCAGCAATCAATATTGCCAGTTTTTTCAACTTTATTGCCTTATTAGTATCCTTGATTTTATAAGAATGGTAAAGAATTATGATACTTGGCAAATAATTTTTGTTTTGCTGGTTTACAGTACTCTGATTTCTATCGTTGGAATATTGTATTCCTAAGTAGTCAAGTTTAAAATCATTATCATAATGCTGTTCACAAATCGAGAATGTGTCAATCGGCAAATGAGAATATCTTAAAGCTAATCCGGTTACGAAAAGGTTGTTGAGATATTTTCCATAATATGTTGGTGTTACTGTAAGACCAAAATACAAAGGTATTGCATTACTGTAATTCTTTAAAATATGATTTATAAGGATTTCATGGTTAATAGAACTTGTTTCTTCAAATATCGTGTCCAATTGCGCGATTTGATATTTATGAAATATTTTATCCCTATAGCTTTTTACAAGAAGCATATCGAAATTTATCACCGTTACATCGGGTCTTATATTTTTTACATCTTGCAACATCAAAAGTGGGAATGTGTCATTATCATGTTCCGTCAGAATTATGCTATTAGGTTCTAATGACATTAAAACATTATATCCATATGCCAATAAACCGGGCGATATTTCATTATGCGGAAACCATTTGATATTTACTTTTTTTCGCAATTCATAATTTAATTCGCTCTCAGCATAAGCAATCATTGAGGCATGAATACCTTCAAAATCAGGATTCATATCGTATGCTTTTAATAGATACTCACCTTTTGTCGGATCAAATCCTCTTTCTTCCCAAATAACAAAATTGCTCGTAAATGTATTTGGAACATTCTTCTGAATCAATTTGACAATATCAGGACCTGATTTTAAATAAGGAGATTCTTTGATATAATCTTTATTCCAGCCCACCGTAGCCTGCGCATTCCGACAAGCCCTGAAATAATTATACCATGCGTTCTCGTTCTTCGTATCTTTTTTAATTTCTTTCCACCAAAGCACAGCTTGTTTGACATAATAGCTGTGAGGTTTATGCTCCAGAGCAAATGAAATTTGCTTATCAGGATTTTGTCCGTATAAAGTAAAAGTTGTAATAAGTAGGAGAATTTGGGCTATTGTTAAATAGATTTTCATTTATGCTTCCTTAAGAACTGTTACCTAACGGACTGGCACTAATCCCGATTCGACAAATTTGTTGTCTCCCAAACAAATTGTGGTCAAATCGAGGATCCCGCCATAGCGGGAGCTGCGGCACACCATACTTTCAAAATGTAATAAACGAAACAAGTTCAAGCTGATAGCCTTCAAAATATACTAAACCATTACGCGCCATGTGCCGCTTTACGGCATCCCGTACAACGGGACTTAACGTACCCACGCTCATTAATTATTAGTATCACGCTTCGCGTGATTCATTCTTCTGGACAAGCCGAGCTTGCCTGCCCCGAATTCTTTTTCCGGGGAGCGCCTCGTATGTTGAGTCTGTGACAAATATTTTCGTATCCTAATCCATTGGCAAAGTCATAGGAGAGATAGGAGCGTCTAGATATCTTCCCAGAAGAAGAATATCGTTAACCAGATTCTTCTCCC
>JBEKAY010000107.1:0-4477 GCA_050015675.1 Bacteroidota bacterium | reverse complement strand
CTGGTTAGGCCGCAGATATAATTGGCTGACAATTACTTTTTAAAAATCGTTTTCAACGCTCCGGTCGGACAACTCTCAACGCAAAGCTGACAAAGGATGCAATCGCCTTTGCCGATGCTTGTACCATTTTTCACATGCTCAGCAATGGGAATGTCCATCGGACAAATATCCGTGCATGCCTCGCATTCGTTACATGCTTCAGCCTGGGCAGAGACATGGAGAAGCGCCGGACGGCTCGTCCAACGCATAATGAATCCGCTTGGACAGAGATATTTGCAGAACGCTCGTTGATCTTGCAGAGCTAGTGCCAGTATAATAGATGCTGTATAGTAAACGGCAACGCCGGAAACAACGGGCCAAAAACCGTTGCTGTGTATGTGTCCATGGGCTTCGCCGGACTCGGAATCTAATACTAACGCGAACAGAGCCGCGGCCGCAATACTAACGGCCACACCGACAAGCGGCATCCAAAACCAAACACCTTTGCGTCGGCCCGAGCCCTTACCGACGGGAAGACGTTCGAGCACCATCGCACGCCAACATCCCCATCCGCACAGAACTCGGCCAAAGAGGAGCGGACCGAGGACGGTGGTCACAATCGTATGACCGATAGCTGGGCCTATCGCGCCTAGAATCAGAAGCTCGAAGAAACCATCTATATCGAGGTTGACGGTATCGACCAATGAAAACAAAAGGATTCCCAAACCACTTATGGCTAAGACGAGCCACCGCCACCACTGTTTACGGTCAGCGTTGGCAAATGCGTAGCCGGTGAGAATTGGACCTTGGGCGAGTCCCGAAGCGAAAAGAGAAATAGCGAAACCCAATGTTTTTCCCCGGAACAGTACTACTGCAGCCAATGGCCAAAAGACGAGAAGGGATAGAGCGCTGACAACGAGCAATGCATGACTGACTCTATGGATTGGCACGGACTCCTCGTTCACGGGATCCTCTAACAACGACTTTTTCATTTTTGCATCTACCTTTATATGGATGCGCCCTAACGGATGGCGGCTACGCTGCCGTACTGATAATTTTCAAAATACACAAAACGAAACAAGTTCAATCACTTCACTTTCAAATCTGCACTGAACCTATGGCGCAATGAATATTGCACTGCGCTCATCCGGTCAGCTTGAGCCGCTGGTTAGGGCGCAGACAATAAAAATTATTCCTTAAATAATTCGAATGTTTTCATCTTATACAATTTGGCAATACGTGCAATTTCTTTCCGACCCTCGATCACTGTCACATTAGCTTCTTGAGCTTCGTGGTGTTGTTCCGAAGTAAGTTGGCCAGTCGTAATAAAGATGGCTTTTTCAATTTGTCGTGCGAAACAGCCAGAAAGAAATTTAAGCCATTCCTCTTGTCGCGGCGCAAATTTCTCTTGATGGAACTTAACTTGAACTCCAATATTCTTTGGGGAATCAAGAACATCTCCAACTCTAGTACCGATGAAATCAAGACCTCTTTCTATATGTTTATGGATTCCTTGATGATACCATGTATAGAAAGGATAAATAGATTTGAGCAAATCCAGAACATAGAATTCAAAGGCAGTGCCTCTGGCAACATTCGTATCAGCTCTCTCTTCTTTCCCAGAAACAACGCTAAAAAGATTTTCTTGCGAATGTGGTGGTTCCGCAAGAAGTTGCTGATCACTTTGTGTTATACGCCAACCAGGATTATTTTTATCATAGGGAAAAACAAAACCTGCTTTGATTGCCACTCGGTTCACATAAAAACGAAGACTTGCCTTTCCTTGAATAGAAAGAGTAAAGCCATTCTTTCTCATTTCAGCTTCTACAGCCGAATAAATTGCAGGCATCTCAGCAACTCCACCATTGCCATGAATAACCTGAAGTGCAAGTCGAACCTGTGTATCTCCACTTGGACCCGCTTCGGAGGCTGTAGTGGATTTAAGTTCTGTCATTTGCTTTTTCCTTGGTCTGCGCCCTAACGGATCGGCGCTAAGCTGCCACGTGACCAACTTTCGTAATGCACTAAAAGAACTGAGTTCATGCTGATGAATAAATTATTAAGCATCTAAAACTTTACACGAAATGTAAATTGCTCCCACGCTCATTCCGTCAGCTTGAGTTGCTGGTTAGGTTGCGTTTTGTCGATTTATTTTCAGAAATTATTTTGGTGAGCAAACGCTAAAACACGAGCAACGACTAAACTTCTTTTGTTGGTGGTTGCGAGTTTTATGGTAGTGTGCAAAGTGGGTGAGTCTGCCGTCTAAAGTAATAATGCAGGCAGACGAACCGACTGCACACGTTTTTACTAAGAAGCGTTTGCGAACTTTTTTAAATAAGTGTGGTGGCGTTTTATCCGCCAAGCCGATGTATTTCTATACGGATTTCTTCGATAACTTCTTTGTTTTGTATTACCTTGTTTGTACCCTCTTTGATAGAAATTACATAGAATACTTTGCCACCATATTTTTCGGTAAACTTCTTATGTGTTTCAGCTTGTTGAGTACGCTCTTTGAATATTTCTGGAATATGCGATACACCGCTGGCGGGTTTGATTTGAAGGCCAATATATTTATCGTTGAGCTTTATAAAGAAATCGACATTAAATAGTCTATCCCATTCATCTGGGGCTGGTTCAATCTTAACTCCAAGCATACTTTGAAGTTGACCGTATACGGTACGAATTTCTGTTGTATAGCCATCAAAAGTACGATCAATAACTAATTGGTACATATAATGGATACAATCTTCTTCGGTGATTTCTTCAACCTCTGAAGCAATAACCTCCGTTATCTTGACGTAAAGTTTTCTGCCAAGTTCTTCGATATGTTGTTTAGTTCTAACTTGAGTGAAATAATATTCTTTCCATTCATCGACTGTTTTTGGGGCACACTTACGTATTGCTTCGGAAACGGCGCCTACATTTCTTTTAAAATTGAGTTGAAAGCGATTGGTGGCGCTATTCAGTATCCATTCTTTAGGCATTTGCGTGGCTAAGTAAGTTCTCGAATTTGTTGCGATACTTGTAGTCTCGCCGAACATCAACCGAGACAAGTCCGCTTTTAATTAGGTGAACGTTGATAAATGTTTTGTTCTTCAAGTAAACATAGGAAAACAGATTACCATTTTCATCATACTTGTCCTTGTCGAATTTCAGGAATATTCTTTGCCCTTTAGTTTTAGAATCGAGGAAATGAATTGCTGCCTGATGATGAACCGGCTCTCCTGCAACTCCGATGAGTCTAACTGTTAGCCCGTTACTAAGGATAAGAAGTTCAGGGCTTATGACTTCTTTAACGCTATACAATTCAAATCTTTCTCCATTGTCACCATTCTCAACCTTGGAGCCAAATTTTAATTTACGCGGATCGATTTTCTTGTCCAATTCTTGCGGATCTCTGAACTTATATGGTAATAATTCAATGTCCTCAGAGTAATCTTCCTCTCGCTTCTTCTGATTGATAAATTCGTATGTGCAGTCGCCAAAGATATCGCGTTCGGATATTTTCAATTTATTTTTGATGATTGGAGTAAATGTTTGGCCAATTTCGTAGCCAACAGAATTACGACTCAGGTTTTTTGCGGCAAGAGATGTCGTTCCGCTACCAAGAAACGGATCGAGAACTGTGTCGCCTACAAATGAGAACATACGAATCAATCGACGGGGAAGCTCCTCAGGAAACATTGCAAGATGTTTATCTTGCTTTTCCCCGGCAAAGTTCCAATGTCCTGAAAAGTACGTGTTCCATTCATTTGTTGTAAGCTTTGAAAGTTCCTTAATCTCTTTGGTAACCTTTGGAGGATCGCCTAACTTCTTGAAAATCAGGATAAATTCGTAATCAATTTTTAAGATGCCATTCCTTGGATAAGGAAAAGAACCCATTATTGAAGCGCCACCAGTAGTGTTGGTCGTCGTAACTTTTTGCCAGATGATTGCACCCATATAGTCCATTCCAATGGTCTCACAGAACTTAGTAATTTCAGTTCTGATTGGAATAACCTTATATCGACCATAATAAACAGAGCGTGCAAATTGGTCTCCGATATTAATACAAAGCCTGCAACCATTTTGAAGAACTCGAAAGCATTCTTTCCAAACTAGATTAAGGTTGTTAATATAGCTTTCATAACTGTCGTGAAAACCGATCTGATTCTTGTCGCCATAGTCTTTAAGTTGCCAATATGGTGGTGAGGTGATAACAAGGTGAACTGAATCATCGGGAAGTTCCGACATCCTACGTGAGTCACCAATAATAATTTTGTGATGTGTCGTCATTTTTTTACTGAAATATATGAAATTTCGGGTTCAATTCCTAGTCC
This sequence comes from Bacteroidota bacterium, assembly GCA_050015675.1. Taxonomy (GTDB): domain Bacteria; phylum Bacteroidota; class Ignavibacteria; order UBA10030; family UBA10030; genus Fen-1298. The sequence goes on along the minus strand of JBEKAY010000107.1, from coordinate 179 downwards.
TATTTAAAATCAAGAAAAACGCCACCACACACTATTTTTGTTATTTAAAAACGCAACCTAACGGATGGCGGCTAAGCTGCCGCACTGATAATTATCAATTTTGCTGAAAACGAAACGAGTTTCATGTAGTTACTTTCAAAATGTACTAAACCTATATTCGCTATGCTATTTGCACCCAC
>JBEKAY010000106.1:0-4692 GCA_050015675.1 Bacteroidota bacterium | reverse complement strand
CTCCGGTGAGCTCGGGAATATATTTTCACAGGTTTGAAACAGGTGAAAAGATTCTTCAAAAGAAGATGATATTGCTTCGCTAGTTTCAAGAAAAACGTCAATCATTAATATGGAGACTGGTTATGAAAGAAATTTCTTTTATTGGTTTGTTGATCCTACTCGTAACAGTATGCTACGGACAAGCTATACCTGATTCTGCGCTTTATTTGGGTCAAACTCCTCCGGGTAATACACCTAAAATCTTTCAACTTCCCGTTAGCAGTGGCTTGTTTGCGGCAGAAAGAATTGCAATTTCAAATGATGGTAAAGAGATTTATTACAACGAATTAAATGGCTACCCTCCGTCGATATCAAGAATCAAATATTGTGAGTATTCCAATAATAAATGGAACGGTCCATATACATTGTTCGAGAATTATGGGGCTCCCGGCCTTTCCATCGATGGCAGAACCTTATTTCTTGAAGGCGGATGGCAATCCGTGAAAAGCGATACAGGTTGGAGTACGCCATTAAAATTTTGGAACACTTCAAAAAAGATACACTATCTACAGGCCACAAATTCAGGCAATTACTATTTAACATCCAATCCTGTGATAACCAACAATGGAGATATTTCCAAATTAATTATGAATGGCACTAATACGACCGCTCAGACGTTGGGGGTTCCAGTAAATTCAGCAAGCAATGGTATTGACTTCTTTATTTCCAGAAATGAATCGTATATAATCTTTGTAATTCGAATAAATCAGTTAGGCAATCTGTTTATTAGTTATCATCAAACCGGCGGGAAATGGACTAATCCTAAGAATCTTGGTGCACAGATAAATGCTTCGCAAGCATGGGAATGGGGGCCGTACGTTACCAACGACAACAAGTACTTATTCTTCACACGCCAGTCAAGTACAACAGATATCTACTGGGTTAAGGTGGATAGTCTGATTGATAGTTTGAAACACACTAATTTTGTGCCATATGTAAAAAATCCAATACACAGCCAGACGGCCATCAAAGATTCTTCATTTAATTATCAAATTCCAGATAGCACCTTTATTGATGACGATGGAAATAACACATTAACCTATTCTGCAACATTGATTAATGGAAATCCTCTGCCTGCTTGGCTGTCGTTTGATCCTGCAACACGAACTTTCTCTGGTACTCCTACAGCAGCTGCAACAATAAGTATAAAAGTAACAGCCACAGATACAGCCAGCGCAAGTGTGTCAAGCACATTCAATATTATCAGTGTTCTTACCGGAGTGAACCAAGAAGAAAACAAGACTCCGAAAGACTTTAATCTCGACTAGAATTATCCTAATCCTTTTAATCCGTCCACGACCATTCAATATTCATTGAGCTAAGCATCGCACGTAAAAATGATTATCTACAATTTGCTTGGTCTGAAAATCCATGTATCAGGGGTTCAATTCCCTCCCCGTCAACTTTTTATTATCCCGCCTTTGTCCGCAATTCTGTCTACAAATATTTTTGAAGCATTAAAATCACGGTGTTCGTTAAGGTTTATGAACAGTGGAATGGATGCCATGTCCAAAAGCTTTACCAATTATACAATGAACCAAACTCCTGAACAAAAAGCGCGTGAATTAATCGATGCTCAGTTGCGGCTGAAACTTTAAAGATGGACGGCCTTTCACATTTGTCCGAATACAAAAAGCGCTGGCAAAAGCGTTTTAATTGGCGACACGAAGTGTTCTATAATATTAAAGTAGCGATCTCAAGTTTCTCAGACGAAACACTGAACAACAACGCCGAAAGTATATGCATCATAACAAAATCGGACGGAATTTCTTTCCATCCTTCAAAATTAATTCATAGCTACTATCGGTTCTCCCATCAAAGCTTCAACTGATACTATCACTTATGGGAAAAATTATTATCAAATTGCTAAAAGAGCAGAAATCGTTTATCTTATGCGCAAAGAACCTTTACATTGCTTCAACATGTGAACGCACTTGATCTTCCTATTAAACATAATCACTAATTACTCAGCAAAACAAGATCGATTAACTGGAGAAGAGGAAAAACGACTTTTCGAAAGAGCACTTAAAGGTGATACAGCAGCGTTTGAAAGAATTTATCGGTCATATGTGAAAGAACTCTGTTCATTTGCTGCGTATTATGTGAAGTCCTATGATGCAGCCGAAGACATTGTGCAGAACTTGTTTCTTTTACTCTGGGAACGCAGGGCAACTATTCGAATTGAAGGACTCCTAAAGACATATCTCTTTACTTCCACACGTAATCTTTCGTTAAACTTCTTGAAACATCGAACGATAGATCAGAAAAGCTCAGACACATATTCAAAACTGTTTTCCATCCCCTCGGCTACGCCCCACGAAATTGCTGAACATCAGGAATTAGATGCCTTAATAACGCAAGCATTGGAAAAAATACCTGAACGCTGTAGAATTGTTTTTATCTTAAGCCGATATTTCAATATGAAATATGCAGAAATTGCAGAAATACTTGAAATATCTGTAAAAACAGTCGATGCACAGATGGTTCATGCTGTAAAAAGTCTCCGATCTGCCCTCCACGACAAATAAATCTTGTATCCTAGATTTATCCCTATAGGGAATTCTTCCGACTCAGTTGTCTTATATACACCTACGAAACGATAATTCTATAATAATTAAAATGGGAATCCTATGAGCAAGAATCCGCAAACCCTTCGACTTTTCATTAGATACATTTTAGGCGAAGCAACCTTTGAAGAAAAACAGAAAGTAGAACATTGGTTGAAGAAAGATACTACTAATCAACAGCTCTTGCAATCATTGGAACAATTACTTCATGAATCACAATTCGATTTAACACGTTGGAATGAAGATGAACTTTGGAATAAATTTGCATTCAAAGCGGGCATAGCGCTTTCTCAAGCTAAATCGCCTGATGAGGTTAGAATAAAATCAGATATAAACATTATCCGATGGCCGGTTCTTTCAGTAATGCAATGGTGCTTTGGTACAAATAGATCATCATTTCAGTACGTCTTTCGGCTTGCAATAATATTAATATTGATTCTGGGCGGCACAATTGGGACGACAGTTTATTTCAAGCAGCTTCAACTGAAAAGAGAGTTAGCATACCAGTCGACATATCAGGAATATTATACACAAAAAGGAGAGAGATCTACACTTTTGCTAAGTGACGGCACTAGCATCCATTTAAATTCTGCAACGAAAGTTCGGTTTCCTATTGTATTCGCAAAGGAGAAACGTGAGGTCTTTTTAGATGGAGAAGGATTTTTTGAAGTCGCTCACAGTAAGTCTTCTCCATTTATCGTGCACACTGCAGATGCAAATATACGTGTATTAGGGACTGCATTTAATGTTACATCATATTCAGAAGATAATAAGACGCAAGTGATTGTGTCCGAAGGACAAGTCTCGTTTGCAGGGACCCAACAACAAAACGTAGTATTGTTAAATCGCAATCAGATGAGCTGCGTTATTAAAGGCGGCTGTCCGACAACAGCAGAAGCAATCAGGACAGATAAATATTTAGCATGGTTGAAAAACCAGATGGTATTTGAAAATGCAACGTTTGCGGAAGTCATTAAGCAACTTTCGCGCAAGTACGATGTGGCATTTGAAGTTCATGATCCCAACCTGTTGAATCGACATATCGTTGCCACATATGGTAATGAATCCTTATCTCAAATTATACGATCGCTTTCTTTTTCTCTACGTTTCCAGTATGAACTACGAGGAAAGGTTGTGTCGTTATATAGCCATCAAAATCTCAAATCACTAAAATATTATTAGCAAATGGCAGAATGCATCATTGTTCTGTCATCATGTATATAATGCAATAAAGAGGTCTATCGCGTATCATTTAGCATTTCACCTAAGGAGAATATGATATGAATTATTACTATAAGTTGTGGCTGATATTACTTTTCACTGCCGTACTGTCTGGCCGACAAATACACGCTCAAGAAACAACTCCCGAGCAATTTCAAGCAAGCATATCAAAAACGATAGAAAAACCTCTTCAACCAAATTCACAGATAGTGTTAGGACCCATCTCAATCAGGTTGGTCAATGAACCGATAATTGGCGCCATAAAAAAAGTCGCTGAAATGGTGCACCTTAGGCCAGTATTGGATTATGACTTAATTAAGTCGGACAAAAAAATTAATCTGGTAATTGAGGTAGCAACCCTGCCTGAAGCACTTGATCAAATTCTTCAGGGCATGGATATTCAATATTCAATCACAGAAAGCGGTCTTCTTGTTTTTGCTCAGGATGAAAAGCCACAAAATCAGTCTAGTACAATACAAGGGGTTATAATTGATGCTTCAAACAAAGAAACGTTAGTTGGTGTTAATGTGGTTGTAATGGAAACATCATTGGGCGCTGCTACAGATATTGATGGCCAGTTTAGGATTGTTGGAATTCCGGCACGAGTTTTTAATATGAAAATCTCTTGCATAGGATACGAACCACAGGTGATAAAAATAGATTTTTCAAAAACGAAGGATATAACGATAAACATCCAATTGAAACCAACTGTCATACAGGGTGAAGAAGTAGTTATTTCCGAACAAGCGCGAGGACAGCATGAAGCTATTAACCAGCAGCTCTCATCCAACACTATCATGAATGTTGTCTCTTCTGATAAAATCAGAGAGTTACCGGATCAAAGTGCTGCCGCCGCTATAAGTCG
>JBEKAY010000105.1:0-4766 GCA_050015675.1 Bacteroidota bacterium | reverse complement strand
TATATTGACTCTTATGAAATATTCCAATTGCCGGATGCAATCCTGAGCCGACAATGGCGCGTGCAGTTGCAGCACGAAGAATTGCATATCCATAATTGAGCAAATTATTAGGTGCGGTACCTTCCGGATCGCGTGTAAAACCATAATCACCGGGGAAGAAATGCTGCCAATAGAAAGCGGCAGCACGCCCTTCATAATTATCCGGGTCACCGGAACGAATTTTACGCGCCCAATATTCCATTGGCTCTGTATTAATTCCTAACATTTTAAGAACGGAGGCTTGATTTGTAATTTTCTCTTTTATCGTTTGTGCCCATAATTGTTTTCGGAGAGGAATAGATGCTTTTAATTGATCTTTGAGGACAGCAGTGTGTAAGACATTTCCTGAAATTGGCAACATGATGCCATCTGGGTGATGAGAACCATTGCAGCTTATGACCACGGTATTGTTTGCCATCAACGCGCTTAAAACAGCTTCTGTGATGGTGCATTGATGGCTTTCTAACATCAGTACACCAATGTCTTCAATTGGTACAGACTTCATTTCCTCACCCTGCTGAATAACAAGCTGGTTGTTTTCTTTTTTCAGGTATGCTTGGTTGGATAGAACAATGGTGCGTTTGATCATAGAAGCCCTTCCCAATTTCTTAACCTGTCACTCCCACGCTTTGCCCGTTCTGTCATTCCCGCGGATTTTTAGCGGGAATCTTATGCAAACTCTCTCAAGATTTCCGATAGAAGTAATCGGGAATGACCATGTTGTCTCTACACTCCTTCTTTGCGAACAATTTTTCCAAGAGCATTAATCTCAACACGTACAAAATTCATGGTATTTGGCCTTAATTGAAAGAATAATCTATTACGATCTTCTTTGTCGTTAATTTTAGCGGCATACAGGTAATCAATATAGATAATTCCCTTAACATCGAACTTTCTTACACGAAACAAGCGGCTTCTTAAATAGTCCATATCATCCCAATCAATCTCATCGGGTCCTTTATCATATTTCACAACAATGTCTCGCTGTTTAAGGACAAACAAGAGTGGCTTGCTGTCCATCTTCTCTTTAACAATCGGTTCATTGTGAAGCGAACGTTGAACAGCACTATAGAATGAAATAGTCTCAAATGCACGTTTCTTTGTTTCAGTGTCTTCATATATTGCAATAGCATAATTATTCCCTGGTTCAACAAACACTCCGGGGCGAACTTCCTCCAGATGTTCTCCCGGATTAATAACGCGAACGTGCCTGATAGGAATAATTACTCCTTTTTTTGAGTACATCAACACGAGGTCTTTTTCGTTCGGTTCAAACGCCTTTTTAATGTCACCGTACTTTTCAACACGTTTCTTGAGAACTTCACGGACTTTTGGATCGACAACTTTGTCAAGCTGATTTTCCTCTGTGAATTTTGTTAATGGCCAGCGTGTTACAAATTGTTGCTCCTCTTGCAGTTTAATTGAACCGTATAGCGTTTCTTCGTGCATCGTTCCTCGGATAGTCTTTGCATTTTGCAGAATATATCCTTTTGGATATTTATCGAGATTCTTTGTTTTAATTTTATTTGGCTTTGTACCCACTAACCGTTTTTGATTTCTGTACGATATAATAATTTCGCCAAGCGCCTTTTCGGATTTGTTGAGAAACCGTTCCATTGGCTCTTTTATCTCTTTGTTCCTGAGTTTACCCAGATCGTCAAACTTGCTGTATTTGGCAAGGTCTTGTATTAGTGCCGGGGTTGTGCAGGCAATCGTAATGGCATCAATAGCATGGTGGCGATGATCACCTCTGTTTTTCGTATCAATATCACCCTTTGAAAGAATACTGTTCAATGCCCAATGCCGTCGCAATATCGAGGTTGCCTGTCCATTGGATATCTGTACGCGCGGATTATTTTTATCACCCTTCTTTATCGGTGGTAGCAGTTGCTGCAATCTCCATGCAAGTTCTCTTGCTGCATAACTGGTATTAGTGAGTTGACTGTTTAGAAAATCTTCCGGTATTTCTTTTGCCAAAAACCGTTTTTGTTTACCTTCGTTTTGAATGCGTGCGACATTGCTCTTAAATTTTTCCAACTGCCCGATAGATTCAAAATATTCGTAGGGGAGCTTGTCTCCCTTTCTCTTGTTAATATCGGCTTCGCACAAGCATAGATTCCCAAATTCATTGTTCATCGTTTGGCTGTAGGGAAGAATGTGATCGATCTGAATTTCTGGGCTTAACAGCTTACTTAGCGGAATAACATTGCCGGAGTAGGGCGAAATGCGTCCGCATTCTTTCCATAGTCTGTATTTAAGCTGGTCTGTTATTCTTCCGTTACGCATAAAGGAATTGAGGTCATCAAGTTCTGGGTCTTTACATCCCATCTCAAGCCATAATTCATATTTCTTTACTTCCTGGGAATTTGGTTCAAACGGTCGTCGTGGCTTGAAACGTTTTGTTAAAAACTCAGCATATTCTTCTCGTTGCTTGCGCTTGCGAATAGCATTATTTCGTATTTCTTCACGAATCATTTTTGGTTTCTTGATTTCACGCGCAAGTTCTACGCGCATCATATCTGGTTTGCCGTATTCTTTTACAATCGCATTAACAACACGGAAAGTTTCGCTCAACATTTGTTGTACAATGGGATTGCGTAATTCATTTGGTGCGAGCGGTGGTAATTTCGTTAATTCTTCAACCTTACCTTTTACCATTTTCTCCGTGAGAGAATAATTCGCCTTCTCGATTGCTTCTGTTAACGGCAATCCTTCGCGTAGATAGGGCAGTATTTTGAGCAGTGCTTTTTTTGATAAGTTGCTGAATCCTTCTTCTAAATTGATCTCAGCATATGCGTTTAACTGTTCTTCGCTTAGTTTTGGGAGGACACCTTTTGCAGTTTTGTTGCGAATAATTTCTTTTAGCTTTTCTGTGTTATCGGTATAGGTTAAAATGTGCCAGAATTCAAACCGTTGTGTGTCTTTTAAACTGTCGAATAGTTCTTCACCAAAGGCCCGAATTAAATCAGCATTTGTTCTATTACCTTTGAGATCAAAGACATCGTTAAAATGCTCTGACTTATGTACGCCAAGTAACTCTTTTAATTTTGCTTCTGTAAGTTTTCCCGTCTTCATTAACGTGGTGCACGCCTTTTGTTTCTCTTCTACCGTTAATTCCTGACCGATGCGGTCTCCTGTGGAAAAACGCACCATCCATAGCTGTTGCCAGATACGATATTCCTGAAACTCCAACGAACTTCGTTGTGCACATCGCTTCGATGGTTCAAAACGACATTTGCCAACAAGCCCCTTTTGTGATTTGAGATTCCGTTGATAGTAGATTGTTTCAGAGCCGATTTTCGTTCTTAACTTTGGCGTTAAAACTTTTGGATAATATTTTGCTTGTGTTGCCCAGAGAATTTCAAATTCTTTTTCATACATATCTCTGCCGACAAAGCGATCTCGAATGCGTTCTATCGGTGTGTGTTCATTCGGCCATTGTTTTTCTTTATCTGCTTTTTTAAATAGGGAGTAGAAGTATTCGCCAAGCGTCCGCAGACCCGAATCTACAATCTGCTGTTGAAGCTTGGAAATTTCTTCTATGACAATTCCTTCTTCTTTTTTCTTTTTCGGGTCTGCTGCTGTTTTGCGATTGCTCTTAAATCCGCGCCGCTTATTGAGCATAAGAAGAATGCGACCAAATTGTGTCAAAGAAAGTTTCTCGTTAAGTCCTTTTACGCGAAGTTCATATAGCTCTCGTGTTGAGAAAAATTCGTCAGCATCGGGTAACATGCCGCTTTTTTGCAATAATTTTTCCAATTGCTTGCGGCGCAACTTAAACCGAAAACGTCTTCTTCGCGCACCGCGTGCCATACGCCGTGCTATATTTTTTGATACTTCTGTGCCGTTCTTAAGGAAATCTTCCTCTTGAACACCGACGGGGAAGACGCGTACACCGCTTTTAATGATTTTCTTCTTGTCTTCAACCAATGCCCAGCCAATAGAATTGGTGCCAATGTCTAACCCGATTGTCCTTGCCATTGTTTTTCTCCGTTTATAAGAAAATGCTTGACTTTAATTTTCTTCCTCAGTAAGTTACTCCTGAAAGCTTACTACAACAAAGATTATTCTGTAGGCTTTTGCCTCGCCCCTGTTCTTCAGGGGCATTTTTATTCCTATCCCAGCATCTCTTATCAATTTGTTTTTCAAACAGACCTTTCCCTCGCAAGAATAGCATAATGCATTCTCTATTATTTTTGTGTTCATATTAAAATGTGCCTCAAGGGGCAGGTGCGCTCCTGCAAGAATGTAAATAAAAACCTTACGAGACACAAAGTAAAAGATTATCCCCACAGGCAAGCGGGCGCGCAAGCCTGCAGGGGTGTAAATAAAAACCTTGCGAGACACAAAGTAAAAGATTAAAACACTCCCGGCGTCAACCAATCACACCGGGGGCTGGTGTATACCTGCACTGCCGGACGAGAGAGGAAAGCAATGCAAGGCAAGAATGAAACGTAAGACCGCGATCATCGATCGCGGCTACAATGTCATTCCACCACCCCAAAATCCCCTCCTCATTTGAGGAGGGGACGGGGGAGGTTGCTTTAACTGCACACAAAATCCATAGGGACGTTCAATTGAACGTCCCTACCAAAGTCAATCCAGCTTTTACTTTGCCGGTTCCGGAACCTTCGCCGGTGCCGGTTGAGGCGCCTTTGTTCCGTTGCCGCCGCCGAGATCATGGATCACACGAGCCGCTTGATAATCAAGATAAAATTCCAGATGAT
>JBEKAY010000104.1:0-4889 GCA_050015675.1 Bacteroidota bacterium | reverse complement strand
GACTCTATATGTGTCCATTGAATATCAGAGAGTTCGTTTCGTGGTGTCATAGTAATCAAAATATACATGACACTCTGGCAAAGTACAAGTCATTTCTTCATTTTTGAGATAGACTCTAATATGTATCTTATTATTTGAATCAATTGCAATCGAACTGTAAAGCCCCACATCACCGAGACTATCGATTGTAGTGCAGTCCCATGACCCCGATTCGTTGGATGCATATTTTAGATCACCCTTAGAATAATCATAATAGCTAACATGTAATTTCCCATCAGAATCAATACACATTGAGATATAACCACCTGCTATACTTGATTCATCAATTATGTTTATTAGCCAGTTATTTGATTGACTATAGGTTGGTGCAATACTACTTATAATTAACATAACACCAACGAAAAGTAGAGTGAAAGTTTTCATTGTTTTTTCTCCTTTCGCAAACTGAGAAGGGTAATTGCAACATAACGGTTGGCAGCTAAGTCCGTTCTGTTGCCATTGCAACAGAACGCGATCGCGATCCTGCTGAGCAGAATCGGACTGCGGCACTGCAAACTTTCAACTTGCACTAAACGAAACAAGTTCATTGTACATACTTTCAAATTAAAATAAAACATCTGCATGCCATGAATTTTGCAGTGAGCCTGCCCGCCGTCTTTGTGGCGGGCTCATTCCGTCAGCTTGTCCCAAAGGGATCCCTTCGGGAAGCGCCTGGTTAAGTGCAATTGCGGTTTACTACTTGAGTAAAATCAGTTTCTTCGTTTCCGTAAATGTACCAGCCTGCAAACAATAAAAGTAAATTCCACTCGATATATTTGCAGCATTCCATTGCTGTGTATATGTTCCTGCCTGTTTCTGTTCGTTCACCAATGTTGCCACTTCACGCCCTAATAAATCATACACCCGTATGGACGTATGGCTATACGATCCTACAGAAAATGTGATTGTCGTAGTTGGATTGAACGGGTTCGGATAATTTTGTTCGAGTGCAAAGCGAGTTGGAATTATTTTGTCGTTATCTTTCACATCGGTTTGTGGCAGCTCTATCGCATATATCACTCGAATTGTGTGATTACTCCTAACGTTTGCAAACGTGTAGCCTTCCGTCGAGTCCACCATGACTCCATCCACGAGCACACTATCCACATGGAATTCAGGATTCGGCGTAAAGGTAAATCTCATGCTTTCAGTATCGATTACAGTAATCTCGCCAGAGGGACTGATAATGCCGCCACGTTTGTTCTGCCAGATGGCATATTCGTTTGCAACGTCAGTGAGCGTGATAAGAGTCCCAGATCCGTTGAGATGTATGTTGTTACTGTCAAGAATGGCGTCAGGAAGCCACCAATCGTTACGGAATACCGAACTGGAATTATGCAAGCTATTCCAGCCGACAATATTGCTATATGATTTGGCGTTGCCGAAAGGCGCTGCTGGATACCAGTTGTAGATAACCATGCCGCCGTTCGCAGCTGGCAGAGGAGTGCCGTCGGGTAGGGCTCCGGTTGCAACCATGCGGTTATCGCGTATAGTTTCATTCGTACCACCAGCTATACCAATTCCATAGTTCGTAGTCTCAATTACCTGATTGTTATGCGCGACCTCAAAGTTGCCGCCGCCATCACCCAGCGCTATGCCCCCACCCGAGTAAGCGATGGAATCTGCCGGGAAGGGATAGCCGCCTCGGATGAAGTTGTCGTGGATGTCGATCGGCGAATTCGCAGTCCCAGAGGACTGGAAGATGCTGATATTGTCTTCAACTGAACTTTGATTGGGAATGTTCTCAACTTCGTTCCATGCAATCTCAACACCTTCGGCATTAGTGACTCCATTGAGTTGAATGAAATTTGCGATAACATGACCGCTGTATCCACCTATACCGTCAGCCAGTCTACCGTCAATATTATACGCATAGTTATATTTGACGACTATAGGGCTCCCCCCCTGGTACGAGCCTGCCAAATGTACTAGATTGATGCCGCCTTTCTGATAAATATGATTATGCATGAAGTTCAGGTAGTCAAATTTCCAAAGGTATACGGCGTAGTCATCATAATTTCCTGTTCCTCCAGGGTAAAGGCCGTATAAATCGCTGTTGATAATAGTCAGCTTGATATGATTGAAACCAATAATAAGGCAGGATGTGCCCTCGATGACTGAGTTTGTGATATTAACGGGATCCGTTGTGGCAATAGTAATAGCAGCACCCTGGTTTTGCGAAACCACCCGCACCGAATAGGTTCCGCCTTGAGTGATAGTGATGGGGCCGCTGAACCCTTGAGTCGGCGGAGGTGTCGGATCCGGTAAAGGTAAAGTACCGTGCGTTCCCGCAGTTGCTGTGATCGTGTACTGATTAACGGTCTGGTCTACTTTCTCCGAACCGTCTATCCGGTTAGAGCTCGGGGGAATCCCTCGTGCATTTATGCCATACGGACCATTACTCTGGATCTTTTGGGCATGCAATGGATTTCATAGTGGTGAATAGTGAAAACGTCACAAAGAGTAATATGAAAATATTTTTCATCTATTTCTCCTTTTGTGAAATAGTACAGGGCAATTGCACCTAATATGTGATTATATAGACTTAGTCTATAATCCGTCTGTAATAGCATGATAGATAGACTTAGTGTTTAATATTGCATGCATCCATTGCCAATCCTCTTACTCAATGTGTAATCACGATTTCCTTACAAATTTAAGATCGCTCAACGGTTTTTTAAATGAAACTATAATGTAGCTTCTTATCCTTCTTCCTCATATCCATCCCGCCGACATAAAGTCCTAAGAACACTGCACTATATCTTTTTTCTTTAAGATTTTTCTTTGAGTTGGAATTTCTACATAGCCTCCTATGTGAAACAACTGCAAACAAAGTACGTGAGAGATCAATCAAACGCAACACTGTTGATAGAAAATAAAAACGCTCTCAGCCATGCTATCCAGTGGCATGATACCATCACGCGCAAAGCGCGTATCGTATCGAAAACAAAATAGCCCTGACGAACTTTACTAAACGCCAGGGCTATAGGGAGGCTAACTATGCCGTCGGGGAGACGGCAGGTTTAAAATAATACACTGTGAGTTCTTTGTCAAGACCTTAAATCCTCTAATTTTATTTAACCAACCCTGCAAGTCCTTTTATAATCGCTTCAAATGCCTTTTTTTTATTCCGAGACTTAGATAACCGTACACCTCATTACGCGCAAAATTACTCCCGATGCCTATACTGCCGTATTCTATCATTGCCGTTACTATATAATAAATCGTTTTATAATGTCTTCGTAAAAATCCTGACTTGTCCAGTATCCGGAATGAGCGACACCCCAGGATTGCGGAAGTGTAAGCTTCACATTATCCTGTTCGAAAATATTATAGAAATCCAGATGCCCGCTCACGGGATCGTTATCGGCGTAGTTAATTTACTTTGTGCTGTTGTCACATGGCACATAATGAAAAGCCATACTATGCTAATGATCAATGCAAGGTAAAAGCGAGATAATGTTTTCATAGCATCTCCGACGATGTCCGTTCCTATATTAATGCCTGCCATGATCGGTCGGCATACATCCTAAATAATTATTTCCATCTATTTACTATGCCATCACGCATTTAAAAATAGAGTGTGCCATTGGAACATGTCATGGAAAAATGCACATCTCTTCATCCTGTGGCATCAACAATCTTCTCAAATGCATATCCAGGAGGCAAACCCAAACAGTACCGAGGGTTTATTTCTCCACATTAAGATAATCCATAGCATTAAGGGCTTCTGCCTTTACAACTGCATTTTTATCATTATTCGCAATCAGAGTTAGACTGTCAATTAATGTTGGATCGCCCAACCGCCCTAACGCCCATACAGCGCTTCTTCTGACTGGATCATAATGAGCGTGAATGTAAGGAAGTATATATCGGACAGATTCTTTGGCTCGGAACGTCCCTAAAGAGTAAATCGCTTGTTCCCGGACAGGATCCCACACAACGCGATCTTTGTCTATAATCTTCTCGAGTATGGGGATGGCTCTTTTATCCATTAATAACCCTAAGACTTTAGCAGCATCGGTTCTAACGTTCCATGCTTCAGAACTATCGTTGATTGCTTTTGAAGCAAGGTCAAATGCACACCCGGCGTGCATCATACCCAGGGCATGCAAATAGGTGGCTCTGGAAACTGATAGAAAAGGGTTCTTTGCGTTCAAATACGCATTTTCAACATACCGTTCTGCCGGTTCCCCAATGACTTTTAAAGAAAGCTCGGCGGCTGTTAGCATGTTTATATCAGTGTCAGTTAAAGCTGCTACCAAAACTGGTATTGCTCGTTCGCCGTAATTTGCTAGCATTACTGCGCTTACAATCCTTGTCTGTTTATCTTGGGATGAAAGATTTTTTGCAAGCTCAACCACTTCTTTGCTTCTTGATATTTCCACTTGACTCTTATTAAATGACTGCGTGACCATTAAGCTTGCGATAGCAATGACAACAGTTGAAATAAAAACGGATATTATCTTGAAAACTTCTAGAAAATTTGTCTTTGTTTCTTCGTGTGACATTTTATCCTCCGTTTGTTTTAATGAAAGATTTTCCGATTTCTCAGTTTAGTTTCTCCAAATTTTGAGGTATCCATAAGCAACGCTGTGTTATATAATTAGGTGTTCGTTACGACATGTCTGATCTGATGAATCGCTTTATGATATCCTCGTAAAAATCTTGACTTGTCCAGTATCCGGAATGAGCAACACCCCAGGATTGTGGAAGTGTAAGTTTTATGAAGCCATCTCAAAAACCCTTTCGAAGAAGGATGATGATGCAAGCGAGATGGACAAAGCCAAGAAAGTTTTCAGCGTGATATTCATAACGAACAACAAGACGACGGAAATTATGCAACCAAG
>JBEKAY010000103.1:0-4968 GCA_050015675.1 Bacteroidota bacterium | reverse complement strand
CACCTGTTCCCCCTCCAGCACACAACATTATATGGAAAACGAACGGAGCTATACCTACCGGTAAGACAGATCTGGCTATTATTTGTGTTGATGGAGGCCAAAAACCTTCCCGGATTGATTATGATTGGAAAAACAAAAAAGGGCAAGTCATTTGCAGAGATTTTGTGAATGTTCAATGTGATACAACTGATGACTATGATTATTCAGGATGCGATTTGGACATTGATACTACTATTGTTAGCGTGTCATGTGGAAACTTAGTAAATGTTCAACCTGTATTTGATGGGACACCATCATACATAAAATATACAATTTACGATTCAGTCGGGACTGAGTTATTCACTGCTTATAATACGCCTCAATATTCATTCACCCTGCCTGGTCCGGGTTTATATTATGGGGTTGTGGAAGCAAGCTGCGATGGAGGCGATGATCAAGGTGGCGACGAGGATGAGGATGTTTTCGAGATAAACAATTTGGCACCTGTTGCCGACTTTTCACTGGAATCAGTTTGTTCTTGTGCTAATGGCGTAGCACAGCGTAGCGTTAGTTCTCAAGATTATTCTAATGGAGATGGGCTATTATCATATTTGTGGAAAGTAACTGATGTCGCTACTGGGAACATCACTACATATACTATAGACCAGCCATCATTTGTTTTAGACTCGAGAAAGAATTATACAGTGGATTTGACAGTTACAGACTCAAAAGGATGCACCAGTTTAAAGACCGCACAAATTAACTCGATATCGTCATCAAACTGTAAACCAAAATTTGACTGGTATTATTCATGGTGTGACTCTTGTAAAAAGGGTAGTTCTGTCGATGTTACTGTATATTTTGAAAATCTTTCCGAAAATTCTAATTGCTCATTACCTCTAAAGTATAATTGGGATTTCGGTGATCAGCAGACTTCTACTTTAGATAATCCACAGCACAAATATAAAGTTCCTTGCGGTGGCAAAGATTATACCGTTAGTTTGACAATGACGTTAGGAACTCCTGGTGATTCAGGTTACTGCAAATCAGAATGGCACGCGAATATTACAATTAATAATATAAAGCCAACTGTCACAGTAAAGATTTGTTGTGATGGGCTTGTATTTTTTCATACTGACGCTGTAGAGGGAAAGTGGAGTACACCTAGTTCGCTTGGCATTCCAAAATGGCCGGCCGTTTCAAAGCATATATATAATCTACTTGGTTTTCAGGTTGGTCAGAATTATCGTCAGTATTATGATAATCCTGGGACGTACTCTGTCACAATAACCGATGCGATAAGCGATGATCATAATAGGTGCCCTGTGGGCACTTCGTTCACAATTAATTCAATAGAATGTTTTAACCGAAATGTGAAAAAGTGTTCGACAGATGTAGTAGGTGGTGTAAGTGTTAAATTAAAATTTAAGGCCCTTGCGCTGCCTCTAATACACAGGATGAAATCCAAAATCAAGACGATAGGCTTTAAAAAGGCTAAAGAAATATCGACAGATTTTTCGGGTACAATTAATAAAAAGGGTGCAGACGGTTGTTACTGTACACCTCAGCCTGTATCTGCAAATTCTAATTTAATAACTAACAAGCGAAAAGCTAAGGCTAAAACCTCAACAAATGGCCGTTTCCGAATTGGAATGGATAAAGCAACCGCAAACTTTTACATTAAAACGAAAAGTGGAGCAACAATGACGTGGCAATTGAAGCTTGGCTATCCACCGTGTGATCATCCATGGTTCTTATTTTATTGATTTTCTAAAATCAAGAGAATTTTAATGTAATTCATTATTAATTTCCGGCATTCATTAGAATTTATTTAATGAATGTCAATGCTCAGTTTATGGTGAATTTACAACAACCGCTGCCGTACCAGTCCAAGCTGGAGCATATGTTGAAGATAACCATAAACAATACAAATGAATTGTAACAAGAGGTGATCAGTAAACTGCGGATGCTTTTTGGAATAAGTCCATGACGGCAACTTCCGCTAACAATCATGTTCACGGTGCTCACCCATTTGGATATGGCGAATGGGTTTTACTTTTGCGGATAAATATAAAACTAAGTACCATTACACCGCCGGAGGCCTGAGACTGTATCAAGCGCAAGCTTGATTCTAATTTTAAAGTCTCTGAGCTTAACCAAAGCTACGCAGACTTTCCTCAGGTCGGAGGCAAGATTATAGGGATGTCTAAGCAACTCGCAACACAATTTTCCAAAACAGGTTTAGTATGATGAATGCAGATTCGAACTGTTGGAGGAAGAGGTATTATGGGCTGACTTACCGGCGCGCTCGCCAAAGTTTACTCGCTGTTTTTGGGGAACACACCGAAAAAGATTTCCAAACAAGTACAAATGGATAAAAGGAATAAAAACGCAATGCGTTTTTATAGAAGTTAGTTGCAATTGCCTTTAACACTTAAAGAAAGGAGGACGTTTTATGAAAAACATACTACGGTTTTTGATATTGACGGCTTCTATCTTCATTGGCGTGGAGCCGCTAATTGCGCAGTGGGTCCAAACCAATTCTTTCTATGGGGGATACTTCAGCAGCTTTGCCGTCTCGGGCACAAAGATATTTGCCGGCGCATACGGTAACGGCATCTTTCTTTCAACGAACAACGGTGCGAGCTGGACTAAACTCGGTTTAGCTGATGGAACATGGATCAACGCGGTTGCTGTCTCTCCCAACGGAACCGGCGGCACAAATCTTTTTGTTGGAGCTAATTATTGCTCCGTTAGGTTAGGAGAAGCTGACGGCGTCATACTCTCTACCGACAACGGACAGACCTGGAATGAAGTCAATTCAGGATTGCCTAACTCCGACGTGACTGCTCTCGCTGTCTCTGCTAACGGAACGGGTGGCACGAATCTTTTTGCCGCGACAAATGGCGGCGGACTCTTCCGATCCACCAATAACGGCACAAGCTGGACTGAAGCCGATTCCGGATTGGGACATCCTTACATCGTGGCTCTTACCGTTTCTGGAACGAATATCTTCGCCGGGGCTGACTACGGCGGAGTCTTCCTTTCCACGAACAACGGAACGAGCTGGACATGGGTCGATTCGGGAATGACAAATACTCATGTCACTACGCTTGCTGTCTCCATTGACGGGACGAATCTCTTTGCAGGTACTGACGGAGGCGGCATTTTTCTATCGACCAACAGTGGGACATACTGGACCGAGGCAAGCAACGGTTTGACAAACGCTCATATCCGCACTATTGCCGTCTCTGGAGAAAATGTTTTTGCTGGGACTGACGGAGATGGAGTTTTTCTTTCCACCGATAACGGCGCAAGCTGGAATCCAGTCAATATGGGATTGACTTTTCCCTATGTGCATGCGCTTGGCGTAGTCCCTAATGAAGGAGGCGGCGCGAGCATATTCGCCGGCACGTGGGGGAGTGGCATCTTCCTCTCCACGAACAACGGTGTCAACTGGACATCTGTCAACTCGGGATTGATTTGCCGATGCGTTAATGCTCTTGCCGTCTGTGATTCAAATCTATTTGTTGGAACAAATGGATGTGGAGCTTTTATTTCGACGAACAACGGTGCAAGCTGGACTCAGGTCAACGGAAACTTAACAGGTGTCAATGTCTATGCTTTTGCAGTTGTTCCTAACTATCAGGGAGGTACAAATCTCATAGCGGGAAGCGGGGGTATCTTTCTATCCAGCGACAACGGTGCGAGCTGGATTCTTACCACTCCAAATTACATACCCGGGGATGTCCATGCTCTTGCCGTTTCCGGAATCGGAACCGGCATTACAAGAATCTTCGCTGGAAGTAATGCATTGGATCATGTTCAAGTCTTTCTTTCAACAAACGAAGGTTTTACCTGGACACAGTTCGGCGTCAATATTAACGCCTCACGCCTGAATGCTCTTGCAATTTCCGACACGAACCTCTTTGTCGGAACTGATAACCGAGGTGTTTTTCTTACAACGGACGGCGGGATGAACTGGACTCCAAGAAATCATGGCTTGACGGACACTTGTATCAACGCACTTACGGTCTTTACCGACAGCACTGGCGATGTCAGTATTTTTGCTGCAACGAATCATGGGATTTTTGTTACAACCGACAATGGATCAAATTGGAGTTTAGCAAGCTCTGACTATGTAAGCACTCAGGCACGGGCACTCGCAATTTGCAGGAAAAATATGTTTGCCGGAGCCTCTGTCAATGTCTGGAAACGACCATTGTCAGAAATGGCAACTGGAGTAGAAAATGCGAAAAGTGAAATAACTAAGAAATTCTCTTTGCAGCAGAACTATCCGGACCCTTTTAATCCAACAACGACAATATCATTTATAATTTCATCACGATCATTTGTCTCGTTGAAGGTATTTGATTTGTTAGGAAGAGAGGTGGCAACTATTGTTTCAGAAGCAATACCAGCAGGAAATTACAGAAGGCAATGGAATGCTGCAAATATGCCGAGTGGTGTTTACTTTTATCGCTTGCAGGTTTACCCCGACGCAGTCGGGGCTGGCTCTTTCACCGAGACGAAAAAACTCGTGTTGCTCAAATGATGCAATTGTTTTCGTATTGGCGAGGTGACCTCAAAAAAGAATCCTGTCATTCCCAGCCGGAGGCATAAAATTGAATCACGCGAAGCGTGATACATTAACAGGCTTCCAGCTATCGGGAATCTTACAAATGACTTGAATAAAATTCCCATTAAAAACCGTGGGAATGACACAGGTACTCTTGCGTATAAATATAAAACTAAGTACCATTACACCAACCGGAGGCCTGAGAATGTATCAAGCGATAGCTTGATTCTATTTAGAGTCTCGCAGGATAACTAAAGCTACGCAACTCTCCCTCCGAACAAGATGTAAAACTATTGGGTTGTCTTAAAAGTTCACGCTCCATTTTCCAAAACAGACTTGGTATGATGAATGTAAATTCGTTATTACCCAAGAAGCACACTCGCAGGGATGGGGTCCATCCAATTCATACG
>JBEKAY010000102.1:0-5011 GCA_050015675.1 Bacteroidota bacterium | reverse complement strand
ACTTTTACACGGCTTTTCTTTGTGTTGATTTCTCCTTCTTTGCCCCCAACCTTTTCAACGTTGAGTTGTTCATCGATTTCGATGCCAAGCCATTCGAGATTGGCGCAGATACGCTGCCGGATCGGCGATCCTGTGAATGCTCCATATAGTGTCAATGTTGTCTATTGGAATTCTGTGTCACCTTCGCAATACACCTTGTTCGGGGCGAATACACAGTCAGTATCACTCAACCTGTGCGATGACAATGCCCGTTCGTTCTTTGCCTGGAGCCAGAACTGGAATAGTACATGGTCAAATTCTCTCAGCAACGGTTCAAGTTATGTAACGCTTGGTACGGCAGGCGAAGATGTCCAGCTCAGCAACGGCCCTGACTCAAGCGGGAATACGAATATGTACACATCGGCTTTTTACCCATTCACCCTTCCTTATTATTTTCAAACCTCAGGCGCTGTCGGCAGTCAACTGCAAAAGATAACGGCAAACCAGATAACGTATGGCAGAGGCGCCGTTCTTAGAAAAGGAAATGTTCAATTTTGTTATTCATTAAAAAGCCTGACAGTGGATAATAACAACATCAAATTTGTTGCTATCCCTGAAACGCCTGCCTATAAGATTCCCGATAGCTTGAGTACTAATCCCTTACAAGCGGAAACAGCCATGCGAAAATGGGAAAAGGAAAATCAGCTCTACTCGAAACTGGATAGCTTGAACACAGTGCTTTTATCCGAACCGTTCAATATTACCGGCAAATCGAGCATGATATTCAGCGAACAATCCGGATTTTTAGATACTTCTTCGGCAGTGAAAGCGCTTGGCGGCAGCGGATATATAACGTATAAGTTAGAATTAGTAGATAATGCCACAAACAATACAATTGCCGCCATAAAAGAATCGAAATTCAAATCGACGAGCTTGTCTCCTTGTAAACTTTCCGCCTCCAATCTGAACGTAGACAAAGTTGGAACGAAGACTGTCAGGGTAAAAATCACGATCAGCACGAATATCACTGGTCTGCAAGTAGCGTTAGTGAGCGAGTTTGGAACAGTCGATAACATTGCTCTAACAAAATCAGAGGTCAAAGAATTAACGCTTCAAGCTCCTGAGATTATTAAAGAATATGCACTGGAGCAGAATTATCCGAATCCGTTTAATCCGACAACAACTATTCACTATCAAATCCCTAACGCCGGGCATGTAACACTCCGAATCTACGATATATTAGGGCGTGAAGTGGCCACGCTTGCAGATGGAATGGAAGACATTGGTTCCTATTCAGTCACATTTGACGGCGGAAAACTTGCAAGCGGCGTTTACGTCATGCGGCTTATCGCACAATCCGAGGAAGGGAAATCTTTTGTGAAAGTAAGAAAATTGGTGCTTATGAAATAGGAGAAATTGTATATATCGGTATTACAAATCGAAGTATTGTTGATACTGACTGATAAATATGATAGCTTAAAGATGTAAGCTATCTCAAAAATGTCCTGTCATGCCCGCGGATTTTTAGCGGGCATCCAGGACAAAGCACAATGCTGGATTCCCGCTTAAATCGTGCGGGAATGACAAAAAGGAAGAGTTGTCATGCCCGAATGTTGTAATCGGGCATCCAGTACTTGGACTCCCGATAGAAGCATTCGGGAGTGACAAGATTTTTTAAGATGGAGTATGCTGATTTTTTAATTTTTCTACAAAGCATAAACCTATGAAAAAAACCATTTTCCCATCAACACTAATAATAATTATATTAATCTCCTTTAGTTCCTGCAAGAAAAATAAATCTGAATGCCTTACCTGCCCGCCTCCACCGCCAGATACGACCTCGCATATAATTCAATGGCAAATGCCCGATACGCTTGGCACTCAAGGAATAATACGTGATGTCTGGGTGTTTGATAGAAACAATGCCTGGGCGGTTGGAGAGATTTATCTCAACGACAGTACTGGAAAACTTATCTATCCACCATTTAATATTGCTCGATGGAATGGCAGTAAATGGGAACTGCAAATGAGCATTGATATAGGTTTTTCATATAGTCAGCTTTACAGTATTTATGCATTTGCTCAAAACGACGTTTGGGTGACAACAGATATTCCAGAACATTGGGATGGAAACAAGTGGACATTCTATGGTTCGACAAGGGGTTACGGCGGAGGGTTCTGGATTAAAAAGACATGGGGATTGAGTTCGAGTAATTTGTATATAGTTGGAGATGGGGGAAATATCTTTCACTTCAACGGCATTAGTTGGACGAAGATGAACAGCAACACAACGGTAGACCTGCAAGATATCTGGGACATAGACGGCTCACATATCTGGGCAACGGGAACAAATACAGGCGATGGACATTGTGTGGTATTACAATACAACGGAACGAACTGGACAACGATTTATGATAACAACACACAACCGTCTCAGTCACAATATGGCTTTAGTTGTTTATGGACAGATAACCAGAATCAATTATGGTTAGCAGGAGGAAGCCCTCTAAGAAAATTAATTTTAAGCACGATGACATTCACAGAAATAATAACGGGGCAAGGATACGTTTCGTATTGCATTAAAGGCATGACGCAAAACGACATTTTCATCGCAGGGCAGGCAAGTGAGTGCGCCCATTATAATGGTTCAAGCTGGCATCTCTATCCTGAATTACAGAATCTTAATGGAGGCTACGCATGGTTCTATAGTGTGCATCCGACAAAAGATTTTG
Organism: Bacteroidota bacterium; assembly: GCA_050015675.1. Taxonomy (GTDB): domain Bacteria; phylum Bacteroidota; class Ignavibacteria; order UBA10030; family UBA10030; genus Fen-1298. The sequence continues at coordinate 2,300 of JBEKAY010000102.1, read as the reverse complement.
TAGTTCTTGGAGGAATATATTTGACCGCACTGAATGGATTTCCTGTTGTAGTGCGGGGATATAGATAAGAAAACAAGTAGTATCCGCAAAGCTGCCGTTCTTATGGTGTCATTCCCGCGAAGCTTGTCCCCGTGAAAACGGGGAGCGGGAATCCAGAAACTGGATATAATGTTTTTATCGTTTTTCTATGAATGCATAAACGTATGACCAAAACCATATTCTTTTATATACTTCTCATAAGTATTTTGAGCGCTTTTAATTCCTGCAAGAAAGAAAAATCTGAATGCCTCACTTGCCCTCCTCCACCGCCGGATACGACCTCGCATATAATCCAATGGCAATTGCCAGATACACTGGGCGCACAAGGAATAATACGCGATGTTTGGGTGTTTGATAGAAACAATGCCTGGGCGGTTGGAGAGATATATCTCAACGATAGCACAGGTAAACCTAATATGGAAAATCCGTACAATGCTGCACACTGGGATGGAAGTAAGTGGGAGTTGAAAAAGATTGAATCAATCATATGTGGAAGCAATACATATACAACCAGTCCATTATTTACAATATTTGCATTTGCAAATAATGATATTTGGTATAGTGACGGAGGCGAAATTATACATTGGAATGGGCAAATTTATATTAGTGATTGTTCGATGAATGCGATGCTTACAGGAGCAATAAAAAAAATATGGGGCATGTCAAATAATAATTTATATGCAGTTGGAAACGCTGGGACAGTTATTCACTTCAACGGCAGGCAGTTGGACGAAAATGACGAGCAACACGACAGTAGATTTACAAGATATCTGGGGCATAGATGGCTCACATATCTGGGCAACGGGAACAAATACAGGCGATGGACATTGTGTTGTATTACAATGCAACGGTTCAAATTGGACAACATTGTATGATAGCAACAGCCAACCGGCTCAACCGCAATACCAGTTTGGCACTGTGTGGACAAATACTCCATCATCTCTTTATCTTGATGGAGGCAGTAAGCTTCGCTCATTGAACTTGAGTAACCTTGCTTTTGGACCTGAGATAGAAACCGGGCAGACGTATGTGACATACAAAATCAGAGCGACAAGATCCAATGATATCTTTGCTGTATCTGCAGCAGCAGAACTGGCGCATTATAATGGTTCAACGTGGTACTTGTATCCTGAATTGAAAATGCTTAATAACAGTTCAGCATTTGTATTCTTTTATACAATTCATCCTATCAATGACTTTGTTTTGGTTGGCGGAGAATTTTTCACGGGTCTCAATGGCTTTCCGATTGTCATACGGGGATACAGATAACACAACTACAAACCGCAAGTGCCGCACAGCAGTAATATCAATCCGTTTGGCGAAGCTATCCCCAAGTTGTGAAGGAGTTATACTCCTGAACACAAACGACGTGAAGTCAATCAAGGTCGGGAGTAAGAACCCCCTCCCAACTTAGGAGATGGACGTGAACGTGAATCTATTAAAAACAAAAAGCGCGAACCCATAAGTCCACGCTTATAAGAAGATGAGACATCAGACAAATTAAATCTTTGTCATTACGAGGAGCACGAATGACGAAGTCGTGCGGGAGACGAAGCAATCTCAGCTTTAGACCCGTGCATAAAACAAGATTGCTTCTCCCGACTTCGTCGGGATCGCAATGACAGTGGAGGGAATGCGATGAGATGGAAACAATATTATGTGTATATCATAACCAATAAACATAATAGAGTGCTGTACACTGGATTCACAAACGATCTCGCGCGAAGAGTTTTTGAACATCGAGAAAAATTAATAAAAGGTTTTACAAGCCGTTATAACATCAAAAAACTCGTTTACTATGAACTGTTTGAAAATCCCTCAGTTGCAATAGCTCGTGAGAAGCAGATCAAAGGCGGATCGAGACAAAAGAAGATAAATCTTATCAATAACGTAAATCCTGAATGGAAGGATTTATATTACGATGGTGATATTTTACCTCTTTTTGATTGGTTAGAATAACAAAAAGGAACCGTCATTGCGAGGAGCACGAATGACGAAGTCGTTCGGGAGACGAAGCAATCTCAGCTTTAGACCCGTGCATAAAAGAAGATTGCTTCTCCCAACTTCGTTGGGATCGCAATGACACTACTGAAGAATTTTTCAGATGTCTCAAGATTTAACTGCGAAGCCGTTCCTATATTTTTCGAGGCACATCGAAAACGCAGCGAACGGTATCGCGTGCAATCAGCAATTCTTCGTTAGTCGGGATGACAAACACTTTTACACGGCTTTTCTTTGTGTTGATTTCTCCTTCTTTGCCC
>JBEKAY010000101.1:0-5053 GCA_050015675.1 Bacteroidota bacterium | reverse complement strand
CCCTGATTATAAACCTTTGCATCACGTTTCACGTGGACTTTCAGCTTAAAACATTTTATGCTTTTTGTTCTTTGACATACTTCTTTGTTGCTTCTCTTGACTTTTATCACAGTACCTGGTTATGTTGCAATCGTCTATTTAAGCAATACAAGTTTTTTTATTTCTGTAAATGAACCAGCTTGCAATCGATAAAAATATATTCCACTTGATAGATTAACCGCGTTGAATCTCACAGAATGGTTGCCTGCACTTTGGTATTCGTTTACTAATGATTCAACTTCCCTCCCGAGAACATCGAATACTTTCAATACCACAAAGACATTGGCTGGAATCTGATAACCAATAACTGTAGAAGGGTTGAAAGGGTTTGGATAATTTTGATCAAGATCAAATCGGAAGGGCATATTATTCGGATTTGATTTAACCGAAGTGATCATATCTGAGAGAGGACGCCGCCACATACCAGTAGAACTTGCATAGAGATGTGTTATGGAAGCTGCTAGTGAACTAACAGAAGAACTTGGCAAACCGGAATTCACAGCCATCCAGCTTGTGCCATTATTCTTTGAAAGAAAAACACAACCGCTTGCTGTTCCCGCAAAAAGATTCGTGTCCGAAGAAGTAAGAGATCTGATATTTATATCTGTTAATCCTGAATTTACTGAAGTCCAGCTTAACCCATAGTTTGTTGATAGAAATATGCCGCTATCAGTTCCCGCAAAAAGATTTGTATCGGAAACAGCAAGTGCATGGATATTATTTGTTGTCAAACCGCTATCGACAGGGGTCCACATTGCGCCATTGTTAGTCGTACGGAAAACACCGCCGTTAGTTCCCTTAAACAGATTTGTGTCACCTGTCCCGCTTATAATGATAGCAAGGGAACTCACACCAAATCCAAAATTATTATCTGTCCTCGTCCAATTTGCACCGTAATTTGTTGAGACATATACGCCATTATATGTCGACCCTGCAAAGAGTTTCGTACCGATCACCGCGAAAGAATGAATAGGACTCTCCGTTAATCCGGTATTGACAGAAGTCCAGTTTGCGCCGCCGTTGGTTGTAAGATATATTCCGTTATCATCGGTTCCCGCGAAAATGTCGGTGTTGCCTGGTACATTTGGAAATCCGGCGAGAGCATCGATATAATAGGCGCAATTGGTGAAACCGGTATTGACCGGACTCCAGCTTGTACCATTGTTTGTTGACAAAAAGACGCCACCCGTCGACGTTGCAACGAAAAGATTTGTGTCGCCTGAACCAGTGAGAGATACAGCAAAAGCGCGTATGTAAGTGCTCGTTAAACCGCTATCGACAGGGGTCCACGTTGCGCCATTATTTTTCGAGAGGAACACTCCGTCATCAGTCCCGGCAAAGAGATTTGTGCCCGTAACGGCAAGAGCATTCACAATACCGTATTCCCAATCGTTATTCGTCGCAGTCCAGCTTGTGCCGTTGTTGTTAGAAATAAGAACGCCGGAATAAGTCCCTGCAAAGATATTTATACCGCCAGCACTATTGGGGGCAACCGTAAAGGAAGAAAGAATGTGATTGCTATCAGCTTGAATCCAACTCGAACCGTTGTCCGGCGAATAAAAGATGTTATAACTAGTACCACGAGTTCCGGCAATAAGGTTTGTGCCCCCTGCACCATTTGAGGAAACGGTAAGAGCCCTGACATCCCATGTTGGTGGACTGCACTGAACCCAGCTTGTACCGTTATCGGTTGAACGGAAAATACCATAATTCCATGTCGAAACAAACAAATTTGTATCTGAGACAGCGAGAGTCCAAATCATATTGCTGGTCAGACCATTATTGACTTGAGTCCAACTGTTGCCGTCGTCAGTTGACCGAAAAACTCCGCCACCCCATGTTCCTGCAAAAAGGATCGTATCCTTCATAATCAAGGCATTGATATATGGGCACGTTAGACCATTATTGACTTGTATCCAACTTGCACCGTTGTTTGTCGAACAGAAAACACCTTCGCCATTTGTTCCAGCAAATATATTCGTATCACCTCGGCTATCAAGAGAAACAATAAGCGCTCGAACATTATTTCCTGTGGGTCCGTTTATTTGAATCCATTGCGCAATTGATAGGTTTGTACTGATGAATATTATAGCCATCAATATTAAAAGTCTAAAAATGTTTTTCATATGCCTTACTCCATTCGTAAATTCTAAAATGCGATTGCGCACCTAACGGATCGGTGCTAAGTCCCGCTTCGACAGATTTAATGTTTCCCAATTAAATCGTGGTCGAAACGTGGATCCCGCTTTGGCGGGATCTGCTTGCGTGTTTCCTTTTCTAAAATTCATGATGATAACCCTCAAATTATTCTAAACCTATGCGCGCCATACAATTTTCAGTGAGCTCCTTGATATATATAGTATCACTCTTCGAGTGATTCATTCTTCTGGACAAGCCCGAGTGAGCGCTTTCAGCGCCATGGCGCCAAAGGCGCCACTTGTTTACCCGCCGTCTTGTTGGGCGGGAGCGCCTGGTTATGTTGCAATTGCTTCACTTGAGGAAAATAAGTTTTTTAGTTATTGAAATCGAGCCTGTTTGTAAACGATAAAAATAAACTCCACTAGACATATTCGCAGCATTCCATTGCTTCGAGTAACTTCCTGCCGACATTTCTTCAGAGACAATAGTTGCAACTTCTCTTCCCGTAAGATCAAAGACCTTCAATGAGACAAAAGATTTTGTCGGAAGATTAAAAGAAATTGTCGTTGAAGGATTGAATGGATTGGGATAACATTGTTTCAAATCGAATTTCTCCGGCAAAGATTCACTTTCACGGACACCGGTTGATGATACTTCTCCTTGGAATAAAAATGGTGGTGTAAAATAGAAAATTGCATTTGAAAGATACACACGTCCTGTCTGGAAGTGAATACCTGTCGTCATCGAGCCGGTAAAATGAAAACGGTCAGCCTCTCCATACGGACTCACAGCGCCGACCGAAAAAGTCGTTCTTCCGGCCATGCTAAATACCATGTCCGTCAAAGATAGATTAAATATGACTTCTGTTGGAATGGAGGAATGGTACCCGTTAATATTGACATTCTTCGAAATTGCCGGCGCGTCGGAGTATGTCCCGGCTGAAATATTGACAAGATCATCATTACCAAGACCCATCGTGATAATTCGTGTAATATTCGTGACCGGCCCAATTGCGGGAAGGACTGGAACAGCAGCCAAACCATTATATCCGTCTAGACCGATGATGATATCGGCATACCATGTCATCGGAGGAGGGATGGTCGCTGCAGGGAGATACGTTTGAAATAGGAATGGCGGCTCAATATAAAATATAGCTGTCGAAAGAAGAACATGCCCTGAGTGGAAATATATACCGGTATGGGTTGACCCGGTAAAATAGAATCGCCCTGCAGCATAAGGGCCATACGTGCCGATATCACTCAGTGTAAATACTGTCGTTCCGCTCATCATGAATACCATGCTTGCCGAAGACACATTAAAGACGACATCCGACGATAAAGCATGACTATAGCCGTTGATAGTAATATTTTTCGAAATAGTCGGACAGTCCGTGTAAATGCCCGCAGCGATGTTGATAATATCACCATCGTTTAATGCACCGGTATTTATAACAGCCGTGATAGTTGTTTTAGGACCATTGTCGGCAGGTACATTATTGGGCGATAATCCGCTGTAGGCATCACTGCCATTTGTTATATCGACATACCAAATTGTTTGAGCAGAGAGCGTACTCGTTGTTAATACCATACCAATAAAAAATACTTTGGAAAGCGTTTTCATTTTTCACCTCTCTTTATTTATATGTTTATTGCATCTCTTCATTTGTCGTCAGCTTACCTGCCCCGCTTCTTTTTAGCGGGCTTGCTTGTCCGCCGTCTTGTTGGGCGGGAGCGCCTGGTTAGGCAGCAAATTATAAATTAATATTTTTCTTTTTCCCTGCTAATAAAGCAAACTCACGCCATTTCCAATAACAGTCGACGTCACTATAACCGATTTCTCGCAACCATTGGAGTTGAATCTCGGTACTAATACATTTGTTAGAAGGATCTTCATCTGCTAACGTCATACCAAGTGCGATAAAAAAATCATTGTGCAAAGATTGTGTGGGTGATACAACATGTTCTAGGTTACAAAATATGCCATCGGGTTCTAGGACGGTGAATATTTCTTTATATAATGAAAATTTTCGTTCATCACTTAAATGATGAATAGCAAAACTCGATACAACAGCATCAAAGTTACCGAGATCAGGCAATTTATCGTCCAAATTGTGTTCAATAACCGAAACATTAGAGTCATTCGCGAATCGTTCTCTCGCTGAAGCCAACATGGTTTGAGAGAAATCGAGTGCGATTCCTTGTGCCTTTGGATGCGCTATTTTCAGAATTGCAAGTAATCGTCCATCCCCTGTGCCTAAATCCAACACTCGTTTGACTGTGGGTGGTAACAATTCCAAGATTACAGATTCGCCTTCAGTGCGATGCGGAAATTTATCAGCTCTTGCAAGGTATTGAAGAGCATGACTTACTGTTGAATATTCATTTAGTTTTGGAGTACTCATTAACTAATTCTCGTCAGTTGTTCTCATTTGTATATTAAGATATTTGCTGCCTAACGGATCGGCGCTAAGTCCCGCTTCGACAGATTTAATGTTTCCCAATTAAATCGTGGTCAGCCGGAGGCCTGATAATGTAACCCCGTACGACTTCGTCGTGCGGGGTCTCTATTTCAATACGTCATGCTGATGGCCTTCAAAATATTCTAAACCTATGCTCGCCATAAATTTTCAATGCGCTGCTTGATAAATAAAGTATCTCTCTTCGAGTGATTCATTCTTCTGGACGAGCCCGAGTGAGCGCTTTCAGCGCCATGGCGCCAAAGGCGCCACTTGTTTACCCGCCATCTTATTGGGCGGGAGCGCCTCGTATGTTGAGTCTGTTATAATTATTTTTGTATCCTGGTCCATTGGCAAAGTCATAGGAGAGATAGGAGCGTCTAGATATCTTCCTGAGAGAAGAATATCGTTAACCAGAGA
>JBEKAY010000100.1:0-5179 GCA_050015675.1 Bacteroidota bacterium | reverse complement strand
GTGTTTTTTCATTAACCTCAAGACTCTATCGCTTCCAGATTCTATGCCTACACCGATAGAATAAAATCCTGCTATCTCTAACGCCGTAACAACATCCTTGTCAAGCGTATCTAATCTAATCCCGTTTGGCAGCGCAAATGCAATATCCAGATTCAACCTTGATATCTCTTTGCAAAATTCAATAACGTATTCTTTTTTGAGTGTAAAATTATCATCTTCAATATGAATCTCACGCACACCGTAAGAATTATAAAGCAACTTGATTTCTTCAATTACGTTTTTTACAGAGCGGTATCTAATCTTCTTTCCGGTCATTAGCCTTCCGGCACAATAAGTACAAAGAAAAGGACAGCCTCTCGATATAATTAATGGCGCTATCGGAGTGCGTTTGCAGAAACTTCCATGCGGCGCGATCGGATAACCGGCTGGTTTCATTAGTTGCCAAGCGGGGAACTTGATGCTATCGAGGTTTTTAATATACTCTTTTCGATTAACGACAACCCTTTCCCCTTTTCTCCATACGAGATTGGGAACCGTTTCCGGATTATCACCATTGCAAACATATTTTTCAATGCCTATCTCTGCCTCTCCTATAAAACCAAAGTCTATTGATGGAAGCAGTTGCATTGTGCCTTCCGGATCTCCGCTTATATGGGGACCGCCCAGACATATTTTAGTGTGGGGAGAATACTTTTTGATAATCTCACAATGCCTTTTCACAGAAAGAATTTCCCGCGTGAACATTTGAATACCAACTAAATCATATTGTTCTTTTGTGATCTTCTCGGTGAATCCTTTCCAGGTTAATTTATCCCTACCTGAATCGACGAGCTGTACATCGTGTCCCTTGTTTAATAATATCGTCGCAATGTACCCTAGGCCAAGACTAGGTTGTATTACGTGATATACATCGTTAATCGGTTTGAGTAGAAGTATTTTCATTTCGGATTAGATAGATTATAAATGGCATTAATATAAGCCATTGTCTGCTTTCGTGAATTACCGCTATGGTAAATATCGTTGCCGCCATTGCTACCATGAGAATTACAATGTTCCTGTTTGTTGCGTTTAATGATTTCCATTGGAAGGCAAAATAGCCTATTGTTCCGATTACAATTGCTGGTATCAAATCCAATCCCGGCTTCCAGGGTGGATAGGTATTGAATGGACTTGCAATATTCTTCCCTAACCAATAATAATTACCGATGGGGTGCGTTGTGTCCATTCCAATCTGTTTTCCTTCGAACACTTGTGAAGAACCAAGGAATAAATTCTCCCTTAGTAAACATATCACCACAATTCCGATCATCGCTAATAGCGCACTATACGCAATCATTTTCCGGTTCTTCTTTGAATAAGCATCTAAAAACATCCAGAGGGGGATAAAGAGCGCTGTCTCTCTGTTAAACAAACTCACTATAAACAATCCTGAGAAGTAATTCGCTCCCCACTTTCTATCAATCCCAATCAGTAGAGCTGTCAGAAATATCAAATCAAGTAAGTCCCATCCTATAAGCCAATGATCGTCTTGAATGAGAACGAAAAGCAGTATTGAGATTACGACAAATATCAATGCTTGTTTATTCATTTTCTTGAATAGAGGACATAGTTTATTACATTCATTAGAACGCAGGATATAAAAACGAACACTCCGTACGCTTCTTCCTGCGGCTTCTGTATGCCTTCCATAAGCCATCCAGCTAGCAACCTGCTTTGCCAGGCTTTCCACCAGGCATGGCCGGATAATGGATTCATTGTCGCAATTGCGTTTTCTAATAAATATGATGAGTGTATCATCACAAGCATACGGTACTCGAGATAACTCAAGGCGAGAATGATTAATATTAAAACAGCTCTTTTATTTATCATCTTCATCGGATATCGCCAACATCGTTTGGGCTTCACACCATTGATGAACTACTCCGAATCGTGCATAGTAGTCACCGCTTCCCCTTGTAAAGCTCAAGGTTCCCTCGTTGTCGTTTATGTGGCGCGTTGCAAATATCTGAATACTCGTGAATCGTGCTGATAATAACCTTATCGCATCATCCAAACATTGCAGATCGTTTTGCTCTTCAATATTTTTTGGAAGGGTACTCATGTGGTAATACTTCTTTTTCTTGCCGAGTGGGTCTTTGGCGTCTCCCGCAGCTTGTTTCGTATAAAAATCATCGCCTTGAACTTTGATACTCGGTTCAACCTCGTTTGCACTTCTTTTCCAATCCGCTATTTCGCTCTCATGTTGGACTTGTTCACTGGTAAGTAAGTGAAGTGCTTGTGTAGGTGTTAAACCCTCGTATTTCTTGTCAATGCCGGATAGTGCAGTAAGTGCCTCGTTTTGATCTGCTTCTTTGCCCGATGCAAGCTTTGTGATGTTCAAATCATTCTGTTGCATCTTGGTTCTGATCTTTTGTATCTCATCCTTTGATTTTCCGACTGTGTTTCTTCGCGTCCTACTTTCTGCGTCCGTCAATCTCCGTTCTGCAAGTTTTTGAGATGGTGTTTCTGCGCTTGGATCTTTACCTTCTATTCCCGTCTCTGAGGATGAATAGCTTCCGTCTTTAGGATTAAAAGCTACTATCTTATACGTGCCGTCCCTACCCAATACAAGATTATGTGTAAGCTTTCCGCCTTCCTGTTTTATTCTCTCGCGCTCCGTGGCTCCTTCTTGTTTCTGTCGCTCAAGCTCTAGGCTCTTATAGAAATCCTGTCCTTTGAGTAACGAATTCATATACGCCTTAATTGCGATATTGTGTTCATCCAAGTCTTTTGTTCCAAGAAGCTTATTGACTTCTTCACCCTTCGATACTGCGGCGATCGTTGGTGGAATTACCATTGCTGTTCGTTGTGAGTTTCCGCCGGTTAGAACGTGTCCGAGTAATGTCCCTAATGTTCTACCAAGATTGGTTGTATCTTCTTTTCCTTGCCGCTCTTCTCTGTTCGATACAACATCTTCCGCTGAGTCTTCACGAGCTTGTTCGAGTCTCTTCTTACTAACTTGAATGTATTTTTCAACTTTATCTTCCGGGGTTTCTACTTTTGCAGCGGGAGCTGTGATGGTTGCAACCTTATTCGCAATATTGTTTGTCGCTCCTGGTAACGGTAAAAATCTATTTCGCATATCGTTATTGCGTTCGGCAAGTTCATTTGAAGCGTTGCTTCCATCATTCAAAAACGATTTCAATAAATTTCTGTTTACGCTAGGACTTGTTAGCATTAATCCCCCTACACATTAATATCAGCGGTGTCTAATGCGGGAGTCTTTTTCTGGTTCAGCAATTTAAGTAATGCTGACATTCCGCTCGATGCGGCTGGAGATAGCGCCGCTAAACTCTTTTGTGTTCCTTCTGCCATTCCAATCCTTGCTTGATCTGCTGCAAGTTCTGTTTGGTCCGCCTGATTCAAAAGCGATTGCCTCTTTTCATCTGCAACTCCGAGCGTTTTTACCTGCGCATCGTTCCGCGCTCTGTTGCCTTGATCCATCGTTGCAAGTTTCGATTCGTTCGTCGCTCCCATCTGCGCATTGATTCCCTGCTGACGTTTTATATCTTCGCCGTACTTCTGATCGAGTAATCCCATGGCCGTTTTATAAAACAATGAATCACTTGTACTCTTTCCTGCGTCCGCTTTTAATCGTGCGGTTATGTCACTGAGTTTTTTTATGTAATCGTTCTGCGCTCCCGCAACATTTTTACTTCCCCCAAATATTGCATCAAGTCCAAACGGAACTAAACCCTGAACTAGTCCGCTCAAAAGTAGTGGGTCCATTCAACCTCCAATAAATAAAAAAGGCGAACACCTGAAAGCACAAGCGTTCGCCTAAGTTGCATACCTCTTATTTTCTATGGTTAAAGATAATTTATTCGTAGTTGTTTGTCAAGGATTATTATTTTTGAGTAGCCCACTACCCAACATTGCTCAATAAATTTTTGGGGCTTGGACGGAAAAGAGGTCTCAACTTTATTCCTGTGACTGGATTAGTGCTGGGGATGATTATATTTTGAAGTGTGCAGAAGGTGAGGTTACAACCGGGAATCAAACTACATGGATAAGAGTGGGAACGACTCATCACCTATCGCTCGTTTCACAACAGGTCGCCAAACTAATCGGTTCTTGATTCTTTCTCTCACTCTCATTTTCAATTCATCTTGTGGAAGATTAGCAACAAGGCTTTTCCACAGGATTGATTTTGATTTTGATTTTAATCCACGATCTAATCCATAGCGTTGTAAAATATAAAGTGCTTCTTCTTTCCATATTAATTTTACTACTTCCTCACATTTAACAAGCGGATTTTTTGTTGCCGTACGAAGCTCACTCAATAAAACGCCATTGGGTGATTCAGAAGCCTTAATTATCCCCCACCAATCGGGGATAATCCTTTCAATACCACCAATATGCTTTTCGCTTGCTACAACGTAAATTTGATCACATACTTTATTATAAAATTCCTTCTGTAGCGGTAATCTATCGAGTGAATCATGTTCGCTTTTTATTTCATATCCAATGATTGAATCGTTAATAGCAACAACATCTATGCGCGATTCACCACCACAGATGCCAAGCTCTTCTACGATTAAAGTAGAACTATCATATTGATATTTAACGTGTAATAATTCGACTAACGACTTGCGGATGTCTAAGTCTCTCATGGGTTAAATATCGTACTTAGATATGATAAAGTCAAATAAGTGACACCTCTTGTAATTCCTTTCTTTTCACAAACTTAGCCCACCCATTTCCCACGATCTCATTTTTTTCGGATTGCGAACAATAACGTATCTTTGTCGCATCGCCAAGTGTTTTGCTTTGGGGTTCTCGTGAGTTTTGACAAGGTAATACTTCTCATTTGGGTCTAAAGTTCGAGCAAAGCTAATTGCTTCCGGTTTTGAAAGATTATTACTAACACAGAACATTAATGTTTTATTATCGGCGTTTTTCATATAATTTTGTGGTTAATGATTATTTTTTAAAAAAGTTTATTTTTTTATTGACACTTCAAATAACATTCGCCAAATTTAATCTGACAGCCTGTTGGAAGGTGAAAGCCTATCCTCAGTGTGATTCTGGGCAATGGCACAAACGAGTCTCTCTTTAATCGGAGGAAGTTATGTTTCGCCATTGCCCTTTTTATTTGTCCCCGCATGGGCGAATTGGTAGAGCCAACAGGCTGTCAACC
>JBEKAY010000099.1:0-5293 GCA_050015675.1 Bacteroidota bacterium | reverse complement strand
GCTGACAAGTATGTCCAATGGTTTTGGCCATTTGCACGAGAGTTTCATCGAATCTTAAAACCTACCGGTTCTTTTGTCCTTGATATCGGTGGTTCATGGATCCCCGGTCAACCCACCCGAAGTCTATATCATTTTGAACTTCTTTTAATGCTTTGTCGTGAAGCAAAATTTCATTTAGCACAGGAATTCTACTGGTGGAATCCTGCAAAACTTCCAACACCAGCTGAATGGGTTACTGTTCGGCGCGTCAGAGTGAAAGACGCGGTGAATTCTGTGTTTTGGCTCTCAAAAGATCCTTGGCCAAAGGCAAGTAATCGTCGCGTTCTGGCTCCATACAGTGATTCTATGAAGGGATTACTGAAGAATGGTTACAAAGCAAAGATGCGCCCAAGTGGACACGATATTAGCGATAAATTCCAACGCGATAATGGTGCTGCTATTCCACCGAATCTTCTTGCAATTCCAAACACAGAAAGCAATTCTATTTATCAGAGGTATTGTACTGAAATAGGCGTGAAGCCTCATTCTGCTCGATTCCCTGCTCAGCTTCCAGAGTTTTTTGTCAGAATGCTTACCGATGTTGACGATCTAGTTTTCGATCCTTTTGCTGGGAGTTGTGTAACAGGTGAAGTATGCGAACGCCTTGAACGGAATTGGCTTTGCTGCGAGATAGTCGATGAATATGTTAAGGGTGCTGTGGGTAGATTCAAAATTGATCCCAAAATAAATGGTAAAAGAACTGAATCAATTTTCTACAAAGTCTATTCCTCATCTAGTCTTTGGAACGGTGTTACCCGAGATTTATTCGATAAACTTCCTGAAGACGGTGGGAAGAAACGAGTAATCAAGGCTTACGAACCTGTCAAAGTTTTAAAAAATGTTAAAGAAAAACCTGGCAAGCGTTATCGTTCTTCAAAAGCTAAATCAAAGGTATAATCAGTGGCAAGATTTCCAACACCGCTTCTTAATCAGGTACTAATTGATGCGTTTGAACAAAGTGGTGCGTCAGCAGTTCTAATTTCATCACCTGCAAAAAATCCTAGACGTTTTGTTGTCCAATCTGGGCAAAATGTCTCTGAAATTTGGGTCTATGTTTGGACATTGACTCATGGTGGCGGGGCTGCTAGACCTAAAAATGAATACAGAATTCAATTAACTGGTGTTACACCGCCTTTGGATCTCAATCCGACAGGTTCTACTATCTTAATTGGCTATGAACCAAACCTGCAATGTTTTGCCGGTTTTGATCTTGGTCATCATAAACGCTTTTCAACCAATTCACCTTCGATTCAAATTCCTATTACTGTGCTTCATGAAGCATTGCAGCATGGATTCTCATTCGCTACAAAAGGTAACAATGAGATTGCAATCGGTTTCCGACCAGACCAATTTTTAGCTTATACACTCAATTCAGAGATTCTTCATACACAAGGCGCCGATGCGCGAACAGTCGATTTATTAACGAAAGCAGCCTCATTACAAATAATTCCTTCTAAGGATTTGCAAAAGGTTGCCAAGGATCGTCAACGTGTTATTGCCACGGTTTCACGACTTTCGCGCGATTCAGACTTTAGACGTAAGGTAACTATTGCCTATGATCGTCGATGCGCAGTGACCAGAATGCAGCTTCGTCTCATTGATGCAGCACATATTTTACCAGTTGGTGTTCAAGGAAGTAATGATGAAGTCTATAACGGTCTATGTTTGTCCCCAACCTATCACAGAGCTTTCGATCGTTCATTGATCTATCTAGACGAAAATTTAATTATGCGGATAAATCCAGATCAGGAAAAGGAGCTTGCACGGCTTAACTTAAACGGTGGCATAGGAGACTTCAAGGCGTTCCTTGATAAACGTATTCATTTGCCTGCCGACCGAAGACAGTGGCCTCATCCCGAATTGATTCGAGAAGCAAATAAATCTAGGAGAATTCTTTGAGATAGATTCTTATGGTTCTTTCCTCAAATTCCTATTTCTCTTTTCTTCTTATCAATTTATTCCTTTCCGCATTCTTTATTTTTAAACAACGGCAGTTAATTTTAGCAAACGCATTTGAGTAAAAACGTGTGCACGTCGGTTTGCCCGCCAGCAATTTTATTTTATGGATTGGCGGTCTCACCCACTTTGCACACAAGCTTAATAGTTTGCAACCACCAACAAAAGAAGTTGGTCGTTGCTCACTTTTTAGCGTTTGCTCATAAGAATATTTTTAATAAAAATAAATCGGCAAAACGCAACCTAACCAGGCGCTCAAGCTGACGGAATGAGCGTGAGAGCAATTTACATTGCGCGTATAGGTTTAGTGTTAATCGAAAGTTGGTGTCATGAACTTGTTTCGTTTTCAGCAACTTGGAAATTATCAGCGCCGCAGCTTAGCACCGGTCCGTTAGGGCGCAATTACTATAACTGTTCAATTATGCAATGGTAGCGAAATTAAAAAATCAAAAATAAGAATCAGAATGAGCTGATTAAAATGATCAAATTGAAAACCTTAATATTTATTTTATTTATTTTGTTTCCACTTTATGGAATCGCACAGTCCCAAGATCAATATTGGAAACAGACGTACGGCCCGCACGTGGGAGCGAATAACAACAATGTCTTTATCGATTCTGCCGGATATCTCTATGTGACGACCTATGACCAAGGTCTCTTTCGTTCCAGTGACAACGGAAGGACATGGACCAATCATATTCTTGATCCAAGTTCCTATCATAACTCCTACAGCATCATTGAGACCTTGCCGAATACCTTGTTTGCCACCAATGGCAATGGAGTGTACCGATCAACAAACCATGGTGAAACCTGGGTTAAAACCTGGCCCGGATATGAATCTGCAGTTTGTCTTTTTAAATTGCCTAATGGCGACATTCTTTGCGGCGGAAACAAAATATTTAAATCCACCGATAATGGGGCAACGTGGGTCACCTCTATGCCGTCATATTACCAGGAACAATTCGAGAATTTCATCCGTGCGAATGATGGTACATTGATAGCCGGATCGCACTATGGGGTTTGGAAGAGTACAGATAATGGCGATCATTGGAACCGAGATAGTTTCTTTGATTCATACGACGAAGTGTTTAGCATGACAGTAAGTTCACTGGGGACCGTTTTTGTAGCATCGAGAAATGGTCTGTTCCGATCGACAAACAACGGCGGAACATGGGCCAACAGCGGCGCCGCGAGAGCGTTCTCTGTCAATGAGTTTCGCCATAAAGGGTTGGTCGTTGAAGCAATTATTAACAATGTAACCGGAGTCTTTTGTTCTCCTGATGATGGTCTTACGTGGTCACAATATGTGTTGAATGGATCACCGCAACAATACCTGCTAAAAATTGCATATACTTCATCGGGAGATGCGTTTTTAACAACCATTGGTCCGGTTCTTCATTCAACAGACGGTGAGTCTACCTGGCAACCTGTCGGATTGCCTATCGCAACAATTTATACAATGTGCGTCAACCGGCATGACGTCATATTTGCTGATAATCGTTACAGGTCTACCGATTATGGAGAGACTTGGATCTACAATTCATATGCACCATATTATCCCTATATCTGGATAGATTTGAATGACAATATTTACGGCGCAAACAATGGTACCGGGATATATAAATCCACCGATGATGGCCAAAGCTGGTCATGGATTGGACCTAATATCTATGCGGCATATAACCCAGATGCTATTGGTTTTAACAGACGTGGTCATATTTTTGTTCATGCGAATGACGGTGTTCACAGATCGAATGATGGCGGCATAAGCTGGAATTATTCTTCTACTGGATTTCCTAATTATTTCAACACCTTCATTTCTGACAGCGGCAACTGCCTCTTTGCTGGAGGTAGTGGAGTTTATTGTTCTACCGACGATGGTGATACATGGACGGCATCTAATACAGGGTTAACGAACTTGGGTGTCAAACACATCGCCGCCGCACCCAATGGTGATATCATCGTTTCGACATCGCAATTTACATCCGATAATGTGTTATTTCGTTCAACCAATCATGGGGTAAGTTGGTCGTTCATCGGCGGCAGCCTGGTGGACAAAACAATTAACGCACTTATGGTCAATCCGGTCGGACACATATTTATTTGTACGCCGTCCGGTGTCTACCGATCGAAAAACAACGGTCTGACATGGAATAATGTCAGTTTAGGATTGCTGCAATCAACCGCAGCTGCTCTTACAATAGATTCCCGCGGATTTATGTACGCAGGAACACAAGGGAATAGTGTTTTTCGCACACTGTTACCGACGACGCAAATCATGTTTAATACAGCAACAGGGAACTTTGATACAGTGCATATGGGCGTTACGAACTACGACACAGTTACAGTGACCAACCTAAGCAGTGAATTTCTTAACATTTCATCCATCTATTCAACGGATCCTGTTTTCAGGATCCAACCTATCTCAACTTTATTACAGACCGGTGAAAAGAAACAATTCATAATTTCTTTTTCGCCAACAGATCAAAAAGAATATTTTGCTTCAGTTGTTTTTATCAGCAGTTCTAATACATCACCTGATACACTTTTCCTCAATGGAGCAGGTCAAGCTCCTTCATTTCTAAATATTGAGTCGAGAAAAATATCCTTCGGAACAATACCAATTGGCTCATTCAAAGATACTGCGATTGTCTTGAATAACTTAGGATTTGATACACTTCGTTTTTATAAGGCTTATAGTGCTGACAATAATTTTTCCGCCGTTCTCTCAAAGAATATAATAGAAAGTGGAAATACATGTCAGATTTTTATTAAATTTGCGCCGCTTTCAACTGGTTACTTGAATGGATCAATTATTTTGGAAAGTAATTCTCTTCATTCTCCCGATACTATTCAAGTATTTGGAAATGGCGGTATTGAAAATAAAAGAGGTGTTCCATCTTCTTTCTATCTGGAACAGAATTATCCTAACCCATTCAACGGCACAATGAGCATTCCTTTTGGAATGCCGTATTCGTCCCGAACGGTAATTACTATATTTAACATTCAAGGAATGATGATTGAGACGATTTTAGATAATGATCTAAATGGTGGACGTTATGAATTGAAATGGCACCCCACGAAATTGGCAAGTGGAGTGTATTTTTATCGTCTATCCGCTGGTTCCTTTATAGCCACAAAAAAATTTATTTTATTAAAATAGGCACTAATTGCGCCCTAACCAGGTACTGTGATAAAAGTCAAGTGGCGAGAAACAAATATTTCAAAGAACAGTTGGCGGTGTATCTGTAAAGAACATCAAGTTGCAACAGCCTGAGACGCAGATTTATAATCAGGG
>JBEKAY010000098.1:0-5532 GCA_050015675.1 Bacteroidota bacterium | reverse complement strand
TGTGGAATTTTTCTTGCAACCACAAAAAGAAAGGACGGCAATTACCAGAATAAGAATTTCGATTCTTGTCTTCATGATATGGATTTCCTCCATAGAAGATAAATTTAAACGCCCGCTAACGGACTGCGGCTAAGCTGCGGCGCTGATAATTTTCAATATACACAAAACGAAACAAGTTTTTGCTGATAACCAAATTGATCAGTATCAAAGTTATAGGTACTAAAAACTAAATAGTAAAAACGAAAATCCACCATTAGCCATGAAGTTCGCACCCAGCTCATCCCGTCAGCTTGAGCGCCTGGTTAGGTGGCAATTGCTTTATCTTAACAAAAGAAGTTTCTTTGTTTCGGTAAACGAACCTGCTTGCAAACGATAAAAATAAATTCCACTTGACATATTTGCCGCGTTCCATTGTTTAGTGTAACTTCCTGCTGACATTTCTTCCGAGATAATGGCTGCTATTTCTCTTCCAATAATGTCAAACACCTTCAATGAGACAAAAGATTTTGATGGAAGACTAAACGAAATAGTTGTCGATGGATTAAAAGGGTTCGGATAGTTTTGACCAAGACTGAAATGCGTCGGTAAGTCGGTCGATAGCCGTTCCACTGACGTGATCACCTCAGATAACGGTCGCCTAAAAACACTTGTAGTTGTTCCTGCATAGATATTCGTGCCGGAGATGGCAAGAGCTTGGACAGAAGTATTCGTCAAACCATCGTTGACTGCAGCCCATTTTGTGCTGTTACTGGTAGAAAGAAAGACACCTTTATCAGTTCCGGCAAAGATATTCGTGCCGGAAATAGCTAGAGAGAACACATCAGTATTCTCCAAACCAGCATTAACCGCAGTCCAATTTCCACCATTGTCAGTCGATAAATAAACACCACCAAAAGTCCCAGCAAAGATATTAGTGCCTGAGGTTGCAAGAACATTATAAGACGAGATATTCAATCCGTTATTGACTGCAGTCCAGTTAGTGCCGTTGTTCGTAGAAAGAAAAACACCCTGAAAAGTCCCGGCGAAGAGGTTTGTGCCAGAGATGGCAAGAGACCAGACATAATAATTTGTCAAACCGTTATTAACGGGAGTCCAGCTCGTACCGTTATTGGTGGAAAGAAAGATACCACCCGAGTTAGTCCCGGCAAAGATATTCGTACCGGAGACGGCAAAAGCAAAGACCCAAGGCTTCGTCAAGCCGGTAGAGTCAATGGTCCAACTTGTACCGTTGTTTGTAGATAAAAAGACACCATTTCCATCAGTTCCGGCAAAAAGATTCGTACCGACGACGGCAAGAGTACGGACATTATTACCCACACCATTATTGATGGCAGTCCAGTTCGTTCCGTTGTTGGTCGAAAGATAGACACCACCTCCATAAGTCCCGGCAAAAAGATTCGTCCCGCTTACGGCAAGAGCTTTGACATCTGAACTAATCAAGCCGTTATTAATAGCTGACCAACTTGTGCCATTGTTGGTGGAAAGAAAGACACCATGAGTAGTCCCCGCAAAGAGATTCGTGCCCGAGGTATACATATACAATACATATGCATATGTCATGCCGATATTAGCAGCAGTCCAGCTTGTGTCGTTGTCGGTCAAGTGATAGACACCGCCCCCATTAGTTCCGGCAAAGATATTTGATCCGGCAATGGTTAAAGCAAGACCAAAACATCCGGATGGAAAACCGTTATTCATCGCAGTCCAGCTTGTGCCGTTGTTGGTGGAATGAAAAACGCCCTTATCAGTCCCGGCATAGAGATTTGTATCCGAAACAGCAATAGACCGGACATTAGTATTCGTCAAACCGTTATTAACCGCAATCCAGTTTGTACCGTTGTTGGTTGATAAAAATATGCCACCGCCATTACTCCCTGCAAAGAGATTTGTACCATTAACAGCGAGAGACGATATATTATATGACATACCATTATATGTAATGCCGTTATTGACCGCAGTCCAACTTGAGCCATTGTTTGTAGAAAGAAAAACCCCCCCGATAGTCCCAGCAAAGATATTTGTTCCGCCTGCTACGTTGGGGGAGACTACAATAGCACGAACATCACCAGAAGAACTATCTTTTAAACCGTTATTAACTGCAGTCCAACTTGTGCCGTTGTTGGTCGATAGAAAAACCCCATCTCCACCAGTGCCTGCAAAGAGATTCGTGCCGCTTCCAGCAAGTGAATACACATCAGTCCTCGACAAACCGTTATTGACTGCAACCCAGTTTGTACCGTTGTTGGTAGATAAAAATATACCACCGCTTAAAGTTGTGGCAAAAAGATTTTTTCCAGAGACGACAATACTATAAACGTTAGCACCATATAGTCCAGTAGTTTGTATCCATTGAGCTTGTAATGGCTTCGTTGTTTCGAATAAGCAAAGCGCACCAAATAGAAATCGAAAAATATTTTTCATCTTCTTATCCCTTCTTGAAATTATGAAAAGTCAATTGCAACCTAACGGATTGCGGCTAAGCTGACCGCGTGACCAATTATCGTATTGCACCCAAGGAAACAGGTTCACGCCACCAACTGAATTATTAAACACCAAACCTCTATTAGCCATGTTGATTGCTCCTACGCTCATCCGGTCAGCTTGAGCCGCTGGTTAGGCGGTGAATTAAATATTTATTTTAATTTTGGTGGTTTAGGTGGTGGTGGAATATATCCACGTTTTCTTGACGGTGAATTTTTACCTTTAGTAACCATATAGAATACAGAAAAATAATAACGTTGATACGTGAAATGATATCTAAAGAACATTATAATAAAAATTAATAAAGAAACATTTTGCAAAGAAAATATCTGTTTAAACAAATAAATATTTAGAATAAGACTAATAATAGTACCTGTAGCCATATTTACAAAAAAATATTTCATGCGATTATAATATTCGACTACTGCAATTAATTCAGGTCTACATTTAGAATACAATTCAATATATCTATCCCAAAAATCATCTCGATCAATTCCATAGTACTTCAGTAAGTGTGCATCATCAGAATACTTTGAATATTTCAAGAGACTATTTTTTATTGTCCCAGATAGCTGTTCAAGTATTATTCCCAATGGATAAGACCCTGTGGCGATCAGAAAAATAAGATCTGTCGAATTGAGTTTAAAATCCGTAATAATCTGTTCCCTGAAGTCCGCTGCAATAAATATTAATAGGAGAGCTCCTGGCAGGATTCTTAAAACAGTGTCAGTTTGTTTAAAACCTACAGATGAAATCATAGAATCTCCTAATTTGGGATTCACCGCCTAACGGATGGCAACTAAGCTGCGGCAACGATAACCCGCAAGTTGCTGAAAACGAAACAAGTTCATGCTGAAAAGTATATTATTAAACATCCAAACCTCTATGCGCCTTGCTAAACGTACCCACGCTCATTCCGTCAGCTTGAGTTGCTGGTTAGGCGGTATTTGTATTTAAAAAGGAACAAGCTCAACGGTTCTTATTAATAAAATATTAGCGAGCATTTTAACTTCTGGAGATATTGTTCTTGCAACAAGAATGCCTTCGACTTCTCCTTGGATGCCTTTTATTTTTAAAACAGCTTTCTGTAAAGCCATATATTTTACGACCTGAAATAAACCAATGATCGTTTGTGGTACACCCTCTAATTCGATTTCGACAACCGTCCATTTATTATTTTTAGATTCAAAAGCAACATCAACTCTATCGCCGCTTGGGAATGAATATTCAATCCATTTGTTCATTACATCGGAAAGATTGATGAGATCGGGACGATCATGGACAAATAATTTTAGCTTCTTATGACTTTCTGATTCACCTTCACCTCTTTTGCGCAGAATATTTGTTTCTTGAATTGCTTCAGCTATCGCAGATTCTACAGAAAACTTCGATTGATGGCTAAGGTGAATCTGTTTTAGTAATTCTTCAAGTGTATGAATATGTATACTTTTATCTGAATACAGGCGAGTTGCAGCGGGTTTATAGTCTCCATCTTTACCTATTGGCCATACTTTGTTATCAATATAATGGATAACTGCAGTTGAAGGAAAAAGGTATCCAGTTTGTGGTTTGATATATAGCAATAAAACGTACCAGGGTTTGTTTTGGCGTCGAAGGTTTTGTACTACTTTGGCTCTAACACCCCAACGTAATGGATCCTCAGACCTTGCCTTCACATATAAAAGGCAATTAAAAAGACCATCGATTTCATAGACATTGGGCGAATAAAACGATTTCTTGATTTTCAGATCCGGATATTTACCAACAAGTTCGACAAAATCTGAAACTATTTCATTTCCACGATCATGATCCATAAAATCTTTTCCAAATACCGCCTAACGGACCGGCGCTAAGCTGCGGCGCTGATAATATTCAATATACACAAAACGAAACAAGTTCACGCTGATAACCAAATTAATTTATCCTCAACCAACGAGATACTGAAAAGTTAATTATAAAAACTTAAACCCACCATTAGACATGTAAATTGCTCCCACGCTCACTCCGTCAGCTTGAGCGCCTGGTTAGGCAGTTTGATCATTTGAAATGGTTTCATTGTTTTTAAAATATGAAATAGCCTGCCAGGATCGAATACAAAGCAGAACAATTACCAATTGAAAAATCAAACTACTTGAATCCGCAGACTTGACTGCCATAAATAAGAAATTGCCACTAGCGATAAATATAAATAATCCTGCTATTAATCTAGATTTATATTTATGGAGTAAAATCGTTAGCAGGAGTGTAAATAAAGCCGATAGGAATTTATCTATCTTGAATCCATTAATAACAGAGACAAAAATAAAGATGGCCGAAATCATATAAAAGTATTTGAGTGTAAAGGAGAATACATATTTTGCTATCTCATCACTTTTAAGGCGACAAAAGAAAGGGTTGGTTTTATCAATATGCTGATTATTCATATCGTTCTAACTTAAATAGAAGAAAGACAAACTGCCTAACGGATGGCGGCTAAGCTGCCGCATGACCAACTTTAATTAACCACAAAACGAAACAGGTTCACGCTACCAACTGAATTATTAAGCACAATACCTCTACTCGCAATGTAAATTGCTCCCACGCTCATTCGGTCAGCTTGAGCCGCTGGTTAGGCAACACGGTGACTATCTTAAAAAAGGTTAAAGAGTAATCTTACTTTTAACAAGCTTATCAAATTCTGTATGACAAGGAAAAGAAGTATTCCATGCAGACCTATTTTCTCCAACACTTAGAGCAATGGTAATATCGAAATTTTCTTTGCAAATAGGACACTGGGCAAACTCCAGCGACTTGGATATATTGTGTTTCATTGCTGTAGCCATGCCCTGTTGTTGCATAGAAAGAGTAACGTAGTCTACGTCCTTTTCTCCGTCTCTATACTTAAATCGAATCATTATGGCTTCTCCGTTAATTATTTTACACCGTGTTGCCTAACGGACCGGCGCTAAGCTGCGGCGCTGATAATTTTCGTAATTCACTAAACGAAACGAGTTCACGCTGATAATTAAATTATTAAGCATCCAAAACTTTATACGCAATGTTAAATAGTAC
>JBEKAY010000097.1:0-5712 GCA_050015675.1 Bacteroidota bacterium | reverse complement strand
TTGGAGACTGAAGGACATCCGGTTGTCTATGCCGATTGGCTTGGCGCAACCGGCAATCCAACGATTCTCGTGTACGGACATTACGATGTAGAATCGGAAGACCCTGTGAGCGAGTGGAAATCACCGCCATACGAAGCGGCGGAACGCTCTGGAAATCTAATTCTGTCTACATCCCTGATTATAAATCTGCGTCTTAGGCTGTTGCAACTTGATGTTCTTTACAGATACACCGCCAACTGTTCTTTGAAATATT
Organism: Bacteroidota bacterium; assembly: GCA_050015675.1. Lineage (GTDB taxonomy): Bacteria > Bacteroidota > Ignavibacteria > UBA10030 > UBA10030 > Fen-1298. Next base: position 5,459 of record JBEKAY010000097.1, on the reverse strand, counting down.
TCTTCTACTCCTCTTGACTTTTATCACAGTACCTGGTTAGGCGGTAAAAATTTACTTTTCTATTAATTTATGTTTCAATAATTGTTTATTGAGAATATAATTAATGCCTTTCCCCAAATCTTCTTTTGCAGCTTTATGTAAAACAGGTTGGCAAAGAACAATAATATTACTACTAATGAAATAAAAATATATTTAATCGATTTCCGATTAAACACTCATTTCACATTATTTTACAATATTGAAATGCAGTTTTGGGCCATTATTCCCCAGTTGGTTTTCCGAAGCATAAAAAGAAGCATCTAAAGCGCCCAAAGGACGAATAAGTAGACCCTTTGTTTTCCCATCCAGCATGCGCTGTAATACCGGTTTTGAAATAATAATAAAATTTTTACTACCGGGTTTATCAGACATCTCAGTATCATAAATCATCTGAGTATTAAAAACATCGGAATAAATATTACCCTGCATAAAATTGTTATATGTCACTTTATTTTGATCCCACTTAGGATCTCCTCCAATGACTTCAATCACTCTTATTTTACCAAACTCTATGCCAAAATCTTCACCAAACGCTTCAATATAGTTGCCGCCTATCGGGACAGATTGCGTTGTTAATTCCAATAGACCCGGTCCATCAACTTTTAAATTCTTATATTTTTCAAAATCCCATCTTAAAATAGCCCATTGATTTGCATTAACTGTCAATATTCGTGCATCGCCATTTTGTTCTTTAACATGCCAGTTATTAAAGTTTACATCAGGAAAATCAGAATTAATCAAACAGTTATGAGTAACATCAAGATGATTCGAAAAAATGCCTATATCCGGCACAGGCGGATGATAAGGTACAAGCTCTCCTTTATCAGGTCCGGCGAGATTAACATTCACAATGTCGGCGCGATAATAATCCAGATCGACATAATATTTACCCAATCCATAATCTGTAACGCACAACTGTACATAAACCGTGTCACCCGGAACAGCATCAAATTTTTTAGTAGTCATGCTGATGGTATGCCATTCGGATGTATCCGGTATATCAAACTCCATTAAATCGATTTCATAATTAGTCGTTCTTTGTGTATTCACCATCATATTAACCCGGCGTGGTGCATTATGAACACGGACCCTTGCCTCAGTGCGTAATTGAAAAGAAGGATCTTTCAATTTGTTCAAATCAAGGAAAGCCGATACATTACGTTTAATTAATGTCCAATACACATTGTCCCTGTCTTTTGTCGCATCTACAAGAATACGTGCATAACCGTCCATCTGGACAAAATCCATTGTTGCGGCGCCATCACCTGTAAAAAAGAACCATCCTTCTATTTTTTTACTTTTAAAAGAATCTAAAAACTGTGCCTGACAGATTCCGTAAGCAATAAAGATGAAAAGGAATATTTTTAACTTATTTTTAATAATAAACATATAAACCTCCACATCGATTGTGTGTTATTTTACCGACCTATTGGATGAAAGCTCTTTGATAAATATAGTAACACTTTGTGTGATGAAATTTTCTAAACAAGCCACCTAACGGATGGGCGCTAAGTCCATGGCTTTTTTAACGCCACGCGATCGCGATCCTGCGAAAGCGGAATCGGACTGCGACGTTGATAATTTTCAATATAAACAAAATGAAACAAGTTTATACTGAAAAGTTTATTATTAAGGACCGAAACCTATGCTCGCCATAATTTTTGTAGTGCATGGAGCCTGTCCCAGCACGTTTTAGGCTGGGATCAGCTTGCCTGCTCCGCGCTTTTTGTGGGGAGCGCCTGGTTATGTTGCAATTGTTTTATCTCAGCAAAACAAGTTTCTTAGTTTCTATAAATGAGCCTGTCTGCATCCGATAAAAATAAACACCACTTGGCAAACCCGCGGCATTCAATTCTGTTGTATAAATTCCAGCACTCAAATATTGTGAAACAAGCAGTGCTACTTCCTTTCCTATATTGTTATAGATTTTCAAAGTCACATACGTTGCTTTAGGAAGAGAAAATTGAATTGTTGTATTAGGATTAAACGGATTTGGATAATTCTGACACAGATCATAAGTTGCAGGCACTTTAGAACAAATCTGCTCGACGGATGTTGTGCCTGTGGTGAAACTTGATGTGTTGGAATATAAGCTTGTTCCACCCGCGTTAGTAGCACTGACCCGCCAGTAGTAAGTCGTTTTTTGAGCAAGACCACTAACACTATACGAAGTCCCTGTGATACCGCTCGAATCAAGCAAGAGCGGTGAAAAACTAGAACTAGTTGAGATCTGTAGCCGATATGAGAAAGTTCCAGAGGAAGCATTCCAGCTTAGTGTAGGATTGATGGAAATACCTGTTGCACCATTCGATGGTGAAATAAGTGTTGGTGCTGCCGGAGCTGAGACAATCGTTGTAAAGCTCCAGACATCTGACCACGGACCGCTCCCCGTCGCATTGCGGCCTCTCACTCGCCAGAAGAAACGTATCCCTTGGGCTGGAAGAGACAGCTGTCTGAGCGTATCGACAATTGTCGAATCACCCACGACACTAGTGACAAACATACTGTCCTGCGAGAGCTGCAATGTATATGAGGTCGCGTTCGCAGATCGTCTCCAAACAAAGTTTGCCGCAACCGGCACATTCAAGGATCGATCAGGAGGTGACACCAAATGAGCTTTCGCCGAGGGGGCGAGAGACCGAAACGTAAAGGTCTGGACCTCCGACCAGCCTCCTTTCACACCGAGCCCATTCATAGCACGGACTCGAGTTCTGTGGCTCCCATCAGACAGTACAGGTGTCAATGACGTGTCACTGACCATGGAGATCGCTCTGTCCAACTCGACCTCATAGCCGGTGATCCCTGAAGCATGAACTACAGGCGTCCAGGAAATCGTGAGCTGGCTGAACTCTGTGTCTCCGAACGTCGGTGATATCATATCAGGAATCGGGGGTTGAGATTGAAGAGTGAAATCAGGCATCGAACTCGGCAGAGTCACCGTGCCGTTGACGATCTTTTCGCAATATCCGGTCAAGAGAAGATAGAAGTCTGACGGCAGGCCTGGTTCGATGGGGAGGAAGTAATGATTCAGCGGGACGTCGTTTGCTATCTTGAAGATGGCCGTTCCTTCGTCGATCTCATCAAACATCGCAACGAATACTGTACTGGCACCAATCTGTTTGGCCTCTATGAACTGATTCCAGAAAAAGGCGCCTTTTCGCCGAGGATGATTCGTTGTCCCCGGCAGTTGGTTCATCAGATTGTCCCAAGAGAATCCGGGATAGACAAGCGGTATATACAAAACGCCTGCCGAATCCATCGCCTGCTTGTCTGGCAACCAGTTGTAGAACGATGCTTCCTCCCCCGCATAGTTTCCTACGTTCCATGGTGTGTAGGCTCCCATCTTTCTGACCACCGCAGCCCAATCAAGGGTAGTGTCGGTTCGCCACCACCATTCGCCTGATCCTTTGAAAAAAGCTGCGTACGGTCCGCTCCCTGCGAAGAATCCAATGACGCTATCAGCCATAGTTGGGGATACCCAAGGCCAGGAGCTCTGGAAGCCGTAGACACCCACGACTGGTTTTTCGTTATGATGCTGATATCGTTGGTCCACAGTAAGTTTCAACGAGTCGACCAAGTATTTCCAGTCCTCCCGGATTTTCGAAAAGGCCTTGGTAGTATCAATACCACCGAGAGCATAAGTCACATAAAACGTGCGCCCGGTTCTGTTTGCCGCTTCGCGTGCGTAGCCAAGAACGCGATAGGATTCCGGATCGCCCACAGTTCCGATGGAGGCAACGAATCGTTGAACTTCTATGCAATCTATTCCATACGCTTCCATCCACTGAAAATGGCGAAGAACTGTCCGCTTGTTCGCGGAACTGAACAAATATGCCTGCTTCCCGCTGTAGAGCTGCCAACCTGGAACGGGGCATTGCTCGTCGACGGAGTATTCTGTAATGTCGGGCCAAAGGTCCACCGTGGGGTCGTTAACGGTAGATCGAAAATAGTGCACAAAGCCCAAACCTGTCGGATCTGCTGGTGTCCGGAACCATCCCTGGTAACCACAGATTACTTTTCCATTCAACGTTGTCGCATCAACGAGGTTGTCTCCCATGTATGTTCTCCCGGTGTAAGGCCCCATCCAATCCGTCTGATACTTCTGAAATGTTGGAGTTGGTGCAAAGTAAACAGTGGCAGAGATGATCTGTTTCTGAAGAGACGGATCTGATTCAAGACGCAGGTCAGCGCCCAGGTTCTGCGCCTTTCGAAAATCAGCGTCCGTCAACTGAAAAACGGCAGTGATAATGCGGTTGGATTGCTGGCAATTGTTCTGATATCGAACCGCTACCCGCTGATAGTCATTTGAAGTCGAGTTGTATTGCGTCTCGAAGTACCCGAGGCCGACATCCAGGTACGTTACCTCGAGGTAAACAGTTTGATGGTGAATGCTGGCAGAACATGTGAAGTACATATAGAGAGCATAGGAACCAGGAGTTCCGGTTGAGCGATAGACTGTGGTTCCATTAAGAACAACCGTGTCGAATACTCCGTCAGCCCCAGAGATGGGTGACAAAGAAACGCCATTCTGACCACGAGCGCTCAATCCAGCCAAACAGAGAAGGAAAGCAACGAATAGGATGACTCGTATTTTCATAAAATACCTTCACTTTTTTCGTCAAGAGTGTCGGAGTTTTGTCTAAGCGCGTTTTGTCCCCGTTCAGTTACATTATAAAACTGTATGCATTAAAAGTTTTATTGGGAATTCGTCGGCATGCAAGCTGTTTTCTGGGTTGTCCATCCGCCTATCTTGAGATAAACTTTGTATATTGGCGGATAAGCCGGCGTTCGTAAACAGCCTGCGAGAAAGTAAATATTTCCAATTTCAAATGCAATAGATATTATATGTCAAATGGGGATCAAATAACAGCGCCTGACACACTACCAGATGCCATGCGCTAAGGAGGAGGCTAACTATGCACTGTTAGGGATACAGCGCACAAGAAATTAAGAAAGCCTCAGTTTGTTGTCAACTACATTTTCCCCGGTTGTGTCGGGAGTCACCTCCCGACACTTGCAGATAAGCAAGGAAAAGAAGATTAATTTTTATGTTACGAACACCTTTGTCCAGCTTTCTTGCCTTTCCTTCATCCGATACCTATATTTCTCCGCGCAGTTTTCTCAATTTATCAAAAGGATAAATCTATGGAAAAGATTTTATCATACATCGAATCCAATCATGAACGTTATCTGATGGAACTGAAAGAACTTCTTGCGATACCGAGCGTCAGCTCCCAAACGGAACGCAAACCAGAGATGCGCCGTGCAGCTGAATGGCTCAAGAACCACATGACGAACATCGGCATGCAAAACGTGCAGATATTGGAGACTGAAGGACATCCGGTTGTCTATGCCGATTGGCTTGGCGCAACCGGCAATCCAACGATTCTCGTGTACGGACATTACGATGTAGAATCGGA
>JBEKAY010000096.1:0-5842 GCA_050015675.1 Bacteroidota bacterium | reverse complement strand
CATGACATCCGGAAAAAGTTCTCTGTTCGCAGCGGTGATTTCAGCTTCGTTCATTTCCTTCATTCGATCCATCGCATTGAGGGAAGGATTCGCTTGTTTCACTTGTTCAGACAATTGAAACTCAGATAACACAAACGAGGTTGATGGAAGCGTACTGTCCGTTCTTATCGCCTGAGTAAAATCGTTTCTACCCAACAGAGCATTTGCCGCATTTTGCACGTTTGCACGCTTTGAATACATCTCACTTAAATTCGATTTCTCGGAGGCAACTTCTGCCTGTATCGTAAAGAGATCTGCCTGACGCATGCGGTTTATCATCACGTGTGATTGCATGTTCTGAACAAGTTCGTTTAATAATGATATTGTCCGTTGCTGCACTTCAATTTGCCTGTCGAGAAGCCACATCTGGTAATAATTCATTTTTATTTTTGTGCGGAGCTGCACTTGAAATGAGCCAAGGTTTTGTTCCAACACTCTGCCTTTCCTTTTTTCCATCTCAGACATTGCCGAGAGCTTGCCACCCAGCATGATCATTTGTGAAATGGAAATATTGTTGGATATGGCATCGTTAAGGATATTCGTACTATTGGAAGGAATTTGACTAAACTCTATCCCAAGTGTCGGTGCCGGCAAGGCGCTCGTTGCAGAAGCACGGAATCCCGTTGCTTGAATCTGGTACTCAAACGACTTGAACTGTGGGTTATTCTTATAAGCTTCCTGTATCAAAGAATCAACCGGCTGCGCGATTGCATGAGATAAAAGAAAAGAGAATGTCAGCAGCATTGGGATTGTTTTCATATTTATTCTCCTTCCTTTAAAAATTCAGCCATCTTGGACATTTCAAGTGTTCCTTTTTTCAAAGCATGTTCTTTCATGATCACAAACAGTACTGGCGTGACAACAAGAACATGAACAGCAGAAGTAAAGAGCCCGCCGATCATAGGCGCAGTAAGAGGCTTCATCATATCTGCACCGGCACCGGTTGCCCACATCACTGGAATCAATCCCATCATGCTGGTCACGACAGTCATGATCTTTGGCCGCAATCGTAAGACCGCGCCTTCAACGGTAGCTTCATAAATGTCCAGCGTTGTTAATGGACCGCGTTCTCCTTTTTTATGAGCTCGTATCTTTTTATCCAGTGCTTCGTGCAAATAGACAACCATGACGACACCTGTTTCTACCGCTATACCATAGAGTGCAATGAATCCTACCCATACGGCAACAGAAAAATTATAACCAAGAATGAAAATCATATAAACGCCGCCGATGAGTGCAAACGGAACCGAGAGCATCACAACAAACGCTTCCACATAATCTTTGAATGTAAAATAGAGCAGAATAAAAATAATGAGAAAGACAATCGGCATAATGTATTCAAGCGTCTTTTGAGCACGGACTTTGTGCTCGTATTGCCCGCTCCACGTGTAGGAATAGCCGGAAGGAAGTTTAAGATTTTCGCTGATAACTTTCTTTGCATCTTCCATTGTTCCGCCCATATCCCTCCCGCGTACATTCATATACACAATGGCGCGAAGCTGCCCGTTCTCGCTGCTGATCATAGGCGGACCGGTCACGATTTTTAAATCTGCTACTTCCGAGAGCGGAACATAAGTAAGCTCATCTGCAGGCTGCTGACTCAATAAAGACGATGATGCAAATGAAGACTGTTGAACTGAAACCTGGGATTGCGGAGATTGTGCTGAACTCATTCCAGACATTCCCGACGATGCTCCACTCTGTCCCATTGCGGGTGATGCGCTCATCGCAGTTGACACCGCACCGCTCGTTCTGACAGGAATATAGAGACGGTTTAATTCTTCGACGTTGTCACGATATTCACGTTCAAACCGTAAGCGAATCGGGAACCGCATTCTGCCTTCGAGAACAACACCCAGATTTTGTCCGCCTATAGCCACTTCAATAATATCCTGCAAGTCGCCAATATTTAATCCGTAGCGGGAGAGCATCGCTTTCTTGGGGACGATATCAACATAGTAACCGTTTCCGATTCGCTCGGCAACGATGTCGGCGGCACCTGGCACGCCCTTAAGGATTTGTTCCGCTTTGATCGCATAATGTTCAAGTGTGTCGAGATTGTCGCCAAAAATCTTAAAACCAATATCAGTGCGAACACCAGTTGAGAGCATATTGATGCGGTTGATAATCGGCTGCGTCCATCCGTTGCGGATACCGGGAATTTGCAGCTTCGCATCCAATTCCTGAACAATATCTCTCTTTGTTATACCAGGCCGCCATTGATCTTTCGGCTTCAGCATGATAATTGTTTCTATCATGCTGATTGGTGCATTGTCCGTTGCGGTTTCAGCCCGCCCAGCTTTCCCAAGGACATGATGTACTTCGGGCACACTGCGGATGATTTTATCCTGCAATGCCATAATCCGGGCGACTTCTGTGACTGATGCGTTTGGTAAAGTCACCGGCATATAGAGAATAGATCCTTCATCCAGCGGAGGCATGAATTCAGAACCGATGTGCATCATCATCGGAACAGTTATAAGTAGTGCAAGAACGTTGATGGCGATTGTTGCCTTACGATGTTTCAAGACCCAATGAATGACGGGCCGATATAATCGAATGAAGAATTGTGTCACAGGATTAGCCGATTCTGGGCGGAAATTTCCTCTCATCAACATCGTCATAAGCACAGGGATAAGTGTGATAACAACCATCGCCGAGGAGATCATCACAAATGATTTTGTAAATGCAAGCGGGTGGAAAAGTTTCCCTTCCTGACCTGTCAGCAGAAATACCGGAAGGAATCCGACAAGAATGATCAGTTCCGAAAAGAAAATTGCTCTGCCAACTTGCTTTGCAGATATGATTGAAATGTCACGATATTCTTCATTGGTGAGATGCCCTTTCTTTGCCAGTGCGTTGGCAATATTGCGGTAGGCATTTTCCACCAGCACAATGGAAGAATCAACAATCACTCCAATCGCCAAGATAATGCCACCTAGGGACATGATGTTTGACGTGATACCAAAGACATACATCAAAATGAATGCAAGCAAAACAGAAATCGGCAGTTCGATCAAAATACGAACGATGGACCGGAAGTGGAGAAGAAATATCGTCACGACAATCGCAACAAAAATGCTTGCCTCGATAAGAGCACGGCTCAACGTACCGATCGCCGCTTCTATCAATATAGAACGATCATAGGATGGCACAACTTCAACACCCGGAGGAAGTCCCGGCTTGATTTCTTCAATGCGTTGTTTCACTCTTTCGATTACGTCACGCGCATTGGCACCGCTTCGCATAACGACAATTCCTCCGACAACTTCCCCTTCGCCGTTCTTTTCCAATAATCCCCTGCGTATATCTCCGCCAAGCTGTACGGTGGCTACATTTTTTACCAAGATGGGAATACCATTCGGACCCTGCTTGACAAATACGTTTTCCACATCTTCGGTGGAAGTAATATATCCCTGGCCGCGAACAAAATATTCTGCATCGCTGATTTCAAGAAGCTTCCCGCCCACTTCGTTGTTGTTGCGTTGAATTGCACCGGCAAGTTCTCCGATGGTCACATTATATGCACGCAGCTTATTGGGATCTATATCAACCTGATACTGTTTGACAAAACCACCTATACTCGCAATTTCTGCGACACCTTCAATAGAAACGAGTTTGTTCCGCAAATACCAGTCTTGTACAGAGCGGAGAGTGGCAAGATCATAGTTCTTACCTTCAACGGTATACCAAAAGACATGCCCGACTCCAGTCCCATCAGGACCAAGAATGGGTGTGACATTCGGCGGAAGTTCTGAACGAACCAAAGCAAGTTTTTCAATCACACGATTTCGCGCAAAGTAGAGATCGGTATTGTCGTTGAAAATCACAAAGACGAATGACATTCCGAACATCGAGCTCGCCCGGACTGCTTTTACTTCAGGCAATCCTTGCAGCGCAGATGATATGGGATAGGTAACCTGTTGTTCGACAATTTCCGGGGAACGCCCCATCCATTCGGTAAAAACAATTACCTGATTTTCCGACAAATCAGGAATTGCATCAACCGGCAGATTGATAACGCAGTAAATGCCGAAACCGGTAATAAGAATGTAAAGCAGGATAACGATGAAGCGGTTTTTCGCGCTCCAGTCAATAATGCGCTCGATCATAAGCTCTCCAAAGCATAAATGTTTTCAACAGCACACAACAGTGCTGTATCGTCGTTTAGTAATTAAACAACACGTTTGCTAAGGAAAAGGTTTAGATCAAAAGAGAACTTATACGAATGCAAATATCTTCATTGGGTGGAGCAATATCATCTGTATAAGTAAAGGAAAGGGAATGAGTAGGAATGGGCAGGGGGACTGCCTCAAAATTTAGCGGAATAGTTTCAACTGCTAATAATTTTGCTGAAGATTCAGAAGTAACAGTCGCTTTTATATCATTTAAACCACCGATCACTTTTACCGTTAGGCACGGAGAGTTCTGGTCGCCGACAGAAGATTCATTGGTTTGCGCAGCAGCATTATCGGAATGATCAGATTCGCAACAGCATTCCGAAGATTGACTCATCGAGCAATATTTGACAATGGTCGTAAACCCCGAGGAAAAAAATAACATTGAGCAAAGAAGTGTTATCTGTACAGTCATATGGAGTTTTAAGTTCATCATCACTTTATGTTAAACGATTCAATGTACCATTTCGTTCCAACGGATACAACCTATGTTAGATAATGCGTTTTTTGAATGTTGTTGTGAGGTTAAATAGGAGAAGTAAGAAGTCAGTATAAAAGCGGTAATCAATAGATGAGAACTAAATGCAATAGTTGATTTCTGAATTATGCCCCTACGCCTTCTTCGCTTTCAGCAGTTCTTTAACTAATTCTTTTTTATTGGCACGAGAAATCTGTCTGCCATAGATCGATAATCCTTCAACGGTCCGCGCAAAACGGCGTAGCTCATGCACTGTCATTAAATCTAATCGTTTGAAGTATGCTTGCAGTTCCGGGGTCAGCCCTTCCGGCATCGTGTACGATTCTTCCTGAATCTGTTCTTCCTTGGGCTCTTCACCGTCTTCATCAACATTCTCGTTCTGTGGTGCAATAGGTTCTTCTTCTTGAAGAGGAAAACCTTCTTTTACCAGTGGCGCGAGTTCTCTGTTGAGAATTCGTTCTACTTCATTTTGCGTGAGTTGACTCTCTGCAAAGACGAGTTCTTCCAATCCGTCTCCAGGACGTGGAATGATGTGCTTGGAAACAAGCTCGCCAACACGTTGTGCCGCAGCCGCTCCTGCTTCCACTGCTGAACGCACTGCCGCAGTGTCGCCGACGATTTTGATTGTGACGAGTGCGCCTCGTGTTATTTCCTTACCAATTAAAACGACATTGGCAGTTTTCACCATTGTGTCAGCCGCTTCAATAGCGGCAACAAGTCCTTTGGTTTCCACTAAGCCAAGAGCGTAGTCAACCATGCATTATGATCCGATAAAAGAAAAAATCCCGACGGTGTACTATCCTTCGGGATTATGATATCAAAAAATTATTTTTGTGCTGGACGTTTAGGTAGAATGGTTTCCACATCGCTGTGTGGACGCGGAATAACATGCACCGAGACTAATTCGCCAACACGCTGCGCCGCTGCTGCTCCGGCATCGGTTGCTGCTTTCACGGCACCGACATCGCCACGTACCATAACGGTTACATATCCGCCGCCGATTTGTTCTTTGCCGATCAGTGTCACTTTAGCCGCCTTGACCATTGCATCGGCTGCTTCGATTGCGCCGACAAGTCCTTTGGTTTCGACCATGCCAAGTGCGTCTAATGAAATGTCTGACATTGAAATTCTCCTTACGTGTGTGGTC
>JBEKAY010000095.1:0-5893 GCA_050015675.1 Bacteroidota bacterium | reverse complement strand
TCTTGATCAAGTGACGAAGCTGTTGGTAAAAGGATTTACTCTACCAATCTTCAATTACTATCACCAGGGGATGCAGCTTGGGCAAAGTATTCCGCTCATCGGCGACTTTTTTCGGCTGACCTTTGTTGAAAATCCAGGTATGGCATTCGGCATTGAAATCAGTGGACGATTATTCCTTACACTCTTCTCGTTCGTTGCAAGCGTTGGTATTTTTTACTACATATATCGTTTGCGCAAAGAACCATTTATTGTTCGTTTTACACTGGCAATGATTCTTGGTGGAGCGATTGGCAATCTTATCGACAGAATATTTTACGGCATCATCTTCGGCGAAGGGCCGTTGTTCTACGGCAAGGTCGTTGATTTTATCGATATGGATTTTTTTCGCATAGATTTTCTTGCAATCCACTTGAACCGCTTTGCCATATTCAACATTGCTGATGCTTCTGTCTCCACCGGTGTTGTGCTGATGCTGTTGTTTCACCGGAAATTCTCATTAATGGATGAATCTGCGGCAAAAGCAATCGATACAGAAAAAACCTCTGCAGACCAAAATTCTGCGATCAGCAATATGAATGAACCAAAGAGCGATGTGCAAAGTTCTTCGGTGAATCCATTGTAACAACGCAAATTATGTCTCCTCAAGAATCCTCTGGTGATAATGCAGAGGGGCGCGAGCAACTCCGCATCATCGTTCCTCCCGGGGAACACCGCAAACGTCTCGATGTTTATCTTACGCATCGAGTGGAAAATGCAACGCGCAATAAAGTTCAGCAAGCCATTGAAGCTGGAATGGTGTTAGTGAATGGCAAGATTGTCAAGTCGAGTTACCTGCTCAATCCGAATGACATTATTGATATTACGTTTCCACGTCCGCCACGCATGGATGCCGAGCCGGAAAATATTCCACTCGACATTGTGTTTGAAGATGCGTCCTTACTGATTGTAAATAAACCGGCAGGCATGGTAACTCATCCGGCATACAGCAATTATTCCGGCACACTCGTGAACGCACTCCTGCATCATTGCAATCATCTTTCTACGCTCAACACCGAGATGCGCCCCGGCATTGTGCATCGTTTAGATAAAGATACAACAGGTTTAATGGTTGTAGCAAAAACCGATGCGGCGCATGCATTTCTTGCAAAGCAATTTGCCAAGCGTACTATCGACCGTGAGTACTGGGCGATAGTCTGGGGCAGATTCAAATCGCCGAAAGGAACGATCGATGCAAATCTTGGCCGAAGCAAGCGCGATCGAAAGAAAGTAGCGGTAACAGAAGATGGAAAATCTGCAATTACGGAATATGAAGTACTGAAAGAATTCGAGTTTCTTTCACTCGTTCGCCTGCATCTCAAGACCGGCCGCACCCACCAGATTCGTGTGCATTTGGCGCATATCAACCATCCGGTATTTGGCGATCCCACGTATGGCGGGAGAAACAATACGTGGAACGGTTTGGAAGGGAAGAAGGCACACTCCGCTGCAAATCTTCTCAAACTTATTCCAAGGCAGGCACTGCATGCAAAAACTATCGGTTTTATCCATCCAGCAACAAAAGAATTTGTGAAGTTTGACTCTGAACTGCCGGCGGATATGAAAGCGGTGTCAGAGAGTATCTAGTGCAATTTTTAAATAATATTATTTTTATGACCCCCTCTTAATCTCCCCTAAAGAGGGAGAGGATATCCTCATAGGGGAAGGATAGGATGGGGTCGTATATTTGTCGTGAGACAATAGTTGCCAATTACAATCCCATTTATTTGATGTTGATCCAGTTGCATCAGAGAAAAATAATTCGTATGCGAAGTAAAAGATGCACCTAATAAGATTTTTAAAAATTAAAATGACACATCAATATAGAACTCTTCTACTTACTCTGATATTCATTGGTGCATTGAGGGCATTCGCACAGCCATCATTTGTTATTCATGGTAAGGTAGTCGATGCCGCCAGCGATGAACCGCTTCCTTCGGCGACCATTAGATTCGTCGGGACTTCGCAGGGAACTATTACAAATGCTCGAGGGGAATTCCGATACACCGTCCGCGATACTCTCGTGACACTTGCAGTAAGTTATGTCGGCCACTCATCGGATACTCTCACGATTGCCAGTGGAAATTCTCGCAGTGTGTTGGTTCGCTTACAGCCCAATGCCATTCAGGTTGCAGAAATGGTGGTCACTGGTGAAGACCCCGCGTATCAAATCATTCGATATGCTATTGAAAGCAAGAAGAAATGGATGAAGCGATTGACATCTTATGAGGGTAAGGCATTTAACCGGTTGGTTCTTCGTGCACAGGATTCTATCGCCGCTATCACGGAATCGTATTCGACACTCTATTGGCGAAGCGATGATTCCCTCCGCGAGATCGTCACGCAGCAAAAGCAAACAGGTAATCTTCCTAAATCAATGCAAGCGGTGCGAGTGGGGAACGTCATCAATTTTAATGATAACGAAATTACAATGGGCGGATTTCAATTTACCGGCCCGACGGCACCGGATGCATTTGACTTCTACGATTATAAGCTGCGTTCTACTCGAAGAATGGACGACTTCGATGTATACAAGATTGAGGTGATACCGAAGTCACGCATCAATCCATTATTCAAAGGAACAATTGCAATTGCCGAACGCTCATATGCTGTCATCGAAGCTGATCTTAAGCCGAATGAAGCGTATGAACAGCCGTTCGTCCATTTCTTAAAAGCGCATTACAAGCAGTCGTTCCGGCTTTTTAACAACACAGTCTGGCTCCCTGTGCATTATCGTTTCGAAGGGAATCTGGAAGTGAGTGTTATGGGGATTAGAATTCCGCCTATCGGTGTCGAACGGGACGTGGTCATCTACGATTATAGGGTGAACCCCGCACTCCCCGACAGCATTCGGAACATAAGCAAAACAGCTATCGATTCTTCTGCAAAGAAAATTGACTCAACATTTTGGGCAACGCACGATGTGCTGCCGTTGACAGTGGAACAGGATAGCGCTTACCATAAACTCGACAGCACTCAAACGCTGGAAAAACAATTTGCGCCATCCGGTGCGACGATGAGTTTTTTGAATTCAATGACTACCGGATTCTTCAGTTATTTAGATCTGACATTCAATCGCGTGGAAGCGTGGCATCTGGGAATTTCCAAAACAGCAGATTCATTGACGAATGAGCTGGGTGTCCGAGGCGGAGCGGCATACGGAACAGCTGATGAAAGATGGAAATGGCATGCAGGGGCGACACTTTCGTTTGGTGATACGGTAAGCCGCTCTGTTTCATTTGGTGCCGCAGCAATAACTATGTCCGACCGAAGATGGTCGTTTGCTCTGGACGTATATGATCAGATAGAAGAATTTCCGTTCCTGTTGATGGAGGACCGGTTCTTCAATATCTTCAGTACCTTATTTGCGCATTCGGATGCGTTCGATTATTATGCCGCCCGCGGTGTGAAGGCGGCATTGACCTATTTGCCGGCAGATTTCTGGGGTATTTCTTTTGCAGGGCTTTCTGAGAATCAGAAATCACTTGCCAAGCATACCGAGTATTCATTCTTCAATCGTTCAGAAATCTATCCGGATAATCCTTCCATCATCGATGGGAGAATGAATAGCTTCACATTGAGCGCAAGATATGCAACGACGGAAATGCCGGGCATTACACGGAATGCATTTAACGCATCGACTACAGTGGAATACTCAGATCCATTTCTGAAGAGTGATTATTCGTTTACCCAATTTAACCTCAAGCTTCGCGGAAAAATATCCACAATGAATTATAACTTATTATTCCCGCCATCGCTCACAATCATATTCAATGCCGGAATAACAACAGGACATCTTCCGCCGCAGCGATATTTCTCGCTTGCCTCTAACGTATTGTTCGTTGGAGAACAGGGGACATTGCGAGGTGTTGGGTCACGCGAATACTATGGAGATCGGTATACTGAGTGTTCTATCGAATATAATTTTCGCCGCGCTCCGTTTGCGCTGACGGGAATCAGAGCGCTTTATGAATCAAAGCTTGAATTTATCGTGATAGGAGCAGTGGCGCGGTCATGGTTAACTGACGAGGCGCTTCGAACGCCGCAATTTCCTGTGAACGATACTAAAGGTTGGTACTATGAAGCGGGAATCGGCGTTTCGAATATTCTTGATCTCTTCCGTATCGATTTATCATACCGATTCACACAGCCGGGTAGGGTGATACTCACGCTTTTACTCTCAGATTTTGTTTCTGGCTTATCACGATAAGCAAGATTATTGGAGCAATATAGACCCGACGTCATCGACATCGGCCTCAAGAAAAATGAGAAAGAGATACACCACAAGTTGAACATTGTCAATCATTTAAGGTTTATACCACAAACTAAATTTTGGAGGATCAATGAATAATGAAATGAACACCGACAAATACTATCGAGTCTATATTACAAAGACAGCAAAAACTAAATTACGCGCCAACCTTCTCTTTAATTCTTTTCTAATCAACGACCAATACTTTAAGTGTACTGCCATTACTACGGGTGATGTTAATGATTTTATCAAAATGACGTTTCTGTATCGAACTACTGATGTAATGTTTTCTATTGATCTACAATTACCAACAAACGATATTCTTTATATATTTTCTTTTCCAGAGGAGCAGAAAAATAATATCTTTGGTTTTGTGAAAGAAGAACAACGACCTTATAGTTCCGGCCAATAGTTGAGGTGAAGGTAGTCTAATCCTTTCCTCTAATCGATTTACAAATAAATTATGAACATTAATTTATTAATTACGTTTTTAATAGGGATGACAATACTTGCAGCCACTCCCGGTCCCGGAGTATTCGGTTCTATGGCAAAAGCGGCTGCCGAAGGATTTAAAATGTCGCTGTTCTTTATCGGAGGACTGGTACTAGGTGATATTGTTTTCCTTGCTTTGGCATTACTTGGATTATCGGCAATTGCAAAAATGCTAGAAGGTATGTTCATATTTATCAGGATTGCTGGGGGTTTGTACCTGATATACCTTGGTATCAGGATGTTTAGGAACAGCCAGATTAGTGCTAACGTAAAAACAGATCAGAAAGAAAATAAATGGCACACATGTATTAGTGGTTTGCTCCTTACACTCGGCAATCCCAAGCCGATATTATTTTACGCAAGCGTGCTTCCTACTATCATCAATTTTGATGAAGTAAGATTCACAGATGCTTTAATGATGATGGCGCTCATTGCGCTAGTGTCATTCAGTGTGCTGGGGACTTATAGTTATATCGCGAGCTTATCACATAAAATACAGATGAGTGGGAAAATGCAAAAAAGGATAAATCAGGTAGCCGGGTTTGTTATGTTAGCCGTCGGGATATTTGTAATGATACATTAAGGTTGACTAATCGGCCATCCAGCTTATCCCGTAAAATACACGGGACGTAAAAAGCGAGCAAAAAGAAAGTTCCGTTGTACGAGATGCCATAAAGCGGCACATGGCGGATGGTTTTCGCCAACTTGTCCGCTAGGCTCTCTGGCGGATCAGCCCGCTACACATTTGTCAACTGCTATCAAGATTTTTATCAAAAAAAATATTAAAATCTAATAGTCTGTATCGATTCGAGATACACGACTACGATCATCAACATCAATAGATCATCTCTCATATAATAAGGAGCATCTTATGCCTAAAATTATTTCTACACTTCTGTTTATGGCACTTGCTGTACTGCTTGTCACGTTCGTTTCAGCACAAGAAAAAAAAACCGCCGAACCTCCCAAGCCTGCACAAAATCCCTCACAGGAATTACTCTGGATGTGGAACGGAGTTGGAAACAAGCTCATCGCAATGGCGGATGATTTTCCCGAAGATAAGTACGGCTTCAAAGCGCAAAAGGATCAGCGGACATTCGGCGATAATCTCCT
>JBEKAY010000094.1:0-5921 GCA_050015675.1 Bacteroidota bacterium | reverse complement strand
GGGAGAAGTCTCTGGTTAACGATATTCTTCTCTCAGGAAGATATCTAGACGCTCCTATCTCTCCTATGACTTTGCCAATGGACCAGGATACAAAAATAATTATAACAGACTCAACATACGAGACGCTCAAGCTGACGGTTGCCAGTTGGGTACGTTAAGCATTGCTGGTGGTGGGTTTTCGTTTTGGTTATTCAGTTTTTAGTACCTATAACTTTGATACTTATCAATTTGGTTATCAGCATGAACCTGTTTCGTTTTGTGCATATTGAAAATTATCAGCGCCGCAAAAATAATAGATCCCGCTTGCAGCGGGATCCACGATTCGACTACGACTTGATTAAAAAACATCAAGTCTGTCGAATTGGGACTTAGCGCCGGTCCGTTAGGCGGCAAAAAAGAGACTATCATGAAATATTATATTATTACAATAGTTCTCGTGTCTTCACTTCTTTTTACTTATTCTGGCTTAGCAGAGGAAAAATCCCAGATGGATGATGTACAAACTTCTGGAGGATGGCTTAGTGCAGGCATTGGTGGAAGTCATTTTGGACCTTGTTTCTATGGTAGCATAACTTACCGCTATAACAATAATCTCTTCACGGTAAGATATTTCAAGGCAGATGAGTTTAATTTTAACGTTGAAGGGATATACGATGAACCCACATTGAGTTGTAAGGAGATTGGATTCCTTTATGGAATGTCATATATCAAAACTAACGCTTTCTTAAGTTTTTCGTCTGGCATTGGGTATGTAAGTGGAACTGATCGTGGAAATAAAATTAATGATTATCATCAATTTGAATCGATAAACATTTCAACATTGGGCGTTCCCTTTGAAGCAAAATTTCAGATCAAGATTTTTGGCCCTATGGGCATTGGTGTAGCATGGTTTGGGAATATAAATTATACTAAGTCATATAATGGTTTTATTATAGGAATATCTATTGGTGTATTATAAATGATGGTTTTTTGCTGCCTAATCATGCGCTCAAGCTGACGGAATGATCTGGGTGCGAAATTCATGGCTAATGGTGGGTTGACGTTTTTATAATTACCTTTTCAGTACCTCGTTGGTTGGGAGTTAATTAATTTGGTTATGAGCGTAAACTTGTTTCGTTTTCAGCAATTTGAAAATTATCAGTGCGGCAGCTTAGCCGCCATCCGTTAGGTTGCACTGTGCTTTTAATTTTCGTGTTACCTTTTTATTTTGCTATTTTAGTGGTGTTTATCTGAAGGTGTGTTTTCTATTCGCATTTGATTATCGAAAAAGTTTATTGCATTCTACAAGCGATGGTAGTGCAGGTTTGAGAGTTTGTCAGTTTCAAAAAGTTTTGTAAGCAAAACAAAAATCGGGTGGTTGGTTTTGTAGTAATTCAAGCTTTGAAGCAATTAACAAAAGAAAAAGTAAATTACTTTATGGTGCAACCTAACCAGGTGCTCAAGCTGACGGAAAGAGCTCACTGCAAAATTCATGGCGAGCAGAGGTTTAGTGTTTAATTGAAAGTTGGTATCATGAACTTGTTTCGTTTTCAAAATATTGAAAGTTTTCAGCGCCGCAGTGGCGCTGTACGCTATGGCGCGGAACATATCAATGTGAGGCGCCACTTAGCGCCGGTCCGTTGGGCGGCTTGGCAAAGCCAAAGGAGGTTATTATGAAACATGTTATTGAACTTCTTGTCAGAGTTGCCCTTTTAGCGTTTATCTGTTTTATCTTCTGGTTGGTGCAAAACGTATCACTTTCAAATGCCATAAATCTATCTATCATTGTGGGAGGGGTATTGTTGACATTCCCCCTGGTTTGGCTCGGGAGGAAGATGCTCGACAAACAGCCAACTATGAGTCGTGCCATCTGGATAACAACGTTTTTACATTTTGCTCTGAGTTTTACACTTGGCGTTCCTTTCGTTCGAGCAGTAACCATCTATCAAAATTGGTCTGGCTGGGTACTCCCAGTACCATCGGAAATCGGCTTGGCTCTAGTCATTATTACTGGGGCGGCTTCTTTGCTGGTAGTGGCAAACCTTGCTTTGAAAGGATTTGGCGCGCCTGGCATTGCGCTCAGTCGGAAATTAGCGGCAGATTTGTTGTATGCTTGGACGCGTAATCCTATGGTGCTTGCAGGTCTTGCTTTTTTCCTGTCATTGGGGATTTGGTTTCAGTCAGCGCTGTTTGTGCTCTGGGTACTCATTTTATTCGCACCAGCAGTGCTTTTCTTCGTCAAAACATATGAAGAACGAGAACTAGAGTTGCGTTTTGGTGCATCATATCTAGAATACAAGTCTAAGACGCCAATGTTATTTCCAAGAAGACCGAGGATTTGAACGGAGCACTGACCTCAAATAGTAAATCCTTTTATAGCAACATAAGCCGCCCAACCAGGCGCTCAAGCTGGCGGTTGCTAGCTGAGTACGTTAAACATGGCGTGCATAGGTTCGGTTCTTAATAATAAACTTTTCAGCATGAACTTGTTTCGTTATCAGCAACTTGCGGCTTTTCGTTGCCGCAGCTTAGTTGCCAACCGTTAGCGGGCGTTTAAATTCATTCTTCTACAAAGGAAATTCATTTATGAAGACAAAAATTGAAATCCTTATTCTGGTAATTACCATTCTTTCTTTTAATTGTTGCAAGAAAAATTCCACAGAACCCTTGCCAGTAACTAATGCAACATATACTCCTTTGAACACTGGAGATGTGCGCCAACTCGTATATCTAACCGATAGCTCAACAACTCTTATGAAAATTGTAGGTACCTTGAAGCGCAGAGATGGTGCGGAAGTCTTTGCAATGGAATGGACTTATGGTACTCAACGACCAGATACTCAATATTATTTCATAAAAGATGGTTTTTTTATGTCGACAGAGTTAGACTCTGGTGCTAGTTCAATAAATCCATTCGGTGAGCAACGCCTTGGTAAAGTGAATCCAGTGAATGGTGAAATGTGGTTACATACTCTTGGAAGTTCTGATAGCCTTTTCTTTACCGCGACGTATTGTAAAGAACTACGTACATTCTGCGGAACATTCACAAATGTGTATGGTTTTACATTGACTGAAATAAGTGCTGGGCATATTGATACTATGATGACTCCATTCTATGCAGAAAATATTGGATACATAGGAACAGGTTTAATCAGCAATCTCCAACTAGATTTCAGTGCATCTTACATAAAAGTTGCAAATCAAGAATATGGTGCTTTATGGCCAGCGAAAACCGTACGATTAACTAAAAGAAACATAAATAATAAACTTAGCTTTCAAGCTATTGCGGCGTACTCTTTGCTTGGCGTTAAAAACGCCCGCTAACCAGCGGCTCAAGCTGACCGGATGAGCGTTGGAGTAATTAACATTGCGAATAGAAGTTTGATGCTTAATAATTCAATTGGTAGTGTAAACCTGTTTCCTTGGGTGCATTACGAAACTATTCAACGCGGCAGTAGCGCTGTACGCCATGGCGCGGAACATATCAATGTGAGGCGCCACTTAGCGCCGGTCCGTTAGGCAACTCATAAATCATGTAAGTACGAAAGGAATAAACCAATGGGACTTATATCAAGATTCAGGCACTGGCAAGCTTCTCGAAAGGAAAAACGTATAGAACAGCTAACAGCAAAAGCTGTTGATCTTAGTGAAGATCAAGAATACGATCTTATATTTTTATACGTAAAAGGATTTGTACGCGCTATGGCAACTGGACAATCCATCACAGAAATTTATGCGGAAGTAGAGAATCTGATCCGTAAGAAGCTCCATGTGATTGTAAAACCTGGAACTTATTTTGTCTCTTCTGGTAACCATCAAAACATGGTTACACGTAGGGATTATTCTTTTACTTTATTTCCGTGTTCATCGAAAAGGTTGAATATTGACGCAGCATGCATTAATGCATCACTTGCAGTGCCGGGAAAGAACGATAGATTTTATGGTGTTAGGCGTGTCTCCGATAAGCTATCAAAATTTCTTGAGGCTTCTAAAAATTCTGATCCAATGGTTGTTCAAGCCGGTGTATGGGCGCTTACAGATGGCTACACTGCCAATCAAGTTAAAACACATTTAGTGGCACGTGATCAATATGGACACACTCGTCAGGCTGTATCCGATTCACATATCGAAGAAGCACGGCGCATACTAAATAATTTAAGTATTCATAATAATCTTTAATATTGAACGAAAAATATTTTTTTTAGTGCGGTTGTTTTATTTATTCGTTGCCTAACCAGCAACTCAAGCTGACGGAATGAGCGTAGGAGCAATTTACATTGCGCGTAAAGTTTTAGATGCTTAATAATTTATTTGTTAGCGTGAACTCAGCTCGTTTAGTGTATTTTGAAAATTATCAGCGCCGCAGTGGCGCTGTACGCCATGGCGCGGAACATATCAATGTGAGGCGCCACTTAGCGCCGGTCCGTTATACCGCTTGCAACATAACATAAAAAGGGAAACTATATGAGTTCAAATAAAAAGATAGCTAGGATCGCAGGTGTCCTATATCTCATTTATATAATACTGTTTGCATCTTGTACGTTTATGCCACAAAATATTATTGCACAAGAAGGGCTATTTCGAATTCGTAATGCAATGGAACTGATTTCTACGGCTTTTTTTCTGTCGACGGCTTGGGCGTTATATGTGTTGTTAAAACCAGTTCACAAAAATCTTGCATTGCTCTTTGTATTATTGAATATGGTTGGTGTTGCGGTAGAGTGTATTTGTATATTAATTCATTTTGCAGCTCTTCTTCCGATACATGGGGACGAATATTTGAAGGTGCTCTCACATGAGCAATTACAAGCTCTTTCAATGCTGATGCTCAATATTGATGGCAATGTGGTGATGGTTCTCTTTTATGGTCTATGGTTATTTCCTCTTGGATATTTGGTTTTCAAATCTGGTTTCCTCCCAAAAATATTGGGCATATTATTAATTGCTGATGGTGTCTCACTTTTGATATGTTTCTTTCAGTTATGGTTTTTCCCGGGTTATGAGAAAATGACTTATCCGTTATATCCCATTATGTTTGTAGCTGAATTTGGACTTTCATTGTGGCTTATAATAAAGGGTGTAAAAGATCAACCGGTGCAAGCGGTATAACCAGGCGCTCAAGCTGACGGAATGAGCGTATGGACGTTAAGCATGGCTGATGGTGGGTTCACGTTTTTATTATTAACTTTTCAGTACCTCGTTGGTTGAGTATTTATTAATTTGGTTTATCGCATGAACTCGTTTCGTTTTGTGCATGTTGAAAATTATCAGCGCCGCAGCTTAGCGCCCGTCCGCTAGGTTGCCATCGCAAGGAAGAGAATGAATATACTTATCAGACAAGCTGGAATAGCTGATGTGCATACCGTTTCGGAGATTCTCATCGAAGCAGAGTCGTGGTTGGAAAAACGAGACATCCCACTTTGGAATGTTAATGATCTATCAGTAGAATGTCTCCGTGAAGACGTCACCTCAGGATTCTATATTCTTGCAGAGGCAGATGGAAAGTCGGCTGGAACATTTAAGTATGTGATGATGGATCCGTTGTGTTGGCCAGATGTAAACGATGACGAATCTGCGTTTGTCCATCGTGTTGCAGTACGTCGTGAGTACGCTGGCGGTACAGTTTCAACCGCAATGTTAAAGTGGGCTATTGATCGTACGAGAGCTCTTGGTCGGCGTTATCTCCGGCTTGATTGCGAAATATCGCGAAACAAGTTGCGCAACATCTATGAGCAATTTGGATTTCAATATCATAGTGACAAACATATTGGCTCGTACCATGTTGCTCGGTATCAGTACAACATTCTCAAAAAGGCAACCTAACCAGGTACTGTGATAAAAGTCAAGAGAAGCAACAAAGAAGTATGTCAAAGAACAAAAAGCATAAAATGTTTTAAGCTGAAAGTCCACGTGAAACGTGATGCAAAGGTTTATAATCAGGG
>JBEKAY010000093.1:0-6178 GCA_050015675.1 Bacteroidota bacterium | reverse complement strand
TGGATTTTGCTGAAGTGTCCAGCCAATTTTTTTAAGAAATTCCTCTAAACTCCCTTTTTTAGATGTTTCTTCCACAAAAATATCCAATGCTTCATCAAAAGATTTACGTGCTTCTTTTTCCGTATTGCCATACGATGAAAGCTCTAATGCTGGGCAGTAGGAAACAAAATAATCTCCTTCTTTGCTGATTAGGACTTCAAGCTCGACCTCGATAGAGCCTTGTTGTTTTCGTATAGTGCTTTTCATATTTGCTTCTCCAAGAAAATATTTTGATTCAATAACCTCAATTGCGTGAGTACATTAATATCTTCATAAAGAAAATTACCTGTATGTACGTTTTTATTGTTAATTACATTGTTCCATAATAATATATAATTAAACGTTATATGATATAATTTACAAGATTTTTAATGTTTTTCCTTGTGCACCGTCAATATATAACAAAAGGTATATCAAATAAGTTGCTCTTGAATCCATAGAAACCCATAGTTTTCACCACTTCTAAAGGCAATTTACATACAATTAACGATATTATTTAGTCTATAAATGAGTATTCTTGCAACATTAAAAAGTGATTTCCTTAAAAAAACATTGTTTTAAAAATTCCCAACGCTTTGCATCATAAGGCATATAGAATTTGGGTTTACTTAGATGCAACAAAGCAATTTCTTTTGAATTCTTTTGTGATTCTGTGTCTGGACCCCAAATATAATTAGCGATGTGATAAATCAAGTGCGGGTACGGGTCGTCTTCGGGCTTGTGCTTGTGTTTATCAATCTTTTGAAGGACTATATGGAATAGATCTAAAGTATTCTGGATTTTGTCTTTGGTTAATATTGCTTCACTCCATTTTTCATAGGCTATTACAAGAAGTGAAAATAAATTAGTAATAGATTGGCGTTGTACCCACATTCTAATCCGTTCATTCTCTTCATCCTTAGAGTTTTCAATTATATTATATAACTCAATCATTGTTGTGTCAACTAACTCGTTTTTTCTGTTTTCGTTTTCGCAAAATATTTTAAAATATATTTTTCTAGTATCTATCGCACATCTCTCTGAAGAAAAGCGAATATCGGACTTTGCATCCTTATTTTCACGCTCATATGCCAGATTTAAATATTTTTCTGCTTTTTGAAGACCGGTCAGATCCTTTGCCGATCGACGAAGTGCTATACATGCTAGATATGCTGCTTCTCTTCCACGTCGAAATTCGCCTTCGTTTTTCCATAAATCATCGGAAATACTTATGGCAATCTTAGCTAATGTTAGGGTTGAATCCCAATGTCCCTTTACGGCAAAAGCTAACGCATGAATAATATGCGTGTGATAAAGGGTTGGATCTTTTCGTTCTACCTCAGTACTAAGGCGTATTACTTCTTCAAATTGGTTTCGATATTCTGTCAATAAGTCTATCCCTCCAATATCCAAAAGTTGTAGTTGGATTACTTTACCTAAATAGTCTGCAAACTCACGAAATTTATCATCAAGTCGAAGTTCTGGTACTCCTTTGAATTGCACTCTCGGAGCCTTACTCCACAATCCAATCCATGCTGTTTTATTAAAGAGAACGCTAATTAGTTTTGTTGACTCTTTAGATATAAATTCTTGTAAGTTAGTAACTGACCATTGGTCATTTTTCTTACGGATTTCTATTAGTTTAATTGCTAATTCAGACGCCCCGCGTTCATCAGCCAATTCCAATCCTTTTAAGTATTTTGTCTCTGCAACAGCATTGACTTTTTTATGCCAAAAATCAAGTAAACTTTCAATTGGTTGAGTTGCTCTATCTGGAGATACAAGAAAATCAATTAAAGTAAAAATATTTTTATTTTTTCCTTTTTTTATATTACGTAAAAACGCACGCTGTTCCGCACCTTGCGTTTGTATTGCTGGTTGTAGTCCTTTAGGAAAAAAGAGACTTAACCAACTGACCAATTTGAAAGAAGATTTTTGTAATTCGAAATATGAAAAGAAATCTGGGTTAGCTAAAAAAGCTTGCGGATGTCGAAGGTACAATTCAGAGAAGCTTGTATCAATATTTTCAAATTGATCGTTATCATCGACAGCATCAAACAGATAGGGTGATCCGGTTATTAATACAATTTTTTTATTAATCTTACTGAGTGCATCATTTACATATTGAATCGTCGCAAGTACTTCTGCATCATCTTTAATAGAAGTCTCCGATGGGTTTATTTTTCTTTTATGTTTTTCTAAACGTACTACCCATTTGTTTCTTAGCTCATTAAAAACCATTCTATCTTTAATATTATTTATTGGATCTAATAGCGGGAAAGCAAAATTATTCTCACTTTCAAAGTACGTGTCAATTCTCTGAAATGTTGTGATAGGGAGTTGATCAAATCTCATCAAAGCAGCTTTGGCACCTCTGTATGGAATATATAAGTCGACCAGGTCAGGAACACAATTAGATAAAGCATCGGTTAAATATTTGAAGTCTTTGGATTGTTCATATTTTTCGAATATCGTAGACAATTCTTTAAATTTTCCATCATCAATTGTATCATTTAATTTATTAGCTTCACGAAGGAATCGAGACCGAATCGCATTCAATATACCAAGCAACTCAACATCATGAGGTGGTATTATCAGAAAGCGGCATTTGTGATTATTCTTTAATGGAAGTAACGGTTCTGTTGATGCAACTAAAAAATCAGCAAGAAGAAAAGTCAGTGCCTTTACGGATTTCGAGGCAGAGCCTTCACCGAATACGTCTGTATATTCAGCATTCTTTTCTGGTTCTAAATATAATGTAATAACATCGGTATCAATGGCATAATATATCTCAATTTCATTATCAGCATCTCTCTTACTTGCTTCAATATCGTCAAGATATCCAGAACATTTTAAGAGAAGGTCCGCTGCCTTTTCAATAGTAGAGAAAGCAATATCTTTATAATGTTGTTCCTTCATAATCATGTTGCGCTTATCACTAATTTTTATTTTCAGTAGTCTTCTTCAGTTCCCATTTGCTCAAATGACTGTAAATTCCATTCCCAAATATTTTATTTTGTTCAGACATTGGATACTTCTTGCTAACTAAAAAAGCTTGTAAGTTGCCTGACCAATTCAAGACCTCTTCATATCTCACTTTTTTTTCTAAGTGCCTCCACGTCCAATACCCTTCCTCAGAAATTTCTATAACAACTTTTCTCGATCTATTTTCAATGCTATATTCATTCGTTGATGGATCGTACCAAAAAGCAACAGGTACTTTTTTATTGTTAAATAGATACTCAAATAACCAATACCGATCGGGAGAATGGGAAAACTTTAACCAAATATCTTTGATCCAAGACATTGGCACTGACGACAGCATTTGTTCTGCCCAAATATTTGCCGCTCGGTTGAATGCTGCTTTTTCTACTTCTCCTTTTTGTATTATTTCTTTACGCAAATTATGTAGACGTGTTTCCAATTCTAGCACAATCTCACAAGCTTTAGAAGGTTCACATGCGACAAGTATGTTCATTGCTTCAAATAAATAGCCTTCATCAAAATTCCGACAGTTAATTAAATCAAACGCTGTCTTATATGCCTGAACCGAAGGAGCAAGTGAACGCAATATTGCAAATGTACAATACAGAATATCAGGATTGAGTTTTCCGAGGCGTCCAGTACCAACTGTCGGAAGCAATGAACTCAGCGATTCATTTGCTTTAATTCTAGAAATCAAATAAATCAAATCATTGAAAGCAAGCACAAAATTATCTTCATCGTTGCCATAAACGCGCAAAACATCTCCGATTGCTTGACGGAACATCAACTGTTTAGTTTCCGGAATACATTCCTCATATATATACGCTAATCCCTCGGTTAGAGTTTCTTGTTGCATTAGTAAGAGTCCGGCACCGTCGAATGAGTTCATTCTTTCCGATTTCGCTGAAGTGTAAAACGACTTTAAACCTCTCCACAGCCAATCTGCAAATTGATCTCTATCGAATTCAGCAAATATCTTTTTAAGATATTCCTTCGTCATGGTTTATTAGCAATTGTTAAGAGATGAGTTTTAATGTTTGCCAGTGTCCATCCATCTAATAGCCGATCAACATAAGCACGATCATCATCTACAGCAACATTAGTTCCTCTATCTTCATTTACCCAGCCAACAGCTTCAACATTGAGAGAATCACCTATATGCGATAATGGTATCGATGAACTTATTCTCTCAGGGGCGCCATTAATATCTAGTGCGGCTTTCGTTCGTAATTTATCAAGGTTTACGGTCAATCCCCACTCATCTTTATAAACATTTTTTGCAATTGTATTATCAAGATACACGGCAAACCTTCTATTTCCATTATCGGCAAATAAAGGGCGTGCAAATTTGAAATTAGTGAGGTTCGGCACAATACTTTTTAGCTTATCTGCTTTGAATTGGATTGACAAAAGGTACGTATCTTTTTTTGTATCTACTAATCCTAAAATATCTCTGACCTTTGTAGCGACAAAAGATGGATCCCAAGCATAACCTACCTCTGTATCCACGTATGATTTCTTACTTAGCCAAACAACAATCGGAAAAGGGTATGGTTTACCTAAAGATCCTGTAGGCTTGTACCATCCTGAACTGGATATCAGCTCTTCCAATAAATCGCGATAAGTCTTTTCATCATCAGGATCCCTGGAAAGAGGTTTAAGTGGTAAAACAGTCTTGACAGTGCTTGGTAGTGAAAGATGATTAATAATATGTTGGTGAAATGTTAGAGAATTCATCGTTGTGGTAAGAATAACCATATTATCCATTGATAGAGGATCAATTTTATATAACCCAAAAAATTTATCATCTTGTTGGCATATTTGTTCAAAATGAGTATAGGCTTGATCACTCGTTGTAGATTTAAGAGCTAAACAATCTATAAAAAATGATTTTAAATCTTCTTTCCTTGCCAATTTCTTGTCATACGAAAGAAATAAGTTAACAAATTTAATTGTTCCATTATCGCTTCCAGTTAACAAGTCTATCCAATGCTCCAATTCTTTTCTGCTTAGATTAACATGTTTCATTCCTAAACTGTTTCCCACAATTGAATCGTATAATGAGCGAAACAAAGTATAAACCTTCTGCCTAATACAGTAAAACATATTTAATCCTGTTTCTATAATGAACATATCGCCTAACGACTAATTAATGAATTAGATAAAAGTTTCTCTTTTCTTCTACGTTGTCCCAAAGTTTCCAAATCTCTGCTATAAAAATCGAATCCGTGCCTTATCATAATATTCTGTTCCCTAACTTTTTTTCTAAAAAGCTTTATTTGCCTATCTGTCCATTTGGGGTGAATAAAATAATCGTCATTCGTTTGTTCCCTGCGTGGATTGTAATTATCATAAGTTTGATCTAATGGTCTATATCTGCAATCAGCGATCTGCACTCCCCATCTCTTACATTGTTTAAGCTTTTTCAGCATCTCGTAATAATCTTGTTCAAAATTGTTGATCATAAAAACATAAATATCTTTCGAGGAATATCCGGCATTTACAAGCATATCGAACTGTTTTTTTATCTTGCTTCTTTGATTATAACTATGATCCCAAGCAATTCTTGGATTTAAAAATCTTGCCTGCTTAAGCAGTTTTGCGATTTCGGGAGTAAGTAGTCTTCCATCTATCCCGCACTGACTTTCAGAATATACAACCTTATTATTATGCTTCGCATTTCTTAATTCTTCTAATATGTCCTTTATATAGGGATTTGCCAAGAGATTATTGTCATAAAAAATAATCCTGTTACTGCAAATTTCATCTTTAATGCTATTCTTTGAAGTAAATTCCGGCTCGATAATCCATGTGCCGCAGAATTTACATTTTCGCATGCACCCTCTGCTTGTATGCACAATCTGATAATCTACATCTACAAGGTCATAAGCCGGTTTATATGTTTCCACTCTGTTGTCATAACCAATAAACACTTCGTCACATCCTGATTTCTTACAATGCTCTGGCATTAATGAAGCATAAATTCCTCCAACTACAACCTTAGCCCTCGGGTAATTTTCTTTATAAAATTTCACACTCTCCCACACATAATTAGACCAATAAGTAAATAATGATGTTATTTTAATTTTATTAGGATAGAAATTATTATAATACTGATTACCTCTGACAAGCTTTATACTATCACCTATACTCCTATGATAACTTGCCAATTTAA
>JBEKAY010000092.1:0-6216 GCA_050015675.1 Bacteroidota bacterium | reverse complement strand
TGCTGACACCTGTGCAAATGCACCAACAGCAAGAACTTCTGGTGAAGCAATGGCATAAAAAACCTCTCTGCAACTGCAGAGAGGTGCTCTAAAAAACGGTCAACCTGTTTCAGGACGACTCACTATCCGTAAAATAATAAAGTGAAGTGATTTGAGATATGGATAAGTCAGTTTCAATAAGTAATTTTGAAATTGATTCGATACGTACCTGTTGAATCTCATTATGGATGGTTCTATGAATGGTCTTCTTGAATCTTTTCTCCAGAGCCCGTCTGCCGATACCGGTTATCCTCAGCACGTCTTTTAGTAGTATCTTATTTTTTGCATTGTCCTTGATAAACTGTATCGCCTGTACAACTTCTTTATCATTTACTGCAAGAATGTCTGAAGATTGTCTTTGAACTATATGGCTTGAAGTGACAATTATTTTCCGACCTTTCATTTTATTTCCACTGCTCATCATTTTATCAAGTAATTTAGCAGCTTCAAAACCTGCAGATTCAATATTTAAGGCAATGCTTGAAAGCGGTGGATCTCCAAAATCACAAACCAACAAATCATTATCAACACCTATCACCGCAACATCCTCCGGGACTTTTAGATTCATTAATTTGCATACTTCCAGTATATGCAGTCCGCGGTCGTCGTTGCAGGCAAATATTCCAATAGGTTTCGGTAGCTCCTTGATCCATCTGCATACGTGCTGCTGTTCCTTTTCCCAATCATTCTATCTGAATCTTTTAAACGAAACATAATTATAGGTTCTAAAACCGGCTTCATTATTGAATCGGTTGAAATATGATTTACGCCGTTCCGACCATTCAAAACTATCGTAACCGCAGAAGGCAAGGTTTTTGAATCCTTTTTCAACGAAATGATCGCTTGCCAATTTTGCAATTGAAGAGGAATCCGTAATTATTACAGGTATGTTCCTGGCGGATTCAAAACCATGGGTAGCAAAAATTGTCGGGATTTTTAATTTCAACAATTCTTTTGTTATTAAAGTATCACGCATAATGATTCCGTCCGGTTTCCATCTGGTCAAATGAGGAATTGATGATTTTAGATCTATCGGCTCTTTGTAAAAGAGCCAGGGGCTATTCAGTCTTGAGTAACGGACAACACCGCTAATCAACTGTCTACCGAATGCGCGTGATGTTTCCAGAAGTAAAACAACTCTTTTCATACACTATTATTTTCGGAAAAAGGATATTTGATATTTATAAAAATGCTGCCAGGCCTAATGTGGAATAAAGCCCTATCAATTTAATCAGGACCCTTTCTACATTCAATTTATTTTTCAATTTAAAATTTAAACCGGTTGAAGGCCTTGCATAAGTTTTAAGTGTTAAATATTCCAGTGCTATTATAGGTATAATTAAAGCCAATCCTGCAACGATAGCTCCAAGGGAATTATTGATATTATATATCCTTATAAAATATAGTGATATCATATAACTTATCAGGCCTGCAAAACATATCCAACCTCTTGTGGCTGATTTTGGAAGAGTTATTTTTACTTTTGCTTTTCTGCCGATCATAATTTTAGGTAATTAGGTAAGAATGTAACCATAGAATAATTGTAAGTACATTGTTTTATAGTGAGTTGCAGTAAAATAAGTTACCATGACAACTTTTTGAGTGGCAAGAAGTGTGTTTTTTGCGGATCGTTCAAAGTGTGTCGAACGAAACGCGGATATATAAAATGCAACAAGTGTAAGAGACAAAAAGGAAGCCATCTTCTTCGTCGCGAGTTGAAAATCATACGAGGGTTTTATCAACAACAACCAGCGTATCGATTGGCAAGTGATCTTGGAGTAAATTATCAAACGGTCACACGCGTATATCAAAAACTCCGTGAAGCGATTTATCATGCAAGTGAATTGGAATCGGGAAAGCTCAGAGGAGAAATCGAACTTGACGAAGCGTATTTTGGTGGACGACGAAAAGGCAAACGTGGACGTGGCGCAGCTGGAAAAAGCATTGTATTTGGGCTTCTGGAGCGCAATGGACGCGTGTACACCAAAGTGGTTGACTCTGTCTCGGCTAATGAACTGATGGAACATATCATTAAGCATACCAAGAAAGGATCTGTTTACTTCACTGATACCTTTCGAAGTTATCGTTCGTTGAAACGCTTTGGAAAACATCATACCATTAGCCACGGAAAGAAATTTCCGAAAACAAAAAATCATATTAACGGTATCGAAGGTTTTCGGTCGTTTGCTAAACATGTATTATATAATTATCGTGGTGTTTCAAAATATCATTTTCCTATGTATCTTAAAGAAGTTGAGTACCGGTTCAATCATCGAACCGATAATCTCTTGAAACTTTTTACTCATATCTATTTTGGTTACGTTTCTAACTAATTACCTAATTTTAATTTATAATTTTCTGTATTATTTTTAATACAAACAATCTTAACTTTTTATAGAAAAATTAGAGAATAAAAATAGCATAAAAATAATATATAGGCTTTATATTTATAGAATTCTTTAATATACTTGAAATAATATTTTATATAAAAAAATCTGCGAATACGATCAATTTTTAACAAATAAAATGGATTGAAAATTATTTTTTTGTTGGTAAAATTTTAAAATCCTTTTGCAAAATGAAAAATAAATTAAAAGGAGCTATCCAAATTGTTGCCGGTACTATTTTTATTGTTTCCGGCGCGATGAAAGCAATAGATTCACAAAGTTTTTTGAATTTAATTTCGGCTTATGGATTTGGCTGGGCAGGAAATATTGCGCCAATCATTTCCTCCGTTGAAATAATTTTAGGACTTTGTTTGATTTTGGATATTCGTCCAAAAACAACAGCACTTACAGCTACATTAATTACAATATTGTTTACACTTGGTTTTTCGTATGCTTTCTTTTTTAGAGGAATTGAAGACTGTGGTTGCATGGGCTCTTTTGTTAAAGTATCTCCATATATTTCATTTACGAGAAATATAATTTTAATTATTGGTTGTTTGTGGATATGGCAATATTTCGAAAATACTGATGTGCGTACAAAAAACTGGAAAAAATGGACGGTTTATATTTTAGGAGGAATGTCATTGTGTGTGTCTGGTTATACTTTGGGAAATCCATTGGTTCAAAAAGATAAAATCAATGTTGGTGAACAAATTAATAATACCATTTTTCAATGTTTCGATAATAAAATTTCCACAGATACGTGCATTGTTTTTATATTTAGACCTGAATGCAACCATTGCTGGAATACAACTGAGAATATAAAAAGTATTAAAAGAACACCAGGCTTTACTAATGTTGTTGGAATTACTTATTCAGATGTAGACACCTCACAATTTATGAAAGAAATGAAACCTAATTTTGAAGTTTTGAAGTATCCTACTGATGAATTGTATAATTATATTATGGGAGTTCCTGTTCTTTTGATACTTAAAGATGGAAAAGTTATAAAAAGATTAGATGCAGATGACATACCCTGCGGTCCAATGTTAAGAAGAATGTTCGAATAAAAAAAAGGGCAGCTATCATAGCTGCCCTTTTTCAGATTGATTGTTTTAGTTGTTATTTATATCAAAACCCTATATTTATTGTTACTGAACAGATAAATTCATACATGAAATCTTATCATCAGCCTGCATAATTTCACTACTACCTTCAACTCCTGTGATTATTAATCATTCCAGATTGATGTCACTTCTATTTTCAGTTTAATGCGACATAAATGTATAAATGCTGAATTTGTCATACTTGGAATTTTGTCTCAATAACATGCAAAAATGTCTTTTAACAGTTGTCATAATACCTCTAGCTTTGAAAACCATCTATATCAGATACAAAATTTTCAGGTAAAACTTTATAGTATTTTTTGAATACTTTACTGAAATATGCCAGGCCTGTACAGGTGCCAAAAATATTTAGTGAAAAGTTTTAGGCACCTTATCAATATTAGAAAAGAAAGAAAGTAGTAACCGTTATTCCAGTCCGTTTGATTTTTGGTTATCGTCTGGGCGGTTTACTTGCCACGCCACACACGAAAACCCGTATCGTTGTACCTACTATTCGCTGCGTTGCTGCCCCGGAAAGACGACGCGCAGCAAAAGTCGCTTCCGAGCCAACCGCCGCCCCTCCAAACCCGGTCAGAGCCTCTAGAACTTCCTTTAGGATCAGTTTGCACTACTCTCCAAGTCTCCGTACTCTCCAAGTCTCCGTACCAGTCCCAGCACCATTCCCTTACATTACCTGACATATCGTAAAACCCTAACTCGTTGGGTTTCTTGACACCGATAGATTTTGTTTTATTTTTGTTATTTTTTATTGCACCCCGGAGCCATTCTCCTGTTAAGTTTTTATCTCCAGAGTTTTTCCAATACCATGCTACTTCATCTACATCATTGCTTCCGCTGTATGTGTAACTCTTGCTCATCTGACCTCCACCTGCAGCATATTCCCACTCTGCTTCTGTCGGCAATCGGTAACCATTAGCTCCCGCATTAATCGTTACCGTCCATTTTATACTATCGAGATCACTCGTATTATTCGGATCTTTTTTATTCTTATCTATATTGTAATAAGGTTTGAAGCCCTCTTTTATACTCCTTTTATTACAGTACTCAACACAGTCATACCAGCTTACCGTTTCAACCGGCAAATTGTCGCCTTTGAATTCAGAGGGATTACTTCCCATTAACTCAATCCACTCTTTTTGAGTTACCTCATATTTGCCGATATAAAAGCTCGATATTGTTACACCTTTTCCGTAGTAGTTGGACGTAGTGTTTATAAAAGTCCCGCCTTTGACTAATAAGTTTTCAGGCTCTTTTTGCGAACAAGCGCTGACAACAACTATTATTGCCGCTAAGAGGAAAATTAATAGTTTCCTCATTGAAATGTCTCCTTTACACTGATAGTAAATATTATAGGCCGCGATGGCCATGATTTCCGCCCGCATCATCTTCAGCGGGCGCAAAAAAACCCCCCTTCGCACGGGAAGGAGGGTTTATGATAAGTCTGGTTTTAATAAACCATAACATCTGAAACCTCTTCAGAAGCAATGTCTGCCTTTGCACTTACCTATAGGCGCTAAACCCAATATACCCGTTGCAATTCAGCCATTGACTGTTTGAACCGCCGCATTTGCTGTTTTGATATACACCTGTATTTGTGCTTTGGTTTGCTGCCATAAATTGCCCAGCGGGAGTCCAGATACAATTTACCTGTACATCGCGCCCGCTTGCATCATTGTCAAATCCAACCAGGATACCCCCTGAAGCTGTAGTAGAAGCAGCGTAAGTGTTATAGCTTGTACCGAGAGTCCACGATCCAATTTGAGTGCTGCCAACCTTAAGGTAAGCATGTTCGCTGCCTGAAGTCCCGCGCATCTGTACGTTTATGGTATAGCTACCGCTACCGCTGCCGCCACTGCTGCTTGAGCTGCTGCTTGATGAGCCGCCGCCGCCGCCGCCGCCCACTGTTACATTAGCGTTTCCACTACTGCCATTCCATGCCTCTATCGCTACTATACAGTAGTTTGGACTGCTTACGCCGTGTCCCAGGCCTCCCCACTTGGAAAAGTGATCACTCGGAGTTATGCCGCTTCCACCATTCCCGCTGCAATTGAACTGTTGAAAAGCGCCATTGCCATTAATGTTAGCTCCGTTACAACTTACTGTGCCTAAAGTGTATGAGCCCGTACCAACACTATATGAGCCTACGCTATTTCCACCACCGCGCCCAATGTAATATTCTGTGAGCGGGCTATTACACCACCCATAGACACCAAAATATGAAGCACCGCTTTGGCTGCCTGTCCAGGTCATTTGTTGACCACCGGGATTATAGCCTGTACCGACAACGATATCCCCGACATTGCTCCAGGTTACTGTGTAATGGCCATTTCCTAAATTCTGGGCGTTCATTGACCCTGAACCAGCGGTCCAAGCTTGATAGTAGTTTGTGGCGGCAGTCTTCTCTAGACTAACTACTTGCGGTATTTTAGTAGCAACTGCACTACCAACTGCTTGTTTACTAACTCCTTGCTGTACTGGTGTTGTTGACTGATTATCCATACACCCGATAAAGAAAGCGCACAATAGCACAACTAATATGCATGTTAACATAATATTGAATTTCATAAAACTACCTTTCAATTAACAAAGTATATTTAGTGGATTATGACTATTTCGATTTAAAATTTTAGTGGATTAAAAATTACTTTTTCAAAAACTAAGAA
>JBEKAY010000091.1:0-6875 GCA_050015675.1 Bacteroidota bacterium | reverse complement strand
GTTGCATAATTTCCGTCGTCTTGTTGTTCGTTATGAATATCACGCTGAAAACTTTCTTGGCTTTGTCCATCTCGCTTGCATCATCATCCTTCTTCGAAAGGGTTTTTGAGATGGCTTCTA
Source organism: Bacteroidota bacterium (assembly GCA_050015675.1). Taxonomy (GTDB): domain Bacteria; phylum Bacteroidota; class Ignavibacteria; order UBA10030; family UBA10030; genus Fen-1298. The sequence continues at coordinate 6,755 of JBEKAY010000091.1, read as the reverse complement.
GTTATTTTGACAATACAAATTCCAACCTTAAGTATGCCACTAACGTATCGGGCTTCTGGCTTATTCAGACACTAGATTCTATAGGAACGGTAGGTGTATCGTCGTCAATTGCTATTGATTTGAATAATAATATTCATATTAGTTATTACTTTATGGGGATGAATTCATACGTCAAGCACATTACTAACGAATCAGGTGCATGGGTGGTCTCGAACATTGATTCACTTGGAGTATCCAGCGGGCAGGGATTTGCAACTTCAATAGCTATTGACTCAAATAATAAAATTCATATCAGCTATTATGATTTTACCGGCGGAGATCTTAAGTATGCAACAAACAAATCGGGTCAGTGGATTAAAACTATTTTGGACAGTGATGGAGATGTCGGGTATTATTCTTCACTTTCTGTAGATTCAAATAATAAAATACATATAAGTTATTTTGATCGTACTAATAGAGATCTTAAATATGCAACTGATGTAACAAATTTATGGGTAACTACGATAATAGATAGCGTAGGCGACACCGGAAGATACACTTCATTAAAGCTAGATTCTGATAATAAAGTACATATAAGTTACATGAATTATACTAACAGCGATCTCATATACACTACAAACCAATCCGGTGATTGGATAAAGAATACTGTAGAAAGTACCGGTGATGTTGGAAGGTTTTCTTCTATTAGATTAGACTTAGATAAAAATGTGCACATATGTTATTATGATGCAACCAAAGGTTGCCTTAAATATGCTCACACCAATTCCCCAACTATAGTAATGAATGGAATAAATATTCCACTTCATTTCGATTTAAAGCAAAACTATCCTAACCCATTTAATCCATCAACGACTATTTCATTGAGTCTTCCGTCAAAATTATTTGTATCACTAAAAATATTCGATCTTATAGGAAGAGAAGTCGCAACAATTGTGTCGGAAGAATTATCTGCAGGTGACCACTCGCGTCAATGGAATACGAATGGAATGCCAAGCGGTGTGTATTTTTATAGATTGCAGGCTGGCTCATTTACTGAAACCAAAAAACTTATTTTGCTCAGATAAAGCAATTGCAATATGCTAATTTAAGGAAGGAGTATTAATCATGAAAACAATTATTCGATCTTTATTTCGAGGGAGAGTATTTTCCAAATATTCTGTTTGCACTACATTTATTACCTCTCTCTTATTTCCAATTCTACTTTCAGCACAGACCAACAATCTCCCAGACATCGAGTTTGATACGGGGCCAGGCCAAATCTTATCGGCAATAAAATATGTTTATGCCCCTAATGGTGTAGTTATGGCAGAACAGAGAACCGATTACGTGGCAAACATTGGAGGGACGGGTATAATTAATGCTAATATTAATGTCAATGGATTTATCATTAATGCCCAATTTAATGTTCATCTCGGTGGCAGATATCAGTTAATCACTTATTTTCCAGTGAATGCGAAAACTTCAGCTTCATCCTTTTCTTATGATATTATATATTCGTTTTCAGGCACATCCGGGAACCAACTAAAACAAACAATCCAAGCATCTTTTAACGCTAATCCTATACCTCCAGTTTGGAATATTATTCTCCCAACCGGTATTGATAGTTGCAGACTGATTCAGTGGAATGGTGGGGGACCAAATTGGACATTACAAACAAGCGGAACTACCAACAATTTGTCGGCGATTTCATTTGCTGATGCGAATAATGGTACGGCTGTTGGCGATAAGGGGACAATTCTAAGAACCACTAACGGGGGAACTAATTGGACATTACAAACCAGCGGAACTACCAACGATTTGTCGGCGATTTCTTTTACTGATGCGAATACAGGAACTGCAGTAGGATCTGGCGGTACAATTCTTAGAACAACAAATGGCGGTGCAAGTTGGACGAGCGATTCAAGCGGAACAACGAATAGTCTCACAAGTGTTTCCTTCACTGATGCGAATACAGGAACTGCGATTGCAATAACTGATGGCACAATTCTTCGTACAACAAATGGCGGCGCAAGTTGGAAAAGGCAACAGCCAGATAGTGCAGTGGAACTGCTATATGGAGTATCCTTTACCAACGCTAATAACGGAACCGCAGTGGGAGGTGGAACAGGCCCTGACTATGGTGGAAAAATTCTTCATACAACCGATGGAGGTGTGAATTGGACGAGCCAATCGAGCGGTACAACAGATAATCTGTACGCTGTTACCTTCACTGATGTTACCACAGGAATTGCGGTTGGAGGCGGGACATGGTTTGGTAATAGTGGCGGCACGATACTTCGCACGACTAATGGAGGCTCAACATGGACGAGACAAACGAGCGGTACCACGTTTGATCTCCATGGAGTTTCTTTCATCGATGCTAATACTGGGACGGCGGTAGGAGATAATGGTACAATTCTTCGCACCACAAATGGCGGTGCAAGTTGGACGAGCGATTCAAGCGGAACTATGTTTAATTTCCGTGGGGTTTCTTTCACCGATGCTAACACGGGCACTATTGTAGGAAATTTGGGCATAATCCTCAGAACAAAAGAGAGTGCTACTTCTGTTGAAAATAAACAGGCTGAAATTCCGAAGAATTTTACCTTGTTGCAGAATTATCCCAACCCATTTAATCCATCTACAACAATATCTTTTAATATTCCGAAACGATCTAATGTGTCTCTGAAAATATTTGATCTATTAGGAAGAGAAGTAGCAACGATTGTCTCAGAAGAAATGTTGGCAGGTAATCATTCTAAACAATGGAATGCAGCCAATATGTCAAGTGGAATATATTTCTACCGTTTATATGCTGGTTCATTCACTGAAACAAAGAAATTCGTTTTGCTGAAGTGAAACATTTGCAACATAACCAGGCGCTTCCCGAAGGGATCCCTTTGGGACAAGCTGACGGAATGAGCGTGGTGTATTTTGCATGACTTGCATAGGTTTTGTTTTAAATTGAAAGTTAGTATAATGAACTTGTTTCGTTTTGTGTATACTGAAACTTATCAGCGCCGCAGTCCGATTCTGCTCAGCAGGATCGCGATCGCGTTCTGTTGCAGTGGCAACAGAACGGACTTAACGTCTATCCGTTAGGCGGGCAATACAAAAATTACATATGAAGGAGAATGACAATGAACGATTACAGAAATAGGTTACTGTTGTGTATCTTATTCCCAATGTTCATATTCTGCATGCAAGCGCAAGATACATTAGCAGAACGAAATTCTCTTAAAGCAGGTGCTTGCGCATTGCAGTTTGGTATCTCTAGTAACTTTACACTTATATCGTTTCAAGGAACAACGGTTTCAATCAAGTACCAACTATCAGATAAGACTGCTATCCGTGGGGGAATATCGGTAAGTGGTAGCACAAATAATGCAAGCGGCATTGTTATTGGATTAAATGCAGATACAAGTATTGGCTTTCTTCCAACCAATAGTTCGTCAAGCTCACAGGGCATCTCTTTTATTTTACAATATTTATGGTACATGAATCCAAGTGGACCTATACATTTCTTTGTTGGACTTGGCCCATCTGTATCGTATAGTTATTCTAAAAATAATTATGATAATCCTTCTGATGCAGGAAGCTATTTATACGTCTATGCACAGTCGTCCAGTTCAACTCAGTGGGGAGTTGGTGCAACTGGTTCTGTAGGTATAGAATGGTTCCCGAGCCAATGGTTTTCTTTAAGAGCAGAATATGGTGAAAGTCTTCAGTATCGGTGGGGTTCAAATAATTCAACGGTTGAGTACTCAACTACTTCTGTCAGCAATGTGCCTTATCATTCTGAAAATTCTGGAACAAGCAAAGGGTGGTCTTTGAGCAGCTCGTCCGTAAGCTTTGGTTTAAATGTATATTGGTAATATTGGCTGCTTAACCAAGCGCTCAAGCTGACGGAATGAGCATGGTGCGAAATTCATGGCGAATGGTGGGTTTAAGTTTTTATAATTAACTTTTCAGTACCTCGTTGGTTTAGTGTTAATTAATTTGGTTATCAGCGTGAACTTGTTTCGTTTTGTGTATACTGAAAATTATCAGCGCTGCAGCTCCCGCTATAGCGGGATCCTCGATTTGACCACAATTTGTTTGGGAGACAACAAATTTGTCGAATCGGGATTAGCGCTGGTCCGTTAGGTGCAATTGCCTTTAACTAAATGGAGATCTGAGATGAAAAGAACAAAACAATACCTCAGCTTTTTATTATTTCTTTTCATTGTGATTACCCCTTTGACAGCACAATGGACTCAACAAAACGTACAAACCAGTGGAATGTATGGTGGTAACGTTCACACTATTGCTTTCAGCCCGGACGGAAACACAATGTTTATAGGAACATGGGGTGGTGGTGTGTTTCTCTCGACAAATAATGGCTCAAGTTGGATATACTCTGGTTTAACAAATGCAGGTGTTTCATCTATAGTAATAAGCCCTGACGGAACAAAGGTGTTTGTAGGCTGTTCAACCTGGATTAGTGGAGTTTACCTCTCGACAGACAACGGTTTTAGCTGGACAGCGGTGAATAATGGTTTAGCGGGTAAAGGGGTAACCTCACTTATTATGAGTCCTGACGGATCAAAGATCTTTGCCGGGACAAGCAGTGGAATCTTTCTGTCGACAAATAACGGCTCAAACTGGGCGACAGTTAATACCGGACTGTCCAACACTAATATCTGGTCTCTTGCTATCAATCCCGATGGATCGAAAATATATGCAGGCACTCTTGGTGGCGGTGTATTTCTTTCGACAAATAATGGCACTAACTGGACAAGCGTTAACATCGGACTAACGGACTCGAATGTCGTTGCTCTTGCCATTACACCGGACGGTACAAATATTTTTGCAGCTGCTAGCCCAAGTGGCAACGTTATAGGAGAAGGTCCATGGGGAGCTGGAGTTTTCCGTTCCACCAACGATGGTTTGAGCTGGACTGAATGCGGCTCTTTTATATCGGATGCAAGCGTGTCGAGTTTCGCAATCAGCCATGATGGAAAGACTATTTATGCTGGCACCTGGTTTGATAGAATATTCGTTTCAACCGACACCGGCTCGACATGGAAGAATGTATATTATGGGCTGCCGAACATATGGACACTTGCTTTGCACCCGAATGGAACAGATCTCTTCGCTGGGACTAATAACAATGGTATCTTTCATTCTACAAACGGAGGTTCCAACTGGACACCAATGAATAACGGATTGACAAATATCAGTGTTTCCTCTTTTGCATTCAGTCCGGATGAAACGAAAATTTTTGCAGGCAGTGATGGTGAGGGGATTTTCGTTTCAACCGATAATGGAACGAACTGGTCTGAATCGAATAATGGATTGACAAATATTCATGCCAGAACCATCGCGATGAGCCCCAACGGATCGAATATTTTTTGCGGTACCGGTTGGGGCGGTGTATTTCTCTCTAGCGACAACGGTTCTAGCTGGAGTGCGATGAACAATGGATTGGGAGCAACCGATCAAATTATAGCGTTTGCCATAAGCACGGATAGCCCGAAGGTCTTTGTCGCTGACAGGGGTAACGCAATATTCCATTCTCCGACCCAGGGAGAGGGAAACGGCGTGTTCTTTTCGACAAACAACGGTTCAAGATGGACATTTGCAGGGCTTCCATCTGATTCAGTCTCATGTCTGGCAATTACACACGATGGACAAAACCTTTTTGCTGGAACTTGGGGGAATGGTATATTTCATTCTTCTGACAATGGTTCAAATTGGGAAGCGATTAATTCAGGATTGATGAACAATTACATCTATTCAATCATCATGAATCCCGATAATACAAAACTTTTTGCATGTACTAATGGCGGCGGAGTTTTTCTTTCTACCAATAATGGCACAAGCTGGAACGCTGTGAATAACGGATTACCGAATCCTCATATCAGATGCCTTGCGATCACTCCGAACGGAACGACGATTTTTGCTGGTACTGTTTACAGCGGTGTATATTTATCCACCAATGATGGTTCAAGCTGGACAGCAATCAATGAAGGATTGACAAATTTTTTGATCTCTGCAGTTGCGGTCAACCCAAGCGGAACACTTGTATTTATCGGGAATGCGGGCGGCGGTAGTGTGCTTGCTAAAAGGACAGGTGGAAGCAGTGCATGCGGGATTTGGCGACGTCCTATATCAGAAATGGTTACTGCAGTAAAAGATAATCCTAAACAAATCCCGACTGGTTTTGCTCTTGAACAAAACTATCCAAATCCATTTAATCCAAGCACATCTATCTCATTTATGATACCCTCAAATTCGTATGTGACATTAAAAGTGTTTGATATTATTGGAAGAGAGTTAGCAACCGTTATCTCAGAAGAGTTATTGGCGGGTACCTACACACGGCAATGGAATGCTACAACAATGTCAAGCGGAGTATATTTTTATCGTTTGCATGCTGGAACATTTACGGAAACCAAAAAACTTGTTTTATTACGATGAAGCAATTGCACCTAACCAGGTACTGTGATAAAAGTCAAGAGGAGTAGAAGAAATAGTTCAAAGAACAGTTGGCGGTGTATCTGTAAAGAACATCAAGTTGCAACAGCCTGAGACGCAGATTTATAATCAGGGATGTAGACAGAATGAGATTTCCAGAGGGTGTAGATAAGCAAGAGCAATTTACGAGCAACGGCGATGATGGCAAGTTTTTTATTTTTGCCTTTAGCAACGAGACGCTGATAAAATTCTTTCAATCGGGGATTAGCTCTACAGGCAGAAAGAGCGGGCATGAAAAGAGCTTTACGGATGAAGGT
>JBEKAY010000090.1:0-6916 GCA_050015675.1 Bacteroidota bacterium | reverse complement strand
CAAGGAGTCTTGTATGGAAAACGTATTTGTAACCGGTGTTCTGGAGAAAAGGGACGGCCGGTGGGTCCATGTGCTGATGCACGGATCATATCCGGTCGATAAGATACCCGAAAATTATGTAAGGGAATTTTATTCGAACCTGTTTGAAAAAAAGAAATAATCATAATTGTTTATCCATAAATTAAATGTTGCGCCTAACCAGCGGCTCAAGCTGACCGGATGAGCCGACTGCAAATTAACATGGCGCGTAGAGGTTTTGTATTGAAAGAAAATATTCGTCTTGTAACTCAGTTCGTTTTGTGTAACATTGAAATTGATCACGCGGTCAGCTTAGCCGCAATCCGTTAGGCGGTGCAACTTATGAAAAGCATTCATTATATCTTTTTAATTCTCATGATCAGCCAATTATTTGGTTTATCGAAGAATAATCAAGTTTTTTCAAAAAATGATATTACTATTGATTCAATACAAAATATTGAAAACCAATTTGGTCCCGATGGTCGCTATTTTCCAACAGTTGATATTCCAATTGCTAATACAAAAATTGAATGTATTAACCTATACTTTTCTGGAAAGTGGTACAATCCAAAAACAAAAATTACAATAGATGTAGTACCATCTGCAGAACTAAAACTGGTTGACAAATCAATGGTTCCTAAATCATTTTTAACTTGCCTAAAAGCAACTATAACACGAGACACATTGGAAATGAAATTCATTTCAAAAAACTATTATACTTTAATATTGCGGGGCAAGTTCAATATTATTCGTCCTCACTATTGGGAATACGAAGGAAAAGATACAGTAATTCTAACAGCTCAAGTATTAATAATGCATAACAAAAATATTGTTTTCGACAAAGTCATAGGTTTTACTTATAGAACTTGGCCTGATTTAGATCCTGATGGAGATATTAAAAAGTAGCACCGCCTAACCAGGCGCTCAAGCTGACGGTTGCCAGCTGGGTACGTTAAACATTGCTGGTGGTGGGTTTATATTTTTATAATTAACTTTTCAGTACCTCGTTAGTTGGGAAATATTTAATTTGGTTATCAGCAAAAACTCGTTTCTTTGGGTGCATGTTGCAGCTTTTCAACGCCGCAGCTTAGCGCCAGTCCGTTAGGCATTTTGGCTTAATGGCAATGTGCCAAAATCTTAATTCAAATTATAGAACATTACCAAATTAAATTTAGGAGTAAATGTTATGAAGAATCCTCTTCTTTATTTAATAATCACCTTATTGTTTTTTTGTTCTTGCAGCGATCCATTTAAAAATAAATACGCTGGTAAATGGATTGAAGCAAAAAGGGAAGTTGACATTATTAATATTGATAAGAATAATGAAGATTACATTGTGACATATGAAGGGAAAAGATTGCCTGCCATATATAAAGATAGGAATTTAGAAGTCACAATTGGTGGGTTAAAACCAACAATGATGTTAGATGAAAATACTGACCGTATTTTATTTTTAGAAAAGGAATATATAAGAATTGAAAATTCTTTTACTGCTCGATTTTGTGGAATGTGGAGTTATGGTAGTGATTCAAAACAGGTTATAAAAATATTAAAAGATGAATATGGTAGATTTAAGTTTCAATGCGGCTATCAGAACGAAGGTAAAATTACTTGGGAAGAAAGTATGAATGCATCTGGCTATCAATCTGATGTTTACCTAAGCCTTGTAAACGATAATTTGGTAGGTGAGTATTACTTCTTGGCTCCGCATAGTATATTACTTCTTCAAAAGATTAACATCAGATTCAAATCAAAAGATAAATTATTGTATTCGGACAATGACCAAGTAAATGAAGCAACCAAACAAAGTGATTAAAATATAGGCCAAAATGCCTAACCAGGCGCTCAAGCTGACCAAATGGGCGTGGTACGTTAAGCATGGCTGACATAGGTTTCGGTTCTTAATAATAAACTTCTCAGCATGAACTTGTTTCGTTTTCAATATATTGAAAGTATTCAGCGTGGCAGCTTAGCGCCGGTCCGTTAGGTGGCACATTATAAAAGAAAAAGAATTCATCATAGATGTTATACTCCATTCTTTTCAAAAAGGTGATTTATGGAAATGACAATGAGTGATCTTTGCGATGAGATATTAAAGCATTGCTATAATGAGCCCAATAATGTAATAAATCCCTCGCATGATCTTCCGACGCTATTTTCCACCCAAAAGGGTGTTGCACAAACACGAACACGCGGCGCACTCCTTCACCTTGAGAAGATTGGCTATTTAGAAAAAATGGATCATAGCGGTTATGTCCTAACCTCCGAAGGAGAATTATTTGTAGAAGGAAACGGATACGCTGGACAAAGGGAAAGAGAGAAATCCGACCGTAAACTAAAAATAGAAGTGAATGAGTCATCAATCCGTACAAATAATTCCGTACAACAAACAAATAATTTTCAAAAGCCAATAGCACGAATTACATTATTGATTCTTGTTTTTGCTGCATTGGTTTCAGTCGGCAATCTTGTCCTTAATTTAATCCCAAAAGGCGATCCACCACAAATACGATTGCTGATAGAGTCGCTAACCCAGCAAGGAATACAAATGCAGAAGAAAATAGATTCTCTTCAGACTTTGATAGATACATCAGCTTTCTTGAATCATCAACCGAAAGTTCGCCGTTGATTCTTTTTTCCGATAACTTATGAATGTCGCATAACAAATTTAATAAAAGCATAATGTGGCACCTAACCAGGCGCTCAAGCTGACGGAATGAGCGTGGGTACGTTAAGCATGGCGTATGGTGGGTTTAAGTTTTCATAATTAACTTTTCAGTATCTCGTTGGTTGGGGAATATTTAATTTGGATATCAGCATAAACTTGGTTCGTTGGGTGCATGTTGCAAATTATCAGCGCCGCAGCTTAGCGCCCATCCGTTAGGCAACCTGTAAGAAATAAAAGTCGGTAAAACTTTTGCCTGCTCACATTTTTTAAGCGGTGCGTTTTTTGAGTTTGCTTCTATTAGCAGTTGTGGGTTGCGAAAGGTTTCAGCATTTACCTACTTTAGTTTTATCGTGTTATGTTATGAAAAGAAATGTCGCAATGGGTTTTCATCAGTCAGCAAGTTTTGTTTTTCATCAGTTGCCTAACCAGGCGCTCAAGCTGACGGTTGCCAGCTGGGTGCGTTAAGCATTGCTGGTGGTGGTTTTTCGTTTTTGTTATTCAGTTTTTAGTACCTATAACTTTGATACTTATCAATATGGTTATCAGTGTGAACTCATTTCGTATTGTGTACATTGAAAGTTATCAACGCCGCAGCTTAGCGCCGGTCCGTTAGGCAACCTATAAGAAAGAAAAGTTGGTAAAGCTTTTCTCTGTTAAAAATATTTTAAGCTGTGCATTTATCAAGTTTGTTTCTATTAACTTTTATGGTTTACGAAAGGTTTAAGCATTTACATACTTTTGTTGTATCAAGTTATGGTAGTGAAAGATTTGTCGTAAGGGGTTTTCAGCAATTTGCAAGTTCTGTGTTTCATCGGTTGCCTAACCAGCAGCTCAAGCTGACCGAATGAGCCGAGTGCAAATTAACATTGCGCTTAGAGGTTTCGTGTTGAAAGAAAATATTCGTCGTGTAACTTAGTTCGTTTTGTGCAAAATTAAAGTTGGTCACGCGGCAGCTTAGCTGCCATCCGTTAGGCGGTAAAATTATGCTTGAAAACATTTTTACAAAAGAAAACTTAACATTAATCGGCGTTGTCGCTCTTTTTGTTTGGCGCATTATTGATTTTATCATTCGTCAAAAGAAGAAAAGGGAAAATGATAGGGAAAAACTTGCATTCGAAATGGCGAAATATCATTATGATGGTGCAAACGAATTTCCCAAAGCTTCGATGTTTTCATATTACTTGTTTTATTTGGATGCTTTAGAAAAGAATATACGTCCGCATTATTCTAGCTATGAGATAATGAAAGACTTTGATACTCAACTTACAGAAAGAGTTTCTCGTTTAGAAGATGTTCTTGGAAAACTCATTGCCTTTGAAGAAAAGCTTTCCAGTAAACATAATGTAACTGTTGCTGATTTATGGGAACGTCATCTAGATTGGCCTCATTGGTGGCGTGAGACAAAAAGGCTTGCAAAGAACACCTTCAAGAGGAAAATAAAATATCGATCAATAGGTTAATTTTACCGCCTAACCAGACGCTCAAGCTGACGGTTGCCAGCTGGGTACGTTAAGCATGGCTAATGGTGGGTTTAAGTTTTTATAATTAACTTTTCAGTATCTCGTTGGTTGGGGAGAAAATTAATTTGGTTATCAGCATGAACTTGTTTCGTTTTCAATATATTGAAATTTATCAGCGCCGCAGCTTAGCGCCGATCCGTTAGGCGCCAAAAAATGAAACTACATATTATCATATTAATGTTTATCGTTTGTTCGATTGGCGCTGCTCAGAAAGGTATATCGACCTCTTGGCAGTTGCAGTACATTAATAAGCCAAACTGGGGATTGCGTGGTGTTTTTGAGATAGCCAATGAGCTCAAAGATAGGTCGAGATGTGATTGGGGTTTTAGCATACCCATAGTTGCAATAACGAAATCAGATCGTGAAAACGAAGTAAAAATCGCAAGCAACTATTTGCTGATGGTACCTGCTGCATTTGCCCTAGGCATAGAGAATGACAGAACTCTAGCATTATTGTTGTCATTGCCTGTTACCTTGCCAAATCTTCATATTTTTTATGAAATTATTAATAAATCAGTTTTTCTTACGTTGGCGCAACGAACTGATTATTATGTTTTCCGGAACAATTCACAAATATATGTATATAGTGAATTCTCTTTTGGCTTTAAAGTAATTATTTTAGACTTTTCATTGAAGCCGAATTTATCATTCCCAATTTCTAAGGGTTATTTCAGAGATCGTAAACCATATATAGGCATTGACATTGTATTCTAAAAATGCATACAATATTTTTGGCGCCTAACCAGGCGCTCAAGCTGACGGAATGAGCGTAGGTGCGAAATTCATGGCTAACGGTGGGTTTGTGTTTTCATTATTAACTTTTTAGTCTCTCGTTGGTTGAGTGCAAATTAATTTGGTTATCAGCATGAACTTGTTTCGTTTTCAGCAATTTGAAAATATTCAGCGCCGCAGTGGCGCTGTACGCCATGGCGCGGAATACGACAGTGTGAGGCGCCACTTAGCGCCGGTCCGTTAGGTGGCACATTATAAAAACAAAATATTATCATAGATATTATGCGCCATTCACTGAAAGAAAAAATTATTGGAGGCAAACATGATGACAGTTGAAGAGGCCTTGAAATGCAAAGATCCGAAGATAATTTACGAATGGTTCCGCGTGGCAAGTCCACGGCAACTTGAGGAATATACGCATCATGCAGGTTCATTAGAAGGGGTCAACTGGCCTTTTGTCAGAGACTATGCTATGCTTGCAATTCAAATTAGACTTTCGGAAATACTAGCAGAGAATACCCACAAGCTTATTACTCTTACTCGTGCCTTGCATTGGCTTACAATTGTGCTCGTTATTATTGCGGTTCTTCAAACAATAATTCTTGTAGTACACCACTGATATATGAATGAGAATTACGATTTCATAAATCAGAAGTGGATATAACACCCAATTAAGATTCATTTTTATAATTCACTTTTCAAATTGGAAGCTGCATGCAATTGATTTTTCTTTTTCTCAATAATTTATAAATGTCGCATAACAAATTTAAAAACATAATGTGCCACCTAACCAGGCGCTCAAGCTGACGGAATGAGCTGGGTGCAATTTACATTGCGCTTATAGGTCGGTACAAAATTGAAAGAACCAGCATGAACTCATTTCGTTTTCAATATATTGAAAATTATCACCTGCCTGCCGGAGTGCCTCCGGCACGCAGGCAGGGCGCCGCAGCTTAGCGCCGGTCCGTTAGGCGTTTTTCTTTTCCATTAGAAAGGTTAGAGATGATCGAGTCAGCACAGAGAAATAAGGCGGATATTTTACTCTCATTGCATACAAACGGTAGGCTGTTGATTCTTCCTAACATTTGGGATCCAATCGGAGCTCGAATTCTTGAGGCCAAAGGATATCCAGCTATTGCAACAGCAAGTGCAGCCATCTCAGCATCTCTTGGCTATGAGGACGGTGAAAAGATCAAGCTCTCAACACTTATTCAGATCATTTCACGAATTGCCCGTAGTGTTGATACACCAGTTACTGCTGACATTGAATCTGGTTATGCGCAAACCATTTCACAGTTAGAGGAGACCATACTACAAGTAACTGACTCAGGCGTTGTCGGTATTAACATTGAGGACAGTCTTCAAGAAGGTGGTGCTCTTCGATCAATTGATGAACAATGTGGACGAATCGAAAAAATCAGAGATGTCTCAGCTCATCTAGGTTTACATTTAGTGATCAATGCAAGGGTCGATAGTTTTGTATCGGATATTTTTACAACCAAGAAATCTAAAATGGAAGAGGCTATTTTGAGGGCAAAGGCTTATTCTGACGCTGGAGCAGACTGTATTTACCCTATGGGCCCAGGAGATATTGATACACTGAAAGAGTTGCGAGATCGTATCAATGCTCCCATAAACATTCTCGCTACATCCAATGCAACACCACTTTCTGTCCTCCAGGAAATTGGTATCAATCGAGTTAGCTTTGGCCCATTTATCTTTAGATCGTGTTTGAAGAAGTTTGAAAACATTGTTGACGCTTTGCACAATTTTAAAGGCTATGAGTGCTTTGGCGAGAATATGTTGTCTCGAATTGAAGTGAATAATTATCTCATTCATTATCCGGAAGAGAAAAACGCCTAACCAGGTACTGTGATAAAAGTCAAGTGGCGAGAAACAAATATTTCAAAGAACAGTTGGCGGTGTATCTGTAAAGAACATCAAGTTGCAACAGCCTGAGACGCAGATTTATAATCAG
>JBEKAY010000089.1:0-7352 GCA_050015675.1 Bacteroidota bacterium | reverse complement strand
ATGAAGGACTCTATATGTGTCCATTGAATATCAGAGAGTTCGTTTCGTGGTGTCATAGTAATCAAAATATACATGACACTCTGGCAAAGTACAAGTCATTTCTTCATTTTTGAGATAGACTCATATTATCCTGTTCGAAAATATTATAGAAATCCAAATGCCCGCTCACTGGATCGTTATTGGCATAGTAATTTACCCACGGCATTTTTTCGAGTTTGGGTTTAATGGGATCAGAAACTTTTTGTCCGCCCTCATCGGGCGAAAGAGGTTTCGCTTTAAACGAATGAAGATGCGCAAGAATTTTTCTGCGGATATATTCGCCCGGGCGCGTTCGTTCGCGAAAGAAGAATGCGATCTTATCGAGCGGAGAGCCGAACGTGATTAATCCTGCGAGCTTTTGAATGGGAAGTTTTTTCCCTTCCGGCAGATTCGCTTTGATGTTGATACGATCGAGTGTATCATAGGCAATAACACTGCCAAGCGAATGGCCTGCAATGATAACACGATCATACGCATCGTCGTCCAATACCGCTTCGACAAGCGTCTGGCTTTCATTCAATATCTGCTGTCGGATTCTATAGTACTTCGATTTTTCATCCGTCGTGGTGTAGATAGCGACATCGCCGAGGTATCCGGTAACGATCCATCCGAACTTATTTATTGCAGCACGAAAAAGTTTTGTGATCCACGTGAAGAATGGAAGTTTCGAGATTGGCGAAAATAGTACGCCAAACAGTTTCACGAAAGGAAGCATGAAGGCGGCAAAGCGAAGAAGCAGGAGAACACGTGCAAGAGGGAATCGTTTTGTGCCACGCCGTGCTTCGTACTTCGTTTGCAGTTCCTTGTTTTCTTTGTAATACTTTTTCGTAGCAGCAAGGGTTTGTTCCACCCATTTCACGGTTTCCGGAATGGTAATCTTTTCTTCGGTCATGTAAGCCCAGTAAAACTCGTGGATATCTATCGGATATCCATTTGTGCGTTCAACCTGAATAAAATTCTCCTGCCAGGCATTTCCGCTTGCGCCGCTACGAGTTGTTATGGCATGTGCAAGCTTCACCTCGCCGAAGGGCCGGATAAAGCTTGCGGTAAATGCATCAAGCGTTTCAAAAGGCAATTGTTCTCCAATGCCATGAATAACAATGAACGCCGTTCGTTTCCGGCTGCGTGAAAGTAGTGCAGGTATCATAAATATCCTTTCGTTATGTGATATGCTAATTCTTCGGTTTATTATGAATCACCATCAATGGAATATCGACGGCAATAAATACCGCTGAACGAGAGCCCTGAGCATTATTGATTGCTACTGCTGTACTGGTAACATTGCGAAGTTGGGAGCATATTTGCCATCTATATCCTATAGAAATTGGTATATCTCTTATTCCTAAGATCCTGAAACCCCAGCGCACTAATAGATTTCCGCCCGATATTCGCGAAACTCAGTTTCACGAGATTCACCCCGGAGAGAAACTCATGGAAGTTTTTGTAAAACTCCTCAAAACTCTTTTTCTTTTTTAGTGCGTAGGCATATGTTAAACCTGCAAGCGTTCCGCCTGAAACTGTAGAAAGTATTTCCACAAGCGGCAATAATTGTATGCGGTTGAGATATGTTAGAACACCCAGATGAAATGCTGCCGCCCTGTAGCCGCCGCCGGAGAAACAAAGTGCAATACCATCAGATTTTGTTTTCTGTAGCTTTGCCATACAAACCTCCTTTTCACTTGTATGTCATTCCCGCTTTTCTTCTCCCTGTCATCCCCGCACTTGCCCTGAGCTTGCCTGCACTGAGCTTGTCGAAGTGTCGAAGGGTAAGCGGGGATTCATCCCTTCTTCTTATCATTCCCGCTCGCCTTAGACGGGAATCTTACTTCTCCTCTTCCACAAAGAGCCGAGAAATCTCTTCCGCACACTTTCAAATATACAATGGACCTATATTAACACTTCAAAATGCACCAACACTCATTTATAATTAGTATCACGCTTCGCGTGATTCATTTGTCTGGACAAGCCGAGCTTGAGCGCCTGGTTATGTTGCAATTGTTTCATCTGAGTAAAACCAATTTCTTTGTATCTGTAAATGAACTGGCTTGCAAACGATAAAAGTAAATTCCGCTCGACATATTTGCCGCATTCCATTGTTTAGAATAACTTCCTGCCGACATTTCTTCGGAGACAATGGTTGCTACTTCTCTTCCTAACAGATCAAATATTTTTAGTGATACAAAAGATTTAGATGGAAGACTAAATGAGATAGTTGTCGACGGATTAAATGGATTAGGATAGTTCTGCTGTAACAAAAATTCTTTTGGGATTCCGATCTTCTCATTCTCTACCACGGTAATCATCTCCGACAACGACCGACGCCAGACGCCGCCGCCAGTCCCGGTAAAAAGGTTCGTGTTACTTGCTGTTAGGGACCAGACGTGATGATCCGTCAATCCGGTGTTGACTTGAGTCCATCCCGTGCCGCTAGTGTTGCCACGGTAAACCCCGTCATCGGTCCCCGCAAAGATGTTTTTGTTCCTTACAGCGAGGGCCCTAGTCTGAGTACTCACCGAACCAGAATCAACTGAAGTCCAACTTGATCCCTTGTTCGTGGAAAGATAAATGCCGCAGCCTCTAATAGTTGCAAAGAGATTGCTGTCGCTCGCAGCAAGAGCCGTGACGCCCGGGTTTGCAGGCAAACCTGAGTTAACGGAAGTCCAAGAGTCACCGTAGTTAGTCGAAAGGAATACGCCGTAATCAGTCCCAACAAAGAGAAATGTGTCGATAAAGGCGAGAGCCCTGACGAAAGGAGGTGATGGCAAGCCCGAATTAACAATCGTCCAATGATAGTTGTCATAGGTGCAGCGTTGTACGCCGCCGCCGCCACTTGTTCCTACAAAGAGAAACGAAGGAGTAGCGGCAAAGGCAACGACACTAGCATTCGATAAGAACAAATTGCTGGCAGCCCAGCTTATGCCATTGTCAGTCGAGAGGAACACTCCACCGCCCAACGTGCCAGCATAGAGATTCGTGCCGCTAGTGGCAAGCGCCACAACATTAGCGGCCATCAAGCCATTATCGATGGCAGTCCAGCTTGACCCGTTGTTTGTGGAAAGAAATGCGCCACCGCCAGAGGTGCCAGCAAAAAGGTTGGTGCCGATGAAGTTAAGGGTCTTAATATAAGGATTCGTCAAGCCAGTATTGACGGAAGTCCAACTCGACCCGTTATTTGTCGAAAGATACACGCCGCTATTAGTTCCTGCAAACAAGTTCGTGCCATTCGCAATAAGAGCACTAACTTCCTGTGGCAAGCCGCTATTGGCAGCAGTCCAACTCGATCCGCTATTTGTGGAAAGAAACACGCCTTCACCCAACGTCCCTGCAAATAGATTACTGCCGCTGACGGCAAGAACAGGGACACGGAGGGTTGTCAAGCCGGAATTAACTTCAACCCAACTCGCGCCATTGTTTGTTGAAAGAAAAACGCCGCCCCACGTCCCAGCAAAGAGATTCGTGTCGATGACGGCAAGAGCAGTAACAAAAGTGTTCGTCAAGCCGGAATTGACCGCTGTCCAGCTTGACCCGCTATCAGTGGAAACAAAGACTCCTGCACCACCAGTCCCAGCAAAAACATTTGTGCCCGAAATGGCAAGAGACGCAATTCCAGTGTCCGGCAAACTTGTATTGATTGTCTTCCAACTACTACCGGTGTTTGTGGAAAGAAAGACTCTCTTGCCACTGCCTGCGAATAAAGTAGTACCGTTGACGGCAAAAACGGAAACGACTGACAAATCCTCTGGCAAGCCCGAATTTACAGCAACCCAATTCGTACCGTTATTGGTTGAAAGAAAAACCGGGCCGTCCCACGTGCCCGCAAAGAGACTGCTGTCAATAACAGCAAAGCAGTTGATTTGGACGTAGAAAGGCTGATTGGTTTGAGTCCATTGAGCAATCGATATGCCCGTACCGATATAGATCGAACTCATCAATATCAAAATCCTAAATGCATTCTTCATGAGTCACACTCCTTTTGTAAGTTGTGAAGAGCAATTGCAACATAACGGACCGGCGCTAAGCTGCGGCGCTGATAATTTTCAATATGCACTAAACGAACTGAGTTCACGCTGAAAAAGAAATTATTAAGACTAAAACCTATGCACGCCATGCGTAACGTACTCAGCTGGCAACCGTCAGCTTGAGCCGCTGGTTATGTTGCGTTTTGCCGATTTATTGGTTGCTATTTATTTTTTAGTCACGTCTACGAATTCAAATACTCAAGAACAAATGCCGCTAATCATATGATGCCATAATTTCTTTGTCCTCTGCCAATAAATGTCCGCATGTTTTATCCATTTTCATTGAGGTCCAAAAAGAAAGTTTATTATGAACGTCATAATACTTTAATGGTATTGGATGTGTGCCAATCACGACAGGAATTTTATAACGACTCTCAATGAACTCTTTAAATTGATTTATATATTGACATGGAGGATATCCAACAACAAAATCTGTTGCAAAATGAATCACCTCTGCACCATTTTTAATCATTTCTTCGGGGACATATTCTATATTTCCACCGGGGCAGCCACCACAATTTGAGAATCCAACTAACTCTAATACTTCCTCTTTAGGATACTTTGCAAAACTTCCGGCATGTTCTTTTAATGCTCTCAAACATTTGCCTCCGCCACAGGTTATATATCGTCCACAAATGATTATTCCAATTTTTGTCATTCAAATCTCCTTAATTTATATTTTGCATGACTATTTCAAAACGCACCACGCTCATTCGGTCAGACTTGAGCCACTGGTTAGGCGGGCTACTCAATTGTTGCATAACCACTCTTCTAGTTGAGAATAATTCTCGACGATATTAGTAACCTTATAGGAATTAAATGCTTCCCGATGAGTTACTCCTGTGAGAATAGCCACAAATGGGACTCCGCCACGTTGGGCCGTTTCCGCATCTATAACGCTGTCTCCAATATATAGCGTCAGTGAAGATGCACTATTAAGTTGCTCTTGTGCTTTTCGCAGTCCTTCAGGATCTGGTTTGTGTTTGGTAACATCTTCTCCACCGACGATTACATCAAAAGCATCAAGTAAGTTTTCCCGCCTTAAGATATCTTCGATTCGATAGCGAAACTTAGTTGAAACAATACCCAATTTTAGTTGGATTTCTTTCAATCGATATATTGTTGGCGGAACTGTTTCATAAAGAACTGTTAATGACACCATTACTTCATCAGCACGTTTTGTAAACAGTCGAGCGAATTCTTTACCTTTCGTTAAATTTTCTTGACCCGCAAGTTTCACCAAAGTATCGGTAAGTGACAAGCCTATTGTTTCACATATTTCTTCATAGGAAGCGGCCGATAACCCCAGATTGGTTAATGCATAGTTGATGCACTCCATTGCTCCTTTGGATGAGTCAACTAAAGTGTAATCGAAATCAAAGAGAATTGTCTGATATTGATGTCTCATTCTTAAACGATCTGAATAGTTCAGATGCCCGCCTAACGGATTGGCGCTAAGTGGCGCCTCACATTGATATGTTCCGCGCCATGGCGTACAGCGCCACTGCGGCGTGACCAACTTTAATGTTGCACAAAACGAAATGAGTTCACACTGATAGCCTTCAAAATATACAAAACCGTTGCGAGCCATGCTTAACGTACCCAGCTGGCAACCGTCAGCTTGAGCGCCTGGTTAGGGCGCAGCATTTTGTATTGAATCTAGCCCTTCGATATTGAGTTGATAATAGCCTTGAGGGCGCGATTCGACAATCCAGAAACCTCACTTGTCCTTCTCAAATTGTTCTTATGCCATTCAAATTTTAATCGTTAAATAGAAGCGGTGCGAATTCACGCAGGCTTCGTCTCCAAGATAGGAATTCGTGAGCTGTTTCTGGAGAGACATAAAAGACACTGTTGATCCCAGCTTGTTTCAACGCTTCGGCATTCGCCTTCGGATCGCCACCAAAGAAGTTTGGTCTACCACCTCCAAGTTCGCGACTGCCAAAACTAACAAAGACCAGTCTAACCTTATCTTTAAAACCAGGCGTCTTGTTGATATCGTCCATCGAGAACGTCCCGCCGCTGAAAAGACCGATGTGAGAAAACTTGTCGAGGTTTGCCAACGTGATTGTCTTGGTTTCCATTCCTCCCATGGACAAACCAGCCATGGCACGATGGGCTTGATCGGTAAGTGTACGGAAATTGGCATCAATGTAGGGAATCAATTCTTCGACGAGAACCGTTTGAAACGGACCGATCTTGAAATCTTTCAGACCTCCGAACCGGACTTCGTTGGTCATACCATATATCATCACAATAAGAAAAGGTTTGATCTTGCCATCGGCGATCAGGTTGTCCATGATAAGATTGGCATGTCCTTGATTACTCCAGGCGGTTTCATCTTCCCCCCAGCCGTGTTGCAGGTATAGCACCGGATAGCGCTTTGACTGATCTTTGTCATAATCAGATGGTGTATAAACGAAAGCTCGGCGAGAAGTGTTTGTGCTCTTTGATGGGAATAGAATCTGCTGGACTTTACCGTGTGAAACGTCCCTGAGGGCGTAGAAGTCCTGATCCTGGGTGGGAATTTCGATTCCGCTTTCCCAACGAACCGAACCATAGAAATTCAAGGTACCGGGATTATTAAATATTCCACCGTCAATCGTGAGATGATAGTAGTGAAAGCCTTTGTCCAACGGTCCTGCAGTGGTACCCATCCAGGAGCTATCTGCAGCTCTTGTGAGGATAGTACCACCACGTCCACCCAATCCTAGACTAACGCTGACCTTTTGAGCTTGGGGCGCCACGATACTGAATCGTGCGTATCCTTGTGAGTTAACTTGTGGATATTGCTGGCCTGGTTGATTTAGGGTCGAGGGTTTGAAGTCCTCAATAATCGCTGGCTGCACCTCTTGTGCCAAACACACAGCACCTGAGAATATCAGCAACGATGTTAGACCAAATACGTACTGTTTCATATTATTTCTCCTTTACTCCTTATAAATAAGTGCTGCGCCCTAACGGATTGGCGCTAAGTGGCGCCTCACATTGATATGTTCCGCGCCATGGCGTACAGCGCCACTGCGGCGCTGATAAGTTTCAATGTACACAAAACAAAACAAGTTCATGCTGATAACCAAATTAATTTATCCCGAACCAATGAGGTACTGAAAAGTTAATTATAAAAACCTAAACCCACCATTTAGCCATGAATTTCGCACCCAGCTGGCAACCGTCAGCTTGAGCGCCTCGTATGTTGAGTCTGTGACAAATATTTTCGTATCCTAATCCATTGGCAAGTCATAGGAGAGCTATGAGCGGCTAGATATCTTCCTGACAGAAGAATATCGTTAA
>JBEKAY010000088.1:0-7637 GCA_050015675.1 Bacteroidota bacterium | reverse complement strand
GCGAGCCGCGAACATGATTCGGCGACGCGTGGTGATCAATGAGCATCGTTGTTCCAAACTTGACTGCTTCGATTGCACCAACGAGTGCACTATAATAGATGGATTCCTCATCCAGCGCTTCATCCAATTTCCACCAACCTTTTTGAAGAATCTCGATGAAGTTCTTTGGCGCAGTTTTCGGCGAGGGCATTCCTCGTGAAAGCGCTGAATAAAGATGAGTGTGTGAATTCACAAATCCAGGGAGAATAAATTTTCCAGAAAGGTCAATAACTTCATCACTCTTCTTTGGCCACAAATTCTTTCCGCAATCAGAAATCGCACCATCAACAATGCGGATATCGGCTTCTTCGATCTTTGATGGATCAAGTTTAATAATCCTGGCATTCTTTAGGAGAAGATCCATTTCAATTACTTTCTTTTCCGAATTTTATATGGAACCGTTTGTTCGCTAATTTTAAAGCCGATCTCGTAAGCTTTTCTATTGGCACTATCTTCCAGCTTATATAATAATATAGTGCGCTTTCTAATGGAAATCGAGGAGAAGTTTTTAGAGCATTTGAGCAGAATGAGTTATTTCGCGCGGGGAGATTATTGTTGAGGATGGTAAGTGGAAAGGCAAACCGAACAGAGGAAAGTTTTTGTGTCCGAGAAATATTTCAGTACAGTTCTTCTTAAAAGAAAAAGAACAAACCATGTATGTCCTTTTCTTCGTATCTGTCTTTAATCTATAGAATTACCGCTGTAAAGCGTCTCTCACCATATCTGTAATACGGCGAAAGTCAAGCTTGCCGCTGCCCATCTTAGGTAGTTCTTCAAAGATAACAAAATTCTTCGGCAAGGCGATATTCGGTAATTCCTCAGCCATCTTTTTGAGAATTGCTTTCTCATCAATTTTCTGGGTGATCGCAACAACAATCTTAGCACCGCGAACAGAGTCCGGTACTTCGACAACACAGCATGCAACATCATCAGGAAGTAAATGTTCCAACACATTTTCTACACGGATGAGTGAAACCATTTCACCGCCAATTTTCATGAAACGTTTTAACCTACCGACATGCCAGAGATATCCATCTGCATCATGATAGCCCATGTCGCCTGTGTCATACCAGCCGTGTCGGATACTCAGAGTTGTCGCTTCAAAATCATCAAAATACCCCTTCATAATGCTATCGCCCTTTACAAGGATTTTACCAATTTCACCGACAGCGCATTCTTCACCGGTTTCATAATTCTCAACACGCACTTTTACGTTCGGCAGCGGCAATCCGACGCTTCCAGGCCGATTTGCCGATGGTGTGTTGACACTGATTGCAGGGCTCGTTTCTGTACAGCCATACCCTTCCAGAAGATTAATATTATGTTTGTGAAAAAATTCATGGCGCAATGAATCTGGCGTTTTATCAGCACCAGCCAGCATGATACGACACGAAGCAAAATCGCCTGGTACAGACTTACGCAGATAGCCCCACATGAAGATTGGCGTACCGACAACAAAAGTAATTTTCTCTTCACGTATGATATTGCAAATGATTTTAAAATCGAGCGGGTTGGCATAGGAGACAATTGTCATTCCGTAATACAGCGGTAGCCATAAATTTGCTGTCTGTCCAAACACATGGAAAAGTGGTAAGTTGGCGAGGAACACATCATCAGATGTAAATTCAAATACTTTGATGAGTCCATCGACATTTGCAGCAATATTTCGATGCGTGAGTTGAACCGCTTTGGGATCTTTCTCGCTTCCACTTGTGAAGAGAATAACAGCGTTATCATCTTCATCGCCGAAATGGATTTTTTTGAGCAGGCGTTCAACGGGAAGCTTTGCCCTCAATGCTGCTTTGATCTTATCAAGGATTGTAACATGCTCCATAATATCCTCGATGAAGATCATTCCCTGCACGCGCGGGCAATTAATCTTCTCGACGAGCGCTTTCGAAGCGATGATAGTTTTAAAAGCGCATTTCTTCTGCGCATACTCGCAATTTTGCGCGGCACCGGTAGAATAATTAATCATCACAGGAGTCCGTCCGCTCATGAGTGCACCGAGGATGGAAAGTGCACACCCGGCGGAAGTTGGAATCATAATACCGATGAAACCCTCATCGTATTTCTTAAATTTATCAGCTAATATTAATGATGCAATGAGCGCTTTTCCGTAGCTGACGTTCTTACCAGTCGTGCGGTCGATAATTGCCATCTTGTTTTCAAACTGCTTAGCAATACGGACAAAGTGATGATGAAGAAGCATCTTTATTCCTTTAGATAATATTTTGGTTTGCGATCTTTGCGAACATCTTCGCTGAGAACCGATCTTATGCCAGCTTCGCTCGCAGAAATTCTCTATTCAATCGAGCAATATGCGTTACTAAGATTCCTTTCGGACAATCGGCTTCACAAGCATAATTGTTTGAACAATTGCCGAATCCTTCCTTATCCATCTGCCTCACCATTTTCTGAACGCGTTCCTTTCGTTCAACCTGTCCTTGCGGCAGTAACGCAAATTGCGAAACCTTCGCAGCCACGAAAAGCATTGCAGAAGAATTCGGGCATGCTGCAACGCAAGCTCCACATCCGATGCACGCCGCTGCGTCCATCGCTTCTTCCGCATTCTCTTTCGGCACAGGAGTAGAATTTGCATCCGGTGCGCCGCCGGTTCTTGCTGAAATAAATCCGCCCGCTTGCATAATTCTATCCATTGCGGTTCGATCGACAACCAAATCTTTAATCACGGGGAACGGCTTTGCGCGCCAAGGTTCTACAGTCAGAGTTTGTCCTTCATCGAACGTACGCATCCGCACATCGCACGTTGCCTGTTTGTGGCCTGGACCATGCGCACGCCCGTTGATCATTAATCCACAACTGCCGCAGATGCCTTCGCGGCAATCGTGGTCAAAGGCGACAGGGTCTTTATCTTGAAGCACTAGTTGATTATTCAGCACATCCAACATTTCTAAGAATGATGCATCGGGCGATATATTCTGCACTTCGTATGTTTCAAAACGCCCTGCATCCTTCTGATTCTTCTGACGCCATATTTTTAATGTAAAATGCATAGTCGTCGGTTCCTACTTATAACTTCGTTCAGAGGGTTTCACATATTCAAACGTGAGCGGCTCTTTATTGAGCTTTGGTTTCTTGCCGGCACCGGTATATTCCCATGCCGCCACATATGTAAATTTTTTATCATTGCGCAATGCTTCACCTTCAGGTGTTTGATATTCTTCGCGGAAATGCCCGCCGCACGATTCTTCCCGGTGCAGTGCATCGAGCGTTAACAACTCTGCAAGTTCTAAGAAATCGGCAATACGTCCGGCTTTTTCCAGTTCGATATTGATATTATCAGTCTCGCCAAAAACTTTTGCATCACTCCAAAATTCTTTCCGTATTTCCGGAATGAGTTTTAATGCTTTCTTCAATCCTTTCGCGTTGCGCCCCATCCCGACAAACTCCCACATCACCTTGCCGAGTTTTTTATGAATTTCGCTTACGGGTTCTTTGCCATTGATAGCGAGAAGTTTATTCACTCGTTCGGCAACATCTGCATTCACTTTCTTGAATTCGGGATGATCTGTCGCAAGAGATGTGAATTTCGTCTTCGCAAGATAATCGCCCATCGTGTACGGAAGGATAAAATACCCATCGGCTAATCCCTGCATGAGCGCGCTGGCTCCGAGCCGGTTCGCGCCGTGATCTGAGAAGTTTGCTTCGCCGATTACGAACAATCCGGGAATTGTGCTCATCAAATTGTAGTCAACCCATAGCCCGCCCATAGTATAGTGAACAGCGGGATAGATTCGCATAGGCACAGCATACGGATCTTCGGCAGTGATTTCATGATACATATTGAAAAGGTTGCCGTACTTTTCTTCAATCCATTGTTTGCTATTTCGCTTAATGGCATCTGCGAAGTCAAGATATACCGCCATCTTCGTTTTACCGATGCCAAAACCTTTATCGCATATTTCTTTTGCACGCCGAGAAGCTACATCGCGCGGAACTAAATTGCCGAAGGAAGGATAGAGACGCTCGAGATAATAATCGCGTTCATCTTCCGGAATTTGAGATGGTATGCGCGTATCACCGGATTTCTTCGGAACCCATATGCGTCCATCATTTCGCAAGCTTTCGCTCATGAGCGTTAACTTAGATTGATAATCTCCACTGACTGGAATGCACGTCGGGTGAATTTGTGTGAAGCACGGATTTGCAAAGAGAGCGCCCTTCTTATACGCTCGCCAGATTGCCGTGGCATTGCTCGCCTTTGCCATCGTCGAAAGATAAAAAGTGTTGGCATAACCACCTGTAGCAAGCACCACTGCATCCGCTACATACGATTCGATTGCACCAGTCTTCAAATTTCGGCAGACGATGCCTCGCGCCATTTCATCTATTACTACTAAATCCAACATCTCTCGCCGATCAAAAAACTTCACACCACCGGCACCGATTTGTCGGCTCAGTGCGGAATATGCGCCAAGCAAAAGCTGCTGACCAGTTTGGCCCCGAGCATAAAATGTTCTCGATACTTGCGCACCGCCGAATGAACGTGTATCTAAATAACCTGCATAGTCACGAGCAAATGGAACGCCTTGCGCAACGCATTGGTCGATGATACTGCCGCTCACCTCGGCGAGCCGGTACACGTTTGCTTCACGCGCCCGGTAATCGCCGCCCTTCAATGTATCATAGAATAAGCGGTACACACTGTCGCCATCGTTCGCATAATTCTTCGGTGCATTAATACCGCCTTGTGCCGCGATGCTATGTGCCCGCCTGGGTGATTCGTGGTACGAGAACGCCAGAACTTGGTACCCAAGCTCTGCAAGCGAAGCCGCCGCTGAAGCACCTGCCAAGCCAGTTCCGACCATGATAACGGAATATTTGCGTCTGTTCGATGGATTAACCAGCTTCATATTAAAACGATGATTGGACCATTTCTTTTCAATGGGCCCGTTGGGAATTTTAGAGTCAAGCGTCATAGTCAATGAACTCCCATAGTCACGGCAGATACAGCTTGTTGATAAAAAAAGAAATACACAGGAATGGCCGCATAGCCCAACGGAATCAGAAACCAGAAGATGAATGCCAGCATATCCAGAAACGGCGCGTAGGTTTTATTTCGAAGTCCGAGTGTTTGAAACGCCGATTGAAATCCATGCCGCAAATGATACCCGAGCACGAGTAAAGCAATAAGATAAAACGCATCGTACCAAGGATTTGAAAACGCTTGCATCACTAATTCATAGTTTGAGACTTTCTGTGAAGCAAATCGAGATGGAATAAAGAATGATTTCAGATGGATGTAGAGAAAGATTCCGATCACACATCCAGACCAAATTGTTGTGCGGGATGCGAGTGGCGAGTTATCTTTCAATCGGAAGAGTTTATATTTGACAGGCCGCGTCATCCGGTTCTTGATCCACAGAATGACGCCAAGTATAGCATGACCGATTACACCGAGAAATAAAAATATTTCTATGAAACGGATGACCGGATTGGAAACGAGAAAATCACCGTATGCTTCGTACATTTTTCCGCCGTCATTTGCAAACAGAAGAAGATTGCCGACGAGGTGTTCCACAAGAAAGACTATCAGGAACAATCCTGTAAGACTCATCAATACTTTTTTACCAATAGATGAGTAATAGAATGCAAGGACGCTGTTCATAAAAGACGACTCTGTATGGTTAGACAACAATTACATTGAGTGAGTGTTTAATTCATATTCACTTATAAAAAAAATTAACTGTTGAGAGTGTAGGGAAGATTCTTGGAAAAAGCAACGAAAGGGGAATAATTTTTACTTCTTGTCATCGAGGAATGCGTTATCAATTATGTTCAATACAATGGTAGGTGTGGCGGAACCAATAACAGTTTGACCTAAATCACAAAGTAATTTCATAGTTTTTATATTTTGCAACTTGATTGGTTCTGTACCGTAAATGGAACAGTAGTATCAAAAACAAATTGTTTTCTTTGAAATTCTTTTAATAAATGGGCGTCAATATTTCATTTTAGATAAAAGGAGACGACAATGTGCAGTGCATATACAAAACATATACTTATGTTTGGATTTGTGATAACAATATCGTTATTCTACGGATGTTTAAAAAACGAGAATCCCGTTAACAACGACCAGATCGTCGGTTCCGGCAGGTTGGTATCGGAATCACTTAATCTAGGAACATACACAGGGATACAAGTAACAAATTTCGCCAAAGTTTTCATCACACAAGACACCCTCGAATCTCTCCGCATTGAATCTGACGACAATATTATTGGCTATGTAGAAACATCTGTAAACAGCGGCGCACTTGTCGTAGGACTGCGTGACGGTCCTTATAGCAATGTAACGGTCAATGTGTATACTTCGATGAAAAACATCAAGCGACTCGAGTCAACCGGGGCGGCGGATTTTTCTTCGACAAATTCGATTCAGACAGATACGTTAACCTGTAGAATCACAGGAGCTGCCAACGTCACTCTTGCAGGAATAACAAATTATGAGAATATAGAAATCATTGGAAGCGGAAATGTTCATAATTTGAATCTACTATCATCTTTTTGTCGTGTTACGATTTCCGGCGCAGGAAATGTAGAGGTCAGTGCCGCTCAACAGTTCGATGCGACAATCGCGGGCAGCGGGAATATTACTTACTCGGGCAATCCCCCTGTGGTTCATCAAATAATTACTGGGGTCGGCGTTATACAACCGAAGCATTGAGATCCCGGCGGGATGCTCATCTTGTGGTCACAAAATAAGAAAACATCGAGTGTATTGGAAAGATTCTTGGAAAAAGCAACGAAAAGGGAAGGAATAATTATTACTTCTCTCTCTTCCCTACCTATCCTCGGAATTGCTCATTTGATTTATTTTAAAAATCACGCGTTTGCGTGATACCGCATTAATTTTCTGTATTGTACCTTTTCACTGCTTCAATTCCCAAAACAAAAAAAGATTCTCACAACATTGGATGAGTCAATACATGCACAATGTGTTTTATACAGTAATCACGACCGACACACTTTATTGAACAGACCCAAAAGAAATAGTTGAAGGGTCAATCGGAGGACATGTCAGGTCAAAAGAAATGGTTGTAGGGTTGATCGAAGGATATGTGAAGTCAAAAGAAATGCTCGTAGAGTCAATCGAAGGACATGTCAGGTCAAAAGAAATGCTCGTAGAGTTGATCGAAGGATATGTGAAGTCAAAAGAAATGCTCGTAGAGTCAATCGAAGGACATATCAAGTCAAAAGAAGTGATTGAAGGATTGATCGAAGGACATGTGAGGTCGAAAAAAATGGTTGTAGGGTCAATCGAAGGACATGTGAACTTCATTGTTGTCAGATCGGACAGAAAAGTTGTCATAGTCATTATTGTAGCCGCGACCGTTGGTCGCGGATAACACAAAGCCGACGTCAACGACGTCAGCTACACAGGTGGTCGCGGATTTAAGAGTGCCGACGTCAGCGACATCGGCTACAGGTCGCGGTTTACAGAAAGCCAACGTCAACCACGTCGGCTGCAGGTGATTGCAGAAGAATATGAAACATTCGCATCTTAAACGATTAGATCGAATTTGGATTGATAATCCTATTTTCTTTGTCACTACTTGCACAGATGAACGAAGGAA
>JBEKAY010000087.1:0-8350 GCA_050015675.1 Bacteroidota bacterium | reverse complement strand
GTACTATTTAACATTGCGTATAAAGTTTTGGATGCTTAATAATTTAATTATCAGCGTGAACTCGTTTCGTTTAGTGAATTACGAAAATTATCAGCGCCGCAGCTTAGCGCCGGTCCGTTAGGTTGCATTTTGGAATTGTAATTCGAAATCGCTAAAAAGAGAGACACAATATATAAATGAAAAAAATTAACACATCCGTCTTTTGGTTCCTGATTGGAAGCATCTTTCTCTTCTTCTCAAACGGGAAATGGAGTATCCCGATTTCAATTTGGATAGTTACCATCTGTCTCCTTCGATTCTCAAGAAGGCAAAGAGTTTTAGTAGGATGCTTATCGGTTCTTGCAATATCCTTTTTGTCGAATATCTTCATTTGGAAAGGGATTATTCCACTGCCATCACCTCTTTATTATATAGTATGTTTCATAGGTGGGATATTCTTTTCAATACCATTTTTGATTGATAGACTTTTTAAAAAGAACTCAAGCGAAATTACATCAACATTGCTCTACCCTTGTTCGTCTGTTCTTTTCGCATATCTCTATTCGCTCGTCAATCCATCTGGCACGTATGGTTCCGTTGCTTATACGCAAACTAATAGTGCGTTTCTGCAAATTGTTTCGATTACTGGAATATGGGGTATTATTTTCATTATTGGGTGGACCGCTGGTGTCATCGTTTTTGTATTGGACAACTTCAGCCAACTTCAAAAGGTAAAACGCATTGTCCTCTGTTACCTTTTACTCGCAGGAATCATCCTGTTATATGGAGAAGTGAAAATACACCTTATGGACAGGCAAGATGAGACTGTCAGGATTGCTGGAATTGTCCATGATTATGAGTTCAATAAATCGATAAAAGGCAATATTCCAGAATTTAAACTTTACTCACGGTCAACTGAAGAAAAACTCTTTCATCAGTCCGAAACGTGCATCCAAAGCGGGGCAAAGATTGTGTTTTGGCAGGAGACTGCTCATGTGCTTTTGAAAGAGGACGAGGATTCGCTTGTGTTGAGAGCGAAGGATTTCGCAACGCAACATCAAGTATATCTTGGCCTTTCGCTTCTTTCTATCACACGCTCATTCCCCGATGAAGTGAGTGAGAATAAAATCATTTGGATAACTCCGGCAGGCAAAGAAGGTTTCCGCTATTTGAAAGCATATCCTACTCCAGCCGAGAACATTATACCAGGAGAAAAAATCGCAAAAACGGCCGAAACAGAATTTGGAAAACTTTCATCGGTTATTTGTTTTGATTTAGATTTCCCCTCTTACATAAGAGAATTTGGCAAGAAACAGGTCAATATACTCACTGTTCCGGCAAATGACTGGAGAGAAATCACTCCCTATCACGCAAATATTTCGTTGTTCAGGGCGATAGAAAATGGTTTTTCAATTGTACGGGTAACGGGAAAAGGATTGTCTGTGGTCTTTGACGCGAATGGCCGAGAACATGGAAGACTCAATTATTTCGCTTCACAAAATCGAACAATGATTGCCGATGTTCCAATAAAAAGAATTGCAACGGTTTATTCCTATGCTGGTAATTTTTTGGCGTGGATAAGTCTTGTTGGCATTCTGCTAATAATCTTTATGGCATTTAAGAACAAAAGACAAAATGCAACCTAACCAGGCGCTCAAGCTGACGGAATGAGCTGGGTGCGAAATTCATGGCTAATGGTGGGTTGACGTTTTTATTATTCAGTTTTTAGTACCTATAACTTTGATACTTATTAATTTGGTTATCAGCATGAACTTGTTTCGTTTTGTGTATGTTGAAAATTGTTAGCGCCGCAGCTTAGCGCCGGTCCGTTAGGCAGCAAATCAAAGGAGATCAATTATGCAAACATTTGTTCTTACAGAAGAAGGAAAGAAACAAGTTAGATTCAATATATTACGTGTGGTTCCATTGATAGCTATGGCAGAGTTTATAGCGATTGCATTATTTTATATGACCATGCCTGCTCCTTCAATGGATATTTTTCTTTTTGTCGTGCTTATCTTGTTATCAACCTCTTCTATCACGTTGTTCATAATAGGACGTGCCTCAATCAAGTCATCAGAATCCATGCGGCTCACCCTTGATAATGATCGCTTGGTATGTGATAGGGTTGATAGACCGCAGATAATCATTAATCGCACTAATGTCAGGCGCATAGTCGATCTTGAAGGTAAAGGAATTCGCATTGAGCCAACAGATCGGACATCTATGCTATTTGTACCGATAGGTCTACAGAACTATGAAGAATTCAAGCTGGCTATTCTTGGATGGACACCTTCAACTCAAGAATCAAAATTGCTAACTCTCCAAACAATATACATTGTAGTAGTCTTTCTTCTCATTGTCGCTATGAATTTAACAAATATCCCCATACTGAAGCTACTATCAATAGTTCTTCTTGTTGTTTTTGTGATAGTAATATATGTACGCAATATGAAGAGATTGTGGTCAAAGAAAAAAGAAATGGGCAAAGTATAAGGACTAATAAATTTGCTGCCTAACCAGGCGCTCAAGCTGACGGAATGAGCGTAGTGCAATTTACATTGCGCATAAAGTTTTAGATGCTTAATAATTTATTTATCAGCGTGAACTCGTTTCGTTGGTTTCATTACGAAAATTATCAGCGCCGCAGCTTAGCGCCGGTCCGTTAGGCCGCTTCCTCTTTTAAAATACTATTGAAGCATTGATTTGCAATCTCAGAAAATATTATCTACATCAATAGAGATAACGCATATGAAAAAAATAATTATCTTTTTATTCCTTGTTTCACTTCCAAATTATGTGCAAACACAGATTAAGAACAATAACGCCGATTTCATAAATTCCGCTTATCAGAAACTTATCAATAAAGATTATAAAGGTAGTATTCAGGATTGCAACAAAGCACTTAAAGAAAATCCTAATTCCGCGGAAGCATATGGTATAAGAGGAGGCGTAAAAGCTTTAACAAACGATCCAAAAGGTGCGTTGCTTGACTTAAATCGTGCAATAAAATTAAATCCAAACTTAGCTGAGCCGTACAAATTTAGAAGTATGGTTAGAATCAAAACAGATAAACAAGGCGCGCTTGCCGATATTTCAAAATCCATTGAATTAGCTCCTAATAATGCAACTAATTACACAGCAAGAGCCCAGATAGAACTAGCATTGGGCAATAATAAAGATGCAACAAATGATTTAAATAAGTCAATTGAATTATACAGTAAAGCAATTGATAAAGACCCAAACGATCCGGGACCATATTTAAGTAGAGCTTGGGCAAAAATATTACTCGGTGAGACACAAGAGGCTTGTCCTGATTTTAAAAAAGCTTATGAACTTGGAATACTACAAGCTGCTGACTTAATTAAACAGTACTGTAAGTAAGTGGATACTACAGAAATCATAAAGAAACTTGAATCGTTAAACTTGTCAACTTATCCATATGAGGATGCCAAAATGTTAATTAATAAACTAAATTGGCATATCATAGAAATTCCACTTTCCTACGAAAATACAAGGATAAATATTTATGAATGATCAAATAAGTGATATCCGTAATTCAATTAGCGAGTGTCTTGCTCCTCTTCGAGATTTACAAAAGAATGCTGAAATCGATGACAAAGATAAGCTTTCCAAAATAATTTCTAAATTAGAAAATGTACTCAATTCCATAAATTTTATTTCTACTGAATATGAACATATTAAAGGTAAAATTTCAGATAATAATTGCCCTAAATGTCATGAACCAACTCTCAAATTATTAAATCAATCCGGTGGCAAATATAATTATAAATGTTCATCGTGTGGTTATAGTGAAAGAATATCTGAACGATATTAACGCGGCCTAACCAGCGGCTCAAGCTGACCGGATGAGCGTGGGAGCAATCAACATGGCTAATAGAGGTTTAGTGCTTAATAATTCAGTTGGTAGCGTGAACCTGTTTCCTTGAGTGCATTACGAAACTATTCAACGCGGTCAGCTTAGCCGCAGTCCGTTAGGCGGCGTGAGATTAATATGGAAACACTTTTGGGCTATCTATATATGCTTTTGTTGTTAAGCACAGGATTGTATCGTTTAACAAGTAAAGGTAAATACTCAAAGCATATTTTTTATTCATCGCAGGGGATGTTACTTCTAATTGCGGTTTGTCTAAGTTATAACAATGTGAACAGAATAATCGTTTGCTTAATACTAATTGGAATAAATATACTTATAACTTCGACAGTATTGTCAGTCTTGAAAAAAAGTGTTTAAGGAAAAGTTACACGCCGCCTAACCATGCGCTCAAGCTGACGGTTGCCAGCTGGGTACGTTAAGCATGGCTGGTGGTGGGTTTATGTAAGTAAATTTTGTTTTAAGTTTCTCGTTGGTTTAGTTTTTATTAATTTGGTTTTCAGCATGAACTCGTTTCGTTTTGTGCATATTGAAAGTTATCAGCGCCGCAGCTTAGCGCCGGTCCGTTAGGCCGCCAAGTTGGTATCAAACGCTCTTTAAAATATTATATGGACGAAAAAATACAACAATCAGACCCACCATCACATGGTGTCTTCTTAACTAAAGGTATGCGTATCGGTATTCCACCCGGAGGTTTTCAACTTCGAATTGGTGAAGACGGTAAGCCTAATGCCTCGCTCAACTTTCATGTTTCAATCGATGTCACGAATCTATGGTTTGATTTAGCTATCGATCATCTTGAATCGGCTCTCTTATCGCGACAAAATTTGAACAGTGCTTGGAAGAATCAAGCCAACGAGGAAATTGAATGCGCTCTACAAGCTGAGTCTCTATCTTGCATGCAAGCAACAATGGCAAGCGCGGTGGCTATCGATGCTTTTTATTCTGCTGTTAAAGATCGAATCACAATTCCATCTTCTACGCTTGATGCTTGGCAAAAAAAGCGAACAGCACGTTACGTTCAAGTATTCGAAGTCTTGCGGAGAGGTTTTCGAATCGTTAAATGTGACCTTCCTACAATTCGACAAATCCTAAAGGATCTTTATCGGTTCCGTGATGTTGCAGTACACCCTGATGCCAAACTTACTATGCCAATACCGCATCCGACGCTGAAAGTTAGCACAGAATGGCGATTTGTTTATTTTCGAGTTGAGAATGCTGAAGCGCTTGTTAGAACAAGTCTCGGTTTGGTTGTTCAGCTCTTAACTATTCCCAGTAAAAAGTACAAGGAGCTCAACAGCTATTGTGCAGAAAGACACGAGGCCTTTCAAACAATTGTAACTAAATGGGAAAAGAATCACGGTAAACTTTATTTGAGAAAAGACCAAGATAACAAGCTCACTGCACAATCAAGCTAATGGGAAAATTAATTTTAAATTGGCGGCCTAACCAGGCGCTCAAGCTGACAGAATGAGCGTTGGTACGTTAAGCATGGCGCACAGGGATAATTGATTGAAAGATTTTACAATAAACTTGTTTAGTATTCAGCAACTTGTGGCTTATCAGCGCCGCAGCTTAGCGCCGGTCCGTTAGGCAGCAACACATAGGGAATAATCAATGAAATATATCTTCCTTCTTATTGCCTTTTATGTTATTTCGGTAAATGCCCAAGATAATCAAAAAGTTGTTTCACTCGATGAAACAGAAAAAATAGAATTAGGGCATGGATTAAATTCTGTCTCCTGTCGTGTAAGAGTCTTTGATGATGAAGACGGTACTATATATCATTTTGATTTTAATGGTTTACCTGATTCAAAAACAGCTTGCTCAGTGGTCGATACTGCAAAGGGATGGAGTGGTGCTCCAAATTATCGATTCACTGATGTAAACTTCGATGGCTATAAAGATCTTTCATTTGTTGTCGAAACTTATCCCAAGGGAGATCATCAATGGCGTACATATCTTTTTAAGCCTCAAATAAACAATTTTGTCTATAGTCCTTCTTTCTCTGAACTTCCTGATGAAATAGAGATTGATTCAACTCATAAGACGATTTCGTATAACAATTGTTCTTTCTATCCAACTGAGAGAATCTCATCTTCTTGGGAATATAGAGTTATTAAAGGTGATCTTTTCCTCAGCAAGATTGAAAGTATCGTAGATATTCCGAAAGGCAAAGAGGATTGGACGCAAAGTAAAAAAGAAGTCGAGCAATATTCTTATTCAGTCGCCAATGATGT
This sequence comes from Bacteroidota bacterium, assembly GCA_050015675.1. GTDB lineage: Bacteria > Bacteroidota > Ignavibacteria > UBA10030 > UBA10030 > Fen-1298. The sequence goes on along the minus strand of JBEKAY010000087.1, from coordinate 2,236 downwards.
GGTCGTACCTCTCTCCAAAGAAGTTATAAACGAGCTAACAAAGGATGGACAAATCTTTATCACTACTACTAAATATAATTATGCAAACGGTAAGTATGAACTTAACTCAACAGCGAAATCTATACGAAAGAATGAATAGTCTGTGTTGCTGCCTAACCAGGCGCTCAAGCTGACGGTTGCCAGCTGGGTGCAAAATTCATGGCGAGCATAGGTTTCGTTCTTAATAATTTATTTATCAGCATAAACTTGTTTCGTATTCAGCAATACGAAAATTATCAGTGCCGCAGCTTAGCGCCGGTCCGTTAGGCCGCATGCATTTCGTAAATATGTGAAGACTTATAAAACTCAAAGATAAAGGAAATATATTTGTCATTTTGTTGCTCAAAATGTTTTGCCGATTTAGGCATGCAGAGATTAGTGAAATCTTCTGGTATGCATAATCCCTGTTCGTTTTGCGGATCATTTAATCAACATTCGATTTCAGTCACTGAATTACATCCAAAATTTGTTCGTGTAATCGATAATTATTATATCGAGCAAAGTCATTTAGCACAAGCTACGGGACAAGACATAGTTAAAGGAGAATATCTTTATGATATGTTACAAAATGACTTCAGAGTATTTTCACCAAAAGTAATTGAACCAAAAGCTCTTCTTAGCGCAATATTATCCAATCACAATGAAGATCAGTTTCCTATTTACAATCTTGATTCGTATTGGTTTCGCAAAGAAGATGATTGGACATACACATCATTAGGTGGCTATTTGAACCAACTTAAATTGGCTATAGATATTTATGGTCATTCCATTTCGTTCGATCCAGGTGTATCAACAGTCTCCATAAATAACGAAACTAAAGAAGCATATGATTTTATTATTTCGTCTCTTTCTCTCGCTACGGAAGCTATAGATGGCGAAAGAATATTATGGCGGGCGCGTATAGGCCAGTGGGATTCAACGAAAGATCTATCAGCTCCACCACCATATAAAGCAAGGGCAGGTCGTGCAAATTTGCAAGGGCAACCAGTCTTATATCTTTCAGATAAAATGGAGGCCGCCATTGCAGAAGTTCGACCCTCTGTTGGTGATGTTGTATCTGTTACGAAGTATAGATTGATAAGACCTGTAAGGATGTGTCTTTTAATTCCACAAATTAGAAGATATTCCCCTTTTGCAGAATTTGAAAAGTTTCAAGAGGAATCTAACCGTACGAATGTACGTCGAACAATTGGTAAATTATTTTCGGATCCTATAAGACCTACAGATGAGCCTCGTGAATACTTGATCACTCAATTTCTTTCTGGTGAAATTCGTAGGAAAGGATTCGATGGAATAATATATCTATCTAGTCAATCAGTTACTTCACATGGTGGCACAAAAAATTATCTGTTTTTTAACCCTGAAATTGCGACCCAAGAGGGTATGATACAATACATTAATGTAGACTCTGTCCAATATAAATTATCACCAGAATCACCACTTATGTTTACTACGCGCAAATTTATGCATTGAATTAAAGGCGGATAAATGCAAGCGGCCTAACCAGGCGCTCAAGCTGACGGTTGCCAGCTGGGTGCAATTAACATGGCGTGAATAGGTTTCGTTCTTAATAATTTCTTTTTCAGCGTGAACTCGTTTCGTTGGGTGCATTACGAAAATTATCAGCGCCGCAGCTTAGCGCCAGTCCGTTAGGCGCATTAACTTAATTATACAAAAGATTGAAACAGGAGGTGCATTATGATAAAACGATTTACAACAATTTCTATTGTTTTACTTTTCTTAATTAGTTTTTCCAACAGAGTGGCTTCTCAAGGAATTACATCGTCGGATTCTGTAGCAGTGAAAAAAACAATTGAGCAATCGATCGGCTGGGCCATCGAGAAAGACTTCAATGCCATGTTCCGCCTATGGGCCGACAATTTGTTTATTTCTTGGGTATTTTCAAACAATATAGTGGTCGGCCTGGATAATTTTAAGACTTTTGCCGAACAGTGGAAGGATCCTGATTTCCGTGGAACCCGCTTCGCATTTAAGAACTTACGCATCGTGTTTTCCCGCTCCGGAGATGTCGCGTGGTATTCAAGTTTTCTCGATGACTGCAGTTCCTATAAGGGCAAGGAGTCTTGTATGGAAAACGTATTTGTAACCGGTGTTCTGGAGAAAAGGGACGGCCGGTGGGTCCATGTGCTGATGCACGGATCATATCCGGTCGATAAGATACCCGAAAATTATGTAA
>JBEKAY010000086.1:0-10165 GCA_050015675.1 Bacteroidota bacterium | reverse complement strand
GGCTGGCGATCGCTTTTATTAGTTTCCCACAACTTGACCAGATGTGTTTCACTATTCCGTACCACCTTAATCTCAGGCACACTCTTAAAAGCAAAACCCCACCCGCCAAAACTTTCCGATAATTCAAGGAAAAGTTCGTTCAAACCCTTTCTTAAATCCAGATACAGTGTATCATTCAGAGTAATCGTTCCGCTAAACGAATTACCTCTGCCTTGAAATGCGTAATTGCCGGAATACACGGGCTTTTGATTTAAGAATATCTTGACCACATCGCTATATCCGAAAGCTACTTTTATTGTTCTATCTGTATTAGATGTTATGTAAGTTCTCGCATAAACACATTGAGTTTTTTTCGGATCGAGTTTCCTGTATCTCGATATATTAATTAATCCATTTTCTTCGGATTTGATTTTTTCCCACCCGATATAATAGATAGTATTAGGATAAGGATATGTTTCTGTTTTTATAAGATCTGCCGGGTAATTTTTTGAAATTTCCCATTCAGTAATATTTCCCATGAGCGGTATCGAATTATCTTTAAACGTTAGTTCGATATTATCCGTCATATTTAATCTAAAATTTGAAAAGTAATTTTTCGGCGACGTAGTTGATAATCCAATTGCTCCCTTACTTATTCCGTGAGCAAGGCTATTAATGTCAAGTGCCGGCTTCGTCATATCATCGATAAAGAACTGTGCGGCTTTATCTTTTACAATCAATTTTAAATGAAGCCATTTGTTTGGCGCAAAATTAGACTCTGAGGTGCAACCTTTTCCATAATACAGTTGCCAGCAAGCCTGACCATTGAATGCAGGAGCATATTGAATTGCATCATCATAGAAACCGGCTCTATGAGGCCTGACATACACATGTTCGTACTCATCATTCGATTGACCTCTAAATACAATAGCCGGATACGAACGGGAACCGTCGACCCACATATCAGTCTCAATGATACCGTTTGTGAATACTACGTCTTTTAAAATTGCTGTACCGGTCAGTGTTTTTCTCCCCTGAAAATCCATTACCTTAGCGCCATAAAAATTCCATTTTGTCGAATCGAACTCAATGTTTTTCGATTGACTTAATAAGTTTTGATTCAAATATAGATATGCAAGAAATATTACCGTTTTAATTGATTTTGATACTTTATACATGATCTCTCCATATTTACTTTTAGTTTATAATTATTAAATTCGACTGGACAATCAAGAAATATCGAATAAGCTATATATTAACTACGTGACTTATTTCGTTTTGTTATATATATTTTTGTAAACTGCATGTAGGACTTGTGAAATGCACAAAATGAGAATATCTTCTTTCTGATTTTATGACTCTCGATTATTCATTATTTGTAAAAATTGAAGTAGAACATTTCTAAAATAAATCTGCCTCCGGCTCCAAAATTGCCAAGGGACACGTTCGGTGCAGGGAAAGGTAAAAAGCCTGTCCCGTTAAACGGATCCCAAAAGTCAGAGCCGGAGGTCAGGTGTGCTATATCTCATGTTAACGTTATTTTAAACCGGCAAGACTTTCCACCTCGCTTGAGTGATTCCAGCAGCTCAACTTCTGGCTTCATGCCGGTATGCGCAAGAAACATCTGACGTATATACCCAATAGAGCATTGACAGAAATCTCCTGATAATCTCATAGATTCTTCTTCTACCATTGGGCATAGACAATAACAATCCAATTCGCGACAATCGTGTTTGTTCTGATCAAAATTTAAAAAACGATATTCCCATCCATAAGACAATTCTCTTCGTTCTATGACTTCCTCAAGCTTTGTGTGTAAGTGCTGATACCATGCTCTGCCATTTGCTTCCAAGAGTTTGGTGCGAGTTACTTCATCGATATCCGCATCAAGAATATCAAAGAATCGCTTTACTCCGAGTTTTCTACTCTCCATCTTTGTATCCAATAGAGTTTCTGTGGATTTTTGTTTCATCCTTTTTGTAATACTTGCAGAGATCTGCCATTGGAGTGCAGCAGTGTATGAATCGGTTTTGACTACCGATTGCTCTAGAGGGTTTTGTTTTCCAATGGTTTCTTCGGTTTCCATTATGATTCCTTTCAATAAAGAGTCTATCTGATAACATACATTAATACCTAAGCAAAACGAGTTTTTGTTTGTGAGAATGCGTCAACTTCTCTACCCTGCTCGCCTACAGTTGTGGCGGTTGTTAAGTGAAGCTGAAAACAATAAGAAAAAGACTTAATTTGAATTACCTTATGTAACTTCCAGCCTGTAATTACTCAGAAACATTTAAATGAACTATAAATTTTAAAAATGTATTCATCTGTATGTTAATTTTAACACTACAACTGTGCCATAGTGATTTCAAGCAAATATTCAATTCTTCGATATTTGGAAGTGTCCGGTTTCGTGACACCAAGTGTGCGAAAATGGATAACTTTCGTTTACAGTGGCATTTTTTTCAATCATATTCCTTGTGGATTTTATCCTTAAAGAAATCTGTTATCGAAGCAAAAGCATCTTCTTTTGAAGTGTCATATTACCTGCTTGAAACCTGTAGAAATACGCTCCAGAGCTCATCTGCCTACTTTTGTCATCCGTCGCATCCCACACCAGTGAATATTCTCCTGCAGCTTGAAATGTATTCTGTAATGTTCGGATTTTCTGTCCTAACAGATTGTAGATGGCCAACTTGACAAATGAGGACTTCGCCAGTGAATAATGAATTGTTGTATTTGGGTTAAACGGATTAGGATAATTCTGGTCAAGATTAAAGTTTTTCGGAATCTTGTTTTCGTCCTGCTTCACTCCTGTAAGAACACTGATGATATTGAATGTGCATGACACACTTGCCTTGGCTGTATCTATGGCTGTTACTTTTATGCTTATTGTTGAAGCTGCTGTAGGAGTGCCGGAGAAAGTTCGCGTTACAGGATTAAACGACAACCAAGCAGGCAAAGGATTTCCATTGCTCAGTGTTGCGATATAGGTCAGAGTATTATTTCCATCATCATCAATAAACGTGCTGTCTGGAACTTGGTAATTGTACAGATGACCCAGTGTGTCTGTTTGGCTATGTATTGGCGATTTTACATAAGGAACAAAATTGGTGTGCTTTAAACTGTCGATTAAGTTATCTATCCTCACCCAATATATACGATTATTTTGCAAGGCCGGATATCTTGAGAAAAATAAATAACGATTATCATTGGTGATATACGGGCCCCATTGATAAGTGCCGGAATTAATCAACGGTCCGAGATTCTTTGGATTTGTCCACGTGTTATCAGGTTTTCTGTAACTAACAAGCAGAGCGGAAGGATTACCTCCGTTTGAAATAATCATATAAGATTCGTCCCTGGAAATATAGAAATCCAAATCGTCACTCGTCGAATTTATCGGACGGCCCAAGCTTTGGAAAGTCGTATCCATGCCAATGACAATTAATTTACACCAATCCATTCCACCAATAGTCCCGGCTGGATTGGCTGATACATAGCAATTTCCTGATTCTGTTACTTGCAAATAATGCTTGCTGCATGGATTATTCAATAATTTGGATGGAGCGTTCCAACCGGTATCATTTCTTAAAGAATACCATGCGTCCATTGGTTGAACACACTTATCCTGAAAGTATAACGTTCCGCCGTCGGGAGATAAAGCAGGAGCCATGTAATTATCAAATAAAGCAAGTGGACCGTTCCACATATTATCGTGATAGCTGAAGTATTTGATTCTCAATTGCGAAGAGCTTGTGTATCCATTCAGTTCGCTGTAATAAATCTGTTTTCCGTCGGATGAAACTGTTATTCTTTCCGCCGCAAAAAATCCATTGCTGACAGGAAGGGAAAATATCATCGGAGTAGTACCCGGAGGAGTTTGACCTAAATAAAGCGCAGAATCAGGTATGGTTTGTCCTAAGCATACTGTTGTAACTAGAATGGACAAAAAGATATAAAATATTTTTTTCATAACAATTCTCCTTATTAATGATTGTAATTATTTTGAAACTACCGAAGCAATATCATCTTCTTTTGAAGTGTCATATTACCTGCTTGAAACCTGTAGAAATACGCTCCAGAGCTCATCGGTCTACTTTTGTCATCCGTCGCATCCCACACCAGTGAATATTCTCCTGCAGCTTGAAATGCATTCTGTAATGTTTGAATTTTCTGGCCCAATAGATTGTAAATGGTCAACCTGACAAATGAGGGTTTTACCTGTGAATAGTGAATCGTTGTTGTTGGATTAAAAGGATTGGGATAATTCTGATACAGCATAAATTCTCTTGGAGATATTTCCTTGTTTTCTTCCACTCCGGTAGGATTGGCAATAGTAATTCCAAAAGTGCAAGATGCGCTTGCATTGGCTGTGTCTGTTACTGTTATTTTTATGGTTAGCGTTGCAGTTGCAGTAGGCGTACCGGAAAAAGTTCGTGTTGCAGGATCAAACGACAGCCAAGAAGGCAAAAGATTTCCATTGCTCAAAGTTGCGGTATAGGTCAGAGTATTATTTCCATCATCATCAATAAACGTGCTGGCGGGAATGGTAAAATTAAATGATTGCCCTAAGGTATCGGTTTGATCTTTTATCTGGGTTTTCAAGTAAGGTTCGAAGTTTGTATGCTTTAAGCTATCAATCAGATTACCAAGACTTACCCAATGAATAACAGGGCTGGCTGATGTTTTGTACCAATTTGAATAGAACATATATTTTTTATCCGCTGTTACATAAGGCCCCCATGGATACCAGTCACCGGAGATGTTAATGGAAGTGCCCATACTTTTATAATTAGTCCACCCACCGTCATTTTTACGATAACTAATAACAAGAGTATGATAATTGTTTTTATTGTTTGGAAAAATAATATATGATTCATCACTTGCAATATAAAAACCGGCACCATTAATTGGCGAATTTATTGGAGTCCCCAGGTTTTGTATTGTTGTATCTCCATTGCTTATAATTAATTTTGAGACAACGCCATAAGTAGCTATTGAATCAATAATAGTTGCAAAATAGTAATTACCCATATTTGTTTTTTGAAAAGACGCTTTTGAACATGTGTGGCTCCAAAATTTTACAGGGGCACCCCAACCAGTTTCATTTTTTACAGAATACCAGGCATCCGGATTATTATTATTAAGATTATTGTTATTACCATCCAGAAAATAGATTGTATCACCACTAAAAGATAATACAGGATTCCAATAATTTTCAAATAAAATAAATGGACCGTTCCATTTATTATCAGCATAACTTAGATATTTGATTCTATGCTGTGTAGAACTATATTCATTATAATAAATTTGTTTACCATCTGGTGAAATGGCAACTCTTTCCATTGAAACGCATCCTGGATCAACAGGAAGCTGAAATATTTTTGGTGTACTTCCCGGAGGAGTCTGACCTAAATAAAGCGCAGAATCAGGTATGGCTTGTCCTAAGCATACTGTTGCAACAAGAATGGACAAAAAGATAAAAAATATTTTTTTCATAACAATTTTCCTTATTAGTGAAAATATTTATGTATACATGAGTTGTTTCATTCGGAATAAAAAAATCTAACTACGATTATTCACGATGAAAAATATTCTAAATTCCTGTATGCATGGGGAAAAACCTTGTGAACTGCACAAGGAGTGTGAGAAATGCACAAAATCGAGGAAAGATAATGAGGCTAGCGCAAGTGATACTCTCCATCGAAAGAAAGGTATCACTGATCTGAGATTAATTGATATTCAAATCGAAAAGTTTTCTAATTTCAGCGATTTTCTTCCGGCTTACCGGTAAGCAATCGCCGCTCTTTAAGATAACATGATACTTCCCACCACCCAGAGTATTAATTTTCTTAATCGTTTCTGTATTAATGATATATGATTTATGAATACGAGTATAATGAGCCGGCAAGAGAGGGCTGAGCTGTTTTATCGATTTGTCATATAATTCCACTCTGCCGTCGTTTAAATATAACTCGACATAAATATTTGCAGATTTGAAATAGCGAACATTCTGAATGGGTAACACCTCAATTTCGTATCCTTTTTTAACAGACAAGTATTTTATTGCGCGCCCCTCAAGGGCATGTTCTGACTCCAATCGACTGAACGCTGCTTTCAATCTTTCCACACTATAGGGTTTGGGAATAAAATCCAGCACACCGTATTCAAAAGCTTCAATGGCTCGATCGATGTTGGCGGAAATGACGATCGTGTGGAATGATTTGCTCACAACTTGTCTAAGAATTTGAAAGCCATCTCTCGCGTTTAAATTCAAATCCAGTAACAACACATCGATCAGTCGTTCATTCAGATATGCAAGTGCGTTGTCCAACGTTGTTTCGATGTGAATGGATGCTATTTTCTTTTTCAGAATTTGCTTCACTAATAATTGAATATCTTCGGCAGTTGGCCGTTCATCTTCGACGATGAGTATGCGCATTATTTATCCCTGATTTCAATAGTCGTTTCCCATCCGTCTGCCTGCTTATGGGATACGAATTCCCATCGATGAGGATAACTCTCTTCCAGTCGACCTTTAATATATTGCATTCCCAATCCAGTAGAATCCTTCTTTCCACTATCGGCAGATTCTCCATCATGAGAGACGATATACTGAATACCATCGGCGTTTATTTTCCGCCGCAATGTGAAAGTACCCTTGCTCCTATTTTCATACCCGTGGACGAGTCCATTTTCGATAAGTGTATGGAATATCATCGGAGGTACGCTCTCTTCCTCTTTGATGTCCACTGTTACTAATTGGTAATCGGTTCCCTTGCGATAGTTCATTATTTTCAGATGTGATCGGCATAAATCAATTTCCTGTTGGATAGGAATCTGTTTGAGGGCAGAGATTTGTGTAATCATTCTGAATTCATCCGCCAACGCTTCGATGAGTTTGATTGCTGACGTAGGGTCTTTCCTCAACCATACGATGATTGATGTCAATGAGTTTAAAAGGAAATGTGGATTGATATTCTTTTTTAATAATTCATTTTCTAAATGAGTCGATCTGAGCTGTGCTTCGCGTTCCGCCTTCTCTTTTTTGGCAAATTGCCTTGCAATTGAAAAACTTGTGCATATAACCATTATTGTGACCAACCCCACAAAAGCAAAATCGAAGAAATATGCCACCCAGGCTAACACGATACCAACAAAAATGATGATGCTTTCCTCAAGTTTTGATAGCAATGCCCATAGGAGGATCAAACTGCTTACAACAAGTACTGTCAGAGACATAATATTTAATATATTCCAGAAACTCGTAAATAATAAAAGGACGATGAGATCTATCAAAACGATAAGCATCATAGTCTTTTTAGGAAATGAAAACATATAGATGAAAAATGCAGGGAAAAGAATAGTACTTAACACGGTAATGATTCGATAGAGATATATCTCCCAATGAATATATATTGTTGGAACATTGGTGAATACGGAAATCTGATCCGTCATAAAATCCAGAATCACAATGAGACAAATCAAGCTGAACAATAGATGTTCTGTTCTACCTTTCCTTGCCATGTAGAGAAAAAGATTAAAGAGAAACGGAATGAATAAAATGCCTGAAATAAAAATTGCTCTGTATCTATTTTGAAAAATATTCTTCAGCTCAGAAGTATACGGACCGATAACGAGACTCCCATAAAACCACTTCCATCGTGAATAATCATGATAACTTGATATTCGCAAAATAATAGTGTGTTTTCCCGGTGTTGTCAGTCTAATTGGTAGAAGCACATCGTAATTAAACGTGCCTGGAGTTTCATTATTTGCGTTTATGCCGATAATTCCATTTTGTGCAATCTTCGTCCCGTCCCAATAAATCTCAAAGGCCGAAATGAAATTTCTTGGAAATAATCCCCACGCGATTCGACTCATAGCTGAATCTTCAATGAAGAGATCGGTTCTGAAAAGCCAATTACCTTCGGAGTATCTATCATTTGCTGTAGAAGGGACAAACGGTCTCCACAAAGAGTCAGGGATATCTTGGAGATTGTCTTTAGGCGTAAGATCTCCTGTAATCTGCCAATGTGATAAAAGAATTGATTTAATTGGTGATGATGGAATGGTATTGTACGACGTGTCGGTGGCAGCAAAGCTGTAATGAACTGCGGCAAAAAGAAAATAAATAAATAAAACCAACCCTGGCATTCGTTTCATTTTGTCGAGCACATTATAATTCATTTTGATTATACTTGAATTGAATATATATAAATCTAGTGAGAAATAAAATGAGCCATCTTTTTACAATAGAATGGAACCCTTTCAAATCTGCCAACTTTAGAAATCACACTAGTAATAAAGACTTCTGATCCAATGAATTGAACTTTTTACCCGAAGAAATTGTCGTTTATTTGGTTTTTCATTTCTTATCAATAATATATTTGAGAGTATCAGACATTTATTTAGCTCCCATAGATTATCAGACACATTTGTCATTAGGAGAATTTATTAGATATAAGTAGCCATCAAACCGAAGTAATGTGTAATGAACTTGGTTGTTTTTAATTCTTTACAAAAAAGAATCCATACAGATTTCGTGTGGAATCTAATGAAACCTCGAAGTAATGTATTCCTCCAACAGTAACTATATCATTCCTAAATGAATATGCCTTAGTGGTACCTATTTTTCTAACGTAGATAATTTTCCAGCAATAGTCGGGAACAGCGACCTTTCCGATATGTCTATTCTCCAAAGTGACTGATCCACTCCACACTAGAACACTGTCATACTCTCTTGCTAACTTCCGGGTGTATTCTTCAAGTTTCTTCCAACATCCTCTATTCAATGAGGGCTGCTGAGGAGCTACATTTGAATAATAAAAGCTTCCAGCCATGGCTGCTGAATCGCAACGACAGTCGTACGTATCCATCTGATGTCCTCGGTCATATCCAGAATTGTTATAGTCTTTATCCAGATTGGCAAATTCAGGGATCAAAGGATCCGGCTTGAACTTTTTAGGACGTTTGAATCGTTGCTCACAATTATTTAAAATATCTTTTACTTACATATTGACTTTTTACATAACAGCTTGAGCGCCTGGTTAGCCAGCCATTAACCCAGAGCTATGGCAGTAATTTAAAGAACCATGCTATTAGTCTCCATCTTTTTGTTATGTAAGCATGGTGTTTCTTTTTCTTTATTGCTTCATAGATTTGGATAGCGGCTTTTTCGGGCTTTGCCATCCAAAACAGTCTCTCGCCTTGAGCCATTTCTGTGTCGACAAATCCTGGCTTAATATCAGTAACTGTTATTGGTAAACGAAGCTTCTTTATTTTATGCTGCAATCCTCTGAGATAATTTGACTCATAAGCTTTAGAGGCGTTATATGAAGGAGCGTCTGCATTTCCTATTAATGCAGCAATTGAAGAAATATTAACAAAATGTCCGTTACCTTTTTTAATAAAATATTTAATGCCGCAGTAGTAATTGCAGTGAATCCTGATACATTGACTGCAATGGTATCACTCTCTAAGTTCCATTCAAGATTCTTGTTGATATGGCCGATACCAGCACAATTGATAATTAATTCAACATCTCCCATCTCTTTAATAAAATCCATTAAGTTGTCTATGGCTAATTGGGGATTGGATATATCAAACGGTTTCACTTTTGTATTATTGCCTAATTCTTTTTGCAATTCCATTAACAGCGATAGCCTTCTTGCTGCTAATCCTACCCCATAACCTTTACTAGCAAGAATTTGAGATAATGCTTTGCCAATACCTGATGACGCCCCAATAATAATTGCATTCTTCATTATTTTTCCAAACCTCTGCTAATGGCAACATAACGGATGGCGGCTAAGCTGCCGCACTGAAAACTTTCAAAATATACTAAACGAAACAAGTTCATGCTGAAAAGTTTATTATTAAGAACCGAAACCTCTGCTCGCCATGTGCCGCTTTACGGCATCCCGTACAGCGGGACTTAACGTACCCAGCTGGCAACCGTCAGCTTGAGCGCCTGGTATGTTGAGTCTGTGACAAATATTTTCGTATCCTAATCCATTGGCAAAGTCATAGGAGAGCTATGAGCGGCTAGATATCTTCCTGACAGAAGAATATCGTTAACCAGAGACTTCTCCCTATGACTTTCCGCTTCACTAGAATCTGAACAGTACTTTGAGATCCATTGCTTTGCCGTGGAATCCCGTATAACACACGAGTCAAGATCACA
>JBEKAY010000085.1:0-8732 GCA_050015675.1 Bacteroidota bacterium | reverse complement strand
CAAGATATTGCTACCTCTTTCTCCCAAGACTTGCATGTGTTAGGCACGCCGCCAGCGTTCGTCCTGAGCCAGGATCAAACTCTCCATTGTAGAATTTTTATATTCTCAATTTCAAGTCTGATGACCTGTTCTCTGAGTCATTAGACTGTTCGAACAGGGTTGAAACCCAGTTAAATTGACATTTGTCGTGCACACTTTTTCAAAGAACATCCTTACGATAAAAATGCCCATGAACTATGGGCATTCAAACTCTTTTTTATAAGGAACTTACGCCGCAATTGTACGGGACTTTAATATAGCATATCAATCGTGAAAAGTCAACAAGTATTTCATATTGCTTGGGGAAAATTTAGTGTTGCCTTAATATTTCTTGCCGAACTTGTTTTTCTAATCTCATATGTTCCTCGGCTGAAATATTAAACCTTTCTCGCAAGGTATCAAGCCGATCTAAATCTTGAGGCGTAATAGATCCGTTCTTCCAACTGTCAACAATCGCTTGCAAATAGATTTCAAGCCGAATCTCTTGCTCTAAACCCGCATGCTCTTCATCGCTAATACCCATCGATTTTCGTAACGTTAACAACAAACTTTCTTCATCTTTGCTTAATGATCCATTCGCCCATGCTTGTTTCAGAGTCTGTGCATATGCTTGCAAAGAAACGACTGCAACTGTATGTTGGACTTGCATGGTTTTTTCTTTTTCTGTCCTCTGCTTCTCTTCTTCTTGCTGCCGGAGAGCAATTTTCTCTGTTTTGTATATCACTTCCTCTGTTCGATGTTGATTCTCTAATTCAGCTTGTTGTTTAACTTCCTGTGCTTGAGTCTGGATAGGCGCTGTTCGTTCCTTGGATTCGTCGACAGGTTTCTTTACGGGTAAATCCGATGAAGACGTTGCTTCATTTTTCTTTTTCTGCTCAAGAATTTTTCGCTTAAGCTCTTCAACTTTTTTTCGTTGTTCGTTTATATCCGTCATTGTCTAAAATCAAACTCAATATTTTTTGCGTTGCCAGAATTCTATTTCAGAAAGATGTCGTACCATTTCAAGATATCTAAATCACCGCCGAATGTCAAAGATTCTACATATTCCCGTCTCTCCGAATCTGAGGATGACACTATCATAGTTTGTCCGGTAATTCGCGGAACGCTTTTCCGAAGAGATCGTCTGCGATTGAAGATGAATCAACAAAATCATGAAATTCCATTCCTTCGGATCTCTTTCGCCTAAGGAACAAGAGCGCCAATGAAATTGCTGTTCCAGCAAGCAGGCCAAGTATTATATATTTTTTCATTGATTTTGATTCCCTCACTTCGGTCAAGTCACATCGTTAAGTGATTTTTCATCAACTAAATAATCCAAAAATCATTTTAAGAGATGCTGCCGATAAACCAAACATCGATATTGCTTCATAAAATCAAGCACATAGAAATGTTAAATAATTCATTTAGAAATGCAATTGTATCATAGATACTAAAAAAGCATTCTAACTTTGCATCATATACACTTTGTAACGTAAGCAGATAAACGTGAGGTAAATCTTATTTTTACGCAAAGAATCAGCTTGCCCGCACAGCAAGGCAGGCAAGCCAATTGAAAACAACGAAATTATGCGGCCGGCGTTGGCGGGGTTGGTTGTGATGTCTCTTCCGCCATCTTTGCCTTTACATTTTGTACTTCATTACGAATTTCCTGTGCTTTCCTCTTTAAGTTGGCCATATGTTTGCGTAGACGCACACCTGCCGATTTGTTCTGCTTTAAATAAAATTTTTCAAAATCTCCTTGGAATGTTGCTACAAGATCTAGCAATTCTTTATATCGATCCATCTTATTGCTCCTATGTTAGTTTTATCTGTATTAGTTTTTAGCTTTCAGTTATTAACATTCATCTATGAGCTAATAATCTTATGCTATTCGTTGTTCAGTATTTGTCTGCCTGAAAGAGTTCTCTTCATTTATATATTCCTATTTTATAAGATGCGGATTACATTGAAATTTCGCAAGTAAGATACGGATTTAGTTGGAGAAGTCAAAGTGAAATGGCTCTGCGCCAAAGGCGCATCTGCCTCCGGCGGAAATGGATCATCAAACGAAAGCACTTCATCCCTACTCATTGAGTCATCGGGACTCATAAGATCATAGATTTATTGGGTCCAATACTCATCTGCTCATATAGCCATAACCTATAGACTCATTGCTTCATTTTCCTCAAGAACTCCCCAACTTCTTCTGTTCCGCTTCGCACCTTCATCTTCTCGATATTCTTAAAATATCGTTTGTACTTTTCATCGCCGGATACAAGTTCTTGTATAAGTGCGGGGAGTTTGGCGATATCGCGTTCAAAGATACCAAGTTCGTTATCGCGGATGAACTCCATGTTGCCCAATTCCTGTTCCCAGAGATAATCATTGATGATGGGGATTTTTTTCATAATCAGTATTTCCATAATCGTCGAGGCGCCGCACTTGGTGATCACGATATCCGAAGCATTAAGAAGTTCATACACAAAATCGATGAACGCAAAGACTTTCAACGACGGATGGTGCTGCTGCAGTTCAAGAGCGTCGGCATAGAGTTCTTTGTTCTTGCCGCAGACGATGACGATCTCAACATCCAGCGAAGCATGCAGCAAATGCCGGAGAATCGATGTTCCGTGCGGAATGCCGTCACCTCCACCTATGATGAGGACGACTTTCTTCTCAAGGGCGAATCCGAACTTTTGCTTCACCTTCGTTAGTTCGGTGGAGGAGAGAGGCGCTGAGAATTGTTTATCGAGAATGAATGGAAAGACTCGAAGTTTTGATGCAGGAATTTTTCGTCTCTGAATGCAATCTTCTTTCAAGCGTTCGCTAAAAACGATATACCGCTCTTGCTCTCGCTGGAACCAGAGGGGATGTGCAGTGAACGGATCGGTAACAACCGTAATCACCGGAATATCGTACCGTAATTCTTTCAGAATATCCAGCACGGGCACAATGAGAAAAAAATGGAAAATAACGATCTTTGCGGGGCGTTCTTCATCGATGCGCTTTTTGAGATATGGTTTCATGAAAAAACCGGATATCGTAGCGTTGAAATGTCTGATCAGTGAAAATTTATTGGTCGCATAGAGGAATTCATAATACAACTTCGAGCGTGCCTGCAAGAATCGATAGCCGTCTTCAATGATATAACGAACAACGGAGTTTGCATTCACGAGGCCATCGACGAGCACCGGTTCGATGGAGCTTCCATATGTTGCAGAAAGATAATGTGCAATCGAGCTGGCAGGGGCGAAATGTCCGCCGCCAGTCTTAAGATAGAGGAGAAAATATTTTTCTTTCTGGTTTTGCATTCGATCGATCTGTCGCAGCGGTAGCGCTCAAGGAGAATAGCTTACCGTTCCAACGGCGAATTGCTGCTAGTCATTTTTCCTGTTTCCAGTACTTCCATGATTTTCGTTGTGCCGAGTTTTCGCGCTTTTAAAAAACCGGACCATGCCATGTCGGCGATAAGTCCATTGTTCAAAGATTCAAACAACCATTGGTGCGTATAGTCGGGATCCTTTTGCTCCATGCCGGCATGAATTTCGTTCAGCCACTGACGGTTGAAGCGTTCCTGCGAACCGATCGTTGGCGTCATGATGATGGGGATACCGAGACCCGCATAGAATGACAGCTCGCTCGGTTTTGTCCAGAGGATATCAGTCTCGCGCATCGTTGTGTTGAATTGTTGGAAGTACTCATCAAGTGTTTCCGCAAAGATGACCCGGATGTTGTCCGACCCGATGTCTTTTTTGATATCGCGGAAATAGGAAACCACTTCCGGACGGATGCCTGCAATAAGATTCAATCGCATAATTCCTGCGCGGATTTTTTCTTTGACACTCAGGGCAATGCGTCCGCCGATCTCTTTTTGCGCTCCTGCTCCGCCGACCGAGTAGGTGATGGTGAGCGGGCGCTTGGTGCGAGGGGTGCAGTTCTTTTTTCCGAGAAACTGTTCAACGCTTCGCCGGTGATTCGTCCAGAATCTTTCGTTCGAATCAAGAATGCATAATCGCTGGCCGACGTCCGATTTTATTGTGGCAAGATTTTTTCCAAGGAGATCGAGTGGAAGAGGAAATCCCGTCAGGAAAATTCTTTCTTCCGGCACACCGTACGATTTTAGCCGCTGCGTTATTTTGCCGCATGGAGCGAAATAATTAATGCGGCTTTCCCACGGATGCTTCGACACCCATACCCGATTGATATCTGCATCGCAAATAATGCAAAAGATTGGTTCGTGCCCATTCTTATCCGCAGCGATCGCAGGTGCAAAGTACGACGTGATTAACGGCAATGGCTTGGTCGAGATCTTTTTCATCAGCCCGTCGCAAAGTCCAGTCTTGAGGTTGATTTCCAACAGATCGACCTGATATGTACTGCGCGAGAGATTCCGGATCGGGTAAAATTCTGGTATGTGCATCATCGTGTCAAACATCCCGAAGATCGGTTTGCCTATCAGCGGGACGCCTCGTATCCGGGAAAACGATTCATACAAATCCAATATCCGTTTCCATGATTTCTTTTCTTTCTCGCTCGATCCATCATTTTTGCCAACGGTGATGAGCCCTCCTTCGGCGATTTCCTTCAACGGAAAGACCGCCCGCTGGTGCCCGTACCCCATGTCGGCGGACACGACCCATGCAGAGATACGTTTCAATCGTTTCGTTGGTTGTTTCCTGGATTTCATGATACACAAAGATACACAATATTTAATTGGAAGGTTGTCGGTATCGCCCGATCATGAGCTCAATGGGCGAAGACACTTCGCCCCTACTCATGGGCTTGACATGTCAAGCCCCTACGACTACTCATCAACTCACAGACTTATAGACTCCACATCTTGCTTCTCCTTCTAAAAAATACTACCCTTTACTCAGGTAGTTCATGCTTCTTATTTTTCGAGTATTCGCACCAGCACTCTTCATCGGAACTGTAAATTATTTACAGGAATCAATGACACTTCGACAAATAATAAAAGCGGACGAAAATTATGACAAATGATGATCAACGTATTATTAGATGATTGAGGTGAAATGACGCGAAACCAGTTAGATATAATCATACTTGCGGCTGGATTTGGTACACGACTATACCCTTTGACATCAAACCTTCCGAAGGCGCTCCTGGAGGTAGGACACAAGCCAATCCTTGACAGAATCATGAGCCGGGTAATTCTGATCGATGGTAAATATAGAATCTTTCTTGTCACGAATTCGAAATTCTACTCTCACTTTGAAACGTGGGCAGCAACCTTCAAACATTCACATCATTTCGATGGCGATATTCTCGTTTTGGATGACGGTAAAAACTCGAATGAAGAAAGACTTGGTCCAATAGGAGACATTAACTTCGTCCTAGAAAAACTCAAAATCGTCAACGACTTGATGATCATTGCAAGTGATAACGTCGTTGATTTTGATTTGAATGATCTCACATCACTGTGCCAACATCGCGACTCGTCGGTTCTGGTTGCATATGATTTTCAAGATAAGGAAGCAGTCAAGCAGAAATTCGGCGTTGTGCAGCTCGATTCTGATTGCAGACTTCTATCGTTTGAAGAGAAACCACCTAACCCTGAATCGAGCATCGCAGCCACAGGGATCTATCTGATCAAGAATGAAGATGTCCAACACATTCGTGCGCTTCAAACCAGACCACATGATGGAGAATTGAACCTTGGGAATCTCATGATAGAATTACTAGCTCAAAGGGTTGTTGTATATTGTCTTCTCGTACCTAAATGGTTTGACATAGGATCGCTTGACGATTTGAAGAAGGCAAATAATAAATATGCCAATTTTTAAAAAATAGCCATACAGACACGGTTCACTGCCATGTATAAATGCATAACATCGCCAAAAAAGACGCTCCATCTTTTTGGCTTTGATTTGACAATCAGAGAATCAGTACGATTGACTTTTTACGATTTTGGGGATAGATTATTCCAGCACAATTATTATGAAAGGAATTCCAAAATGAAATCCATCCGCTTGTTTCTTTTTCTCATTATTTCTTTCTCAATCTCTTTAGCGCAAGACCTAAAACCCATCTCACTTCCCCCACCGCAAACTGAGATCGGCAAACCTTTGATGCAAGCATTGAAACTTCGACAATCATCGAGGAACTTTGACATAAAGCCTCTGCCACTGCAAGAACTTTCGAATCTCCTCTGGGCAGCATACGGAATAAATCGCCCTGAGGACGAAAAACGAACAGCTCCATCGGCAATGAACTGGCAGGAAATTGATATTTATGTGATGATGCAAAATGGAACGTATATGTATGATGCAAAATCCAATAGTTTATTACTCATGAGCAAAAAAGATTTGCGAGAGGCTACCGGCAAACAATCTTTTGTAAAAGAAGCACCCCTCAATCTCGTGTACATCGCAGATGCGAAGCGAATGACTCGTGCAAATGAAGAAGATAAAATTCGTTGGAGTTCTGCAGATGCCGGATTTATTGCACAGAACGTATACCTTTATTGCGCTTCGCAAGGATTGGCAGTTGTTGTGAGAGGAATGGTTGATCGTGAAACACTTACGCAAGAATTGAAGCTTCGATCAGAACAGAAGATTATCCTCAGCCAGACAGTTGGATATCCAAAACAATGAATGGAAGATTTTCGATGAGATAATATGTCGAAGAGAAAGTGGACAGTAAAACAATAACTGCTTCTCAATGAATTGGGTCGGGCCTCGGAAAGATTATTGAGATATGTTTCACTAAATATTCAACTGAAAAAGGCTTATGAAGATATGCCGAAACTTTGTATTTGAGAAGTTCCTTGACGAGCACCATTTCAGCATGAGATGTTACAATAACAACCGGTATATTTCGCATTCCACGAGTGGAGCGAATAGCTATTAAAGTCTCTTTTCCGTTCATCGTCGGCATCTCGTAATCGAGAAAAACAATATCAGGTTCCTCAGACGAGATTTTTTCTATTGCCTCTTTGCCATTCGTTGCTTCAACAATCTTTGCACCAAATTCCTTACTCAGAATTTTCCCAAGGAGCATTCTGCTTTCAAGACTATCATCGACAATAAGGGCTTTCATCTTAAACTCATCTTTTTATATGAACATGAACGATGAAATATAGTAACCAGTATTATTAACCGCAATCTTTATTGACTCATCGACCGAAGGCACTTCGTCCCTGCTCGCGGGCTTGACAAGTCAAGCCCCTACTGTCACTCATCACTGTTTCCTGTTTCCTGTTTACTATTCACCGCTTTAATCTTCCTTGCTTCTCTTTTTAAAAACTCCTACACTTGTTCAGGAGGAATTACCATGGAACAACCGGTACTATCCGATAAAGCACAATTTCCCACGGAAGAAATAATCTTTTCGCATCTCGGCAAGACAAAAGCCATCTGGATTTCCTTTTTTGAATATCTTCACAAGAATCATCCCGATATTATTTCTGAGTGGCGGTACTACAATGACGGGAAAAGCTGGCTGATGAAGAATATGCGGAAGAAAAAGAATCTCTTCTGGTTGTCTGTTCTCAAAGGGACTTTCAGAACCACGTTTTACTTTACCGACAGAGCGGCAAAGGCAATTGCGGACAGCGCCATTCCCGCGGACATGAAAAAGCAGTTCAAGGACGGAAAACAGTATGGTAAAATCCGGGGACTGACGGTTGCATTTAAATATAAAAAGGATATCGAGACTGCCAAAGCACTTATAGCGATTAAATTGAGCATTAAATGAAACAGCAATAACCGGCTGCGCAGTGAGAGAGCCATCCAGAAAGGCGGATATATGTCTCAATACCAGGCGAAGGCACTTCGCCCCTAAGCTGCCATTAATAGAACATTGATCTCATTTCGTACTAACCATTCATCATCGTGCTGGCCGGATTGATTTATAATATATCGCCGATGAAGTTCTTTTGTTAGTTCAAATATTATAGGTCGACGATCCTCTGAGACTACTCTATATGCATCGCTCGCACGATCAGTTCTTTTTAACGCGCCAAATGAATGCAAACGTAAAATATTTGCCGGAATTTGTAGGTCAGCAGACATAACATTTTCAAGGGTCTTACTTGCTTCGATATATT
This sequence comes from Bacteroidota bacterium, assembly GCA_050015675.1. Taxonomy (GTDB): domain Bacteria; phylum Bacteroidota; class Ignavibacteria; order UBA10030; family UBA10030; genus Fen-1298. The sequence goes on along the minus strand of JBEKAY010000085.1, from coordinate 646 downwards.
CAAATCGTCGGAGGTGCGCTATAGATAATGCAGTCCGGAAGTAGTCCCTGTCTAGTACCCAAGGATCATCTTCTACACCTTTCTTGAAAATAGAGATTGCTTCATCAAGTTTACCAGCGCGTAACATAATCATGCCGCGAATATGATAACCAATCCAATCACTTCTTGTTGCCAGGTTATGTTCAGTTAGGTTCACTAGTGCGCGTGCATCATCCCCCATAATTGCTAATATGCAACTACGACCTGTCTTAACTACAACATCTTCTGGATGTTCAATGATCACTGTATCGTACGCCCTGAGTGCCTCAGTAAATCGTCCCAGTGATTTGAGTACTTCCGCACGACCACTCTTGGCTACAACACTTTCCGGATGTTTGGCAATCACCGCATCGTACGCACTGAGTGCCTCAGTAAATCGTCCCAGCGATTTGAGTACTTCCGCGCGACCACTCTTGGCTACAACACTTTCCGTATGTTCGGCAATCACCGCATCGTACGCACTGAGTGCCTCAGTAAATCGTCCCAGCGATTTGAGTACTTCCGCACGACCATTCTTCGCAATAATCTCTTCCGGATGTTCAGCAATCACTGCATCGTACGCACTGAGTGCCTCAGTAAATCGTCCCAGCGATTTGAGTACTTCCGC
>JBEKAY010000084.1:0-9266 GCA_050015675.1 Bacteroidota bacterium | reverse complement strand
CGATGATGCAATAGACACTGCAGCACAGGCAGGATTATTGAGCGTTAGTGCGGCAGGGAACATAGAAAACGACAATTTGAGGCTCTCATGAATAAACAAGTAAAATATCAGCTTAAGAAACTTGAAGAAGGTCTGTGTACAAGCTGTGGAAAGAATCCATTATACAGTTCAACCAAATGCAAAAAGTGTTATAAAATATCAATTTCTCGCCAAGCAATATCTGATGTTGGACGAAATTTGAGGCACAAAAAAAACAGAAATGAAAACGATATCATTGAAGATATTCAAAGGAGATTGTTGCCATTTAAACAAAGTGACCCGACGTTAGAGTATACCAAAGTTACCAAAATATTCTCAGACATAGCAAGTAAGCGCAATATTTCACTTAGTACGATTAGAAAGATATATTTTAATAAAGTTAGGGAAAATCCCAAAAAGCAACCTTAACATTGCCTGTCTCCGATTGTTGGGCCTATGGTTCGTCATACTGCTCTTTTGCATAAGGTGTGAGAAATAATCAAGTGAGTTCGGGAATGTATTTTTATAAGTTGGAAACAGGCAATTAGTCGCTTCAGAAAAAGATGGTGTTGGGGCGTTAATTGTGAAATAAAATAACGAAGGAGAACTTGCTGTTCAAAAACGTTTGAATATCGGATATTTAAAATAATATTTGAGGATTATCCCCAGGTAAGCAAAGCCGAATAAATATCCCCCTATTACATCCGTTGCCCAATGGGCGCCAAGATAAATCCGGGAAATTGAAACAGTGAAGATCAAAAAAATAGAAAGGATGCCGACAAAATATCTCCAAACTGTCGAAATATTTTTGTCCACGATCATCACCGTTAAGAGAAAACCAAAAAATACGACATAATGAACAACATGCCCACTGGGGAAACTGGGTTGGTTAAAGCTTAAGAATATTTTGGCATTTTCAAATGTTGGCCGGGGGCGATGGATCAATATTTTAATCAACATATTGAAGAGATCGGGAAGAATGATAGCGAGAGTAAACCAAGCTTCTCGCCGGCGATAGCTGAGAAAGAAAAACAATGAAGCAATAATGATCGAAACAGGCACGCCCACAGTATCCCCAAAAATACTTATGAATTTCATCGGGAGCGTAAGATCCCAAGCCCTTTGTTCCTGAATTTCTTGGGTCATATGGAGATCAAAGTTGGATATTGGATGATTCTGGATAAAAATAATCAATCCAATAATACTCACTATGATTAAGGCATAAAAAGCCAACAGGCGTTTATTCAATGGCTTTGCTCTTTTCTTTAGGAACCAAAACCTTGATCGCTCCCGGAATGATCTTGATATGAAGAGGCATTTTCTCTAGTACCTCGCCATCACATTGAACGGTTTGCTGGGGGATCGAGGAAACACTGATCTCTTTCCCATGCCAGTGTTTCACCAATTCCAAATTGTGCGGACGTTCCCGTTTCAACAAAGTGACCACTATATGCTTCAATAGACTGAAATTCATTTTTCGCAAGACAACGACATCCAGGAACCCATCGCTGATATCTATATGCTTATCCAAAGAGATTTTAGTAAACCCAAGATTCCCTACATTCGTAATAATACATGCTAACCCTTGAAGTTTATATTCCTGTCCATCGATATTCAGATGGTAGGTGACTTTTTTGGTTATCTTGAATGCCGCCGCAGCTGATAGAAAATAGGCAAGGATGCCAAACTTATTTTTAGACTTACGATCTGCACCCTTCACTAAATCTGCTCCAAAACCAAGGCTTACTCCTGTAATAAAATATCGCGTATCGAACTGCCCCACATCAATGGTTTTCGTTTCCAACGGACCGTGGCCCAGGAGAGTACAAGCTTCTTTCAGATCTTTGGGTATGCCAAGTTCAGTGGCCGCGACATTTGCAGAACCTCCGGGCAGAATAGCCAAAGGTATCTCTGATCCAATCAGGCCGCTGATTGCCTCCATGAGCGTGCCGTCGCCGCCGTACACAGCGAGTGCGTCAACTCCTGCCATGACGGCAGCCTTGGCAAACTTGATCCCATCGCCCGCCTGGTGGGTAATGAATGCTTCCCACGTAATGCCGACTTCTTCCATGGATGTATTGATAATAGGTAAGACAGCTTCTGGTTCTCCGGCGGCTGGATTAATAATGATGTGAATGTTATTTATTTTTTTCATCGCAATTTTCTTTTCCGCCAATATTTTTCAAATGCTTTGATTTGCCTATGGATATACCACCTTCTTGGATCAGCAACCGTACGAGCAGTGGTCACTAAGTTGATGGCCTCTTCGCCGGTATGTCCCATACTGATAAGGATAGCGGCAGCCATAGCAACGCTTCGACGTTTGCCTTGCATGCAAAAAACTAAAACCTTTTCTTTATTTTGAATAATAGGCAATGCTGCCTCAACCCCCACCAGCAGTTTCTTGATTGAGATGGGAGTAAAAAATGTATCATACGTTTTAATCCATAAGGTTTTAAAGGGAGGAAGAGTATAGATTTCGTCAGGCGGCATTTGCCCGATCATGGAAATAATCAGACTAAAATCGAGCACCTTCAATTCATCGGCTTGTTCCTTCCCGACTCTTGAGCCCACGTATAAATAATCGGTCACTTTGGATATATCTATCATTTCGGTTGAATATTATTTTATCTCTCTCCAAGGTGGGAGTGAGTTGCACTCACGACTTATTTGTTCGGGAACATCAAAAAGAATTTGTTACCCCGCAAAGCAGGATATTAATAACATACCTGCGGCTCTCACAACTTGGGTTACAATTCCTTGGGCAGCCGCTTTCTTCTACTCTTCTACAGGACTGTATCCTTCCAGAGTCTGCTGTCTTCAATTATTGCCAGGGGTTGACAGAAACTAAATAGATCCAACCTGGCACACACATTGGAGGGCGGGTCAATGCTGTTGTTGTTTTACCCAGTTATCATGCTGGGGATGATCTTTGTTTACAAAGTATTTGGGATCTTGGCTATCACGAATCACCGGTTGACTCTTTTTACCTTTGTACGATTCATATTTGGCCTGATTGACCTCGTGGTTTTCATACGGAGCATTTCCATTGATGACTACTTTATATGAGTGGTATGGATCATATCCGCTGTACGTAGAAGGCAGCGTTGCACCATGTCTCCATGCTGATCCTTCCCTATAGATATATTGATGTTCGGAGACAGAGTAATAGGAATCTATATCGGGAATGTAATAGTAATCAGCGCGATCATATCCTTCAGGTCCCCAAACAGGTTGATCGCTGATATTGACACCAACACTTCCATCCGTACTTCCCGGGAACATACAGTTTAAGGAGGAAACTGCTATGCCCGCGAAAACCAGAGCACAAAGCAGGAACATGAGTTTAGATTGTTTCATATTGATCGTCCTTTCATGGCGATGAGTGAACGTATGCCATTCCGCGAAACTTTCAATTCTTCCTCGGATTGAAAGAGACGACTGGAACGACGAGATAATGTCAGATCATTATCTGATGGGCATTATTCCTAATGAAGGTTAGCAAAGAAATCTGCAAAGTGTAATAGAGCAAAGGGATGATAAAGGGATTAAGCCCTTTTGTAAGCAAGTGGCATGTCGTAGCGTCCGATTTATCCGCCGTGCTTCATCTTCTGGCGGACACTCTGTCAGCCGGATGCCTTTAACAGTATCACGCAGAGCGTGATTCAAATCATTTTCTGTATTCGTTCCGCTGCTAGTAGGACGCTACACTTTCTCTGCATTCCACAGAACATTCCCTCTCCTTGTAGGAGAGGGTTAGGGAGAGGTTCAAAAACAATAACAATGTGGCCCCTTGCTGTAGCGATGGGTATACTCAACCCGATGTTTGCCGCCTGAGCAATGGCATTGAGTTCCGTGAGCGTGGTGACGAATTCGCTCAGGTTACGAGGAATGAAACTTTAGATTGTTCTATTTTATCTGTTCTACTGCGATTCAAGAAAATTTTACTTATGCGGTCAGGACTTTAATCTCGACTGATAGTTAGGGGATAATTTTAGGCATCCTTAATTTTGTCGTGATCTGCTTTCAGAATATTTTTTGAAGTTATTGAGAATGGCCTGCCAGCCATCACGTTGCATTTCGATTGGATTCTGACTTTCGGCTTCAAAAGTTTCTGCTATTTTGGTTATACTGCCATTGCCGATGAAGTTGATTTCCACTTTTCTCCCGTCTCCGATAGTGTAGGCAATAAATTCCTTTGGTCTCACGGTATCAAACACGCCGCCAAAATCAAATCCAAAGCTCCCGTCTTTCGCTTCCATTCGATAGAGGAATTCTCCTCCTGTCCTTAAATCAATTTTTGCGTTCAGTGTGTGCCAATCGTCTGAAGCATTGTTCCAATGAACGATATCTTCCGGTGTAGTCCGAAGCTTCCAGGCCACATTTTTGGGGGCTTGCACAAAAGTTTCTACTGTGATTTTCGTTTTTTGTTCTGTTTCCATGAGAACTCCTTCGTCGTTAGGCATAGGATTTACTTTTTAACACAATTAAACATCCATCGTACACCGAATTTATCTGTACAGCTGCCATAGTAAGCTCCCCAAAACATATCCTGCAATTCCATGGTGATTATTCCTCCGGCAGATAGTGCATCGAATAACTTTTTGGTTTCTTCTTTTGTATCCGGTTTAAGGCTGATGTGTACATTGTTGCCTTTGCTCAGATTAAATCCCATTGATTCAGGAGCATCGGTACCCATTAAGATATGGCCTCCAAGAATGGGCAGCTCTATATGCATCACGAGATTTTTATCTCCTTCAGATATTGGAGGTGCGCCTTCTGATGGTGGAACAATGCTGAATCTGGCTATCCCGCCGCCAGAAAATTCTCCGCCGAAAATTGATTTGTAAAAATTAAATGCCTCCTCTGTATTTCGAGAAAAATTCAGATAAGTGCTTGTTCTGCCCATTCGCCGTCTCCTTTGAGTTTAAATATTTTCCTAAGTCTCTTGTTCCAACATTGTTTTTAGCTGAAAAGTTCTTTTCATAATGGGCAAACGGGAACCATTATTTCATGCATTTGTGTTATCCGACTGATACGGTGATATATCCGGACAGTTGTAACAGAATTGAATGTACGAACCCGCACAACATCTATCCTTGAAAATGGAACCTCCCGCTTGCGGAAGCGTTGAGAAGGGTAGTGAGTTATAGAGAACATAGTTCAGGAGAAATAGTATGATACTACAAAACAAAATCGTCGTTGTTACAGGCGGAGCCACCGGTATCGGCTTGGGGATAGCAAAAGAGTTGGTCAAGAATAATACCGTGATCTCCATCGACCGCAATCGTGAAAAAATCTCTGCATTGAACAAAATTCTTCCCTCGGTGAAAAGCATCAGGGCAGATGTGACCGATCCCGTGCAGACCGGGCGCGCAGTAAAGGAGATAGAAAACGAATTCGGCAGGATCGATATACTTATCAATAATGCAGGGATGGGCGGGCACTATGACTTCACTACGGTCTCCGAAGACGAGTTGATGAAGACCGTAGAAACCGAAATGAAAACCAATTACATGGCTCCTATCCGGCTTACAAAACAAGCTTTGTATCTTTTGTTGAAAGGAAATGAACCGGCTGTTGTTTTTGTTTCATCGGGATTGGCATATATGCCCGTTGCGGTTATTGCAAGCTATTGCGCAACCAAGGCTGCCATTCATTCATTCGCGATGTCGCTTCGCCGTCAGTTGAGGCGCACGAATATAAAAGTCATAGAAGTTCTTCCGCCGGTTGTTGATACGGACCTGAGCAAAAGCATGAAAACTTCTAAAATGTCAACCGAGAAATTCACTATAGATTTCCTTGCTCAAGTAGCCAGGGGAAAAACCGTGATCAATATCGGACAATCGTCTGGATTGGAAAAAATCAGCCGCCTCTCGCCGTCAGTGGCTTTCGCTATGCTAAATAAAAATTGAAATTCAACCGCACAATTCTCGGTGTCGCAAGTACGATGGCGTGGGTTTCCATCTGCGTATTGACAAACTCATTGAGGTTAAGAGGTGTGAAGCTGTAAGGTGTTTCAAAATTTTGTCTTGACTTAACTCACTGTCCGGATTATTGGGTGAAGGTCAATCTTGCCTTTTTTAACCCCCGGTCTTCGACCACCCCCCTTCATTTGAAGGGGAGCGTATGATGAAGGTATGCATTAGCATGCCACATTTATACGCAGATCTATGCCAGCGGGGGGTTCGATTATTTTCCGCATGCGACGATGTGTATGCTCAACCCGATGTTTGCCGCCGGAGTAATGCCGTAACGTCCGACACATTCTCAGCTTCCGGCTCTCACAACTTGGGTTCTCACATTACATTATTCCGTTCCTGACCCGGGGAATTATTTTCTGCAATTCTTTAATAGTATATTCTATCTGTTTTTCTGTATTGTGGTATCCCAAACTAAACCTGATAGCAGAGTTAGCTGTTTTATTATCAAGCCCTATTGCATTCAAAACATGAGAGATAGATCCGGAGCTGCATGCAGCACCAGTTGAAACGGATATGCCTTTATTGTCGAGATAAACAAGGACTGTTTCACCTTCTGTTCCGATAAAGGATATATTCATTGTTTGTGGAACGCTATTTTTTTGATCCCCATTCACCTGAACATTTTCTATCGAGCCAGTAATACCATCGACCAATTTATTCTTTAACTGAGAATATTTTTCATTCCATCTATCAATATTGATTTTTACTATCTCAGCCGCTTTTCCGATTCCGATAATCCCAAGAATATTTTCTGTTCCTGCCCTTCGGCCTTTTTCTTGTTTACCTCCATAATGCAGCGGAGTGAAAGGAACACTTTTTTTGATATATAAAACACCCGTTCCCTTTGGGCCGTAAAATTTATGCCCTGTGTATGAAAGGTAATCGACATCGAGATCTTTCACATCGACCGGCATTTTACCGATAGCTTGAACAGCATCGGTATGCATAAGGGCACCCTTTTTATGGGCTATAACGGCCAACTTCTTAATATCTTGAATCGTGCCGATTTCATTATTGACAAGCATTATTGAAACCAAAGCTGTTTTCTCAGACAGTAACGATACATAACGATCAAGATTTATATTTCCTTTTGAATCGACAGGTGCATAATGAACCTTCACGCCGCATTTTTCTAATGCTTTCGCACAGTTCAAAACAGAATGATGTTCAATAGTAGATACCACAACTTCATTTCGGCTCTTATTCCTTGAACAAAGGTTCATGACATGAGTGTAACTAAGAACAGTATTATTTGATTCTGTGCCGCCGCTTGTAAAAATGATATCATCAGCTTCGGCATGAATTAATGCCGCGCAGTGTTCCCTGGCATGTTCTATCATTTTTCTAATCCTCATCCCGGATGAATGGGCGCTCGACGGGTTTTCATATAAGGTGAGGGACTCTGTCATGAATGCCAGTACATCTTTATGAAGCGGTGTCGTGCTGTTGTTATCTAAATATATGTGCATAGTTGTTTATCTCTATTTTGTCGGTTCTTACTTATTATTACAAATAAGATGATACAGCAATACCGTTGTCTTGGCAGTAACATCCTGACAATTTTTATATTCTTCTCTATTCTCTATATTCTCAATAACATTTTTACATACTGTGGATTTGAATTCATCCAGAAATAATCGGCGCAGCTCTGCAGCAAGGAAGACCAATTTGTTAATATCTTCACCGCCTTTTTCCCGTCCATAGAAAGAACCAAGGACTATGATTCCTCCGGAAAGTGCCCCGCAAATATCCTGTTTGCATTTCCCTATCCCTCCGCAAAATCCGGAAGCAACCTTGCAGGATGACTTGTTTCCTGTAGGCACTAATTCTTGAATCGAATTGACAATTGCTTCAGCGCAATGAAACCCGTTCCTATAATAATGAGCGACAGTATCTTTAATTTTTTGTTCTTCCATTTTATTTCCTCTTAATATTTTTATATTTATATAAACATAAACAATCGAAGTTTCAATTTAAAATGGTATATTTCGATGTGCACTATCGAATAAAACGATAAGTCAATGGAATTTCGAGAACTGAAAACGTTTCAGGCAGTCGCCAGCCTCCTAAGCTTTAATAAAGCTGCAAATGTTCTTAACTATGCCCAATCAACTGTTTCATCGCAAATACAATCGCTTGAAATCAGTTTAGGGAAAACTCTTTTCAAACGGACAGGAAATAAAATAAGCCTGACACCTGCTGGAGTGAAGTTGTTGGATTATACACAGCGTTTAATTAACATAGAAAAAGAAATCCTCAGCAATTTTAAAAACCTCGATGATATGCATGGCAGCCTGACGATAAAGACACCTCAATCGGTCAGTGCCTGTTTTTTCCCGTCTCTTTTACAAGAGTTTCAATTAATTTTTCCTCAAATAGGATTTGATATCGATTGGTGCACCAGCTACAATTTAAGTGATATTTTTAATTCAGGGGTAATTGATCTTGCGTTTCTTATTTCGGATAATTTTAGTGATAAGTTTCTTCAAGTAGAAGTGCTGACAACTATTAATTTAGTGATTGCTGCGCATCCTCAGGATGAATTAATAAAGCAACGCAGTGTCTCATTAAAAGATTTAAATGGTAAGACCATGATATTTGTAAAATCGGATTGTAATTACAAAAAGATTTTACAAAAAATGTTGGTTCAATCAAACATTGAACTGAGGAAATCTATTGAAATTAATAGCCTGGACGCTGTCAAGCAATTGTTGATTTTAGGTAACGGATTAGCGCTGCTTCCTGAAATGGTCATAAAGGACGAGCTGGATGAGGGACTTTTAAAAATGGCAAATTGGAAAGGCCCGGCGTTTAACGCAAAGCTCTATATGATATGGAATAAACAAAAACATCTGTCAGAACCTCTAAAAGCGTTTATTTATATGGTTAGGAAAATGATATAATATATGAGTCTACTAATTCATCTGTTTTCAATTATTCCAAATTTGTTTCTTCTTACTTATAATCCAATACTTTTTATAAATTCCCTAGATTATCCTCACGGATTCCTGCATGAGGTGAAGCGATCCAGCTTTCCCTGCAAATTATGCGCACGATCAAGCAGAATCTTTTCCGGGCATTTGCCGATATAGTATCGGCATATCACGGAACATTCCCTCTCCTCGTAGGAGAGGGTTAGGGAGAGGTTTGGAGTGCACCCTTAAACTGAGACAAACTTTTGCATAGATAAGGTGGAACAGTTCATATATGGAGCTTCAAACTCGACGGGGGTTTGATACCCGAGAGCCGAGTGAAGCCGTTCGT
>JBEKAY010000083.1:0-9458 GCA_050015675.1 Bacteroidota bacterium | reverse complement strand
GATTATAAATCTGCGTCTCAGGCTGTTGCAACTTGATGTTCTTTACAGATACACCGCCAACTGTTCTTTGAAATATTTCTTCTACTCCTCTTGACTTTTATCACAGTACCTGGTTAGGTTGCGTTTTGCCGATTTAATTTTTATTAAAATTATTTTTGTGAGCAAACGTTAAATCGTGAGCAACGACCAACTATTTTTGTTGGTGGTTGCGAACTACAAGACTGTGTGCAAAGTGGGTGAGTCCGCTATTCTATTTTTATATTATTCTTAGCGGACGAACCGACGCGCACACGTTTTTAATTCAGTTGCGTTTGCGAATTTTTAAGACCTCGGTTAGTCTAGAAATTTGCCTTTTCGATATTTGACACTCCCACAAACGAACAACAACCCACCCGTTGTTAAATAAGGTTCTACGAACAAGGGCATCACGTCGTCTATTTCGAATAACTTTTTGTTTCCAGTACTCAGCATTCCGACGAGGAGATAAATTTCGACATGTATGACCATGCCAAAAACATCCGTCTGCAAAAACCGCAACACGTTTTTTTGGAAAGACAAAATCAGGTTTACCAAAAATCTGATAGTTGCGTCGCCAACCAGTAATGTGAAAGGATCTGAAAATCCGAATAAGGTTAAGTTCTGTCGTAACATTGCCGGCTGATTTGACAGCCCGCATTATTTCAGACCGCTTTCTTCTCGTAAACTGATCTGGCATGAATCCCATTGCCTTTTCTAGATGATTTTGTTAGCTGCTGAATATAAGATCGAAGACATTTCGCAACGTACTCAGCGAGTTTAACAGGGACAGCATTGCCGATCATCTGTTCCAAGTCTGATTTTGAACCTTGAAAAACGAAACCTTTTGGAAAAGTTTGAATATAACTTCTTTCGATAGTAGTCAGAGGGCGAACTCGATGGAACTGCTTAGCAGAATCACCCGGATGGAATTCGTACCCTTCGGGAATGGGACGATTTACACCCCTAATTGTCGGACTTGGCTCATCAATGCTAAAGATGCCTCTTCGCTCATAGCTACGTGGGTGTCTATAAAAATGATGTACGCCAAGAGAGTCTCCAAGATAATCTCTAATTGTCATCGGCTTGGAAGATAAACCATTATCAAGATTTGTCCCAAGAAATTCATCGGCTGCCCCTTTATGACCAACAAGGAAAAATCTTTTTCGTTTCTGAGGAACGCCGCATAAACTGGCATCCAAAATTCGCCAAGTTAATCCATAACCGTTATCTCGAAATATTTTTATAGCCTGACGAATAGCTCGACTTGAATGAATTCTTTCTACATTTTCCATCACAAAGAATTCAGGTAGAACCTTAGCCACTATAGCGGCAAAAGAGACAGTTAAATTTGCTCTTCCTAAGCTCTCATCTCTTTTTCCTGCGCTGGAAAAATCCTGACACGGAGGGCCGCCTATAATAATATCCGGTTGAAAACGACGAAATATATCAGCGTCAATGTCTGCTTTTCCAAGGTCTAACTCAAACATAGGATGGTTGGAAAAGTTATTTCGATATACTTCGATTGCTGGTTTCCAGTTGTCAAATGCAGCGGCAATTGTAAATCCAACTCGTTGAAAACCGAGAGTGAGTCCACCACAGCCAGCAAAAAGATCAATTGCCTTGTGCATTCTTGCAGCCTCCATCACTTAAAAAGACCAGGTGTGTTGACAACCGCAGCATCAAATCTTCGTTCCGGACTTAAGAGAAGCTGGCCACCGCCTAATATAATATTTTTTATTTCATTTTTGTGGATGCGGGGACTTGTCAATTGTTTTGATTTCAGATACTTCAATGATTTAATGCCAGAAACAGAGAAAGCCTTGTCGGTTTGAAGACCATAAGCCATTTCACTCGCAATCAATGATGGAGTGATTACTCCGACTTGAGCAAAATCAAAAAGCATTCTTGCGAGCCAAAAAATACATCTTTGAGGCCGTTTCATACCTCTTTGATCATCGTCGGTGATTGTGTCAATAAACAATCTCGTAAATGCGAGATTAGTCCAAACGAATACATCAAGACAATGATCGTGAAGAATACTTGCTTTGCCCACTGTTTTCCAGATAGGTTGGAGAATGAAAGGTTCTTGATTCCTCAATACAAGACTAAAAGCGGAATCGAGAGTTGCGATAAAGTCGTTTGTAAATCCTGACACCTCTTCTTTGCCTCTCCAATTGTATACTTTCGAACAAACAGGCGAAAGAACTTTGAGCAAATCCTTTTTCTTTTTCTCAAAGAGACTTGCGATACTGAGAGCCAAATGTACGATAGCGGTGGGTCTAAATACCATTTCGCAACTCTGCTCACTATCCGGTGCCTCATAAGTACTATTGTCAGGAAGAGCAGTTAGTTTTATCTCAAAGCCCCTTTTCCATGGTCGCTTAGTGTTCGCTTGATCCATGACTACCAAATCAGAACGCTCCAATTGACCTTTTACATAACCTTGGAAAGGTGTGTAACTGTCCTCGAATGAAAAATAAGTCGACTCCGAGTCTGGGTCCATTCCAAATAATTTTTTAACATCAATTGTATCATGATAAGTCTTAAAATGATGATCGACCTTAATGATAACTGGTTTAATCTTCTTTGAATGCATGTAACATAGCAAGGCAGTTGGGAAAGAAGCGTTGAATTCATTTTTCCCCCAATGTGATTTTTCTGTCGTATCTCTATTCGACCTGCCTGTTACTCCAAATAAACTAGGGTGGGTTGTTGTTCTATTTATTCTCAATTAATATGACTTTCCATAATGGTTACATCAAATTTCGCAAATTTCTATTGAATAACCAAGCGAGGCATTAAATCACTGTATTAGCGCATAAAAATTAATCCAAAACGCAACCTAACGGACTGGCGCTAAGCTGCGGCGCTGAAAAGTTTCAACATGCACCCAAGGAAGTGAGTTCACGCTGAAAAAGAGATTATTAAGACTAAAACTTATGCTCGCCATGTTAATTGCTCCCACGCTCATCTCGTCAGCTTGAGCGCCTGGTTAGCCTGCCAACCCTTTACGCTTTCGAGGGCGAGCAATTACTGAGCTCGTTAGACTTTGACCACCAATTAAAAAATTGCCATCCTCGATTTTTTCTGGCCAATCAGGATCGCGAACGGATTTAAGGTTTATTGGAACATCTACTTCTTGAAACGTCTTTTCATTCCTAAATGCTGAGAATTCATTCAAGCCTTCATATTGCGACTTGTCGGCAACCAAGTACGCAATAGGGAAGTACTTCAAGATGTCAAAATTCGCAAATTCCTTAAAGCGCCCTCTAACCGCAGGCATCAAGATGTTCCTCAATACAACAATGTTCCGATATGGATAAACCCAGAAGAAAACGTTGATGCTCCTAGGTAGGGAAGCACTCATGTCGAAAATAAAAGAACGAATGCATTCATCAATTACAGCATGGTCAAAATGAGCTTTTGCAGCAAGCAAATGACCAAGGATCGCACGAATAATTGCGTTTGGCTTCGTTTTAAAATGTACTATAGGTGGCAACGAAATACTTGTTTTTAGAAAAGCACCTACTCCTTTTGAAAATTCGTTAAGGATTGGATCGAACTCTCGCCCAAGCATATTATTGCATTCCTTACAGAGCGTCCGATACTTCAGGCCATTTTGCGAAATAATAAACTTTTCATTCGATTTATCAGGTGCGACATTTTGGAGGATTGATTTTATCTCAACTGACGACAATTCTATTGCACCTTGAGGTGGAACGTGATCCCAACCGAGGATTGATTTTTTGCCACAAATGTTACACGGGCCTATTTGGCTTCGTTTGGTCTCGGTGTATATTAATTCATCTCTTTTTATTTTATCCATGCTGGTTTGGCAGGCTAACGGACCGGCGCTAAGCTGCCACGTTGATAATTTTCAAATTGCTAATAACAAAACAAGTTCACGCTGATAACCATATTAATTTGCACTCAACCAACGAGAGACTGAATATTTACTTATGAAAACGAAAACCCACCAAACGCCATGCTTAAAGTACTCACGCTCATCTGGTCAGCTTGAGCGCCTGGTTAGGTTGCCATTTTGAGAATGTTGTACTGATACCGAGCAACATGGTACGAGCCAACATGTTTGTCGCTATGATATTGAAATCCAAATTGCTCATAGATTTTGCGCAACTTGGTTCGCGATATTTCGCAATCAAGCCGGAGATAACGACGACCAAGAGCTCTCGTACGATCAATAGCCCACTTTAACATTGCGGTTGAAACTGTACCGCCAGCGTACTCACGACGTACTGCAACACGATGAACAAACGCAGATTCGTCATCGTTTACATCTGGCCAACACAACGGATCCATCATCACATACTTAAATGTTCAAGCCGACTTTCCATTTGCCTCTGCAAGAATATAGAATCCTGAGGTGACGTCTTCACGAAGACATTCTACTGATAGATCATTAACATTCCAAAGTGGGATGTCTCGTTCTTCCAACCACAACTCTGCTTCTATGAGAATCTCCGAAACGGTATGCACCATACCTCTACTCGCAATGTAAATTGCTCCCACGCTTGCCCGCCGTCTTTTTGGAGGGCTCATCCGGTCAGCTTGTCCCGAAGGGGCACCTTCGGAGAGCCGCGGGGTTAGGCGGCCTATTCCGCGAAAAGCCCGCCATCCGAGCTTATTGATCTAGCGGAAGACCAGTAGCGTGACGATAACTACCCCAATGAGATTCATCAATCCATGAGCTATCATCCCGGGAACAGTGCTCTTGCTCTTCTGGGCAACAAACGGAAGCAGAAAGGCGACCGGCAATATCGCGACCAGTTGCCATCTCCAGAAGCAATGCCACACCCACCAGCAACAGCCGTTAATAATCCATGCATACTGTGCAAAGGATAGTTCCATTCTTGGCATCAGGTATCCCCGAAAAAGTAACTCCTCTCCAGCAATATTCAAAAACCACCCAATGAACCAGACAATCGGGACCCAATAGTGACCGGCGATGGGGATGCCCATGTAGGAGCCCGGTTGGCCTACTTTCAATGGATGAATATCCGGGGCAAGCCAGTCAGGAGGAGAAAACATGGGAATGCGGGCAAGTTGCTTCGTGACCGGTTCCAGAAAGCGGTAAGCAACAAGACTCGCTACAAGCAGGACCACTCCAAAGAATACGACTTTTCCGCTGACGTTTATCCGCATCCGGTCTCTGAAACGATTCCATAAAAACGGATTACCTTCCTGCTTGTAGAGCACAAGTGCAAGTACCAGGATGAAGGCAAATGGCACTGTCTGAAAGCATATCAGGTAGCCGACAAGAAAGGGGAATCCGTGAGTGACCAACACCGGCAGAACAATATAGACACCAATCAGAATCGGAATAAGCGTTGCGACAAAGATGAGGATGACAGAATGCAATCGGATGGGTTTCATCGTTCGTTCTTTCATTTAATGAGTCTCGCATTACGTGGAAGATACTGTAAATGTAAAATCAACTTTAAAAGAGCGTTTCTTCAGACACTTTTTCTTTTGTGTCAACATTGGTTACTCCTAATGTTCGATGGTAGATGATTTTTGCATCATTGATTATGGCTATGGATAATCCCGGCAATCCCAATGAATCCATTTGGGCTTTTAGATAGTCATCCATTTCTGCCACGGTCATTTCTTTGCCGCTTAAAGTTTTGAAATAGGAATTATTCAAATTCTCATTCATCTGCGCCTGCGTACCGCTGGTTACCGGTTGCTGTGCTTCTAAGGCATAACTAAAAAGCATTACAGCAAAGATTGTGGATAATAATTTTGTCATAATAGTTGAAACGAAATTCATAGCATATTCTCCATTGTTATTATGATTCATATTCACTGGGTTAAAAATCCGTTTAATGTCATATGCTATCTACGTAATGATTGATATAGTGTTTCATGTTTACCGGGTCAAAATCATTTTTAATGATTTTCTTTTTTAAGTAAATAAAGCTAAATGTTCTAACTAAGTTTATTATTCTTTCGTCTGTTGCGCCTCCAACATCTGAATATTCTTCGGTATTTGAAAAAGAAATCTAAACCTTTCCTCTACTTTGGATTCTTAATATATCTAAATGGTTGATGCCACCCATTGATTATTATTCTCGTGGCTCCAACGCTCTGTAGTGGATCCATTTTTTATTGAGAATCCATTCCCTAACTTTTACATGGCTGTGTATAACAACCGAGTGTACCAGTCGAGAGGGACTGCAAACAGTCATTCTATCTGTCGATACGAAAACGTGATGTGGGAGATATTGCTGAGTTATTAACTAATACACTCATTTCAAAACGCAACCTAACGGACTGGCGCTAAGCTGCGGCGTGACCAATTTTCAACATGCACCCAACGAAACAAGTTTACGCTGAAAACCAAATTGATTTCCTCCCAACCAACGAGGTACTGAAAAGATAATAATATAAACGTCAACCCACCATTAGCCATGAATTTTGCACCCAGCTCACTCCGTCAGCTTGAGCGCCTGGTTAGGCCGCCGTTAATAATCGCTACAAATACAAAAATGATCCAATAATAACGATAAATAAAAACATCAGAGACCAATGGGATAAACGCTGAAGAATCGATGTTTTGTTAAATAAATTTATCATTTCTTCGTCAATAATATTCCCATTTTCAATCAATTGTTTTATACTCGACAAACTTGGCTTGGGCTTAAATGAGTCTGAATTAATAATAGGAAAATATATAGATAGTTGATGATGGAAACGATTAAAAAATAATATTCTCATATATTTTGCAATTAGAGTCAACGCGAGCACTATCCCAGAATATGCAATCAATATTATTTCGATCATAGATAATCTTAATTAAGGCGGCCTAACGGACCGGCGCTAAGCTGCGGCGCTGATAATATTCAAGTTGCTGAAAACGAAACAAGTTCATGATACCAACTTTCAATTAAACACAAAACCTATGCACGCAATGTAAATTGTTCTCACGCTCATTCCGTCAGCTTGAGCGCCTGGTTAGGCAGCAACAAGACTATTATTTTATTTTTTTTATACTTTGCGCAATCTTAATTAACCAAGTTTCAGGAAAATCGTCTCCATGGCGATATATAGTTGCTGCATTATTATCATCGTACTGAATCCATAGAAAATAATCTATATATGAACTTTCGGTAATACTAACTTCTGAAAGTGGAACACGCACTCCTCTATCGCAATAAATTCCGTTTAATCTTTTACCTTTAATAAAAGTTACTAGTGAGGGTTCCCCTTCTTGTGACCACCAAACACCATCATGCTTGACATATTGATCACCGACTTCTTTTTCAAACGAGCCCGAATTAAAAGATATAACAGCAGTTATTTTGAATTCTGAAATATTGACACCTCGCTTTTTGGAAAACAACAAAGAACCAATTTCAAATGCAGGCTTATCAATTGTGGAATATTTACTTTTTTGTACTTTATATTGAGGTGGATAGCGAAAAGATAGCTTATCTGAATAATTCACAAATGTTTTCCAATCAGATGTATTGGGTGATTGGGTTAAAAGAGCGTCAATATCAGGTGAAAGTCTTAATAATGAAAGGATGGAAATATCCATTGATTTGTTATAGTAAACATACGCACTAATTTCACATCCATCCGAGTGTAACAAAGTATCTTTGCAAAGAATTATTGACGTTGAGAGGGAATCAGATTGAGCGAACAAATTAATAGAAATAATTATGCTTATAAATGATATGAGTGTAAATATTCTTATGTGTTCCATGATATTTGATATTATTGTTGCTGCCTAACGGATGGCAACTAAGCTGCGGCGTTGATAATTACGAATCATGCAATCAACGAACCAAGCCACACATCTATCCTTTATACAAACAAAAAGTGTGTTGAGCGCCATGAATTTACCACTCACGCTCCAACCGTCAGCTTGAGTTGCTGGTTAGACCGAAATTACAATTACTGAACTTTTCCTGAATTAAAATACAAAACTTTGCAATAACTTTATCAACAATAATTTTTCTGACACGGGCGGTGCGCTGACCGAATAATTTCACCCAATGTTCAAAGAACGATTGCCAATTATGAAAACGTTTTCTGCAAAATAGTATCCAAGATAAATGCTGAAACCGCCTTAACTGCACCATGCTTTAACAAACTCACAACTCTCTCGCGAAGAAACAATTACCACTTACATTATTGATGCCGACAAACTTTTGCTCGCAATGAAAACAATATTTTGCGCACCGCACGTGCGGCCTAACGGACTGGCGCTAAGCTGCGGCGTTGATAACTATCGTCATGCAACCAACGAAACAAGTCCCACAACGAAAGTTTTATCATTTGCACCAGACCTATGCTTAGCCATGTTAATTGCACCCAGCTGGCAACCGTCAGCTTGAGCGCCTGGTTAGGCTGAAATTACAATTGGTGAACTTTACTTAAATTAAAATACAAAACTCTGTGATAACTTTATCAACTTTAATTTTTCTGACACGAGCGGTGCGCTGATAGAATATTTGCTCCCAACGTTCAAAGAACGATTGCCTCTTAAAATAACCTTACCCGCAAAATATTATCTTAGATAAATGCTAATACTATCTTAATTGCACGACACTTTGACCAACAGACAAACTCTCGAAGAAACGACCGCCACTTTAGTCGACAAAACTTTCCACTTATTACTTGCGATGAAAGCAATATTTTGCGCACCGCACGTGCAGCCTAACGGACCGGCGCTAAGCTGCGGCGTGACCAATTTTCAAGTTGCTGAAAACGAAACAAGTTCACGCTGAAAAAGAAATTATTAAGACTGTAACCTATGCAAGCCATGTTTAACGTACCCAGCTGGCAACCGTCAGCTTGAGCGCCTGGTTAGCCAGCACTCATATATTCACTAAGCGTCTTTAACTCTATTTTCATGAATTATCTTACCGATATTCTTGGGTTCGGCTCTTCTGATTGCTTCTTGAAATCCGCGTACAAGTTCTTTGGCCTCTTCTAAATTAAGAAATGCACCATAATGTGTATCTCCATCTGGATCCTCATTAATAGGTCCCATGCTTATTCCAATGCCGCCATCATTCTCTCTGATTAGAAAAAGATAACCCGGACAAGTACCTGTACTATTATCTAAGTCTCCGTAATCTGGAAGATGTTTACTATAAAAAAGACTTGCCATGATTATGACCTTTCAATATTTATTGTTTAGAAAATGTTTCATGTGCTGGCTAACGGATCGGCGCTAAGCTGCGGCGTTGATAATATTCGTAATGCAACCAACGAACTGAGTTCACGCTGTCAACTAAATTATTAAGCACAAAAACTTTGCTCGCCATGTTAAATCGCAGCACGCCCATTCCGTCAGCTTGAGCGCCTCGTATGTTGAGTCTGTGACAAATATTTTCGTATCCTAATCCATTGGCAAGTCATAGGAGAGCTATGAGCGGCTAGATATCTTCCTGACAGAAGAATATCGT
>JBEKAY010000082.1:0-9657 GCA_050015675.1 Bacteroidota bacterium | reverse complement strand
TATACTGTTGAGTTCCTTCTTCCATGGTCAGCAAGATTGCGAATGTTTCGTATTATCTAAAAACCCTTGCAGAATAATTGCCGCCGCCATAGAATCTATGCGGCCATCCTTCTTCTGCCGTTCCTTTTTCTTCGTCCCCATGGCCAGCATCGTTTGATGCGCAATGGTAGTAGTGAAACGCTCGTCCCACGCCACAACCTCAATATCGAGTTTTGCTTTCAGAAGCTCAATAAATTTTCGTACTTCATCCGCTTTTTGTGCATGCTGCCCCTTTAAATTCAAAGGCATACCGACTACGATCAATTTCACATTTTCTTGAGTAAATAATTGTTGAAGATGGACAAACAGTGATGAATCGTTTTTCAGAGCTTCAATCGGTTGAGCAATAATACCCAGTGGATCGCTCAATGATAAACCGATACGCTCCGAGCCGTAATCAACTCCAAGAACACGCTGGTACGCTGTAGTCATCTCCATGATGCTAATCCCCTTTTCCAGAGAATCGCTCGACACTCTCGATACCCGAAATATTTTTAATCTTTTCAATAATCCGTGCAAGGTGCTCGGTATCTTTCACATAAAGGATAAACTTTCCGTCAAAGAGAGATCCGTGTGAATCCACATTAACAGTGCGAATATTTGTATTTTGGTAGGTAGCGATTGCGTGCGTGATGTCGCTCAATAATGCAGGGCGGTTTTCACCGCTTATATGAATTCCTGTAATAAAGTCTGCATTGTGCTCCGACGGCCATCCAACTTCGACAATGCGTTCGCTTTCTGCAAGGCGGAGAGAGAGAACGTTTTTACAATCCTTTCGATGAATCTTAATGCCTTCTCCAGTCGTCACAAAACCCACGATGGCATCGCCAGGAATAGGATTACAGCATTTTGCATATTGGTGCAAAAAATTATCGTTTACTCCAAGAACAGAAATACCGCTTGTAAGATCGCGCGCGGTGTTAATGAACTTGGAAAAAAGCGAATCTGAATCCGGCGTTTGCGCTGCTTCTTCCCCCGCCGGATGTTTTAGCCGTATATCGTATTGTTCTATCAATGTGTCAACATCAATTTTTTGACTGACTATTGCAGAATAAAATTCTTGGACGTCTCCAAATTTGAGACTATGAATAAATTTATCGAGTTCCTCTTTGCTGATAGTTATTTTATGGCGTTTGATCTTTTTTTCCCAGGTATCTTTCCCTTCCTCGGCAAACTTACGGGATTCCTCACGAATAAATCTTCGAATATGTGCTTTTGCTTTATGTGTTACTGCAAATTGTTCCCACCCTGCATTCGGAGTTTGATTCTTCGACGTAATAATTTCAACCTGATCACCGCTTCGTAATATTGTGCTAAGTGGAACAATATGTCCATTCACTTTAGCGCCAATACAATGATATCCGACGTTTGAATGGATTTCAAATGCAAAATCGATTGGAGTGGAATTTTGCGGCAGTATCTTGAGGTCGCCCTTCGGCGTAAAAACGTAGATTTCATCCTGATAGAGATTGAGTTTGAAACTTTCCATCAATTCTTTGGGAGTTTCATCGTTCTTCTGCTCGAATATTTCTCGAACCCAGTTAATCCAGCCTTCAAGTTCCTCGTCAAGCGATGAATTGTTCTCTTTGTAAATCCAATGTGCCGCAACACCGCGCTCAGCGACATCGTGCATCGCTCTTGTACGGATTTGCACTTCGACCATTTTGCCATCGGGGCCAATCACTGTTGTGTGGATAGATTGGTATCCATTTTTTTTTGGAACTGATATGTAATCTTTAAAGCGCTCAGGAATGGGTTTGTAAATTTCTGTGACTATGCTGTACGCTATGAAACATTCGCTGTTATCTTTTGTATCGATGATGATGCGGACAGCAAAGAGATCATAAATTTCTTCTAACGGTTTGTTGCGCTTCAACATCTTATTGTAGATGCTGAAAATATGCTTTGCTCTGCCGGCGACTTCAAAATTTAGCTTTTCGTCTACGAGCCGTTTTTTGATCGGTTGAATAAACCGATTGATGTAATGTTCGCGCTCGCGTCGTTTGGAACGCAATTGCCGCGATATTTTTTCATACTCCTGGATGTGCAAATGTTTAAAAGATAAATCCTCGAGTTCCCATTTGATTTGCGCCAATCCAAATCTGTGCGCGAATGGTGCATAAATGTCGAGGGTTTCTTTCGCGAGCCGAAGACGCTTTTCAGGAGGAAGGTACTCGAGCGTGCGCATATTATGAAGACGGTCTGCAAACTTCACAAGCATCACGCGAATATCGCCCACCATCGAAAGCAAAAGCTTGCGATAGCTTTCCGCTTGTGTTACTTCATGGCTTTCGAAAATGTCCGTAATTTTTGTGATACCATCTACAATATCTGCAACAGCATCGCCGAATTCTGCGCGAATATCTTTCAACTCAAAGTCCGTATCTTCTACGACATCGTGCAAAAGTGCGCTCGCAATGCACACATCATCCAGCGCAATCTCTTTTGCAACAATCATCGCAACTTCAAACGGGTGTATAAAATATGGCTCGCCTGATGCACGCAAATTATTCTTGTGCGCTTCAAGACTAAGAAGGAACGCCCGCGTGATCAGGTCTTCGTCCACCGAGCGCAGATTCTTCCGGCAGACGGCAAGAAGATCGTTGAGTTTCTTTTGGTATATACTATCTATCATGTATGCACTCTGAACTACAAAAGAATATACGGATTCCCTGCCGAATGTCAAGGCACATCAAATACAAGTGTGCCAATATTCATTAAGCACTATTGATTGTTATTTTAATGACGTCCGTTGATTTTCTAATTTTAAAAGCAGTTTTCGCGCTTCTTCAAACTTTGCCTTCGCGCGGGATTGGAAGTTGACAGGAAAAGAACTCGCCTCGTATGAAAGAAGTTTATTAAGATGATAGAACACAGCTATAGTATCCTTCAACGCAACTTTAGATTTGACAAGATTTAGCCGACAGACTATTTCATTGTATGGATGCGGCGCATGCGAGCGTACAATATTTTCCAGAAGAGTTGAATACGCTTCTACAGCTTCAACAGAACGATTCTGGCGATCAAGCGCTGTGGCAAGTCCCCACAAAAAAATTCGGTTTTCTGGATAAGAATTCAAACCTCGTTTTGACCACGCTTCTGCTTGTTTATAATTTTCGGAATCAAAATAGATTGAGACAAGTGCGCTCATTGCGGCGAACTGATTATATTCAGACTGCTCAGCACCGATGATGAGTAATCTGATTCCAAGTTCACGGTCATCTTTGACGAACGGCAGCCATTTAAAAAATTCCATTTTACGGCTGCGCCAGTAATAATAAGTACCAATGCCGACATACGCATCGTAAAATGAAGAATCCTTTTCAATGATTTCTTCAAACTTTGATGCTGATGATATACCTTTCCGCACGCCGCCAAACCAGTCTCCGCGCTCCACCCGTTCGCATGCATCATACCCGTCCGCTGTGCCAAGAAAGTAGCGGCTCCAAGGCGAAGATATTTTTTCAGAAGTACTCTTTCCCATCATTAATAACGAGTCAAATTTTCCTTGTTCAATCGGTACATCAAAATCGATATTATAAGCCTGCAACACTGCTGCCCGATAAAGATAACCAGCCGGATGATCAGGATAACGATCCGTAACGACACGGAAGAGCGAATCGGCTCGATCATAATCCTGTTTCAGAATGAAATCAATTCCGGTAACAACGAGAGAATGAAGTGATGGTTCTAATTTCCATTGAGCTTGGGATATCGTTGCTCCAATTACAATGGTTAGCACAATATTAACAATTCTATTATTCAAACTCATTTACTCCGTACCAAACATCCTGTCGCCTGCATCGCCGAGACCGGGGAGAATGTAGCCGCGATCGTTCAACTCACGGTCAAGTGCACAAGTATACATGACGACATCAGGATGTGCTTTGCGCATTTTTCTAACGCCTTCGGGTGCCGATACTAAATTAACGAGACGCAATGTGCTGGCACCTCGTTCTTTCAAAAACGAAACCGCCGCAACTGCACTTCCTCCCGTCGCCAGCATCGGATCAAGAAGAAGAACCAATGCTTGATCAAGATTACGCGGAACTTTGAAATAATAATCGACCGGTTTCAGCGTTTCTTCATCTCTGAACAATCCAATATGTCCAACGCGTGCATTCGGCATCACTTCTACAAACCCGCCAACTAATCCAAGTCCTGCACGGAGAATCGGCACCAAAACAATCTGCTGATCGACGGCAACCCCTTTCGTTTTTTCCAGCGGCGTATAAATTTCAATTTCTTTCGTTTGAAGATCACGCGAGACTTCATACGCCATCAGACTTGCAGTGCGGCGGAGAATCGCTCGGAACTGGTGGCTCGGTGTTTTTTTATTTCGAAGCAACGTTAAATCACGTTTAACGAGAGGATGATCGATAATGATCAAGTTCTTCATTGTCATTTTCCTGTCTGTGAATTATTTGATGGAATCCATCTTCTTGCTCAATTGATGTGCAGCAATAAGAATCGGATCCCACAGCGGTGAGAATGGTGATGAATATAATAAATCAAGTTTCGATATTTCTTCAACTGTCATCTTCTGTTGAATCGCAACGCCCAGAATATTTGCACGCAGCGCACTTCCACTTCCGCCAACGACATTCGCTCCGATAAGTCGTTTACTTTTCTTATCGGCAATTGCAATGATATGGACTTCTTCGCTTCCCGGATAGAATGCTATTCTTGAATCACCGAGTATGTGCTCAACGATCGGATGAAATCCTGACTCCTCCGCTTCCCTTGAACTTACACCGACAGATGCAATTTCCATCCCAAACGCTTTCACTGCAATTGCACGAATTGCACCTTTGAAAATTGCATTGCCACCTGCAGAATTTTCTCCAGCCACCCAGCCCTGTCGCGCCGCAGACGTCGCAAGCGGTGCATACATCCAGCGATTGTTCACAAGATTTTTCACTTCACAACAATCGCCTGCAGCGTAAATAGAATCTACGGAAGTCGTTTGATGCTGATCTGTAAGAATGCCTCCAGAGGTTCCAATGTGCGCACGAATGGATTTTGCAAGTTCAACGTTCGGTTCGACTCCAATTGCGAGTATGAGCAAATCCGTTGGATAGTTGCCGGAATTCGTCACAACTTCCACAATTTTTCCCGTGTCGTCTGTTTTGAATGCTTTCAATGTTTGCTTCGAATGAAACTGGATAGAATTCTTCGTCAATTCAGCGAGCACATCTTTCCTCGCATCCATTTCGAGTTTCGACATCGGTAATTCATCTCGATGAAGAAGTGTTGTTTCTAAACCAAGCGCTCTGAATGCTTCACACATTTCAATTGCCACATAACCGCCGCCAATAATGACAGCGCGTTTCGGTTTCTCTTCATTGATAAAATGTTTAATTGCCAATCCTTCTGACAGCAGCTTTACATGAAATACATTCCGTGCATTCTCGCCAGCTATTCCAATCGTTTTTGTCTTCGAGCCTATGGCAAGAATCAACTTATCATATTCATATTTAAGTATTTTGTCATGATATAAATCGCGCACGATGATATGTTTCTTCACAGGCTGAATTTCTTCTACACGATGCAGCGTATGAACTTTCACACCGCGCGTTCTTTCAAAATCCAATGGAGTGAGTGTGGAAAGTTTTTCAACGTCGGTAATTACGTTGCCGATGTAATATGGCACTTCGCAAATACCGGAAGAAATGTTTTCGCTTTGTTCGAAGAGAATGACCTCGGCACTACGATTCGTGCGCTTTGCTTTGCTCGCAGCAGCCGGTCCTGCAGCAAGTCCTCCTATAACGAGAATACGCTGTCTCATTTTTCCTTGAAGACAATTCCCAGCGGGACGCCTGCAAAACCGAAATGTTCACGCAACTTGTGCATCAGAAAACGCTTATACGATTCCTGCACAAGTTTTGGATAATTGCAAAAAAACGCAAACATCGGCGGATTGGTCTTAATCTGTGTCACGAACTTAATTTTGATTTCTTTCGATGTCGATGATTTCGGCGGTGTGATTCCGATGTCGAGCATAATTGATTTGTTCAACGCGCTGGTGGAGATTCGTCGTGCTTGCTGCACATGTATTTCTTTTGCCGTATCAACCACTTTTGTAATGCGCTGTTTGGTAAGCGCAGACACAAAGATGACAGGAAGGAAATCGTACAAGCCAAGATTCTTTTCAATCGCAATTTCATATTGGCGTGCAGTATTCGTTTCCTTCTCAACCAAATCCCATTTGTTCACGACAATAATTGCAGATCTATGGCGTTGCATCGTTGCATCAACAATTTGTAAATCTTGTTTATCAACTCCCTGCGTGGCATCAAAGAGAATCACTGCAACATCGCTGCGCTCAATTGCATGCAGTGTTCGGATAGTGCTGTAGAATTCAATGCTTTCCGAAATTTTGCTCTTCTTCCTCAAACCAGCCGTATCGACAAGAATAATTTCTTCGCCCTGGTACTCAAGAATAGTATCAATGGGATCGCGTGTCGTACCGGGAATTGCTGTCACCACTTGACGCGTATTGCCAATGAGCGCATTGACTAACGATGATTTGCCGACATTTGGCTTTCCAATAACGGCAAGGCGAAGACGTTTTTCTCTTTTAACTCGTGTTTCTTTTTTAATATCGGATGTAATCTGGTCTAAAAAATCACCGATCTGTCTTCCGCCAAGAGCAGCGATGCCGATGGGTTCGCCGAGTCCAAGAGAATAAAATTCTGCAATGGCGTTTTCACGCTGTGCGGAATCAATTTTATTGACAACAAGATGAATTGGTTTGTTGGAACGACGCAAGATATCTGCAATTTCTTTGTCGAGCGGAGTCAATCCTTCTAATGCATCTACAACGAACACGATGGCATCGGCTTCCTCAATTGCTATGTTTGCTTGTTCGCGAATAGCTTTTTCAAACACATCATTGGATTCCGGAACAAATCCACCGGTATCGATCATCGTAAATGATTTACCCGTCCATTCCGCCTCCGCATATCGGCGGTCGCGTGTTACACCCGGAGTATCGAAGACTATAGCTTCGCGCGATCCGAATATACGATTGAAGAGTGTGGATTTACCAACGTTTGGACGACCAATGATAGCGACAATGTGTGATGACATAAGTTTTGCTGACTGGGAGGTACGAATAGAAATTTATGCTGAAAAAGAACGTCGCTATTTAGTATTATCTATCGGGGTGGGGAGATTTGAACTCCCGACCTTGGCGCCAGAGGCGCCACGCGCTAGCTGGATTTATTTATATAATCTAAGTAGCGTTTTGCTCCTCGCGCTTTGATTTGTTTTTCTTTTCTTACTGCTTCCGCTCTAGATTCAAATCGTTCAATGTGGATTACTTTCCAAGGAATATCTTTTCGAATAGATTTTGTTTCTCCAGAGTTATGTTCTTGCAATCGATTCTCAATATCATCCGTCGAACCGGTATAATATCGAAGAGTCTTTTCGCTTACAAGCACATAGGTCAAATACATTGTCGGGGCGGGGAGATTTGAACTCCCGACCTCTTGGTCCCGAACCAAGCGCGCTAGCCAGGCTACGCTACGCCCCGATTCA
Organism: Bacteroidota bacterium; assembly: GCA_050015675.1. Classification (GTDB taxonomy): domain Bacteria; phylum Bacteroidota; class Ignavibacteria; order UBA10030; family UBA10030; genus Fen-1298. The sequence continues at coordinate 2,076 of JBEKAY010000082.1, read as the reverse complement.
AAAATATTTTCTTCATCAAAAACTTAAGCCACTTTTATTTCTTTAACTCCCGATCTTGGCGCCAAATGCGCCACGCGCTAGCCAGGCGGAGTTTATCCCGCCAACGGCGGGACTACGCCCCGATTCAAAAATATTTTCTTCATCAAAAACTTAAGCCACTTTTATTTCTTGAACTCCCGACCTTGGCGCCGAAGGCGCCACGCGCTACCTAGGCGGAGTTTGTCCCGCCAGCGGCGGGACTACGCCCCCTTAAAGACTAGCGCAATACAATATAGCAAACGGATGCAGGAAAATCAATTTGGAGATGAGGGGTTTTTAATAGCAGAATTGAATTCTTTTAGTATGTGTTCCGCAATTGCATTCCAGTCCGTTTCATCATTCACCGGAATCCATTTGATTCGTCTGTCCGCTCGAAACCATGTCAATTGCCGTTTAGCGAAATGGCGTGTATTCTGTTTGATGAGTCGGACCATTTCCTCTTTCGTTATCTTCCCGTCGATAAAATCGAATACTTCTTTGTAACCGACCGTGTTCAAAGCGTTTGCGCTGCGCGAATATCCTTTTGCGAGCAACCCGCGAACCTCCTCAATCAATCCGTTCTTTATCATCTCATCGACGCGTCGCTCAATTCGATGATAAAGTATTTTTCGTTCCCAATCCAATCCGAATTGCAGGACTGCAAATGGAATTTTTGATTCTTGAACCGAATGTAAACCGGAAATCGGTTCCCCGGTCGTATAATATACTTCCAATGCCCGAATAACCCGCCGCACTTTCGTTGCATCCATCTTTGCCGCTGAAATCGAATCGATCTTTTTCAAACGTTCAAACAATATCTCAGGACCAAGCGTATGCGCCTCAGTTTCAAGCTGTTTGCGTAGCTCTGAATTTTTACCAGGTCCTTCAAAGAATCCATCGACGACAGCGCGAATGTACAAACCTGAACCACCGACAAGAATCGGCTGTTTGTTTTGCTTCAGAAGTTCTTCAATCTTCGCACGGGCTTGTTGACCGTATTCTCCTGCGTTGTAAGATTGATCCGGATTAAGAATGTTTATGAAATGATGAGCGACACGGTTAAGTTCTTGTTGCGTCGGTTTAGCTGTACCAATAACGAGGTGCCGATAGATTTGCCGCGAATCTGCCGAGATGATTTCTCCGCCTAACTTTTCAGCGATAAGAATCGAGAGCGCAGTTTTGCCCGATGCTGTTGGTCCTACGATAGCCAGAAGCAGTGGAAGTGACATAGAATAATTTCAATTCAACCGATATATACTTTTATAATTTATGACTTTATATGTCAATATCCTTATTTTTCGGTTTTCCTTCTGCTATAACTTTATCATAGGAGTATCCCCGCCCAATTGTATCGTGGTCTCGTTTCGATATTTATATCGACCTGCTGAAAAAAACAATTGAGGGTTCGAATCACAATTTTTGATCATTCATTGCAATTATGATACATGAATACTATACTATACTATACTATACTTTACTTTACCTGAATGAATACAATAAAATGAACAAGCCATATAACTACATTTGGATAGCTACTTCCTTTGTCTTTATTTTTGGTCTCTTAATTTTCGTAACTGCGTTTTATCCCGCTGGCTGGAATTGGGGCTTTCACTTTCTTGCATTTTACAGGTTAGAGATTATTATTATCATCCCCCTCTTAATGTTACTCTTTACCATCCCATCTGTTCAAGAATTTCTTATCAATAGAATCTTCTTTTTTACTCAATGGTTCTCTCGGCAGCATCGCATAATTCGAATCGCCATCACATTGATAGCACTCGGTGGATTCGTAATAGTCTTCTGGATTTTCCGTGCGAGATCATATTTTTTAGGCGATGGTCAACTTATTTTAAGAAGTTTACAGAATTTTAATTCTGCAGATGAATTAGATTTAGCGTACAAACGGGAACCATTGATTGGGTTCTGTATAGTATTCTTAGAGTCTATCTCAAAAATGAAGAAATGACTTGTACTTTGCCAGAGTGTCATGTATATTTTGATTACTATGACACCACGAAACGAACTCTCTGATATTCAATGGACACATATAGAGTCCTT
>JBEKAY010000081.1:0-9673 GCA_050015675.1 Bacteroidota bacterium | reverse complement strand
CCCTGATTATAAATCTGCGTCTCAGGCTGTTGCAACTTGATGTTCTTTACAGATACACCGCCAACTGTTCTTTGAAATATTTCTTCTACTCCTCTTGACTTTTATCACAGTACCTGGTTAGGCGGCATCCATCGGTCAACCGCCAGCAGGTGTTCATGGCTGCGCGAGAAACCGTCTAATGGCATCCGCCACTTTTATGGAGTCCGACAAAAATACATAATGGTTATTTACTTGAAAGTTAGTCTGCTTAATATCCAATATTTCACCGTTACGCATCTCGCGTCGAAAGCGCGCACGCTCGGTTGAGATATAATCGATAAGCCACTGCCTATAGATCGTCGTCTTTCGGCGTCCAGTGGAATCCATTTGCGCCCACCTAGAAGGCGAAACAATGGAATCGGGCGAATCATACATCGCATAGATAGCGAGCGCTGGCGCTGAAACCTGCGAGTATGGCGGATGCCCAGATCCCCGAAGGAAAACCTCGTAGATCGAATCAGGTGTAACATCGCGCTCAATCTTGCCACTTACAGCGAAAACGTACCAAGTCCGTATTTCTGCCTCAGGCAGTGGAATCTTTCTGGATGCCCAATAAGCCCGAACAGCTCCCGGTGACGCGGAATCAGCTGCTGTCATAGGTCGAGATTTTGGCAATTTAGGTTGGTTGAGCAGAGCCGTGTGATCGGCTGCAGCATCCAGATAAACGAGTCGTCGTACGCGGCTCGGGAAGCGGGCGGCGAGACCGGTCAGTTCGTCTCCTGCAATTGAATGACCAATGAAGGAAGCACGCGCCATACCTAATGAATCGAGCAGTGACACGAGATCCTTAATCCGTGTCTCGATATCGTATCCGTAGGCCGTTTGGCTCGAGGCGCCATACCCACGGCGTGTCACTGCCATCACATGGAAGTGGTCTCTGAACTGTGGCGCGAAATCGTCGTAGACATGGGCGGAGAGTCCAAGACCGGAGAGGAAGATCAATGTATCTCCTCGTCCTCCCCAATCAAGTACCTCCAATCGTACGTTCGGTGCGATCGTAACAAACTTTATACGATGCGGCGATGGATCCGTCCAAGTCTGTGGTATTGCAGACTGAAGAAGAGCGATCAGCAGAACGAAGACTATGCCACTGATTTTATGTGTATTCATTGTATCCTCCGTGAAATTGGTCCGGGATCAAATCTGTTCATTGCGTTGCCGCCTAACGGATGGCGGCTAAGCTGCCGCACTAAATATTTTCATAATTCACAAAACGAAACAAGTTCATGCTGAAAAGTTTATTATTAAGAACCGAAACCTCTGCTCGCCATGCTTAACGTACCAACGCTCATCCGGTCAGCTTGAGCCGCTGGTTAGCCAGCAGCATTTATTATTTTGAACCAGCTATCGTAAAATTTGTATTTGCTATCTTTTTTATTTCTTTTAAGTTGTTTCTTTAAGAATGAAGACACATATGCACTTGGACATATTTCCAAGAAAGATTCCCAAAATATAATACGAGACCTACAATCTTTATTGGATTGGAATAAAACATAATTACTCCGAGAAGAAGATTTTATTTTCTCGTTCTGTCTCCATTTTGATTCAAGAATAAGAAGTACATGTTCAATTCGTACGCCAATTAGTTTATTTGCAATTTTATTAAGACGATTCTGATTAGACGTTATATCTTTTTTAAAGGACCAATTTGAGTGCAATTTTACTTCTATTGATATTAATATTTTCGATGTATGATCGTGGATTAATATATCTGCAAATTCACCTCTGTCAGATTTAATTTCAGAAAACAAGTACAAATGATTGTCAAAACTTACATGAGTATTATTGCTTGAAAGGATAATCGGAGAATTGTTTGCAGAAGCACCAATAACATTGGGGTGGTTAAACAAACTACAAAAAGCTGATAGGCGTTTTTCGTAATCTGGAATAAGTTCATTGAAGAAATATCCGGCAAAGAACTTATAATACAAATTACGTTCCTTTTCCGACTCAAACATTTCGGGAGAATTATCAAAGATCATAAATATCTCTATGTCTAGAATCCTATTTGCTTTGTTATAACATTCATCCAGGGAATTGTCCTTGAGCCACCATTAACTGTAGTATAGGTTTTTGTGCCTTTATATACCCCAGTAACTCGAATGTACCTACCATCGAACAGATCGTCAAGTATGCTCTCCTTTTCAACTGTACAATAAACACTTGCAGTACCAAAATTCATAATAAAACCCTCACCTTCGAGTACTTGAAAGACTGTTCCAGTAAATGTAACGAATTCACCTTTAGCAGGTATTGGATAAATAAATTTAGGAGAGAATACTACTTCAGATAGTGAATTGAGATCATAATAAGAAAGAGGTATTCGTCGCATAACTTCAATCAGTTGATTATCGCGAAGATGGGAATCATACAAGTCAATATAATAATCTATGGCTTGTTTGTATTTTTTCTTTGAAACCAACTCGTTAAGAAAAGACAAAGCATATGGCATATAAATATTTTTTGCGGAATCACGGATAGATGAATAAATAATTGAACCAGACTGAGCATATTTCTTTATCGCTGGCCAATTATCTTTTTCTCTGTACATCGAAAAATAAAACGAGGATACTGATTGAGAAGCAATTAACTCGACTTCATCGTTACCTATGCTTAACATTCCAAGAGAATCTGTTGAATAAGGTTCAACAACAAGTGAACGAACATCTACCGATACAATTCCATTGGAATCAGATTTTATTGGAAAAGCGGAACCATCGTTCTTAATAATTATTATCTGAGTATTCTTGTAATTATCTATCCTTTCAAGGGAATTCCATTGTTTTACTGTGTTTTGAAGTTTTATACCTCGTATTAATCTAGCAGGTTGAATTCTGCCATAATATTTTATCATTGGTTGTCGATCTAAGGAGTCTACTTTTATGGTTGCAGAATCAACAAAATATTTTTTTTGTGGAAATATTTTTATTTGATGTTGTTTCTCGTCAAAATCGATAAATAGCTGTAATGGTCTAGAATATTTATTTAATTCTTTTGAATAATATATCGAACTGAAAATAGTGTCTTCATATCTAGACACTGGCCATACTCCTTGAGTAGAATCTATTTTACCGGATAAATCACCCAAAAAGGAAGCACATCCAGATAACAAAACAGCAATCACAACGATTATATTTAATTTCATCATTTGCCCCTAAATATTTTATGCTGCTGGCTAACGGATGGCGGCTAAGCTGCCGCACTGATAACTTTCAAAATGTACAAAACGAAACAAGTTCATACTGAAAAGTTTATTATTAAAAACCAAAACCTCTGCGCGCCATGCTTAACGTACCAACGCTCATCCGGTCAGCTTGAGCCGCTGGTTAGGGCGCAATTAATTTATTTGAGCAAGAGCAACTTTTTGGTTTCAATAAATGAGCCAGCTTGCAGTCGATAAAAATAGATACCGCTTGACATACTTGCCGCATTCCATTGACGAGAATAACTTCCTGCCAACATTTCCCCAGAGACAATGGTTGCAACTTCTCTTCCTATAATATCAAACACCTTCAATGAGACAAAAGATTTTGATAGAAGATTAAATGAAATATTCGTTGATGGATTAAAAGGATTTGGATAGTTTTGTAGAAGCGCAAAACAATTTGGAAATTGATTATGGTTTTCTTCCACTCCAGTGACCATCTCTGATATTGGTCGTTTCCAAATGCCGGAACCAGTAGTCCCTGCAAAGAGATTGGAACCATTTACACAAAGAGTGTAAATACGAACATTTGCTGGCAATCCTGAACTAACCGCAGTCCAGCTTGTCCCATTGTTGGTGGAAAGAAAGACATCTCCAAAGAAAGTTCCGGCAAAGAGATTCGTGCCGTTGACAGCAAGAGCACAAACATCAGTATTTGTCAATCCTGAACTAACCGCAGTCCAACTTGTACCGTTGTTGCTGGAAAGAAAGACACCGCCGTCAGTCCCAGCAAAGAGATTTGTGCCGTTGACGGCAAAAGCTCGTACACTATTCTTGGTTAAGCCTGCCGCAGTCCAGCTTATTCCGTTGTCGGTAGAAAGAAAAACACCACTGCCGCCAGCAAAGAGATTCGTGCCGGAAACGGCAAAAGCATTGACAATATTATTCGTCAAGCCAACTTTGACCGCAGTCCAGCTTGTGTCATTGTTGGTCAATAAAAAATTGCCAAAAACATCTCCGGCAATGAGATTCGAGCCACTTATGGCAAGAGCCACGACAGCTGCGTACGTCGGTAATCCTCTACTGACCGCAGTCCAGCTTGTCCCATTGTTGGTAGATAGAAAGACGCCGAAACCTCCGGCTAAGAGATTCGTGCCGTTAGCGACAAGAACATAAACATCAATATTTGTCAATCCCGAATCGACTACAGTCCAACTTGTCCCATTATTGGTAGATAAAAAAATGCCGTCATAAGTTCCAACAAAGAGATTCGCGCCTAAGACAGCAAAGGAATGAATGTCGGGGTCGGGGTAGGAGCTACTATTGGTTTGTACCCACTGGGCATGGAGTGGATTTGAATTTAGATATAGACAAAACACCAAAAATATAAATCGGATAATGTTTTTCATCTGTTTCTCTTTTCGCGTGGTAATTTGCGCCCGTGCTTTTTCCGACAGCTTAGCGCCGGTTAGGGCGCATATTATTTCTTCTGAGAAATCAATTTTTCATTCCTGACAACAAAGGGAAGTAATATTTGAAAATCATTATTACCTGACGCGATCTTCATTGCTTCCACAGCTGCATCTAAATCATCACGTTTTGATAATATATGATAGAAACTCGCATAAGCCACCGCGGTGTCAGACCATGTTGGTTCTCCAGAATTTCCAACTACTGCATAAGCTGCCTCATGAGTTACCTCGTCAGTGAATGCCATCTTTATTGCTTGAATGCCTTTGCAGGCAGACATACAAAGCAATAATCCCCAATCTCGAGCACGACTTATTGGCAAAAGAAGATTTTGTAATTCGCTCCATGTGATAAAATCACCATTCGTTAAACAAAATCCATCCTCACATCCATGAGCACTAATGTGTAATATAGGATCTTGCGGGAAATTTGCGACGACATCATTTCTCAGCCCTTCATTGATTGCTTTTTCAAATGTTGCCTTACTCGCAGCTATTCGTACAGTACATTTCATATTACTAAGTTCTACAGCTTGCCTAAGTAAGTCACTTTCATATCTGTGACAATACAAGTCGCTGTCAGACGGAGATTCAATTATATAAACAAATTCTCTCATTTTTATTTTTCCTTACAATGTTGATTTGCGCCCTAACGGACCGGCGCTAAGCTGCGGCGCTGATAATTTTCAAATTGCACCCAACGAAACAAGTTCATGCTGATAACCAAATTAATTAACACTTAACCAACGAGGTACTGAAAAGTTAATTATAAAAACACAAACCCACCACCAGCCATGCTTAAAGTACTCACGCTCATTCCGTCAGCTTGAGCGCCTGGTTAGGTTGCGTTTTGTAGAATTATTTTGACGATTTTGGATGAGGATTAATTTGATATTCACCGAAGTCTCCATTGATTTCGTCAATCTCTGCTGATACAAATTCAAATGTGTCCTTTTTAAGAATAATAGAAAAGAAAATCGTTGCAACTATTGGAATCCACGCAGTTGCATCACCGCCTGGTGGCTCACCCCAAAATTGCCGAACATCGTCGTATCGAAAATACGCTTCATCATCGGAATTGACCGCAACTTCTCCTTTGATTGAAGATGAAGCAGATAAGAGGATATCGCCGTTTGGCAAAAGACGAACATCATCTACATTAATAGACTTAATTTCTTGAATTGAACTAAGTCTTGTGGAAGCATGTCCAGACTCAAGCCCTACCAACATACTAACATAATCTTCATCACGAATTAGATCCTTGAGTTCCCAAACAATCCAATGAGAAAGAGAAAATCCTGAAACATTATCGTTTGAGAAACGCATAATTAGGCCATCGAGTCTTTCAAGCTGTGGTGTAACAAATTGATTATTGAATTTCTCTAATTGAGGAACAATTTGAAACAATTCTAACGCAAAATTATCCTTTTGAAGATCGGCAGAGAGATCAGCGTGCGGTTCTGGCCCTAATCCAAAATCTTTAGAATTATTTGTTATAAAATAAATCGCTTCCATTTTATCAGAGAAAAGGGTTCGGATAGATTCCCAAATAAGGGCATCTCGATAACCTTTGCCACTTTCCTGAAATGGTCGGCGTCGCTCGATTGCTCTTCTTGCTAAAACATCATGTGTAACTATTGGATAAGGTATGATTGTTGTTCCAACACTGTGTAGTTGAGAAAGCAACCACTTGGAATAGTCTTCACATTTCAATTTGATGCTCTTATCAGTCAATAAAATATCTAAAGAATCGCCTGTATGTCGCCGCCATAAATTAGCTGTCTTAGAAAAATCAGCAGCTATTTCTTGAAGATCGGTTTCGTATTTGTGAAGAACTTCGTCAATAACGATCTGTGGAATATATAACTTTGCGCCAATTCTCGACAATGCTTGTAGAAATATTCGAAATGCATTTCCCTTTAGAGGATAGTCAGCACATAATATATTGGTATCAAGTACAATTCTCATTTGATAGACTATTTCAAAACGCAACCTAACGGATGGCAACTAAGCTGCGGCAACGATAAGCCGCAAGTTGCTGAAAACGAACTGAGTTCATTGTACTGACTTTCAATTTAAAACCAAACCTCTACGCGCCATGCTTAACGTACCAACGCTCATTCCGTCAGCTTGAGTTGCTGGTTAGGGCGCACATTGATTACTAGCGAATTACAATTTTATTAATATTAAAGGAGACTATGACTTTGTAATGATTCAGCTCGTTGCCAAAATCTGTTTTATAGGTTCCAAGGATCAGAACTTGTTTATCTCTATAAGAATTATTGAGAGTACCAGTAAGGTAAACAGCGTCGTATCTATAAGATGGATAATTGAATTTCCAGATATAGTTCTTTAGAATATATCCTGTATGAAAATGTATTTCTCTAGTTCCGCCTTCTTCAAAACCTACAGTGCCTTCTATGACAGACGCACCAGTTGCTCTAGCTTTCGAATAAAACTCTTTTTCTAATGCTTGAGTTTGGCTTGACTCAGTGTAACAGCTTTGTAATTGAGAAATGCTAATCAGAAATATAAAAGCCAATATTGATTTGTGAGTAATCATAATATTTGTGCGCCCTAACGGATTGGCGCTAAGCTGCGGCGCTGATAATTTTCAAATTGCTGATAACGAAACGAGTTCATGCTGGTTCTTTCAATTATGTACTGACCTATGCACGCCATGCTTAACGTACTCAGCTGGCAACCGTCAGCTTGAGCGCCTGGTTAGCCCGCAAGCTATTTTTGAAGGCTCCTAATCTCGACAGGTATTTTGCCGTGGGTAGCCCTCATTAGTAATTCATTCGAATACTTAAGCATTGAACCGTTTGTTTGCATGATTTCTTGTGGAAGAACTAACATCGATATTCTGTCGATTCTTTGATCATTGGGTAATCGTGAGACATCGTAATATTGTAATTCAATTGGAAAATCCTGTTGTTGCGAGGTAATTGAGAATAGGTTCAACGGAAATTTCCAATCCCATTGAGCAATTTGGGCTCTTGTACGGACAAGGAGCTTTATAGTTTTGGAAGTGTCGTGAAGCATATAGGCAAATCCAAAAGCTTGAGCGATCCCTTGGGACATTTTAAAATCACGTTGATATGTTAACTTGAAACCATATTCCTTGATGTCGGAGAACTCCAGATGAAATATATCTGCAGAATCAATAGGACTAAGTTCGATAGAATCCTTTGGATTATAATAGACTTCGAGATTCTGTAGGATGATGTCTTTCGTTTGATTTGTAGCCAATGCAAATTTATAAATGCCGATAGATTCTGGAATAATTGGCTTATTGCCTCCGCGTTGACCTTGGAACCTAATGACAATTTTTGGATTCATCTGAAGATTGGCCAATATAAATATTCCATAATACAAGAGTCCTAAAACTGTTACAACACCGCCAACAACTTTTCCAAATGCGGTGAATTTCGTTCCTCTGGTTCTAACTGTAGGTCGTTTCTTGGTCATGAGAATTTCACTATTGCCATTTCTTGCGGGCTAACGGACCGGCGCTAAGCTGCGGCGCTGAATATTTTCGTATTGCACAAAACGAACTGAGTTCATGTTGATAATAAATTATTAAGCATCTAAAACTTTACGCGCAATGTAACTTGCTCCCACGCTCATTCCGTCAGCTTGAGTGCCTGGTTAGAACACACGCGGTAGAATATTTAATTAATGAAGACAAGTTAACAGTTACAATTTTCGTAATAACAAAATATTGCCAATTGCTGATTCATTCTAGCCTAAAAACATATGCTTCCTTAATCATTGGTTTCATTGAAGAATAGGGAAGATACGCATAGCCATTTATACCCCAACCTGCGCCCCAAGAGTTTCTAATCTTGAAGAGTTTTCTATGTCTATCATAGCCGACTATGCAAATCGCTTGCCCTCCTAACGCTCTTTCAGTGATACTTGGATTTGAGATAATTCCATCAATCGGAGTTCGAAAAGATTCGTATACCAAAATCCCTGCTACTACAGGATAACCAGCGTTTAGTTGAGCTTGTATTTCAGAAACTTGGAGATTGATAGAACGCCATGCATCGATTTTATAATGTTTTGCTTCAGATATCGTCTTTGTAGGTAACTCTTGATATTCGCCTGCTTTATAAGGCCAAATACTTTCTTCAACCACTCCTTCTTTCTGCAAAAAGTTTAATGCATCGGGGATTGATGCGCCTCCGTCAATTTGATGGTTGATGTTATTGTAGACGAATCGGGGACTAAGCATCACTTTCTTATTATATTTGTAATATACCTCTAGCTCCAATACCGCAGTCAGTGCAAAACCAACGGTACTCCCTTCATTACCTTGATTACGAACAGGGTTCATTTGTGGAGACAAATCGACGGTCACCTTGTCATTCCCACTCTGTGAGGTGTCAGCGTGGTCATTAAAAGTGTTCCCTCGAAGCGGACTATTCGCAACGATGATTTCGGATATTTTCTGCTGTGCAAACAATTGGATATTTTTCATTAAAGTATCTTGTTGTTTGTCTAGAAACGCGGAAACTAACACTTGACTTTCAGTCTCGATTATTGATTTCGCTTGCTCTTCCGTTACTTCACTTAGTTTTTCTTTCGCAACGTCTTTCGTGTAATCAACAACCGTTTTTACGCCCCAGAGACCAACCGCAAATAGAATGAACCCACCGAAAGTATACCAAGCAACCAGACGTTTCTTTGCCTTTTCAAAGACTCTAGCAGCGATCAAATCCTCCTGTAGATCCGTAAACTCATTAAGCTTCAAGCGAAGCGCTTTGTTCTCCTTGCGCAATTGAGCTACATTGTCATGTGAATTCTGATCAGGTGTTTGAGATTCCATTTTTCCTCGTTTGTTATTGTGCGTTGTGTATAACTTGTATAATTACGACATAGGTTTTTCGTGTGTTCTAACGGACCAGCGCTAAGCTGCGGCGTTGATAAGTTTCAACATACACCCAGAGAAGTGAGTTCACGCTGAAAAAGAAATTATTAAGACTAAAACCTATGCTCGCCATGATTAACGTAC
>JBEKAY010000080.1:0-9679 GCA_050015675.1 Bacteroidota bacterium | reverse complement strand
CCGACGCCGCCATCAAAAAGTGTTGTTCCTGCGGATGGCTGAAGATGTTGAAATGTTTGTTTAAAAATATGTTCTACATTGTGTAGCGTCCGTTTAACCAATCGCTGCGAATCGGCTGCAGAGGTAAAACTATTCAATCCTTTCGACTTTGCTGTGATCTCCATAATCCATCCATCATGAAATGGAGCAGCATTTAACAAGTCTGGTATATGCTGCAATGCCGGATTGAATCGAGTAATTGTTGCATCGATTGGAGAGCGCAGTGTAATTGCACCGCCTGGCAAGATGATCCAACAGAATGGATCGTGCCGATGAATATTCGCCGGGGCTTTTGAAATGACAATGCTTAAGATCGGCTGGAAGAAATTCGCGAGGACGTGATTAATTCCAACTCTATAATTGCCCGTCGCATTTTGCTGAATCCAAAATTGTCCGCGGTTGTACATTCTATCTTGAGGGATATTTACCGTGCGCAAGTGATCGAGACGTCTCTTCAATATGTTATTGAAAAACGCGTCAGCTGTCATTGCTCTGCTGTCGGTGGAAGACTGTGTTTCTTGCTGAGCATGTGGCGTAGCCTTTTCTCTGTTTTGCTGAGTGACATTTATGTTGAATGCGCACGTCTCACAGCGAAATTCCTGATCACACAGTTTGAATCCGGCAACACCCGCATCCATCCAGACGCAGCGTAACTCGCCTTCAGGTATCACACTGTTTGTTGATTGATTTTTCATATTTAACATTCCTTCGAATATTCTTTTACACCAACTCTGTTGAACGAATGAACATCAATGAATGTAACAACATCGCGTGCGGTAGTTTTCATTTCTTCCTTGCGATGTTCTGGAAAAATTGGTAAGTACCGCACCGCAAGCCGGAAGATTGCAAAGCCAGCGGCTACAATCATGAGGGTAATTGAAATTTCCGTCCAAGCAGGGAAGTATGTGGTACCAGCACTGCGTTCGATCGAAGTAATTGCGATGTTCATTCGGTTAAATACAAATCCCATCACTACGAGCAAGGCAGATATAAATAATCCTATGGTGGTGGCACGCACGCGCTGACTGATAAGCAATACCATTGGCAGGATTACGCCTAAACCAATTTCTGCCCAGTACATCATTCCTTCGAAGTTGAAATTGAAGACGAACGACCAGAATTTCATATTATTGATGTCTTCAATCTTGAGCACAAGATAGACCGCAAGCGCTACAACGGTGACTTTCGCAATTTGTGAAAGAATGTCTATTTCGATTTCACGATGGAAAGCGCGTGAACTCAAAAACGATTCTATGATCACCATTGCCGGACCAACTGCCACTGCCGATGTGAAGAAAAGATACGGCAGACTGGAGGAATACCAAAGAGGATATACTTTTTCCGGTATGATAAGGAAAAGCGATCCGAGCGATGATTGATGCAATGTTGAAAGGACGACACCAAGTATCACCATCGGAATAGTGATTGTGTGGAGAATTTTTTGCGGGCGCTCGAAATTCAACTTCTCAAAAATAATCGGACTAAATTCCAATGCGAGCACTGTAGAATAAAGCATCACGCACCAACCGACTTCAAACATCACCGAGTGCGGGTTCCACATAATAATCGGATGCCAGACATTCCATGGTTTTCCCAGGTCAAACATTAATCCAACTACTACAAGAATGTAGCCGAGAAATGCAGTCAAGATTGCCGGGCGAAGAATTGGACGATAACGTTCCAGGTTGAAAATATATACAGATGCCGCAACGACAAATCCACCGGCAGCAAGTCCGACACCGCAAACGACATCGAACCCAACCCACAATCCCCATGGAAATTGATCGCTTAAATGCGTTGATGCACCAAGTCCCCAACCAAATCGGATAACTGCGGAAACCAATCCTGCTCCCATAATCAACCAAAATACAGACATCCAAAATGTTAGTTTAGAAAATATTTTTGAAATCATTATTTGTATCCGTTATTTTTATGTTTGTCAGAATGTCCATTGTTATTGCGAGATTCCAGTTCTTTCAATTTCAATTCGAAAGCCTGCACTTCTTTTCGCCTGTTAGTAATCCACCAGATGCCGGATAAGAGCGTGCTGCCCCAAAAAACATAATTCGGAATCTTTGAAAGAATCTCCCATGTGAGATTCGGCATAGGATGGTTTGGTAAATTTATTTTTAGTCCGAGTTTTTCAAATGCTTTATCTGCAAGATAGAGGATAGATGTGCCTCCTGCTTCCCGCACGCCATAAATGGACGGATAGTACTTACCGGGATTTTCGTACATTCGCTTTTGTGCTTCTTGGATGAGTTCGTCCACTTTGCCAAATGTTCTTGCACCTGTCGGACATGCTTCGACACATGCGGGTTTGCCGCCTTGTTCCACGCGCTCATGGCAAAGATCGCACTTTGTGACTTTTGGATTCACACTATCCCATTGATACTTCGGAACATCAAACGGACAGGCTTGCATACAATATCGGCATCCCATGCATTTATCTACATCATAAACGACTGCACCCATCTTTGTTTTTTGAAATGCACCAACTGGACATACCGATGCACACGTTGGCTCGGCACAGTGCATACACATTCGCGGTACATTCGTTTCGCTAACTTGCAGTACAGCGGTATTCTGAATTGACGAGAGTATATGTTTATCTGAGACTGGATTTCCCCAGCGCTCAGCGTCAGCCGCTTCGCATGCATAACATCCGATACAGAGAGTTGTGTCAATTAAGATTCCATAACCAGACATACCTGCTTCTCCAGAATAGTTAGTTTGTTGTTATTCTACTTTTAAAAATTCTTTCTGGAAAGCGTTCCAAGTGTTCTCGTTAAATTGTTCAAGCACTCCACTGAGCGGCGCGCCGCCATCTAACATTGTGACGCCCGCGGGAACTGGCACACCAATTTGTGATTGTGTTTTGATGAAATCACGGAAACGATTGACTTCTTTTCTAAGCCATTTGGCAGCTTCGTCAGCTATTGTAAGGAAATGCAATTCTGATGAAATATTATTCGGAGCGACAACTGCAACCCATCCCGCTAAATAGGGGTCTTGATGTAATCGATTTGGAGATGCAAGTAATGAGTCATTCACCGTCAGCACTTTGCCGGTAATTGGCGTTGGAATCGAGAGCATGCGATTGCCATGAAATACCGTCATCAAGGTATCTCCCTTTTTGATTTCAGAACCGAGAGCTGCGACTTCTATTCTCTCAATTGTTCCGATAACTTTTTGCGCAAAGTCATCAATGCCGATGCGTGCTTCGCCTGCAAATGTCAACTCGACCCATGTATGAGCTTTGCTGATGAAATACCCTTTTGGCAATAAAAATCGATCCGCAGGAATTTGAGCGGCAGCGGGAACCGCACTTCGCTGTTTGGCACGATCTCTCAGGACTTCTATGCCAACGCAAAGAAGGATTGTGGCGATAACAAATAATGCTACCATTTCTCTATCTCCTTAATTTGTATAATCAAATCAATCTCTTAAAAATATATATGCTCGTTTAGACAATTTCTATCGAGCTTTGCACTATATCAGCTCCAACATACGTGCCAAAGATGTGCGGCTTCAATTCCTGACGTGAATTCCACTTTTCCATCTATATTTGTGAAATATCTGATTTGCTGAAGATCAAACAACATTTGATAGTGGTGAGCATCCTTACAGCAGGTGTTGAAATATTCGGTAATGTCCTAATTTGAAATCGGACTTCGTTTTTAATTCGTTTTCAATCATTTCTGTTTTCCTCTTTTCATTTGAATTGAGCTATTGTTTTTATATCTTTTTCCCACACATTAAATTGAGGTCGATATGCAATGGCACAAGATTGAGCTATCACACCCACAAGTCATTTCTGGTGAATCAGAAAAAATACATCGACAAATATTTGAGTACCTGAAAGTACTAACCAATGGCGATATAACCGAAATCGCAGTTATCGGCAAAATGGAACAAGATAGTTTCTTGATGTTCTTCTCACCAAAAGTATGTAAGCTAATGAAGTTTATCATTGATCCGTACAACCCTCAACCCTGTGATGAACCCCCCTACCATAAGAGACTACAATTCTTTCTTGTGGATAATGCCATAAAGGAGAAAATTTGTCAAAAACAAGGTTCTGACGATCTTTAATAAGACCCAATATAAATTTTTCCGTAGTTTCAACCGACCTATATTTCCTCAAATGCGCATATATTCTATCTAACGTAAGAATGGTTTCATCACAATAATATGACGTCTCATTAACCTGATTTTTCATCTGAAAATTACCCTATAAAAATATTTTCAATTCTTTACATTTTGTACTTGACAACGTTAGAAATATTATATATATTTGTTCGTGTAAATACTAACGCTTGGAGCGAACATGAAACAAGAAACCGTTTTGATAAAAGCACTTGATTCTAATATCAAGGGACACGTAGACGAAATCAAACTGCTAAATAAAGATATTGAAGACCTGCAAGAAAAGAAAAAACTCCTACTTAAAAGTTTAAAATCATATTTAGAATCTCGAAGCAATCTTCGGAAACTCAATCCTGACATTAAGGTTGAAGATTTAAAACTTCCTTCAGAATTATTTCTTGGCACAAATACGAAGATTGGTGATGCTATTGAATCTATCCTTACGGAACATGGTTCAATGGCACGCAAAGACTTATTGGCATTACTCCAAAAGAGTGGCGTTCGTATCAGTCCTAAAAATCCGCGCGTGGTTTTATTCAATGCGCTCGTTAAAGACACAAACAAACGCTTTAGAATGCTAAAAGACGGGAGAGTAGTTTTAAATGAAAAATAAAAAGCAAACGGGAAGCGTTGAGCGACTTCTAAGCTACGTGTGCGCAACACACGAAACGCAGAGAGTAAAGACTGAACGGTCGAGGACTCTGCACTTAGTACCGTTTGCCCTTTTTGAAACAAAGAGACGCGTAAATCGGAAAACATTGAGAAAGAAGTTTGCAGACCTCTCCCGTTTTCAGTGTCTACGATTGCGCGTCTTTGATTCTTAATAAATAGCGAGCTTGCAGATGTTGAAGCACCTACAAGCTCCGATAATCCAAGCCCGCTTGAATGAGACTTGAACCACATTCCAATTTCGTTCATTGCGGGATAAAAGTCAACCTTAAATTTTAGGAGCTTCGCAATGAACACCTTACCACTTTCTAAAAAAGCCTTTATACTTTCCAGTTTAGTTGAAGGGCTTTCCATTCGTTCTATTGAACGCTTGACAAATACCCACAGAGACACGATCATGCGCCTAATGGTAGAAGCCGGAACAAAGGCACAAGATATCCTCGACAGCCAAATGGTAAACCTTGAAAGCAAATTCGTAGAAATTGACGAGATATGGACATTTGTCGGCAAGAAACAAAGACACGTTTTGCCACGCGAAAAAGAAAATACCGAATTAGGCGACCAGTATGTATTTGTGGCAATAGACGCGGAAACGAAACTTGTTCCCTCGTTTATCGTTGGCAAAAGAACTTCCGATGTTGCCTTTTCGTTTATGTCAGATTTAAAAGGACGCATTAGAACCCGCTTTCAACTTTCTTCTGATTCATTTGGTGCATATTATGAAGCCGTTCTCCGTGTATTTGGTGCTGATATTGACTATGGACAAATCCATAAAAACTACCGAGAACCAAGTACAAGCGAAAAACGTTACTCTCCTCCGTGTATAATAAATGTGACATTTAAGCCTTTAATTGGCGAACCCGTTAGGGAACACATTTCCACAAGTTATGTTGAACGCCAAAACTTGACCATGCGAATGCAAATGCGTAGATTTACTCGACTCACAAACGGCTTTTCCAAGAAACTCGACAACCTGAAAGCGTCTATCGCTTTGCATTTCTTTCATTATAATTTTATTCGCATTCATCAATCTTTAAGAGTTACACCTGCGATGCAAGCAAATATAACGAATCATATTTGGAACTTTGAAGAACTATTAACCAATCAACAACTAAAACAAGCTGCATAAAGTTTTGCATTGCGTTCTTTCAAATAAAAATTGGGTACTCAACATACCCACTGTCAGACTTGTTGAGTCTGGCTGAATGGCAGAACCAAAGTAAGGAATCTCTACAAAGAGAAAAACCAGAAATGGCAGACTGTCGGATTCAAGAACATTGTAACGTTCAATGATCTTGACGCGGTAGCAACGCCACGAGAAATAAAGCCATTCCATTAACGGTTTGGAGCGCTCCAGCCTTTTTCTATGGAATTAATCAAATGAAAAAGATGGAAATCAAAGTAGACATCAAAATTAATGTAGCGCATGTAATATATGCACTTACCTTTCTTTTGGCTATCCTACTTCGTTAATAGCATGGTGGGTTCGTCCCGCCATGCTCATATATTTTCCAGAAGCACAATGCAACACTTTTTCAAAGAACATTCACAATTCAAATTAGGACATTACCAAATATTCACACTACATTCTTTGCGGTAATGGGCTACTTTCGATTCTTCCATTTTTAGTGGTTTTTCTTCGACGTGCCGAGCTTTAGGATTTCTGGAAACACAAGTGATATACCACTTACCCCGCCGTTCATAGTATGGGCGAAACTGATTGCTTCGCTCTTTGGTAAATTGTTAGAAATTGCGAACATTAATTGTTTATTTTTCATATTATTAATTTATTAGGGCTTGGTTAAAAAATAAATGAGCAAAATAAAAAGACAGAAGAGAAAGAAAAAAGAACAAGATGGCAATCTTCCTATGCCTATTCACGACAATCCCCCAAAAATTGAAGATGGAATAAACTCCGAACCCCACTCCACTATTGAAGAAAAACCAAGTCAACAAAATATAAGCACTATACTTATTCCCAAAGAAACTCTCTTCGTTGAAGAAAGTAGATATGCGAAACCTCATTTCTTTATTCAAACATTCCTTGCAATTCTTGGTTTCGGCACTCTTATAGGATTTATTTATTACAACGGACTTCAACACGAAGATTCTGTCAACGCTCTTAAATTGGCTGAAGAATCCTATAGGTCTGCCGACTCTATAGCTAAAATATCTTATGAATCCCAAAGAATAAAAGATTCTATTACACTTGCTCTCACTGATTCCTCTTTGACTTTGACAAGACAAAGTAATGAACGCGCCGATAGGATGTCTAAATATGATCTTCGACCTTATATAGTTCTCGATACTAACCTCATTGTTTTTACCGCTATTGTTAACCGACCCATTAATGCAGAGATTAGCATTAGCAACATTGGGAAAACACCCGCATATAATTACTTTCATGTCAATTCTTTTGGTGCCATTGATACACAGTATACCGATCTTGCGGAGGAGGAAGCCATCAACGATTTTTTTAAACAATCCAGTTGGCATAAAAAAGAAGGGAATTCGATAGGAAGTAATTTGCCTCAACTTAAACGAGGAACCTATGGCATTTTCACCTACGAAGATTCCGTCGCACTTAACAATGGAAAGATGAAACTTATTCTTTGTGGTCTCATTAGTTACAATGACATTTTTAAAGAAAGACACTTCACTTGGTATTGCTATGAATTTGATATTAAAAAATCTATATATATCATGATACCCAAGCATACAGGTGCCAATTAAAATGAATAAACCCCAATCAACCACTAACCCTACGATATAATTAGCTCTAAATTTCAAAGTAGCCCACTACCTTCTTTCCTATTTCACATTCCGCGTCAATGGTCCGTTGATGAATATGCCGGAATTTTATACAGCGTTTGGAATTAAAGAAGGCGATGCGATGTGGCGTGCAGACAGCGCTCGAGTGAAAATTTGGTAATTTAACTATTATGATTATTTCGGAGTAACTTTATTGATGAAATCTCCGTATTAATGAAGAGGAAATTGAGATAACCGTATATGTCTTTTTCTTTATTGCAACAATCCTCGCATCGACCAGGGAGCGGCGAGCAAAACCAATCGAACATTGAAGCACTCTATCAAGAATTGACCTCTTGCAAGCGCACACTTGAAGATTTGCTTGCACACCAGACGAGCATTCAAAAGCAATCATATCTTAAAAAGATGCTGGTGAAGTCGAATGGACGTTTGATTATTGTGCATTCTGACGAGATTGATTGGATTGAAGCGTGGGGAGATTATGTCCGCTTGCATTGCAAAGAAAAGACTCATGTAGTCCGTCAGAAGGTAAGTGATGTGGAATTACGGCTCGATCCAAGCCAATTTCTTCGCATCGGCCGATCGGCGATTGTTAATATTGATCGCATCAAAGAATTAGAACCGCTCAATCATGGCGACTACATCATCTCGTTATACGATACTACACAATTGAATCTGAGCTGCAATTATCGGGATCGCTTGATAGCATTATTCGGCAGCTATCTTTGAATTCCATTGCCGGCGAATTCTCCCGTTCATCGCCGATTCCATCCTTCTTATATCGTTATTTCTACAGCTTATCGAAAATAAATAACTTCTCATTGCAGCTTCCGTACTACTTGATAAGATAATACATTCCAACTTTTCACAATTTATCAAGGAGCTCGTTATGAAAAAATCAATCGTTTTACTTGCATTGCTTTTGGTGATCGTGTTCGCGATCCCTGCAACAGCAAAGGAATCTGTCCTTCCAATGAACGCCAACAAAGCGCTTATTGAAGATAACTTATTTGTTGGAATGGCATACGATAATTTAGGTCTTCAACGCAGTTGCGCGCTTATGCTTGGCAAGATACAATCGGATCGGGCTGTCGTTCCGTTGATGGCTGTCTTGCATAATAGCGCTGATGAAAATTTGCGTGTTGCTGCAGCTTGGGCGCTCTGCAAAATTGGCGATGCGCGGGGTGTTTATGCGGTGAAGATGGCAACGAAATATGATGAAAGCGCGAAAGTTCAAGCGACGTGCGCATGGTATTATGAGAACTTGGTGAAGCAAGGAACGTTTACTTTTGCACAACCCGAACCTCCAGTTATCGCTGCAACAAAATGATTTCGTTTTACTGATGCGAAGTTACACTGCAAAGCTCGTCTTAATTAGTTGAGGCGAGCTTTTTTGTTGTCTCTTATAACGGAAATTCCTCCTCGATTAATGTGCCTCCCGACATACCATCGAAGGAAGAAGATCCTTTTTCTCTGTTTTTTTACAGAATTAGGCCAAATTCAAATTGATTTAATAGAATATTTTTAGCAAACTCTTAGCAAAGGAATCGACCGGATAATTCTCAATATCCTTTAAGCAAAGAGGTATCCATGTTTGATTTGAGTGATCCGAAAATGTTCTGGTTGAATATCACGAACATCGGTCTTGGTATTGTAACGCTTGTGTGCTGTGTGGTTGTTGGATATGGAGTGGTGCAGGAAATTCTTGTGCGCATCCGCAAATCGAGAACCGCTCCCGCCATTTCTGATGATCATACTTTTCTTGTACCCGGCCTTGGTGTAACGATGGCTGATGGCGGTGAAAAGGTTGTTAAAGCCTCACCCGCTGTTTCAGGAAAAGAACAGACAGACGCATCAAAGCCAAATCAGAAACAGGATCCAAAAAAATAAATAAGCGTAAAATGTTTTTTCAACGCTACTTTTATAATACTAGAAGCCATCTCAAAAACCCTTTCGAAGAAGGATGATGATGCAAGCGAGATGGACAAAGCCAAGAAAGTTTTCAGCGTGATATTCATAACGAACAACAAGACGACGGAAATTATGCAAC
>JBEKAY010000079.1:0-9778 GCA_050015675.1 Bacteroidota bacterium | reverse complement strand
TTGGAGACTGAAGGACATCCGGTTGTCTATGCCGATTGGCTTGGCGCAACCGGCAATCCAACGATTCTCGTGTACGGACATTACGATGTAGAATCGGAAGACCCTGTGAGCGAGTGGAAATCGCCACCATACGAAGCAGCGGTGCGCGATGGAAATTTGTACGGGCGGGGGACTGCCGACGACAAAGGGCAAATATTTATTCATCTCAAAGCTATCGAGGCGTTTTTAAAAAGTGGCGGCACACTGCCGGTGAATATCAAAATTATTTTCGAAGGGGAAGAAGAAATTGGCAGCGAGCATCTTCCTCAATTTATAACCGAGCACAAAGAATTGCTCAAAGCCGATGTCATCGTCATTTCCGATACCGATTTTTTTGGTAAGGGTATTCCATCGGTGACGTACGGCCTCCGCGGTTTGGCGTATATGGAAGTGGAGGTAACAGGACCGAATAGCGATCTGCATTCCGGTTCGTTCGGAGGTTCAATGCATAATCCAATTCAAGCGTTAACGGAAATGATCGCATCTCTTCACAATAAAAACGGGCGCATCACCGTGAAAGGCATGTACGACAATGTGCGTCCTTTGACAAAAGCAGAGCGAGCGGCGTTTGCACAGCTACCGTGGAGCGATAAGAAGTATGCGAAGTCTCTCGGTTTGAAACAACTCTATGGTGAAAAAGGTTTTACAACGCTCGAGCGGCTCTGGGCACGCCCAACTCTTGAATGCAACGGTATCTGGGGTGGCTATACAGGTGAGGGTGCGAAGACGGTGCTTCCTTCGAAGGCGTTCGCTAAAATTTCGATGAGGATTGTGCCTGATCAATCTTCGGCGAAGATCGCGAAGTTGTTTGCAAAGCATTTTAAGAAGATCGCTCCAAAGACTGTGCAGGTGAAAGTTCGTGATTTGCATGGAGGTGAACCGGCCATTACCCCGATAGATAGCCCGGGCGTCAAAGCGGCAGTGGCAGCATTGGAAAAAGGTTTCGGAAAGAAACCGCTCTATCAGCGCGATGGTGGTTCAATTCCAATCGTGGTGGACTTCAAGAAACTGCTCGGGATTGATTCGGTGCTGCTCGGTTTTGGTGTACCGGATGAAAATGCTCACGCACCAAATGAATTTATCAATCTGGACAACTTCTTCAGTGGCATCAAGACGATAGCGCACTATTATCAGGAATTTCCGAATTTCTGGAAGAGCGGGGAAAAATAAACCTTGAGGATCTCTCCGACCGCTTGCAGCGATCGGAGAGGTAAGTCATCATCATGAGTCTGATATTTAATTCAGCGCTTGATCCAAGTCTTCAATCAAATCATTCACATCTTCGATTCCTACCGAGAGGCGAATCACTCGTTCGTTGATACCGGCTTTCTCACGGAGCTTAGGATTCATAGAAGCATGCGTCATCGTCTGAGGATGGCAGATGAGCGACTCAATTCCTCCCAAGGATTCTGCGAGTGCAAATATTTTTGTTGAACGGAGAACCTTGTTTGCATCTTCCAATTTGCCTTTTACTTCAAACGAAACCATACCGCCGAATCCGCGCTGCTGACGCTTCGCAAGCTCGTGTCCCGGATGAGAAGATAATCCAGGGTAATAGACTCGACTCACGTTGGGATGCTGGTTCAAGAAATCAGCGACGGCACGTGCATTTTCTTCGTGTGCTTTCATTCGTGGAATGAGAGTTTTAATTCCGCGGAGCACAAGCCAGCTGTCAAAAGGGGATTGCCCCACACCGAGTGTGTTGACAATATATTGCAACCGGTCGACAAGCTCCGGTCGATTGACAACGACGGCTCCACCGACAACATCGCTGTGCCCGTTCAAATATTTTGTTGTCGAATGAATAATAACATCGGTGCCGAGCTCAAACGGGCTTTGGTAGTACGGAGTAAGAAATGTGTTATCAACGAAAGCCAGCGCGTTACATTCATGTGCAAGTGCGGCAAGCGCGCGAATATCAACAATGTTCAGCAGGGGATTACTCGGTGTCTCAACCCAAAATCCTTTTGTGTTCTCCCGTATCGCCGAACGCACTGCATCGAGATCCGCCATGTCGACGTACGTGAGTTGAAACCCGAACATCTCGCTGTACGTTCTCAACACCCGTTCTGTTCCGCCATAGCAATCGTTGGTACAAATGATATGGTCGCCGCCACGGAGAAAATGGAGTGCGGTTGTCGTCGCCGCCATTCCCGTTGCAACAGCTTTGGCACTGAGGCCGTTTTCCAGCGCTGCAATGTTTTCTTCAAGCGCTTTCCGCGTCGGGTTCGATGTTCGCGTGTAATCGTACCCTTTGGTCTTTCCAATATTTTCAAATCGAAATGTAGAAGTTTGATAGATTGGAGTGATGACACTGTTGTATGAATTATCTTTGTCAACACCGGTGTGAATAGCAATAGTTTGGAGACGCATACAGCACCCTTTATATAATGGTTGAAAATAAAAAAACCTCTTCTCATAAACAGAAGAGGCTACTGGTTCAACGTATCCTTCTTCCACTCATCTTTCTCCGTCAATTGCGGAGCAGGAATTAGCACCTGACATTCCGAAAGTTCGAAACCGGTTGCTACGGCGTCATAGGGCCTATTCCCTCAGCCGTTCTTGATAAGAGGCAGAATATTTTTGAGAACGAAACTATCTATTAATAATATAATGCAGGCACCGGCATTTGTCAAGAAATACTTTTGAACTTCAAAATATTTTAAACCAATTTTGATCATTGTGCGATGTGCTAAGCGCCGTCGCTCACTCTGGTTCTAGCGAGTTGAGTGATATCCGGGTTTTCCAGAATTTGCTTATGATAGCCAATCTCTACTGCATGAATCATCGCAATGCCGACATCCTCCAAAGTGCAAGCACTTCCCGAAAATAAAAATTTCAATAATGGATACAGCAGCCCGGCAGCTTTGAAGACTGGTTTTATATTCTTTTGACCCTCGACCGGTTTCATAAGTCCAGGCCTAAACAAGTACACAGATTTGAATGGCAGCTTTTTGAGATCATTTTCTGTTTTTCCTTTTACACGTGCCCACATCATTTTGCCATGCTCACTACTATCGGTTCCTGTTCCCGACACATAACAGAATGTCATATCCGGATTAAGTTTTGCCAAAGCAGTTGCCGCCTGCATTGTAAGATTGTATGTAATTCGTGTGTAATCTTGTTCATTCATTCCAACAGAAGAAACTCCTAAGCAGAAAAAGCATGCGTTATACCCTTTAAGCCGATCTTCAATTGTGGAATAGTTGTAGAAATCATCATGGATCAGTTCTTTTAATTTATCATGCTTCACTTTGCAGGATTTTCTGCCAATAACTAAAACCGATTCTACATCTTTATAATTGAGAGTTTTGAGAAGTACTCCCTCGCCAACCATTCCTGAAGCACCAAATATTATTGCTTTGATTTTCATGTGTTGTTTTCTCGTATGCGTTTATTGCATGTAACTATCAAACAAATTATTCTGAAGGTAGTTCCTGTTTTGTTTTCGTCAATAAGTCTAATGTATGTTTCAATAATTCTTGATTGCCCAATGCTCCATGCCCGGGGATAACAATATTAGCAGATGAGTAGTTTGCAATTACTCGAGCAATAGTATTTGGCCATTCGGCAAGGTCAGCGTCCGCAATATTGCCTAATGTTTCTGATTTCATCTCTTTAACCATGCATCCTCCAAACAATATTCTTTCTGATGGAATCCATGTTACAATATTATCTAAGGTATGTGCCGGTCCGTAATACTTGCAGACAACCATCTGGTCGCCGAGATATAAGGTTAATGAATCGACAAAACCATGCTGTGGGATCGGGAGGTCTTTAGATTTGGCTATTGCTATAGTCTTCTCGTTAGCATAAGAAGGAATTCCAATGCTAAGGAGGTAATTCAAACCACCCATGCAGTCGTCATGCCAATGGTTAGGAACAAATCCCACAATGCGTACTTTCAAAGAATCTGTTATCCAATTTACCAATTGCATCGTAAGCGAATCATTCATCGGCGTGTCAAAGAGGAGGGCTTCTCCATTAACAGCATATATCAATCCATTGGAACCAATCCGTCCGAATCCGGGCAATTGAGTATAGGATACATGGACATATGAGTTCGTAGAAATCTGTATTACCTCAATGTCTTCTGAAATCTTCATGTGCTGAAACGTACCCTGAGAGAAAGTCGGAATGGTCAAACATATACTGCAGACTGCTATTGCTAGTGATGTACGCATAGATTTTTCTTTTCTGATAGAATGCAGTTTCTTCTCTGTAGAATCCGGTCATCGACCGGATCGTTTACCAGTAATTGTCCGATGCTATCATCTGACTCTACTCAATCAGGAGCTGCTTGTCGTATAACGTTTTACTTAATATCGCAATACTTTTGCGAATATAATATTCGATATCCATGTTAGTGAGAGATACGTTTGGAGTCTGCTTGGACTGCCAATTCTTCTGCAGCGTACTTATGCCAGCTTATATCTCTCTTTGGCCCTTCAAAGTAGCCATTCAGCGTTACGAAATTGAATACGGTCATTTTCCTCATGTCGACCTCCTTTAATTCAATTATAAAATGATACTCTTGCCTGTCGCCTCATTCTTTTAGACAGATTTTTCGATGAATTCTTTCAGCGATGTACCGATAATGTATGTCCATCCTTCAGCAAAACTTTCTTCGGCGAAATCAGAATTATTCTTAGGGAATGTCTCTAACCCTGCGTGGGTTAGTTTTAATCTGGTATTTATTCCTTCTTCATATAATTCAAAAGTGACGAACGAATTTCCTTCGTAGCCGTCGTACCGCCAACTGTAAGTGAGTTTTTTTCCGGGGATTACTTCACTAATCTTACAACAATGGAGGTATTTCTTTTCATCGCTGCCAGCAAGGAATTAGAATTCAAACCCGACTTCGGGCTTAAATTCTGAGAGATCAAAATACCATTGCTTCATGTCGTTCTTGTCAGTGAGGGCTTTCCAGACTTTTGCGATAGGAGCGTTGTATGTTCGTTCAATGACAAATGGATCGTTTTCCATGCTGTTACCTGTGAAAATATTTTTGTGCCATTATTTATTTTCCCCGTTTAGCATCGAGACTCCAGGGACCTGCACCTGCGGCTGAGAAATAGAACCAGACGAAACAGTAAAGCACAGCCGGAACACCGCCGTTCAAGACTGGCCAAATGCCCCCTGGAAAATGGAACTGGAAGTATGCAACAGCCATCTCTCCGGCTAAGAGAAATGCAACAGGGCGAGTGAAGAGTCCGAAGAGGAGTAACGTTCCGCCGAACGTTTCGAGAATTGCCCCAAGTCCCAACTGAGATATTAGCTGGACAGTGCCGCCGTTGGGCGGCATTCCGGCAGGGAAAGCGAAAAGCTTCACCGTCCCGGCTAATATGAACATGAATGCAGCGACCATACGAAGCACACTCTGCAGGTACGGACCCCATGTCGACCACCTTGCACTGATGGTCGGTGCAATCGATACGCCGCTCATTTCCTTTATAACGAAATTTTCAAGGCGGTCAAGACTTTGCGTCCAGCCCGTTTCCATTCCTGCTAGATAAGGCGTCGCCTCCGGCGTTACTTCCGAAACGCTTACATGCATAATAAGTTTCGTCTTACCATCCTGTTCGGCAAACGTAATGGTGTTGAATACTTTAAAGAGTGGTTTGCCATTTTTATCCAATGCATCGCTGGTAAAGACGAGGAGTCTGGGTTCGATGACCTCATGATAAGTGCCTGTCATTGGATACACGACCCCATCAGGTGCACGCATATCTATGCGGATGTTACCGCCGGGGCGTGCATCTAATGTGCAAACAGGATTGGTAAATCCTTGCGGTCCCCACCATTGCGCCATGTATTGAGGATTTGTCCATACTTTCCACAAAAGTGCGCGAGGTGCGTGGATGAGACGTGAAAGAGTAAGTTCATTTTCTGTTGTTGCCATGTGATTCTTCCTTCCTTTACATTTGCTGAGTCTTCAATACTCGAACTATTGTATTCCAATTTCGCGTAGTAACTTTGTGTCCAAATTCTTTTTCGAGAACGTTCATAACATCGACGGATCGGTTGGTAGGCGAAAGAATGAGAACGCTGCATACTTCATACTTTGAAGCGCCTAGGATTCTGAAATTCTTATTAGGAGATGCGTATGGAATCTTCAGATGGCTCTTGGTTTTTTCTGAAAGAAACGTCACGTAAAGCCGTGTCTGTGGAGTCACATCAATTCCTTCAAACGGCTGCGACTCACTCAAGTGCTGCAATTCTTCTATAGTACGGACAAGCACACCGATTTCGTGTCCAAATGTTTTCTTCAATTTTTCTTTAATCTTCTGTTCGAGAGTAGCTGTGCTTGTCGGATGCGCTTCGAACACAACGTTGCCGCTTGCAAGCAGAGTCCGGACATTTTTGAATCGCAGCGACTCGAACGAATTTTTCAACTTCTCCATCGGTACGGGTTTATGTCCACCAACGTTGATACCGCGGAGAAAAGCAGCATAGTTAGTCATAGAGTTATTCCCATGTGGCAGGCATGATGAGAGCAATCACTTATTGCGGCCAAAGCCATCCGAAGGTAACAGCTGTCAGGAGTGCATAAATTAATCCGTCCACCGTCGCTTTGATTGTCGTAATCCATGCCCGGCGGTACCAAATCGACATTTGCCAGAGTGCGGCGCAGTATCCCAAAAATGCAGTGACTCCGGTTAACCGAAAGACATGTAAGAAATCTGCACCGAGAGGCAGTGTACGTTCGGCAACGTACGCGACAAAGAATCCGATAACAACCAGATACAGAAACCAGAGAGCGAGACTTGTCCCCATCGCTGATGGGCCGTTTGGAAAAACCGTAAGCATCAGCACCGGGCCCTTTTTCATTTTTTCCTTGAACTCGGGTGATTGCAAATCTTCTCTGCTCGATGGACGAGGTACGACATAATCACCTGGAGGGATATTAAGCGGACGAAGTATATCCATCACTTTGTCTTCATTTGGCATCTTGGGATAATCGCTCTTGTGCCAAGGCGACAGCATATGGATGATAGAACTCAGGATGAAAACGATCACTGCAGAAAGCAGGACCGGGAGCCAGAGCATTAATATACCTGTCATATGTTTCTCCTCTTAATATGTGTTTGGGCTATGGTAAATTTTATTTTCGATCAACAGTTCGATCTAATAAAAGTGCTATAAGTGGAATGAAAGCAAAGCCATAATATGCATAGGGAATTCTAGTAACTGCCGCTATGACCACAGCAAAAGATGTAATCGGTGTTGACCACACACGACGGCTAATACGAGCCACCTGCGTTACATCGATATCCTTCGCGAGTAAATGCTTTTTAACGGAGTGGTGCCAGAATGAAGTTTTTGTGAAACCAAGTCCTGCAAACGAACAGGCATAGACACAAATTGCCACTCGTGAAAAACAGTACTCGCTCATCAGTGCTGTTGCAAATGGTAAGAACGCGGCAAATAAAAGCAGCCATATGTTTTGCCACAACATTCCGGAATTGTATTCTCCCAGGAAACTGCAAATACGATGATGTTCAATCCAAATTTGTCCGATAAGAAAAAATGAGATAAGGAAACCGACAATCTTTGGTGTCATCTGGAGAAGGGCATATTCAACCTGCAATTCAGAGAATTCCTGTTGAATCGTTGGCACTTTCATTTCCAGGACGAAGAGCGTGATAGAGATTGCGAAGACGGCATCACTGAAGAACAGTATTCGTTCGAATGCGAGATGTTCTCTCTCCTTGAATGGATACATATTTTTCTCTATATCGTGGATGTGATAATTGATTGTTTCTTCATTTTTTTCAATCATCAACATGGATTTTGATATCGTAAGGAAATGGACGACCTTCGGCTCTTTCCAGCCAATCCCTCAAGCTGAGAAGGAAGGTAGCCCACTTGGTACTGCAATGATGCATAAACTCCACCGGCTTCTTCCATCTGGCGTGTTTGAAAATGACGAAGGTCTGATTGTCTTTATATTTCAATTGAAAAGACACATCTGTTCCGATCCAATCTTTGGGCCCTCGTACGCATTTCCATTTCACGAGTTTATTGGGTTGGGATTTGACCACGTTCATTTCACAAAAACCGAAGTTGATAATGCCGCCTTGTTTGATGTCACCTGTGGTTTCGATAGTCCACCAATGACGAAGTCCACCGATTGTCGAAAGAGCTTTAAAAACTTTTTTCGGTGTGTCTTTGATTCCAACTCTGTGAAGAATATCCGGCATGACGATTCCCTTTCTTAAATATTATTTAACTGAGTTGAAGTAAATCCACTCATGTATGGTTGCGGACTCTGGTTTTGTAACATTTCATCTATCAAGTTTTGTTCCCTGGAACACTAAACCGCGGTAGAATCGTTCTGGTATAATATGATTTTTGATGGGTGAGAGGTTTGAAATGAATAATGATGCTTGCAAATGTGGTAGTGGATTTGTATTTATCCTTGTAGGGATGTGATTTATCACGTCCTTCTCCATTCCCACCAGAAAGCATAACGGGTTGGTTGGCGGGCGTTCATTCCCTCGGTGAGCGCCTGATGAGGTTGACATTTTGAGAACGATGTACTCATGCCCAGCAACATGGTACGGGCCGACATACTTGTCGCTATGATATTAAAATCCAAACCACCTGTTGATGCCATTGTCTTGACATTTAACGGTAATCCATGATTTTGTTGCCCTTGAGCTTGATGGAAAATATTTGTCGAAAGAGCAAATGACCATTGCTCTTGGGGTAACAATCACGGGAGGTAAAATTCCCTTAGGATTTATACAGACAACGACCGAAAACTGTGCAGCGGTCAAATGGCCTGGGTTGCTGGTGGTCTCTTGGAAGCTGGGCGAAAGATGAGGCGCGTAAATCAGTATAAAACCTGCACGTTATGCGAACTGCAATACAATGAGAACTGAAACTAAAATAACGGAAAGCTGCATAACTATTTATGGAGTCTCTTCTCTTAAAAACTTTGTTTCAACTAAATTTGACTTTTAACCTGAAAAATTTTCCTTTGCTGTTTATAAGATTTGATTTCTTCTTTTATAACCATAAATCGTTAGCTGTTCTGAATCAATAAATAACCTAAAATACTCAAAGGCGAAACGGTCATCGACCGTCTCGCCTTTGGTTCTTGCAATTTACTTTACTTCTGTAATATCATCTTTTGTGTAGTAGTATATCTTCCTGCTCTGATAGTATAGAAATACACTCCGCTCGCACGGTTAGTCGCGTCAAACGTTACGGAATGTCGTCCGGCAGAGTATGCTCTTCCGGCAAGCTCCGCAATTTCTATACCGAGGGAGTTGTATACCTTCAAGCTCACGAAAGCATTCTCCGGAATCCCGAACGTGATGATCGTCGTCGGATTGAAGGGATTAGGATAGTTTTGTTCTAGCGCATAGCCTGCCGGAATAACCTGTTGACTCTGTTCTTGTTCTGCGAGTTTTGCGGTGCCGGCTGCCACGATGATGCCGTTGACCTTTGGGCTCTGGGTGACGGAGCTGAACTGGATCACCACCTGGCCGCTGCTGTTGGCCGTGGTGCTGAATGACTTGGCGATGGCCTTGTTCTGGCCTCCAGCGGACGCGTAGATGTCGAAGTTGCTCAACACTGTCGTGCCGTTGATGGACACGTTGAACGTGCGCTGTCCGGAAGCGGTCAGGTAGGTCTCCGCTAAGTAGAGCGTTACCGTTTGTGCGTTCCCCGCCGTGAGGTTGGGGATCGTGTAGCTGAACGATCCGTAGCGCTCGGAATTGAAGATCGC
>JBEKAY010000078.1:0-10519 GCA_050015675.1 Bacteroidota bacterium | reverse complement strand
TGTGATCTTGACTCGTGTGTTATACGGGATTCCACGGCAAAGCAATGGATCTCAAAGTACTGTTCAGATTCTAGTGAAGCGGAAAGTCATAGGGAGAAGTCTCTGGTTAACGATATTCTTCTCTCAGGAAGATATCTAGACGCTCCTATCTCTCCTATGACTTTGCCAATGGATTAGGATACGAAAATATTTGTCACAGACTCAACATACGAGGCGCTCAAGCTGACGGTTGCCAGTTGGGTACGTTAAGCATGGCGCGCATAGGTCACTACAAAATTGAAAGAACCAGCGTGAACTTGTTTCGTTTTCAGCAACTTGCGGGTTATCGTTGCCGCAGCTTAGCGCCGTACCGTTAGGCTGCCGTAATTAATCATTAAGAAAACACATGCCTTACTTTGACGACGATGGTACCGAGTTAAATCCTGATCTAATTCCTAAGCCGCATTTGTGCGTTGGATGTCGAAAGGACGAATTGGAAGATCAAGATGAACGTGTTTTATGTGATCTTACTCGTTTAGATCAAAGTGATGAAAAAGAATTCGTTTGTCATGGTTTTGTTCCAAAATAAAATTCAAATGTCAGCAGCGGCTGCCTAACCAGCGGCTCAAGCTCGGCTTGTCCAGATAATTGAATCACGCAAAGCGTGATACTAAATATAAATGGGCGCACTGCAAAATTCATGGCGAGCATAGGTTTAGTAAAAGATTGGAAATTATCAGCATGAACTCGTTTCGTTTTGTGGTTAATTGAAATTGGTCGCGCGGTCAGCTTAGCGCCGGTTCGTTAGGTTGCATTTTATATGTCAGAAAAATACACGCATATTAGATTTGTTTTTCTTTTATCAATAGGTGTGACTTATTTATGCTTTACTCAAAATAAATGGTCTCCTGTTAATGGGCTTTATGGTGGCTCTGTTAATTCCATTATTGCAGATTCGTCAAACTGGCTCTTTGCAGCGACAGAGTGTAACACTGTTCTTTATTCCACAAATGGCGGAGATGTATGGTCAGAAACAAATTTTTCCTCACACGCAGCACCACTTGTATTAGCCTCGAATGCAACAACAATTTTTGTCGCAACCGACGGGAATGGTATCTATAAATCATCCGACAAAGGACGGAGCTGGATATTTACATGTTGGGACGGGGTCCCTATAGTAAGTTTAGCTTGCTCAAGTACAGGAGAACTGTATGCCGGTATTGATTTTGCCGGTACTCCTCTCGTTTCAGGGATATATAAATCCACTGATAATGGAAACAACTGGACATTTTCTGGACTTGCGTATTATTATGTTACTTCTATTGCCATTAGCCCCAATGGATATATTTTTGCAGGCGTGCAAGATTCTGCGGTTTTCCGTTCTACAGATCATGGAATTAGTTGGATCCATTCCTCCAATGGCTTTTATTTGCCAAGAACGGTTTTAACTCTAAACATTGACAAGAAGGGTAATGTTTATGCCGGGATGGATGGGTTATGGCGATCTACGAACAATGGTGAAACTTGGACGACGGTTGGAAACAATTCTTCACGCATCCGCTCAATAGCATTCGATACAACTGGAAATATATTTGTAGGAGGAGTCACCGGTTTGACTCGTTCCATCGACGACGGCAGAACATGGAGCGTAGTCGACAGCGATTACTATGGAACTCAAATCAATTCTATTGTTGTAGACAAATCCAACCGCATTATCGCAGGAGGACAATGGAGGGGATTTACTCGATCCACGGATGGCGGAAAAACATGGAATAGGGTCAATAATAATTTCAGAAATTCAGATATTTCATCTCTCACAACAAATGGGAACAATATTTTCGCAGGTATTACTTGGGATGGTGTTTATTCCAGTAGTGATAATGGAAATAGTTGGCAACATATTTGGAATTCAACAAATATTCCTCTTGCAATACTTGCTGATGATAGCGTTCTTATCGTAGCACCAACAAATGGTAATTATGGTCTGTTTCGTTCAACGGATTTTGGGAATAATTGGATTCAAACTAGTCTTTCTAGTGGAGTATTTTCTTGTCTTGCTAAATCACTCGAGGGTACATATTATGCGGGGGGTGGGAGTGGAATTGATTATGGTGTTTACTCTTCAACCGATAAAGGTGTTACTTGGAAATACCAATTAAAAAATTATTCCATTACCGGACTAGTCACAACTCCCCTTGGGAATGTTTTTGCGATAACAGCAATAGACGGGGTGTTCCGATCCACGGATAAAGGGAATAATTGGGCAAAGATCGTTTTTGAGACCGGTTCTCCATGGAGAATAGTCTCAAGTCCTAGTGGAGATGTTTATGCCAGCTTCTATGATGGTTACCTGTATCGATTGGATGATAAGAGCGATACATGGAATACTGTAGGAGGTTATTTTAAAAGCACTGTTTCAAATCTAGTATTTTTAAATGATAGCACGATAGTTGCTAGTACATATAATAATGGAGTCATTTTATCTAAAGATAGAGGTAATTCTTGGAATGAGATAAATACAGGTTTATCAAATAGCGATATCACAAATTTAATAATGACTAAAGGTGGTGCTGTTTTCTTGAGTATATATCAGGGCGGATTATTTCAATCTTCTGACTCTACACTTACCTTCATAAAAGAATTCACATCAGATATTCCAGTCAAGATTGTTTTACAAAATAATTATCCGAATCCTTTTAATCCGGCAACAATTATTAAGTATCAGATTCCAACGAATAGTTTTGTTTCTATCACGGTATATGATCTTCTAGGCAAGGAAATAACGAAATTAGTCAATGAGCGACAAAAGACTGGTAACTATTCAGTAAAATTTGATGGAATGAAATATTCATCTGGGATATATTTCTATCGACTTCAAACGAATAATTTTTCTGAAACAAAAAAAATGCTTTTAATAAAATAAAATGCAACCTAACCAGGCGCTTCTCCAAAAAAAATCGGGGCAGAGGCGAGTCCCACTATCAATAATTATTCTAGTGAAGCGGGATGGCGCCGAAGGCGCACACTGACATAATGAACCCGCCTACGTTACAAAGCAAATTCCGGCGGGCAGGCACGATGCAAAATTCATGCCTGCCTGCCGCAGGCAGGCTCGATTCGATCGAGGATCGAATAGGGACTTATTTATCCACCGGAGTGTTATTTATGTAGGCGGAGCGCCCATCCGTTAGCCCGCGCCTTCAAAGGTGAATTATGGAACTAGCAACAAATATTAAATCCAATAAAGAACTTCAATTGGTTGTCAGAACTTCTTGAACAAAAGAATGTCAATGTAGCAGCAGATCCTTGGGGAATACGACTTGTATTTATTCTTTGTTCCATCGATCTGTTATTCATATGTTGCATACTATGGGATTAAGGGACATATTCCCGTAAATAAAAAAGGATACGTATGAATCAGAAAGAAGTAGTACTCGGCGTTGATATCGGAGGCACCAACACGAAATTTGGCTATGTTGATAAAAGCGGAAATCTTCTTGGTGAAGGAAAGATTCTGACAGATGCGCATCGGCCTGCTGAAGAATTCTTTGAGCGGCTTCATACCCAGGCAGAAAATCTTTTTAATTCAAAAAAAGATCAACTGAAACTCATAGGTATCGGTTTGGGTGCACCCAACGGTAACTATTATAAAGGTACTATCGAACAGCCCCCAAATTTAAGCTGGAAATATGTAGATGTCGCTGCGACACTGCGCCGCTGGTATTCTATTCCTGTTACACTCACCAATGATGCAAATGCCGCTGCATTGGGCGAAATGTTATTTGGCGCGGCGAAGGGAATGAAAGATTTTATTGTCATTACATTGGGGACAGGCCTTGGCAGCGGCATTGTGGCAAATGGAGAATTAATCTACGGCCACGATGGTTTTGCAGGAGAGATTGGTCACACTATTGTCGATCCGAATGGACGTCTATGTGGCTGCGGCCGGCGCGGATGTCTGGAAACATATGCCTCGGCAAGCGGGATTCGAAGGACAGTTGAGGAACTTCTCAAAATGCCTGCTCCTCCAAGCGAACTTCGGGAAATCAGTTTCGAGCAAGTTACATCAAAACGTATTTTCGAAGCAGCTCAACGTGGAGATAAACTTGCGTTGGAAGCATTTGAATTGACAGGTCGATATCTCGGATTGAAACTTGCAGATTCTGTCGCTTATACAAGCCCGGAAGCTATTATTCTTTTTGGCGGATTAGCAGCGGCAGGGGATTTTATATTTTCCCCGACAAAGAAATATATGGAAGAATTTCTTCTCAATATCTTTAAGAACAAAGTACGGCTATTGCCATCTGGTTTGCTCAAGGGAAATTCTGCAATTCTTGGAGCAGCTGCACTCATGTGGAAGCAGCTACTCAAGATATAATGTAATTGATTGCTCGTGTTGAAGAAATGTGAACCTGTTGGTGGCGAATTCTCTCTTCACCGGCGGTGAAGAAGTGAGATAAAATTATTTCTTCATGTCTTTATCAAGCAGAGCAATAGTGTTTTGAGGAGTCCAGAGTTCAAGGAAGCGAAATACAATAACCAGCAGGTATTCGATTATTAAAACCGCAGGTTCCTGCTTCCAAACACCTAACAGTTTATAATTGAGAATGGTAAGATCAGTTAAACTTGTTGTTGTAAAAAGAGCAGAAATAGATTTCGATATTTTTCAAATCATCTTTAATCAAATGTAAAATCCTGACAGAGTCTTTTACTCAATCTTTAATTTATCCGGGGACATGGTAATGAGCAAGTTTCCCCCATGTTAATGATTCCTGTTTTGTGAATGTTCCTAAAATTATTGTTGAGCAAAATCCGCTTTTGGATTCCATCCATTCAGTATATGTGAGGATTGATAGAGATCAAAAACCATACACTCATTTCTGAGCAGGCTTCTTTTATTAGTCTTCATTCTTACTTCTTCATTTCTTAGTATCCCCAACCGAGCTCACATGCCATTGAATGAAGAAAAACAGTGAATTATACAAGATTGTTGAGTTGTAAAAAGGAGCGGTTATGTCTAAAATATCGCTCCTTATCAATTTGCCCATTCTTCTGGTGTTATTTTATTGTACTTCATTGGAAACTGTTTCTCTGATAAAATATCGAGAAACAGACACTATCACCATCCATCACAAGAACTACTCCACCACTTTTAGTAGGTCGAAGCTCTTTCCGGTGATTGTTAAATATTGGTTGACCAGATCATTCCTTGATTGTGAGCAGAGATTCAAACGCCCGAAAAAATTCAAGCCGGATCCTTTGATCCCTGAATTCACCAATCTTAATAAAGACTATAAGAATTCCGGATACGACCGAGGACATCAGATGGATGCTTATGATTGCGGCTGCGATTCATCTGCCATGGGCGAGAACTTTTATTACTCAAACGTTGCTCCGCAGTTACCGACATTGAATAGGGGCAGTTGGAAAAGACTTGAAGGATACACTCGAATGCTGGCAAAAGAATACGACAGCGTTCTTGTGTAGTGTGGTTCTGTTACCTTTGAAAATAAATATATAGGAAGAATAGCGGTTCCAGACTATTGCTGGAAAATTATCTACATCAAGAAATCAGGTGTCGTTAAAGCATATTCATTTCGGAATGATATAACATTCAAACGAGGTCTACATTCCTTTGAAGTATCGGTAGATTCTGTTTTTAATCTAACTGGTTTCATTTTTATTATGAATTGACTGCTATCGAGTTCATTACGCAATATATGTAAATTGTATTTGTTACTATTGAGGAAAATTATCTTCGAAGCTGTCGATACCATTGATTTCATAATGCCAGATTTTTGCCCAGTAAGATAATGTGAGGAATTTTATCCAACACCCAAAGACACTGGTCGGATTGCCGATTTTTGCCATAACAAGACGGCTACTTGGTTCTAAAACACGAAGAAATTCTATAGATAGAAATCTCGATATATAGTAACGTGGGGACATGCCGTTTCGGCTAGTCACACTTCTTTATTTAGAGTTTTCGAGATGGTATTAGAATAATTCAAATCATCAGCGCTTTACAAATTCGTTGTATAGTTCAGCGGCTAATGTAACTCCGAAGCAGAGAAAAAAGGTGCTAATATTAAGATACTTTGAATTAGAATTTCAATGTAAATATGGTATTTCGGCCTGGCTCTGAAACTGCTGAAATAGATCCATGATGAAGGTGCATAATCTGACGGGAAAGGCTGAGTCCAACACCTGACCCTTCCGGTTTCGTCGTAAAGAATGGAATAAATATTTTTTCCAAAGCTTCTTTTTGTATTCCAAGTCCATTGTCTATAACTTGAATGATAGGTTGCCCAAGTCCTCCCAAGCTTGCACTGAGCAGGATTTCT
This sequence comes from Bacteroidota bacterium, assembly GCA_050015675.1. Classification (GTDB taxonomy): domain Bacteria; phylum Bacteroidota; class Ignavibacteria; order UBA10030; family UBA10030; genus Fen-1298. The sequence continues at coordinate 4,196 of JBEKAY010000078.1, read as the reverse complement.
CCACCCGGTTTTGAATTCGTCCAGTCCAAAGCATTTTGAAGTAAATTAATCAATACCTGTTCGATGAGATTTATATCCGCAGTGATTTCCAATGATTCCGGCTCGATATGCTGAGTAAATCGGATTCCTTTTTCACTAAATTTAGCCAGCATGAGTGGCGCCACACGATCGAACAATTTCCGAACAGCTACGATTTCGAATGCCGGCTTAGGGATACGTGTGAGTTCTCGGTAAGATTCCACGAATTTAAGAAGACCCTGACTTCTAGATTCAATAGTTCCAATCGCTTGTGTCACATCTTCAATCGATTCACTTATTTCCGGAATTTTCCGAATGTCTTCGGAGACATTTCCAAGAAGTCGATGAGCGGTAGATGCCAGAGAGGAGATTGGGGTGATAGAGTTCATAATTTCATGAGTTAGTACACGTATCAGGGTTTGCCATGCCTCTAACTCTTTTTCCTCTAATTCACTCTGGATGTTCTGAACTGAGATTAGTGATAGCGGTTCGTTCTGGAGAATGAAATGGGTTGCATACAAAGACAATGTCACAATATCCCCAGATTCGGATCCTTTAACCTGAATTTGAGTTCTTTCACTAGATTCCAGCTGGCGCACGATTGTTGGGAAGTTCGGATCGAGATGACTTAATTGATCGATGTGTTTCAATTGGGGAATGCCAAGTATTTTTTTAGCTAACGGATTGATAAGATCGATTTTTCCATCTTCTTTAAACACGATTATACCAATCCCGACATGTTGAACTATCGTTTGGAGATAACGGAAATGCGCTTCCTTTTCGGCTCTGGTCTTTTGAAATATTTGAATCACACGATCAAATGCTATTCTCAGAGGTTGAAGGGATTTGTCTTTGGACGAAAAAGAAAACGTTTGCGAAAAGTCGGAATACTCAATTGCTTGAAAAAAGCGTGCCATATCTCGCTGCGGTCTTTCGAGAACATGTAACAACGCATAAATTTGAATGAACAAGAGACAGACAATCATAAGAAATAGAATCGAAATACCGCTTACAGAAACCAGGTACATCAAGTATCCCATTGTCATGAGAATAAAAAGCATTCGGACTACATATTGCAGTCGAAGGCGGCTACAAACCATATTTTTCCATTCTGCGGTATAGTGAAGTCCGGGTGAGTCCCAACGCTTCGGCTGCTTGAGATACGTTACCATGATGAATTGTCAAAGCCTTCCGTAAAATAATTTTTTCCGCTTCTTCAAGATTGAAACTATCCAGAATAATTTTGTCGTAATCGCTATGAGGATAGTCAAGAATAAAATCCGAAGATTGATACGATGGACCTTCATGCAATATCACGGCGCGTTCAATTGTATGCTGCAATTCCCGTACATTACCAGGCCAGGCATACTGCTCAAGACGGCGATAGGCTTGTGTATCCATACGGTGTATCGGCTTACCACATTTCCGAGAATACAGTTCTATAAAAAAATCTACTAGAAGCGGGATATCTTCCCGGCGTTCACGGAGTGGAGGAAGATGAATTTCAACTGTATTGATCCGGTAAAGGAAATCCTGCCGGAATGCATTAATATTTACACTCTCATGAATCGGTTTATTGGTAGCACAGATCAGGCGTATGTCAAAAGGAATCGGCTTATTGGATCCCACGCGTACAACCTGGCGCGTTTCCAGGACCCGAAGCAGTTTCGCCTGCAATGAGAGAGATAGATTACCGATCTCGTCCAGAAAAAGTGTGCCGCCAGAAGCAGCTTCGAACTTTCCTGCACGCTCGGTTTGCGCATCGGTAAAAGCCCCTTTGACATGGCCAAACAGTTCACTTTCAAAAAGAGATTCCGGTACTGCACCGATATCCACGCTAATGAATATTCCATCTACCCTTTGAGATCGACGATGGATGGCGCGTGCAACGAGTTCTTTACCGGTTCCATTTTCCCCCAGAATTAAAATATTAGCATCTGTTGCAGCCACCTTTTCGATTGTTTGAAAAACTCTTTGCATGACAGAACATGTACCGATCATTTCATGAAAAGGTTGGTCCATGGCTTCACGTAAATGTTGCTGTTGTATTTCAAGCTGTTGCACTTTGGATCTCGAACGACGGAGTTGCATAGCAGAGGAAAGTGTGGCTAAAAGTTTTTCATTTTGCCAGGGTTTTAATACAAAATCAATCGCGCCTGCCTTGACTGCTTTGATAGCCGTTTCAATATCTCCATATGCAGTGATAAGGATGACAATAGAGGAAGGATCAATTTCAAGTATTTTCTGCAGCCAGTGAAACCCCTCGACTCCGCTCGTAACATCGCGCGTGAAGTTCATATCGAGCAAAATGATATCGACAGTTTCATTTTTCAGTAGAATTGGAAGAGATGCCGGATTTTTTTCTGTTAATACAATGTACGGTGCCTGTTTCAGAAGTAATTTTGCAGCAGTCAGTACATCTTCATCGTCATCCACAACAAGAATAGTTCCAAGAGGTTGCTTCATTGTGATCTTCTATTAGGATTGAGAGTTATTCAGTATTCGCTTATTTCCATTAAAATAGTAAGAATAGCAAAAATAATACCATTAAGAATATGATTGATAATAATGCCATTGTCAATTAAAACTGTTCGTTTACGTACACTCGGTGTTACGGAACCGGACACTTTTTAAAATGAAAGAAGGACGTTTATGCCTAATATCGCTATGGTACATTCATTGCAAGGTTATGAGAATATGACATCAAGAAAAGAGAATAACCTCATGGATCGTCCCATTCAAAAGAGAACGTGGACATGGAAGCGTGTCGGGCTTGTTGGAATGTCAACAGCCCTATTTATCTTTATTGTCGTTAACGTGTTTTTTGGAGATCGTAGTAAAAAACTTAACGTCGAAAAAGAAAAAATAACGATTTCAACTGTTCTCCGTGGAGCTTTTCATGATTATATCCCCGTAACAGGCGCAGTAGTGCCGATAGAAACGTTCCTTCTAGACGTTGTGGAAGGAGGAAGGGTAATTCATAAATATGTTGAGGAGGGTGCTGTTCTTAAAGCAGGTGATCCTATCATAAAACTGGAAAACGCAAATCTAACTTTGCAAACAATTTATAACCAAACTCAAGTTGTTCAGCAGGAAAATAATCTTAGAACATTCAGATTGGCTTTAGAGCAAAACAGGTTAAATCTTCAAACGCAAATCTTGAATTTGAATCTCCAGATTCAAAATCAAAAGCGTGTTTATGAAATGAACAAAAAGCTTTATGATAAAAATCTGATTTCCCAAAATGATTTTGAGAGCAGCCGCGATCAATACGAATATCTGATAAAGAGCCTTGATCTTTCGCTGCAATCTTACTCATTGGATTCATTATCACGGGAAGAACAGATAAAACAGTTAGAGGTCACGGTGAAGCAGTTCCAGAAAAATATGAAATTGATTGAAGATCAATTCTCTAATTTGACTGTCCGTGCACCGATTAGAGGTCAACTTACGGCGTTAAATGCGGAAATAGGAAAATCAATTGCCGCCGGCCAGAACATTGGGCAAATAGATAATACAGAGGCATATAAAGTTCGGGTTGAAATCGATGAGCATTATATTGCGCGTGTACACGAAGGTCAAATTGGCGAATGTACTTTCGATGATCAGACTTATAAATTAAAGATCGTTAGAGTGTACGTTCAAGTTACTGACGGTAAATTTCAAGCTGATATGCATTTTATAGATGGTGCACCAAAGGGCATAAGAAGGGGACAAACACTACAAGTCAAGTTAGAATTAAGCGGATTGAGCGATGCACTGCTGGTTGAGGCAGGAGGATTCTACCAAACGACGGGTGGACAATGGATTTTCGTCGTTGATAAATCCGGTACTTTTGCGGAAAGACGAAATATAAAAATCGGTAGACAAAATCCACAACTATATGAAGTGTTGGAAGGTCTAAAACCGGGAGAGGAAGTAATCACCTCATCATATGAAAACTATGGAGATATGGAGAAGTTGATTTTAAAATAGCTTATGGTGCATTGAAATGAGACCTCGATCGACGATGATAATATTAAATAAAAAAAGTGGACACATTATAACATTTGATTTTAAAGCGCGTATAACCAATTGCAAACAACAAAATAATGTTCGTGAAAAGGAGAATTGAATCGTGATCAAAACAAAGAACCTGAAAAAGGTCTACATCACTGAAGAGGTGGAGACCACCTCTG
>JBEKAY010000077.1:0-10575 GCA_050015675.1 Bacteroidota bacterium | reverse complement strand
ATAATTTCCGTCGTCTTGTTGTTCGTTATGAATATCACGCTGAAAACTTTCTTGGCTTTGTCCATCTCGCTTGCATCATCATCCTTCTTCGAAAGGGTTTTTGAGATGGCTTCTAATAAAAGAAAGGAACGAATCATGCGACCGTCTTGCCGATGCATCACACTTTTAATGCTCTGTCTTTTGTCACCCCGTATCACGGTATCTCAATGGATATCATGCAATACCACTTATCATACCACGTTCATACGAATGGTAGCCATCGGAACAAATATTATTGCATTACCATCGAGTGGAAGTGGAGGTGGCATTTATCGATCAACCGACAACGGATTATATTGGGCAAAAGTCACTGTAGGATTCGGTGAGGAAGTTAGTTCTATTGCACTTTCAGGCTCAAAACTTTTCGCCGCATCCAATACTGGCTTAATCTATCAATCAGCCGATAGTGGTAAGAGTTGGAAGGCGACCAATCCGGGGGTTTCATATTTTAATTCATCAGTCACGGATCTTGCAATCTCTACCAATGGAACTGGCGGCATAAATCTTTTTGCGAGTACTGATGGCGACGGTATTTTAATTTCCACCGACGAAGGTATAACCTGGACCAGTGCGCAAACAGGAATAACCGATCCGTATGTAAGGACCATCGCTGTCGACGAGACAGATATTTACGTTGGTACCGACACAGCCGGAGTGTTCCGATCGACAGATAACGGTGCACATTGGACTTCCATGAGTAACGGCTTGCCACGAGTCCAGGGTCTTGAATCTGTCTTTATGATAAAACCTCATGGCGGTTATCTCTTTGCATCAACCTACCAGGGACTCTTTCGTTCTGCCGACAAGGGCTTGAACTGGAACCTGGCGAGCCCGGACCTCGACCCAACGAATGAGAACGATAGAGTCTTCGATCTCCTGTCGAAAAATGGGAGACTCTACATTGTGACGGAGGGCGGTGATGTCCTTCGCTCAATGGACGACGGCGCTACCTGGACGTACTATAGCACAGGTCTTCAGTATTATGATATTATTAATCGCCTAGCGGCTACGGATGATTATCTGTTTGTTGCCGGCACTGATGTTTGGAGACGACCTCTGGCCGTGGGTGTATTTGAAGAATGGGAGTTCGTTATGGACTCAAATTCAATCAATCATGGCAAAATGACATTCGATAGACTCACAAACGGAAACATTGAGGCAAATGGGATGTGGTATTACGTGAATAACGGATCGCCTATCCAGGGCTCCTTCTCAGGCTTCACAACAACTCTTGGGGATACGGCGCTCGTCATCAATGTCGGAGGAAAAGCAAAGACAAGCTCTTTGTCCTCAAATTTTACGGAGATCATGAGCGGCAATCTTCTGAGAGACCAATCGTCCGGGACTTATGATATCACATTTTCCGCATACGGATGGCCTTCGCCCTTCCGCGGAACATACAAAGCGACAAAGACACAAGGGAGTGGAATAATCTCGATTGTCGAACTTGCAGACAAAACAGCTCCCAGAGTGTTCTCGCTTTCGCAGAACTACCCTAATCCATTCAATCCAGTTACAAGGATATCTTTTTTTATCCCTACTAAAAGTAATGTTTGTCTCGAGGTATATGATGTCCTCGGAAAAAAAGTTTCAACATTATTGAACAAAACACTTGAAGCTGGAAATCACGACGCAATATTCAATGGTGCAAATTTATCAAGCGGTATTTATTTCTATTGTATCAGGTTGGGTTCATTGATTCAAACAAAAAAATGTTTGTTGCTAAAATGAGGTACACCTAACCAGGTACTTCCCTGCCGCAGGCAGGGACCCTCGATTCGATCGAGGATCGAATCGGGACTTACTTGTCCGCAGTCTTTTTGGCGGAGCGCCGATCCGTTAGGCGGCGCAATTGCTCTTAACGACTTAAGAAAGGAATACAGATTATGAAAACTATTTTAATCATTCTTGTAACTTGCCTCTCATTCTCCCAGCTTTTGGCGCAGGAACATTTTATCATGGTTAATGGAAATAATAGAGCTTACCTTCTCTATGTTCCTAAATGCTATAATGGTTCATCGGCATTTCCGCTTATAATTGTGCTCCATGGAGCGGGAGGAAAGGACAGCACACTTTACAAAAATGGATTCAATAAACGGGCTGAAATCATGGGTTACATTGCAGTCTATCCGAGTGCATCCGGTGGAGGATGGGATTGTCAGGACGATTATGACGTTAATTTTATTTCCGATTTAATTGATACTCTCAAAGCACATTATAAGATCGATTCCACGAGGGTTTATGCCACCGGCCATTCGAATGGTGCGTTCTTATGCTATACCCTGGCTGTTAAATTGCCGAATAAAATTCGTGCAATAGCTCCCGTTGCAGGATTATTAGCAGACTCTCTGATGCTTGATGTTTCTTCGCCGATACCCATCATGCATATTCATGCCATAAATGATCCTACTGTCGGGTACGGAGGATGGCCGGGTACATCTGGTGTTGATACACTCCTGGCCCATTGGAGAATCAAAAATCGATGTTCGAATACTCCGGTTACGATTTATCATTCAAATGGAGTTGTCGGCCGGGAATGGACGGCCCCGGGAACCGGCGCTGACGTTGTACTGTATGTTTTTAGTCACGGGGAACATGCGTGGTTTATTTCCCCTCTTAATTGCACCGATCTCATCGTCGATTTTTTCTATACACACCCAAAACAAAAAACGAAGGTAACATTAACCTCGCCAATAAACACATATTATAAGGCTCATTCAAATATCCAATTGAGCGCTAAAATCGAATCGCGCATACCGGCAACAAAAATCGAGTTTTATGCAAACACGCGTAAATTATGCGTATGCACTCCACAGCACTGTTCATTTCTCTGGAAAAATGTTCAGCCCAACGACTACATAATCTCTGCAATAGCTTTTTTTGCCCGTGGAACAAGCATGATCTCGTCAAATCTAAAAGTGGTCTCATCAAATCTAAAAATAGTTCACGTTATTCTGCCAAGTGTTGCGCTTAATAAACCCGCCGAGTGTTCTGCCATTTATCATAATAGAATTTCACTTTCCGCACAATCCTCCTTTGACGGTGATTTCACATCACGCTGGTCAGGTGAGAGCTTTGATCCTCAGTGGGTTTCCGTAGACCTTCAGGGAAATTATAAAATCAATGGCGTTACGCTCTTCTGGGAAACATCGTATGCACTTGCTTATACCATCGACGTCTCGGAAGATAAAATTAATTGGACAACAGCTTATGGCACTACTTCGGGAAATGGAGGCACTGAATATGTATCTTTCCCTCAGGTTGATGCTCGTTACGTGAGAATGTACGGAACCAAGCGGGGGACAACATATCAATATTCATTGTGGGAATTTCTGGTTCATCAGCAATAGGCACTTCCCTTTATGGAAAAAGAATAATGTAATAGAAATAAAGGCGGCGAATGAACATGTGGTTCCCGCAAAAACAGACAGCAGGATTTCGCACACAGCACTCAACAGGCTGACCCCGACTCCGTCGGGGCAAGCGGAATGAGCCCGCCTGCGTTGAAAAGCAAACTTCGGTGGGCAGGCACACTGAAAAATTCATGCCCGTCGTGGTGACTACACACGCAGGCAGGGTGAGCATAGGTTTTGTTTTAAATTGAAAGTTAGTACTTTGTACGTGTTTCGTTGGGTGCAACTTAAAAGTTTGCAGTGCCGCAGTCCCCAATAAAAACATTTCGGGATAAACTTAGAGCACATCCGTTAGGCGGAGGTGTATTATGGCAAAGAAAAGGACTCTTTCAAATCACAACATCGCTCAAATACTCCTTCACTATCGAGATGCTTGCTTACATAATAAGGAAAGCGAGGAACACCAATCGGAACAACGTATGAAGTTTTTCCTTGGTCTTGTTACCGCAACTCTTGCTCTGCTAAGTTTCTTGTATAAAGAAAAATATTTTCCTGCCTATCAGGATATAATTACGATAGTGTCCTTATTTATTCTCTTTTTGTTTGGTTTACTTACATTTTCAAAAATAATATGGCGTTCTCGAGAAATTGATAAAAATAACCAGACAATAAGTGATCTTGATAAATCAATAATATCTTTGGATTCATATATCGAAAAAGGAATAATGGAAGCAGGCAAGAAGGTTAAAGAACCATCTGTTTTTTTTCTCCGAGCAGTAAAAGGCACACTTGCACAATTTATGTATCTTACCGAATGTCTATTAGCAAGTGGTATTGTATTGACTGCAGGAATTAAATGGTGCTTTACTAATTATCTTTTAGTGGCCATACCAGTAATCGCTATTATTGTTTTCATTCTTATGTATAGTTGGTCACAATACATCAGAAAATTACCTTTTGAATAATCACCGCCGCCTTACTAGGCGCTCCCCGAAAAAAGAATTCGGGGCAGGCAAGCCGTGAGGGAGCCATACCGAAATAAAAAGTAAATCAAAGAATAATTTCATGAATAAAATATCTTGCCGTGAAATGACAATAAGCGATTATGCCCGGATATTAACTCTCTGGCAGAAGACACCGGGGTTGGGCTTGAGCGATGCGGACTCGCGGGAAGGAATACGCGCCTTCTTAGAGTGGAATCCGGGGCTATGCTTTGTCTGCGAAGAAGGAGAACGACTCATTGGCACTATCCTCTGCGGGCATGACGGTCGCCGCGGATATATCTATCATCTTGCTGTGGATGAAGCGTACAGGAAGCGCGGGATCGGTCGTCAATTAACTCAGAAGTCGCTGGATGCGCTCCACCTGCGAGGAATCACCAAGTGCCATCTCTTTGTCTACCGCGACAACGAGGAAGCGGAAATGTTTTATGATAGCCTGGGGTGGCAGAAGCGGACAATGTTGGATATATTTTCGAAAGATATATAATCTTCTTGTGGTCTGATTTCCCTTTTTTAACGATGGACTTTGAAAAAGATATACTCGCCGTCCGCTCGAAAGAACAAGTAGTAAAACTGGTCAGATGGGTTGGGAAGGACAAGCCGCGCTTTAACCGGTTGATGGAATTATTTCTGCAGGGGGCTGAACCACTGGCAAAGAAATCGGCTTAGATTATCGGTCACTGCGTCGAATTAAATCCTGATTTAATCTCTCCATGGCTTAAACCGATGATAAAAAAAATGCAACAACCTGGAACGCACGATGCAGTGAAGCGCAATGTTGTTCGCATTCTTCAATTTGCAGACATACTGCACGGACTACAGGGAGCTGTGGCAAACCTCTGTTTCGAATTAATCTCTTCGATCGATGAACCTATTGCTGTGAGAACATTTTCAATAACTGTGTTTGCCAAAATTGCTCAAGAAGAACCAGGGCTCGAAAAGGAGCTTGAGATTGTTGTGCGGCAGATGCTCCCGTACGCAACGAATGCATTTCGAGCGCGTGCGAAGAAAGTGCTCAAAAATCACGAAATAGAAGAACTTATTTATTTACCCTAAGCCTATTAAATCGATTAAACCTTTCAATAGATTAAAACCTCTAATCGTAGGGACTATATATGAATGTTGAAAAGATATGACGGAAAGCACAATTATTGAATTTCCTTTTTAATAGATTTGCAGCACTTACAGTTCATTCTGCTTTTTATTAAGGTTCATACAAATAGCACTAAAATTATATATGAGGTGTAAAATGAAACGAACATTACTTTTGGGAACTGTTTTGTTACTCACCATTTGTTCCTTGATTGGAACACAGCTTATTGCACAGAGCACGGCACCAATTCCAGGAGTTATTATATCCGCACAGTCAATAGCCGTCGTTGGCGTGGAATACAAATATCAGGTTCCGATGCCAACTAGTACAAAGGCTATCTTCAAAATAATAAAATCACCTGTGGGCATGTCAATTGATTCATTGACAGGACTTGTCAAATGGACTCCGACTGTTAAGGGATATTTCAGCGTGGAAGTTAGGATTACTACGAGTTCGAACAAATCATCTTCCTATTCTTGGACTATTCAAGTGGTGAATTTTCTCGGGATGATCAAGGGTGTAGTGAAGAATGAAAACAATGAATTGCTCAAAGGGATTCTCATATCGCTGTACCGAAAAGCCGACAAATCGGTAATTACAATTTATACAAATCAACTTTCTGCATATACCGATTCAGTTGGTGTTTATCGTATTGTCGTTGCCGATTCTGGAGAATTCTACATTCAAGCAAGGTCAAGGCCTTCACCTTTAGTAATGTCTCCCTTCATTACGAATGTGGACTATATTCCAGTTTGGTATATCAATTCGCCAACGATGAATGGTGCTACATCTGTTTTAGTAAAAGATACAACACCTGTTACTGCAAACTTCATACTTAAAAAATATCAACGGCCTGTTCCAGTATTAATATCCGGCACAGTCTCTGATTCGAACGGAAAGCCAATATCAGGAGCTACAATCGTTGCTTCACTTATGCCTAGTTCTGTATCATCTTCCGATACTGCAGTTATAACATCGTTTCAAGAACCAGGATTTGGATTATTCTGTGATGTTGGAGGAACAGGAAAAACAGATAGTGCAGGAAGATATAAACTTACGGTTATGACTGGCAGTCCATATATTATTGCATCGTATAAAAAAGGATATATCCTCCAATATTATCATGGTAAAAATAATGTACTTGAAGCGGATAAGCTAACATTGAATGGCGACACAACAGGGATTAATTTTAAATTAAGTGCTCTCCAAATAGCAACAGCAGCAGTTTCTGGTGCTGTTGTCGATAGCGCAGGAACGACTGTAATTGCACGAGTAATTTTATATCCTATTGCGCCTGCTCAAAGAACCGCGGTACTTTCTACTCAGGTTGTGAGGACAGTTAATACGGATTCATTAGGAATATTTTCTTTAAATGCAGTGGCAAATGGCAGTTATAAGCTGCAAGTGGTTCCATTGGGCAAGTACCTACCAGCATATTACAAAGCGAACGATTGCGGTGTTCGTTATGCAAAGGTTGCCGATTCCATCGTTGTAAAAGAGAATCAAAATGTGCAAGGCCTTGTTGTTTGTGTGAAAAAAATTATTGCTCAAGGCGGCGGTTCAATAAAAGGATCTATTAAAAATTCACAGGGCTCTGGATTATCGGGTGTCGTCGTCATAGCAGAATCTCAGAATTCATGTTCATACGATGTTACAGGGGATGATGGCTCATATGAAATTACCGACCTTGATCCAGGTGCATATTCGGTAACTACGGATAAAGTTGGTTATACATCGAGCGTGTCAACGACTCCTGTGATTGATTATGCAGCTGGAGAGTTTGATAGTCAAGCGGATTTCATCATAACAGAGCAGATGACAACTTCAGTCGAAATATCGACAAGTGATTTGCCGGAAAGTTTTTCGCTCTATCCCAATTATCCGAATCCATTCAATCCATCGACACGGATTGGTTTCACGTTGCCGTCCGATGGTAACGCAACACTACGTGTTTTCAATATTCTTGGACAAGTTGTGGCGACCTTGGTCGATCGATACTTGACAGCCGGAAAACATTGGGTAACATTCGAACCGGAGAACGCTTTATCAAGCGGCGTATATATTTACGAATTAAAGTATAAAGACAAAATAGCAGTCAATAAAATGATTTTAATGAAATGAGATCATAGCTTTTCGATATGTTAAAAATGAAAATTTATTGTAGCCTCGACAACTGTCGAGGCTTTTTTTTCTTGGGTAAAAATGATATTTTCACATAAACATCAAATCTATTCTATTTGAGGACCCCGAGTCCCCTTAAGTCATTTATTCGTTCATAGACTTCTACTTTGGTGAGAATCTTATTTATTGTCGCTTGATCTAAGCGTGAGGGTATTGCTATAGGCTGTTCGGCAAACCAAGCAGCAGTAATTGCTACAATCGCTGATCCAGTAGTAAGATTATGAGCATTAACTTTATCAAATGTATCGCCGGCTCTATTGTGAATATCCCAATAAGATGTAAGGTCGACCCAAAGATCTAATGTTGGGACACCTTCAAGAAAGAAAGATTCCCAATCTGATAATTCTTCAAACTTCACTTCTGATTTCAATCTGTCGCCGCCCAATCCGCTCAAGAAAGTTGCGAGAGGTTGTAATAACTTTTTCATATCATTGTTTCCCCTCATAATCCATCCCTGTGGAACACCGGCACACAGTCCTGTATTCAAAGCAACAACACAATTATTCATTTCGGATGCGTGCAAATGAATATATGCGTTTGATCCCATTAGGCCTTGTTCTTCGCCTCCCCACAGCACAAATCTGATTGAGCGACGTGGAGTTACGTTTAATTTAGTGATAGCACGTGCTGCTTCCATAACCATAGCGCAGCCGGAACCACCATCTTGTGCTCCAGTACCTTGATCCCAAGAATCAAGATGCGCTCCTATCAATATCCACTCATCCGGTTTTTCACGTCCACGGATTTCAGCGACGACATTATTGACCTGAACAGGCCCGGTTATTTTATTTTCAATTTGAAGTTCGATACTGACAGCACCTTGCGCTGACAATCTTTCGATTAGTCTTCCATCCTCCATCCCGATTTCTACCATTGGCAACGGTTCGAGCTTTCCTCCCCAAGTATCATCCCAACTTGAGATTACATTGTTTTCGGCAGTTCCGCGAATCAGTATAGCGCGTGCAGCAAGCTCTTTTAGAAGGTTTTTCGAAGCAATATACTTGGAGTCTAAAAAACGTTCGTCCTGGTAAAAGCTATCACCATTGATAAGAACAATTCGGTCTCTGATTTTGTCGGCTTGCGACTTGATTCCCTCTTGCGATAAAATATGACGTACATAGATAACTTCACCTTGGACACCTTCTTTTGGTGTCGACGGAGCCCATCCATATGAATGCACTTGAAGGGGGCGATCGAGAGGTGTGATCATGCGGGCACGAGCAGAAATACGCTCCCAACCATTTGGTAATGTGTATGACTCGAGTCTTACATCTTTAATTCCAGCCTCGCGAAACTGTTGAGCAGCCCATTCGGATGCTCGTTTATAAGCGGCAGAACCTGATATACGTCCTCCGAAGCCATCAGTCAATCTCTGTAGATAATCGAGTGAATGACCATCAACTAGAATTGAACCAGCTATACGCGCTGATTCATTTTGAAAAGTGTCCTGTTGTGCCATGGTTAGGTTGAACAGAATAATGAGGAAGAAAAAAGATCTATTCCATGGTTTTACAAAACTGCTCATCAGTGTAATCGCTTCCATAAAATTTGTTCCTTTAATATTTTTATGATAGAACGATGTCCCATTGGAATGTGCATGTTGATCCATCGTTATCTGCCCTTGCGCGTCGAACCGCTTGTGCGAGCGCCAGACTCAGAACCTTGAGTTGGAACGTTTGGTGTAGGAGTCAGTGCAGGGCTCCACGAAGTTCTGGACGGAGTCGCGTCGGTCTGGTGAGAATTACTTTGATCGGTCGAAGGTGATCGCTCATATCCGGACTGACGATGTGGAGATTCTGGAGGCGAATCTGTTCCAGTTACAGTTGATGTTGACCCTGCTGGAGGAGGCGGATTCCACAGGTGCGGATAGTACTGTTCTGGTATCGGATCAATCATTGGCTCGGTGATGATAACCGTTGCCGAAGGAGGTTGATCTATGACAACGGTTGGTGAATTGTTTACTAGTTCAGGATTGTCTGAACTGGTTGCCAATTGTGTATAACAACCGCTCAACCCCAAAACACATACAACCAACAAGATGAAAAGGAATAAGAAATGTTTTGTCAGATTCATGCTTCTTCGATTTATTTGTCAATATTAAGACGTTTCAGATTAAGACTTGTTTCTTTTCAGGTTGTTTAATGAATAAGGCACTGGATGTATCTTTATGAACTCTAAAATATATAACTGGATCATTTATGCAGAGCAGATCAAACATCAATTTTTTCATGTTCAGATCTTTGGTTCCATTAATAAGGGGAAGACAGATACTCCCGATCAGTTATTCCAGTGAAAAATCGGAATGCAGAAACAGGAAAGACAAGAATTTGGATGTCACACAAACAGCAGCTCATTAAAAACCATTTCGCTTGGAGAGTTAATCTATTGGATATTCACAAATGAAGGTTCTCCAAAGAAGCCGTGACGTGTGGTTTTGTGGAGGGAACTTTTGTCTAAAATAATATGTCTATGTATTTGTGGACACTGATAGGGTCTAGCGGCCATGATGATAATGTATTCAAAGCAGCGATTTTTGATGTGAAATAAAAAAATGAAAGGACAAAAATATATAGAACCTTGATGACCGTTTAAGCGAATAATTATTTCGCGGAGGTAAACGTATTGGTTCAATATATTTCAAGTTACATATTATATTTTGTTAATCGTTTAGTGCCACCTGCGCATCTGCGCGGTAGAACTTCCCTGTGCTGGGAGGTGATACAAGGTGGTGTTTTTTTGTACTCATAGATCGTTTCCCCAATAGGAAACTTCTTAGTAGAGAGATATCGCTATGAAAAAAATAAATTATCACGCTTCATTTTTGCAAATTACATATTTTATAATCTATTTAGTTCTGTCTTCTGTTATAATAGTTACTCCGATATTAATCACGGGATCTGTCTATATA
>JBEKAY010000076.1:0-10720 GCA_050015675.1 Bacteroidota bacterium | reverse complement strand
TAACGATATTCTTCTCTCAGGAAGATATCTAGACGCTCCTATCTCTCCTATGACTTTGCCAATGGACCAGGATACAAAAATAATTATAACAGACTCAACATACGAGGCGCTCAAGCTGACGGTTGCCAGCTGAGTACGTTAAGCATGGCTCGCAACGGTTTTGTATATTTTGAAAGCTATCAGTGTGAACTCATTTCGTTTTCAGCAACTTGAAAGTTATCAGCGCCGCAGCTTAGCGCCGGTCCGTTAGGCAGCACCATGCAACTCAGCGTAGAGAAGAGGAGTTTTTAATGCAGAACCGAGTCCCTGCAATTGACCACTTGAAGGGGTTTGTGATTGCGCTAGTGGTCTTGCACCACGCGATCTTGGCATACGTTTCCTTCGGGTTCTTCAACTCAGAATTCTACCTGCGATCTACTTCTCCGATCGTTGACGTTCTTCGATGGAAAGGATTTGACATAATCGTAGTCTTTAATGACGGATTCTTCATGCCCTTGATGTTTCTTCTTTCAGGACTATTCGTGTGGTCATCACTGCTCAAGAAAGGCCCAGTTCACTTTCTCCGACAACGGCTGACTCGCCTCGGCGTGCCATTTGCCATCGTTGTCACTGTCTTTATGCCGATCGCGCATTATCCATCGTTTCGTCTTACGGGAGCCCATGATGATTTTATCCAGTATTGGATGCGGAGCATAACAGATGGCCCATGGCCAGCAGGCCCCCTCTGGTTCGTGTGGTATTTGCTCTTGCTCAACATTCTTGTGGCTTGCGTGTTCTCGTTCTTGACGGATCGCCAACGAAACGCCTTCGCTATTGTCGGAGATGCACTTCGAAATCGCCGAAAATTCTTTACGGTATTATTCACCGCATCGCTTATTTTCTTTCTGCCAATGCTTCTCATATATGGAAGTGAGCACTGGTTTGCAGCGGGCCCATTTGCTGTGCAGGCGAGCCGCGTCGGACTGTATTTTGTGTACTTTTTCGCCGGTGTAGGGCTTGGAGCATCTGAGCTGAGCATAAAAGGCGTGGCTTGGCACGATGATCTGAACCGGAACTGGTGGAAGTGGTCGCTCGCTTCTCTCGTGAGCTTCATTGCACTATTATACGTTATTATAACATTTGGGGTCGGCACGGCGGGTACACCGGTAGCAAAGTCTATTATTTATGGCTTTACATTCGCTTTGTTTGCGGCGACGACCGCGCACGCCTTCTTGGCCATTTTTTTCCGTTTCGGTAACCGTAGCCAGTCGCTCTTGGACAGCCTCGGTGCCAACAGTTATGGAATCTACCTGATTCATTACCTGTTTGTGGTATGGCTACAGTATTGGTTGCTTGATCTGCAACTTGCGGCAGTTCTGAAGGGGTTTATTGTGTTCTGGTTTTGTCTGGCGCTTGCTTGGACTCTCGTCGTATGGCTAAGACGCAGTGCGCTGATTCGAGCCTATGTGTAGTGCGGCCTAACCAGCGACTCAAGCTGACCGAATGAGCGTGGGTGCAAATAGCATAGCGAATATAGGTTTAGTACATTTTGAAAGTAACTACATGAAACTCGTTTCGTTTTGTGTAAAATTAAAAATGGTCACGCCGCAGCTTAGCGCCAATCCGTTAGGCGGCATTTTAGTAAACACATAACAATCAAAAAGGATGTGAGTATGAAAACAATTAGTAAAACGATCTTCCTACTCTTTGTAGCCCTTGTGGTTACTTCTTCTATATCGTATGGACAATTTGATACGATTGCCTTCATTAAAAATGAAAAGGCGAAAATTATCAAAGATCTCAAAGATACAGACATTAAGGGTTTTGCTATTGCATTCTTTGATACAAATAAAGTAATCTGGAGCGAAGGCTGGGGACACCTAAATAATGAAAATGATAGTTTGGTCAATGATAAATCCATTTTTGCAATACATTCAGCGTCAAAAACATTTACGGCGACCGCAGTTATGTTTGCTGTTCAAGACGGATTGGTCGATTTAGATACGCCCATAATTAAGTATTTACCAACTTTTAAAGTAAATAGCTGTTTTGAAAATAATCCTGAGACAAAAATTACATTACGATATTTATTAGGCCATGCCGCCGGCTTTACACACGAGGCGCCAATAGGAAATAATTATGATGCCTCATGTCCTGACAATGAATCTCATAATAAAAGCATACAGACTACTTGGTTACGATGCCGCGTCGGTTCCGAATATCATTACTCCAATCTTGGAATTGATCTGGCTGCACAGATTCTTGAGAAAGTAACAGGGACGCCTTTTTATGAATACCTTAAACAAAAGATATTCGTTCCTCTTCAAATGAACTCTACTACCGCAAATCCTGATGAATTAGTAAACAACCAAAACAAAGCAGAGGGAAACTTGTATGCTTTAGCAAGCCTGCCATACAAAGTCCCATTCATAGGTGCCGGTGGTGTTTATACGAACGCCGAAGATTTAGCGAAGTTTGTACAGTTTCATTTGAATCTCGGAAAAGTGAATGGCAAGCAATTGCTTGACTATAAATATTTATATGAAATGTATACGCCCATTATCGTAAATAATTATGCACTCGGCATCTGTCTATCCGTCAGGAAAGACATGTATGGCTTGTTTCACAACGGCAGCGGTTTTGGATTTGGTTCAAGTATGATGTGGTTTCCTGAATACGGAATCGGCTGCATAGCTCTTGGTAATTATCAAGTTGAATGTTTATTGGAAAAATATGTTGGCTGGGTATTGAACGACTATGTCAAAGAAAATAAATTACAGAAAATTCAAATCTCTCATCCATTTGATCCTTCAAGGGCACTCGAGATTCAGCAGTCCGGGAATTCAGTAAATTGTGTTACTGTATGTTACAGGCCAATGGAGAATACTAATAAATCCGATACTGTAACATACAAATGGAAGGATATTCGCTTTAAAAACGAATGGGAAAAATACACAGGTACATATTTAATAGAAATGGGTGGAGGATTTGAATTCAAATGGTATGGAAAAATAGGACGATTACTTAAAATCTTTCCAAGAATTCATGTTTATGAGAAAGATGGTTGCTTTTATTTAAAAGAAAATCCGACGGGGTTAAAATATTTAAATGAAGTGCAGTTATTTGAATATCTACCCGGATTATTTTTTACAAGCGAAGGTGAAGCGCTTGATTTTAGAGGAAACACTAAATCTTACAGAAATTTAAAATTAGAATAAAATGCCTTCCGAGAAACTCATTGACATGAAAAATAGCCTAAAAATATTCAAAAAGAAGAAGGCAGAAGAAAAACGAAGATGATAAATTTGGAAAGGACATAGATTTCCTCTGCCTTAGAAAAAGTGAACAGGAAAAAATATTCGGACCCGGTTGTTTATGGAATGTGAACTCTTCCGAACGGGGTCTATGCCACCAATATAAAAACTGAAGACAGCCGGGACCAACCTTCCAGACGGGCTTTAAAAAGCACCAATGCGGCTTCGGTTATAATTCTAAAGAGCATCGTTTTTTTTATAGAGGTTAATGTAAAAGAGTTTCTCTTAAACAAGAATCGGGCTTGCCCCGCTGCAGGCGGGCGAGGCCAGATCGGTTGCCTAACCAGGCGCTCAAGCTGTTATGTAAAAAGTCAATAGATGATTGAAAAATATTTTATAGTTCCTTCCGAACAAGAGAAATTAATCATGTACTACTCTTTTTCAAAAACGATTAAAGAACAAGAACACCGGAAAACAAGAATTAATCTGTTATTAATCCTCGCGCAACGCCGTTTGAACGGGATATTGTTTTTGAAGATATTGATAGAGTTCCAATGGCAAAGGATGCATTGAGAAGGTTTTTAATTCAATACCTGTCGAGCGGATGGCGACTTTCCATTGTTTCAGATGAACATCGATACCGACAAAAAAATGTTAATTGATGAAGTTTAAAATAGTATGTTGCATAATAATATCTCCAATAATGTGGTTTCTAAATATTAGAAAAAACTTTTTAAACATAACATCTGACGGAATGAGCGTGGGAGCAATTTACATTGCGCATAAAGGTCAGTACAAAATTGAACGAAACAGCGTGAACTCGTTTCGTTTTGTGTATATTGAAAGTTATCACCTGCCTGCCGACCTGTCCGCTAAAACGAAGTGTAAGCGGAAGTGCCTTCGGCCTGTCCGCCGCACGCTTGCGGAAGGCGGGCACGCAGGCAGAGCGCGGCAGCTTAGCCGCTATCGTTATACCGCTTGCTGAATTATGAAAATTATGTGCTATTATTAAGACTAAAAGAATAATCAAATGTTGGAGTTAATGACTTTTGAAAGAAACCATTCGAAATCATTCCAGAAATATCAGCTATTGTACACCCTAGTCAAAATATTGGTATCTGCACTTTTGTTTTTTATATTTTAAACATGTCCTTTTTAAGGAATTGAGCTATGAGAAGAACTCTAATGTGTCTCACCATCATCATAAACATTGTCTTAATAAGTCGATCAGTTTATGGACAAGAAAACAAATCTTCCTATTCTAATCTGATTGAAGATTATAAAACATTTATTAAACAAAAAATGGAATCGGATAAAATAGTTGGAGTAAGCGCCGCATTAATACTCGGCGATTCAATTACATGGAAAGAAGGTTTCGGCTACGCTGATAAAGATAATAAAATACCAATGACAACTCAGACAAATATAAGTATTGGTTCAGTTGGGAAACCCTTTACAGCCCTAGCTATAATGCAATTGCAGGAAAAGGGCTTCATTGATATTAATAAACCATTAATCGATTATTTACCTCAATTTACTATTAACACAAGAGTTATTGATATTAAAAAAATAACATTGAAAACAATCATTAACCATTCATCCGGAATACCGGGAGATGTCGGCTTGAATAGTTATTTACCGGAAGGTAAATATACAGATGTGGTTAAATATTTGAAAGATGAATATCTGTGTTTTCCACCCAATATGGTTCATCTTTATTCAAATGTCGGCTACAGCTTGTTAGGGCATGCTATTTTTACCGTTACAGTTCAGGATTACCCGCTTTATATTCAGAAGAATATTTTAGAACCTTTGACAATGGATCACTCCGGATTTATAAATAGCAAAGATTTAAAAAATGTTAGTATGACATATAATCACGACGGTACTTATCGCAAATTAATTGATGGAAGGGATTTGCCGGCCGGATGTGGTTTGTACTCAAATATAGATGATTTAATAAAATTTGCTAAAGAGTTGATAGCCATCTATAATGGGAAACAAGGAAGTATCATTAAGACTGAAACATTAAAAGAGGTTTTTAAAGTACAGAACAGTGAGGTCATCTTTGACAATAACATGAGGGGCTTGGGCTGGTACCTTTTTTATTTTAAAAGTGACTCAAATGTAGTTGCATACCATGCAGGGAGTACTCATCTATCAAATGCTGCTATATTAATTATTCCGGGCAAGAAGATGGCGTCAATATTTTTAGATAATACCATCGGAGGACTTCCTCTTGTTGAGGAAGGATGTTTGAAATTAGTAGAAGCATGTGGTATTAAAACATCAACGGTTATTAGGCGAAAATATGTTCCTTATAATCCAAATGACAGCTCTGAAATATTTGACATTTCGGTTGATTCGCTAAAAGATGATATAGGTATCTATGCACAGCTTCATTCCACAGTTCAAATTAAGAAAGAGAACGAAAAACTGGTCTTGCATAGAAATAATGAGCGTTTCTTATTAAAACCAATCAGCAAAGAATCTTTTATCCCATGTAAACTATTTAATGGAGATAGCCTTCAAATCTTGTCAAAGCAAAGATACTTTTTCAGGGACATCAACAATTATCGTATTCTATTTCTTGAAGAAGGCGATAAACAATACCAACTAGGCTATAGAGTGGATTTAAAAGATATTGATGGTATTTGGAAAAACAGGTTGGGAAGATATAAATTATATGGATATCAAGGTAAAGGACCGGAAACATTTTCAGAAGCCGAGCTTTATGTGGCAGATAACAATTTGCTGCAACTAAAAATATTCTATACTCTCTCAGGTGAATCTATATTTAATTTGCACATCAATTCCGATAATGAACTTATATTCTGCGGTGTTGCACCTGGTGGAGGAACGCTTCGTTTCAGTAAAGATGACCAAAAAGATATTATGATATACTCAGGTTTAACCCTGAAAAAAGTTAATTAGACTTACATATTTTACAGAGGAGAAGGAATAATAATAGCACACAACATTGCAATCATGTAAAAACATGCGCAAGCGGTATAACCAGCAACTCAA
The DNA here is from genome assembly GCA_050015675.1 of Bacteroidota bacterium. GTDB lineage: Bacteria > Bacteroidota > Ignavibacteria > UBA10030 > UBA10030 > Fen-1298. The sequence goes on along the minus strand of JBEKAY010000076.1, from coordinate 4,460 downwards.
GCTGACGGAATGAGCGTGCTGCGAAATTCAAGGCGATTAAATGTTAGTACAAAATTGATAATTATCAGCATGAACTCACTTCGTTTAGTGAATTACGAAAATTATCGTCGCCGTAGCTTAGCGCCGATCCGTTATACCGCTTGCGCCTTTATGGAAGCAGCAAACATTTTTCAAGAACCGGTTAATTTCAATAGAAAACTTCTAAGGAATAATTATGAAAAGACTAACCTTACTAACACAATTACTTCTAATAATGTTTATTGGAACATCACTCCAAGCCCAAATTAACACAAAAGTAAACTTAACCTTTGTGGATAAAGTCCCTCAATGGCTTGTCGAAAACAAAGTGCCCGTAGCTGGAATAGGCATTATAGAAAACGGAAAGTTGAAGTATATAAAAGTGTTTGGAGAGCTTCGAAAAAATGTCCCTGCACCTAAGAATACTATTTTTGAAATAGCATCAATGATTAAACCTGTTGTAGCAATGGTAATATTAAAATTAGTAGAGGCTGGCCAATGGAATTTGGATGAACCTCTTGCCAAATATTGGATTGACCCTGATTTATTGGATGATACCTTGTTAAATAAACTTACCACTCGCCATGTGTTAACGCATCAAACAGGTTTTCCCAATTGGCGTAATGGAAAACTAAGGTTCGAGTTTGAGCCTGGAACAAAATTCCAGTATTCAGGAGAAGGTTTTGAGTGTTTAAGAAAGGCGTTAGAAAATAAGTTTAAAAAAACATTGGTGCAATTATCCGATTCAATTTTATTTAAACCATTGGGAATGAAAGATACCCGATATTTCTTCGATAAAGATATGGATACAACACTTTACGCTATACCACACGATGGACAAGGGAATAAAATTGAAATATCAATAAAAGACAGAGGTGTAAATGCTGCCGGCCTTTTACTTACTACAATTGAAGATTATTCCAAATTTATGATTTATGTAATGAATGGCGCAGGGCTTTCGCCAAGTTTGTATAATGATATGATACTATCACAAGCGGAGGAAAGAAAACATGTGGGGAGAGGATTAGGCTGGGAAATTGTGTCTGATTTACCAAATGGAGAATATTCAATACAGCATGCAGGCAGTAGTATGGGAATTAAAACAATGGGCATAATTTTACCAAAATCAAAACGAGGTATTGTGGTTTTCACAAATGGAGAAAACGGTATAACTATTTATAATGAAGTTATAAAAGAGTCACTTGATGAGGGTCAACAAATTTTAGATTTTACCAACGGAAATATTAATCGCACAATAGTTAAACTATCCAATGAAATTTTAGAACAATATATTGGCTCTTATGCCAGGTCAGACCAAAAAGGGTGGACTATAAATATTATAAAAATCGGTGATATATTAAAATTGTCAGGAGAGAGTTTGCCTACAGTAGATTTCTTACCCTATGCAGAAGATAAATTTTTTGTAAAAGGGTTTGGCTTTCAATGTGAATTTATTAGAGATGAAATGAATAAGGTTATAAAAATAAATATATCTGAAAACGGGAAACTGTTACTTGATGCAAAAAAGATAAAATAAAAAAATGAGCAAGCGGTATAACCAGGCGCTCAAGCTGACGGAATGAGCTTAGGTACGTTAAGTCCCGCTGTACGGGATGCCGTAAAGCGGCACATGGCGTGCAGAGGTTTAGTACAGAATTGAAAATTATCAGCGTGAACTTGTTTCGTTATCAGGAATTTGAAACTTATCAGTGCCGCAGTGGTGCTGTACGCCATGGCGCGGAACATATCAATGTGAGGCGCCACTTAGCGCCCATCCGTTAGGCAAAATCTTTAAAGAGTCACGCGCAAGCAAAGATTCATTTTGTAGTCCGTTTTGGGACACATCTATTGAATAAAAGATGTGGAGAGGAATTAAACCGGAAATCATATAATCATTAATTTTATAATTTCATTGTTTCCACAGACGGTATCTATATATTTGGAGTCAAAAACATGAAAAATGTCATGATATATATATGGACACTCATAGGATTAGTTATTTTGTCTACCGTAGCTGAAATGACGATTTATCCTTTATTCGGAGCGCCTGCTCCCGCGGGCTTTGGCATGAAAGAGTTAGTCATTCTTTTTCTGTTAAAATTATTATTCGATTTTATATTTATTCTTATGTTCCGTTTATCTAGGGGATCTAAACTTGCAGAAAATGGACCTCTTTACGGATTTCTATGGTTTTTAGGATTCTCGGTCCCGAATGAAGTCGGTTTTTGGCTAGTTTTAAAATATGAAATTGTTATAGCTTATGCCGGCTTGTTGTCAGGCCTGGTGACCTTTCCAATAAAGGGATGGATAGTGAAAAAAATTAAATTGCCTTGAGCATGTGAAATAAAAAGATTTTGCCTAACCAGGCGCTCAAGCTGACGGTATGAGCGTTGGTACGATTTAACATTGCGCTTAGAGGTTTTGTGTTGAAAGAAAATATTGGTCTTGTAACTCAGTCCGTTTTGTGCAACATTAAAATTGGTCACGCGGCAGCTTAGCGCCGGTCCGTTAGGGCACGCAATTTAATTGTTGCAATATGAAAAAATATTTGTATCATGTTATATTCACTTTCGGAGATTATAAACCTAAGCATACTCCTTGTTACCACTGATCGAATTACGGTCAGAAAAAAACAATTGTTTAACTATCAATAAGGAGCTATGCCATGCGTACGAATCATATGGCAGATCATATTATGATCTGTGCGATTCTATTATGTTCTCTCGCCTTTCTTATTGTATCGTGCAAGAAAAACAATGTTGCCGATCCTCCCGCTGGGATTACAACACCATTCACAGGAATTACCGAGACTGCCCCTACAGGTCCGGAACCAATAGGTAAGATTGATTCCTCTGACTGGAAACCATTGATGGATTGTCCTGTAAGTCCAAAAGATTCTGTCATTAATGATACTACAATAGAACTATTACCGACTTGTACAAAGGTCTATCCTGTGTATCCCAATCCAGCAAGTAAAAGTTTTACATTAATGTTTGCACTTAATGAAGAGGACTCCGTTGTTATAACTCTTAATAGCACACCGACCAACGTCATGAAAGAATTAGTCAAGCAACGATTAGTGGCTGGAACACATGCTATCCAAGTGAATGGCTCAGATTTGCAACCAGCAATTTATCGAATATACATCACAGTATTTCGCCAATCTGATGTGCTTAGCTCTTATGGCGACGTACAAATAAATTAACAAGCGCTAATAAAAACACGATGCGCGGCTCGTGATTCATAAGATAAAACGAACCGCGCAATAATAAAAGATAAATGCGTGCCCTAACCAGGCGCTCAAGCTGACGGAATGAGCGTAGTGCAATTTACATTGCGCATAAAGTTTTAGATGCTTAATAATTTATATATCAGCATGAACTCGTTTCGTTGGGTGCAATTTGAAAATTATCAGCGCCGCATCCCGATTTATCGGGAGCCGGTCCGTTAGGTGCATTGCAAAAATAATAAGGAGGTATAATATGTCTCCAAAAATATCAAATTGAGTTCTTCTCGCCATTGCAGTATCAATTTATTGTATTTGCTTCCAAGTCAGCGCTCAAACGCGAATGACTTCGGAGTTTCTAAGAAAATCTGCTGATTCGCTAGCAATAATCCATGCTATTGATGCGAAGCTTGCATTGGTTGCTTGCTCAGATATGGATACGACAGGGAAATCAGACATTTGGAGTTATCTGTATCTTTCCGCAGATAGTTTAAAAGAATATCAATTTCATGCGCAGAACAATCAAGTCATATTTGATAGTTCACATGCAATGAGGGTTGGCATTGGAGTGCTTGCTAGTCCATGGATCAATAGTGATTCTGCTTTGACAGTTGCAGAGAAAAGCGGCGGGACTATTATACGGAGACAATTTCCAACTTGTACTCTTATGGCATCTCTATTGAGTTATGTTATACCGCCATTCTTATGTGTTTGGCGAATTGCTTATAAATGCAGTGATAGCACAAGAACCATAGTTGTTAATGCAAACGATGGTATTATTGTATCTGTCAAGGATAATACAAATCAAGTAACTCTAGAACGGTTTGAGCTTAATCAGAATTATCCGAACCCATTTAATCCATCAACAACTGTATCATTTAGTCTTCCATCAAAATCGTTTGTCTCATTGAAAGTATTTGATATTATGGGAAGAGATGTTGCAACATTAGTTTCCGAACAAATGTCAAAAGGTACTTATTCTCGGCACTGGAATGCTGCAAATATGTCGAGCGGGATTTATTTTTATCGTTTGCAAGTCGGCTCGTTAATTGAGACAAAAAAACTGATACTGCTTAAATAGTATCAAATGTAATTGCACCTAACCAGGTACTGTGATAAAAGTCAAGTGGCGAGAAACAAATATTTCAAAGAACAGTTGGCGGTGTATCTGTAAAGAACATCAAGTTGCAACAGCCTGAGACGCAGATTTATAATC
>JBEKAY010000075.1:0-10816 GCA_050015675.1 Bacteroidota bacterium | reverse complement strand
GACTCTATATGTGTCCATTGAATATCAGAGAGTTCGTTTCGTGGTGTCATAGTAATCAAAATATACATGACACTCTGGCAAAGTACAAGTCATTTCTTCATTTTTGAGATAGACTCTAATAAGAATATGTCGTACTTCATAAAAAAAGTACCTCTTTTTTACACAACACAACTATTGCAATTACCCGCAGGACGTGACAACCTGGACACAATTTCTTTATTGTCTCACTTTTGATTATAATCTCATATAAATAGGAGAGAATTTCTATGGGAATGGATGAACTTGATCGGCGAAAATTTTTACGCACTTTCGTACTCGGCAGTGCGAGTGCATTTCTTGCATCCACTTCTTTTGCAGGCTCCAGATTCACAACAAATCGTACTGAGATGGAAGAAAAACCGATCATTAAACGCAGACTCGGAAAAACTGGAATTGAACTGCCTATTGTGAGCTTTGGTGTGATGCGTGCTGACAGTCCTGCTCTCATTCATGCCGCCATTAAGGACGGCATAATACTTTTCGATACAGCACACGTATATCAAGGCGGTAAGAACGAAGAGATGCTTGGTGAGGTGCTCAAGGATTATCCTCGTGATTCTTTTGTTCTTGCCACAAAAGTTCCGCCGGAAGAAAGAAGCAAATTGATCGGATCGCCCGATAAAAGTTCAATGACCAAAGCATTTCTTGATAAGTTAGATATCAGTCTTAAGCGCCTCAAAATGGAATATGTAGACATCCTTTATGTACACGGGCTTTCATCGCGTGATGCTGTTTTGTATCCAGTGATATTAGAGGGGGCAATGGCTGCGAAAAAAATGGGAAAAGCAAAACATATCGGCGTTTCCACGCATAAGAATGAACCGGAAGTTATTCAAGCGGTAATCGACAGCGGTGTATATGAAGTAGTGCTCACTTCAATCAATTATAAGCAGGAACATTACGCAGTGTTGAAGGAGACGATAGCAAAAGCGGCGAAAGCAGGTATAGGAATCGTTGCCATGAAAACGATGGCAGGAGGTTTTCACGATAAAGAACGGAAGCAGCCGATCAATTGCAAAGCGGCGTTGAAGTTTGTTCTGCAGGATGAAAATATTACGACTGCAATTCCTGGAAATACAAACTTCGATCATCTTACGATGAATGCAAGCATCAATCACGATTTAAAGATGACCGCGCAAGAAGAAGCAGACATACTCGTTGGGAAATCACAAGGCGGCCTCTACTGCCAGGGTTGCGAACATTGCGTTCCAAATTGTCCCAAAGGATTGCCGATTCCGGAAATTATGCGCGCGTATATGTACACATATGGGTACCATGACAGTCGGCAGGCGCAAGAGTTGTTGATAAGTCTCAACATTCCGAATAATCCTTGTGCGGGTTGTGCACATTGCTCGGCGAAATGCGCAAAGAATTTCGCAATCTCAGATCGAGTAACGGATGTAATGAGATTGACTACAGTCCCGGAAGAATTCATTTCTTAAACCAAAAGTTATGCGATCAACATCTTTTTGGGGAAGCACTGCACTTTTCATTTTAGTTTTCACAGTGTCCTTTTCATACGGTCAGGAATCACTCTTTCCGCAAATTCCCGGCTGGAAGATCACACAAGACAATCCTGTTTATGATGCAAATAATCTGTGGGATATTATTGACGGAGCGGCCGATCTGTATCTCGAGTACGCTTTTGTCGATCTTCACATCGCACGCTATATCAGTATCGACAGCATCGAAGTGAAGGCGGAATTGTACAGGCACGCTTCTGATGTCGATGCATTTGGAATGTATTCTCAAGAACGGGATACGGGATACAACTTCATTCAATTAGGTGTGCAAGGATATCTTCAGCAAGGCGTACTGAATTTTCTCACCGGTTCCTACTACATCAAACTCTCGACATATCAAACGGGAAGCAAAGCGCAAGAGGCAATGCTGACAATCGGCAGAACGCTTGTAGAACACTTGAGGCAAAACAACGCGATGCCAAAACTCTTTCATGTGTTTCCGGCAGAAGGGAAGCTGCCCAACACCGAGCAGTACGTTGCGCGTAATTTTCTTGGATATAGCTTCCTGAATTCAGCATACGTAGCTACGTACAAAGACAGTGCAGCATTTAAAATATTTGTGATCGAGTCGGCGGCACCGGAAAAGGCAAACGCGATGCTTGTAGAATATTTCAATGCCGTTCCACAGGAAACCGTGACGAAGCTTGCTCCGGATAAATATCAAATTCGCGACCCGCACAACGGAATTATTGAATTGCAGATGTTCAATCGATATGTTTACGGCATTTTCAACTGCACCGACCACAAGACCCGGGACCGGTATCTTAAAGAAGTGACCGCCAATCTTTTAAAGTAAGAGCGGACTTTCCGTTTTCGAGTTAGTTATCGCGCCTCTTTGCTTGTCGGTTCATAAATGAATCGAACCCACTGTGCGAAAAATTCCAATCCGTGACTTCGCCAACGGTTAATCGGGTTATTGATATCTACATTGGCAGGCAACAGCACGTCTTTTCTTCCGAGGGATGCATCTCTTTGGTACTCCTCCACAAGCCGCTGTGCTTCATACTCGGGATGGCCTAAATGCATCAGGTAGCGATGGTCTACGCTCTCAAAGATGGTATAACCGCCGTTCTCGGAATGAGCAAGCAAATTAATTTTTCCGCGCCTCTGTTCATCTTCCAGTATATGATCGGAAATTCCGGAATGCCTGCTTTGCGCACACCAAAACACATCATCGAGTTCTCCGGTTACAGGATGCGAGCGGTCAAGGTTGCGCGTCTCGAATGCACCAAAAAGTTTATCCTTGAATATTTCTTTTTCAATTCCCAGCATTTTTGCCAGCGCCATGCCGCCCCAGCAAATGCCGAGTGTGGATGTGATGTTCTGCTGTGCAAATTTCAAGATGCTCATAATCTCATTCCAGTAATGAACATCTTCGTAAGCAAATTCCTCAACCGGTGCGCCGGTGAGGAGAAGCCCGTCCAGCGGAGCATGAGCAATAGCGTTTTCAAAGTAATCGTAAAAGAGATCAAGATGATCATGATCGCTGCTCTTATAGCTGTGCGAATGTAGCCGGATCCATACCGGCTCGATTTGAAGGATCGAGCGGCTGAGCGGATAGAGAACGATCGGCTCATACGTTTCACCCTTCGGCATAATGTTCAGAATGCCGACCCGCAGCGGGCGAATGTCGGCGCGACTGGCTTCTTCTTCAGTAATGCAAAGTACACCTCGCTGTTCTAATTTACCGCGATGCTCATATTTGTTCGGAAGCACAACACTCATAAGAACTCCTTGGGAGAATGTGTATCGTCGATATTATGCATTTCGTTTCGTTTTGGGAAAAACCAATTATGCAAAGTTACAATGACAAGCAAGTTCCACATTCAAATATTCATACCCTCACTGTATTTTTCACGTTTATTGAGAAAGTTGCCTTTAGAGAATGCAAAAGCCTCTTCGGGAAACGATAACCGAAGAGGCTTGTTTAAGGCATCTTCTCTTATCTTTCCCTCGTCCGATTCCTCGTTTGGGGGCAGGATGAAGCACCAGCATCCCGATAGTATCGGGACCGGTTGCTAAGGCGTCCACGGGCCTGAGCCCTCAGCCTTTCTCAATAAGAGGCGTATGTCAAATTGTTTATCTTACTTTACTAAACTCCAATCTTGTTCTAAAATAATATACAATCTCGCGGCCGACTTGTCAAGTAGTTACAGGAAAAAAGTGCGGATGATTTTATTTATTGACAATGATTTTAAACAGAGCTACATTATTACCAAGTAGTGGCGGTTACGTGGAGGTACCAGATAACTACAACTTTTCTCCATCTTTAAAGAAGAACCTATAATGATAGAAGAGAGGTCTGCCTGCCATGAAATTAACGAACAAAACGTGAACTCAGTCTATAATTTATGCCTAATATACATGAATTATAGAGTTACTCTATCTAAGCAGTAGTTAGGCCGCAGTCCATATTATGAAAAATCAATAGAAGGGATATATCAATGAATAGTGAAATTATTTGGATCTCCCTTACTGCTATTGCTTCATGGGCTCTAGTGTTTGTTACTTGGCGTATGGTGTCTAAACAAATAAAGGCCACACAAGAAGATTTGCATGAACAAATAAAAGTTGCACGCGATGGCATGAATCAACAATTACAAATGGCCCGTGATGATTTAAAAGTACGCCTTCAAATTACATACGAAGAAAAATTTGATAGTCCTTCCTTAATTTTAGAAAGAAAGAAACTTGCCAAGCAAATTCTTGCAAATGCTACACATTCTGAAATTCAAGATGCTCTATTAAATTTCTTTGAATCCATTGGAATGTTATTGCGTAGAGGATATTTCGATATTGATATGGCATGGTCAGCTTTCAGCTTTTATTCCGAACGTTGGTGGAGTGCAACTAAAGACTATATTATTGAAGAACGTCGTCGCGAAAATAGCGATGATACAATATTTGAAGAATTCGAACTTCTTGTAAATGCAATGTACACATTCGAAATTGAAAAACGCCATCTGAGTCGTGCACAACTAGAGCCAAGCAAACAAGACTTGCTACGATTTCTTGAAAATGAAGCAAATTTATGATTTATCATTATAAATTATTTGGGCAACAATTTAACTAATACTGCGGCCTAACCAGGCGCTCAAGCTGACGGTTGCCAGCTGAGTACGTTAAACATGGCGAGCATAGGTTTTAGTCTTAATAATTTAATTATCAGCGTGAACTCACTTCGCTGGTTGCAAATTGAAAGTTGGTCACGCCGCAGTGGCGCTGTACGCCATGGCGCGGAACATATCAATGTGAGGCGCCACTTAGCGCCCGTCCGTTAGGCGCCAAAAAAGTATGTAAATAGAACTATATTTCTTATATGAGGAGAAATATGAAATTATTTAATGTTCTAATTCTATTTGTGATTGTTTTTTTAGTCACGAGCTGTAATCCACCAACTACAATAGTGCATTCAGATGTACTTCTTATGAATATTCGTTCTTCCAATTGTTCATTAAACGATCATTTTCTAACCTTTGAAAACGATACAATTAGAATCGTTTACATACTTTGGGCAGAGCGAGGAAGGTTGAATATCTATATTCATAATAAATTATCAAGGCCTCTATACATCGATTGGAAAAAATGTTCATATATAACTGGAAGCACCAAGCATGACTATTGGCAAGAGACTACTACTTTGGTTACAAATAGTTCTTCATTCTCTTTTGCTGAGGGCTATTCTATTACAGACTCCTTTTTTAAACAGTTTCATTCCAAATTAAGTGCTTCTACATTTACCTCATCCTATAACTCTGCAAGTTCTTCTGGCAATTCAATAACACGCATAGAAAAGCCTGAAAGAATAACATTTATACCACCTGGTACAACAATCGCCGTTGGCCTTTTTACATTATACGAAAATGACAATATTAACATTCCGACAAATCAGCTTATTTCAAAAGACACAACCGTACTAGTAAAGAATCAAGTCATCAAAGTTATACGGCGATATAAGAAACGAATATTTGAAGTTGATTCGCTTGTAAATGGACCGATGAATATAAAATTATTCTATATTGATTACGATTCAGAAAAATCTCCTTTTTCTTTCCGATCATTTATTACCTATTCGACAGATGAAAAATTTGCAATAGAAGCATATGTAAATAACTCGTTCTATTTAGCTCATCTCACTCAAATGCCTATTTCTACTTTTGAATTAAATGCACCAATAGATTCATTGAGCCAGAATAATAGAAATATGTGGGCAGATCCCAAATCATTCTATGTCTTTAGAAATATTGAAATTAATCCTTAATAATATTTTTGGCGCCTAACCAGGCGCTCCCGTCCAGCAAGACGGCGGGTAAACAAGCTGACGGTAGGAGCTCACTACAAAATTCAGGGCGAGCATAGGTTATCGGTTTCATTAGAAAGTTTATAGTATTAAGTTCGTTTTGTGGTATTAATTCAGTTTTCAGCATAAACTTGTTTCGTTGGGTGCATGTTGAAACTTATCAGCGCCGCATCCCGATTTATCGGGAACCGGTCCGTTAGGTTGCAATTATATTTGGCGAAGAATAAATATGCATCGTATAAAGGCAACATATATTTTTTTTACTGTCTTCATTCTCGTAGTTATGCCCTTTGCCGCATTCGGACAAATTAACATTAGCACAGGGGTCACCGGAGGATTGAATTATGCAATATTTGGTGGAAGCGATGTATCCAATGTATCGACAATCACTCAATATGCCGCAGGCGTCTTTGCTGAAATCCGATTTCCACTGCTCCCTATTTTAATCCAGCCTGAAATTCTCTACTGTGTAAAAGGAAGCGAACAAACAATTCCATCTATGTGGGCATTTGGCTCGCCAAGCATAAATACATATAAAAACTCATATATCGAAATACCTATTCTTGTAAAATATTATTTTCCCACGCCAACCATAAAACCCTTTATTTTTCTTGGTCCTTCGGTTGGATTTCTGGTCAATGCAAAAGAGACAATAGCCTATGTCAATGAACCGCAATATAATCATGAAATTGATGTCAAGGATTTATTCAAAAGCACCGATGTTGGTGCTGTGGTCGGTGTTGGAGCAAAAATACCTTTGACTGTTGTCGATCTTACGCTTGATGCTCGCTATAATTATGGTTTCATCCCATTGTATAAAAATGATTCGCCATATATTTATAATCGTGTTATTTCAGTTTGTCTCGGCGTTACCTTTTAATGTGAGACAATTGCAACCTAACCAGGCGCTCCCCGAAAAAAAGAATTTGGGGTAAACAAGCTGACGGAATGAGCGTTGTACGTTAAACATGGCGCGCATAGGTTTAGTGCTTAATAATTTCTTTTTTAGCATGAACTCACTTCGCTTTGTGCATATTGAAACTTTTCAGCACCGCATCCCGATTTATCGGGAGCCAGTCCGTTAGGCGGCAAAATATAAAACAAGAAATCCTAAAGAATTGATCGAAAGGATGTCAAAATATGCGGAAAATTATTATTGGTATATTATTTATCATAGGCGGTTTTTCTGGAAATTTCGTTCTGCGAGGAACAAATAGTGGTGAGGCTTTAGGAGTTATCGGAATAGGCCTATTAGTATGGGGGTTTATTCAATTGATGAAAAATCAAGATGAGACCGATAAAAAAATACAGGAATCAAACAAATCGACTTCAGATATTCCTAATATAATAACAAATTCAAATGATTTGGAAAAATCAATCAATCTGCAACAAGACAACACTAAATCGGTTCCGTTTCTTATCGAGAAACCGAGTTGTTCTTTGTGCAATCATATTCATCGACAGTCTGGTATATTCGATCGATTCAAATGTGATCTATCTAGCAAGGTTATTGACGACACAGTAAATACTTCGTGTGAATCATTTGTACGGAAGACAAAAATTATTACCGCCTAACCAGGCGCTCCCGCCCAGCAAGACGGTCGTCAGACTGCGACGGACTCGTCGAGCGGGTAAACAAGCTGACGGAATGAGCGTGGTGCGAAATTTCCCGCTAAAAAGCGGGGTGCAAAAAGCGCACATGGCGCGCAGAGGTTTTAGTTTTAATAATTTATTTTTCAGCATGAACTCACTTCGCTGGGTGCATGTTGAAACTTATCAGCGCCGCATCCCGATTTATCGGAAGCCGATCCGTTAGGCAGCAAAAATCATAACTAACGAAGAATATTCGAGGTGACATTATGATATATTTACTTCTAGTATCAGTATTATCACTTTCTTTTTCAACAGCTTTAATAACAAATACAATTCAATTTACAGATGGCACCGTAATTAAATTTGCTAGTATAAAAGAGGGGAAGAAATTGTTAACAACAAAGGATGATTTCATATTTAGCATGAGTTCATTTGATAGATCTGCAAGAATGAAGACCGATAAAGACATCAGTGAAAATGAGTTCCTGTCATTTATATCTGAAAGTATTGTAGATTGGAAAGATGAAGAGATTAAATATCTTTTGCCAGTGATTAGCTCTATCTCGATGAAAATAAAAAAATATAATTTATCCTTGCCTGATACTATTTTTATAATAAAGACATCTGGCATAGAAGAAGGCGGTGCAGCTTATACACGACAAAATGCAATTATATTCCCTGAAACTTATTTCCACGAATCCTCGGAAAATCTTGAGAAGACATTTGCGCATGAATTATTTCACGTATTTACTCGCCATAGTCCCGATATCAAAAACAAATTATATCGATTGATTGGTTTTGAACAGTGTAATGATATTATATTGCCCAATGATATTATTGATATTAAAATCACTAATCCAGATGCTCCGAAAAATGATCACTATATAGAAATAAATTATAAAGGCAATGATATTAAAGTTATTCCCATATTGTTTTCTCAAAGTCGAAAATACGATAAGGCGCTTGGTGGAGAATTTTTCAATTACATGGTTTTCAATTTTATAGCAGTTGAGAATCAAGATGGAAATTATAAATTTAAGACTCAAGACGATAAGCCAATATTAATAGGCGTTAATCAAATTTCTGGTTTCTTAGAGAAAACTGGAAGAAACACAGAATATATAATTCATCCCGAAGAAATACTTGCAGATAATTTTGCTTTGTTAGTGCGAGGTGATTTAAACTTACCTTCACCTGAAATAATAAAAAAAATCGGAGAAGAATTATTAAAACATTGAAACGATTTTTAATGTTTGCCACCTAACCAGCAACTCAAGCTGACGGAATGAGCCCCGCGAAAGAACACGGGGCAGGCTGTGGGTACGTTAATCATGGCGCGTAGAGGTTTTGTGAAACTTGAAAATAAATTACATGGAACTCGGTTCGTGCAGTGGTACATTTTAAGTTATCAGTGCCGCAAAAATAATAGATCCCGCTTGCAGCGGGATCCACGATTCGACCACGACTTGATTAAAAAACATCAAGTCTGTCGAAGCGGGACTTAGCGCCCGTCCGTTAGCTGGCACAAAAAAAGAGGGAACAATTATCACATAATAGGAGCAACTTATGCTAAAAAATATTTCTACTCTTATATTTACCGCATTCGCGATGCTGTTTATCACGTTTGCTTCTGCGCAGGAAAAAAAACCAGTCGAACCTCCCAAGCCTGCGATAAATTCTTATCAAGAGTTGATGGTTTGGTGGTACGATATCGGAAAAAGATTGATCGCGATGGCAGAGGATTTTCCTGAAGACAAATACAACTTCAAAGCCCAGAAGGATGAGAGAGCGTTCGGCGATAATCTACGGCACGTTGCAGCAGGGTATTATACAATGATTAATATTATCAAAGGATCAACAGTGGGATACACAGGTGATGATGATTCCTTACAGAAAAAATATCCGACAAAAACAGACATTGTGAAATACCTTAAGCAGTCGGTCATTGACGGCGGAGATTTGATCAATGCACAAGGGGACAGCGGATTAACGCACAAGGTTAAATATCCATGGGGCAATTATATGGTTCACGCTTCGTTTTGCTGGTGGACCATTCTTTGGCACGCTGGCGATCATTACGGCCAATTGGCGGTGTATTACCGTCTTAACGGAATGATACCGCCTGCATCTCGGCCGAGAAAATAGTAGGAATTTTCATAGTGCCAGCTAACCAGGCGCTCAAGCTGACGGAATGAGCTCGGGTACGTTAAGCATGGCTGGTGGTAGGTTTTCGTTTTTACTATTCAATTTATAGTACCTATAACTTTTGTATTTATTAATTTGGTTTTCAGCATGAACTCGTTTCGTTATCAACATTTTGAAAATTATCAGTGCCGCAGTGGCGCTGTACGCCATGGCGCGGAACATATCAATGTGAGGCGCCACTTAGCGCCCGTCCGTTAGGCAACACATACTTATTTTAGCCATAGGAGGATAATCATGTCAGGCAAAGTTAGTAATTCCCAACCATCTTGGATTAATTACAAACCTGGTGATAAAAATTCAATCGGTGAAATAATAAAAAGTATATATAATCTTACTTCAACGAATGTTATTTATACTGTAGAACCAGATGATTCTATCCATTGGGAACTTGATGTGGATCTGTGTCCCAATAATAACAATGTTATTTCATCTTATCAAATCCTCTTTTCTCGGGCTAAGTCTGTTTTACCTAAACGAAAGACCAAAATAGCACACAATATGCTAATTGCTGGATTAATAAAAGGTTTAGAATCAGACAAACTCACACCGGAAATAAATTATTTTAAAGAGGCCGAATTATTTATAGACAATATGCAAAATGAAAGTGTGCACTTTAGATACGTTGCTACAGCTCTTTTAATTACAATACTTTCCATTATTCCAGCTATTTCATATTATTATTTCTTTGGTAGTACTCATATCTACAATATTCTTGTTGGATGCTTCTTTGGCTCTATTGGGGCATTTGTTTCTATCCTTCAAAGGTTCCAAACAATACACATTCTAAAATATTCTTCGTGGCGATATATAGTTTTACGAGCTATTTCTAGAATATTGATAGGTACGATATTTGGTGCCTTATTCATTATTGTACAAAAAGCCGGTATAGTTTTGAATATTATTAATGCAAATGATTTTCTTATTTATGCATTTTCATTTATGAGTGGCTTAAGTGAACGGTATTTTCCAGAACTTATGCAATCCATTCAAACTCAAGAATTCTCAAAGCCTAAAATAAAATAATGGTATGTGTTGCCTAACCAGGTACTGTGATAAAAGTCAAGTGGCGAGAAACAAATATTTCAAAGAACAGTTGGCGGTGTATCTGTAAAGAACATCAAGTTGCAACAGCCTGAGACGCAGATTTATAATCAGG
>JBEKAY010000074.1:0-11755 GCA_050015675.1 Bacteroidota bacterium | reverse complement strand
ACTTAAACCTGAAGCATTCATATAAGATCCAGCTACCGTCGATGCAGGTAAATTCAGTGTAGCGCCAACATATACTGTCTGAGTACCTGCAGCAGTTAACTTACCTGATGGACCAGGATTACTAACAAATGCATCGACAGTTACACCTGCAGTATTGCCGGCAAGTGTAATAGGTGATCCTGGTAACGATATACTATACGTGTAGTTTCCTGCACCTGTAACAATAAAAGATGCGGCTTTAGGTGATCCTGTGACAGCAGGAAGTGTTACACCACCGGTTGGTGTTCGTGTGCCATCGGTACCAACTAGTGTTACAATATTAGTCGCTATGCTGGCTGCTACAGTTGCTTGAGCAAACACATTAGCTGAGAACCCTACCAGTAAGAGTGAAAAAATTTTAGTTATGTTTTTCATTTCCACAACCCTTATCGTTTAAGTTTTATAGGTGTGTACTCATTTTGTTAGCAACATTTTCCGTGAGACACTGCTATTATCGACATTGAGTCGGGCAACATACATACCCGAGGCCATTTTTTGTCCATTATTCGAATTACTATCCCATTTCACATTGTACTCACCCGCATATTGATATTGATCGATCAATCGGCTTACTTCGCGCCCCGTTATGTCATAGACGCTTAACCGAACCTGAGCAGCTGTGTTCAATCGATAGGTAAGTATTGTCGAGGGATTGAACGGATTCGGAAAATTTTGTCCAAGAACAAACGATCTCTGCTCATCGGTATTTGTCGTTAAGAGGGTTTTGTTATTCCATTCCAAATTCGTAATTGTCACACCAAGACTATCACCGTTTCCGTTGATGACCATGACATTTTTTAACTCAACAGAATTCCATTCTTGCGGTTGAGCCATTGTGAAAAGAATAGAGGCAAGTGTTCCCGATCCATTGGCAAGGCTTTGTTGATTCACGTTGAGAATTAAAATATTGACGGTGGAGTCATTGGCCAAATAAGAATCAACGCTCCAGGACGAATTCACTGTGCGAGTGCCCGGTTTAACCGATTTTAACATAATGCCGGATGAAGTATGAATACAAAACTGAATTCCAGTAACTTGTTCGGAATTGGCAAGTTGGACATCAAGCGAATTCGATGATGTCCGCACCACCTTCAAATCATTACCGGCAGAGGCAGAAAGCGCTGCGGTTATCAGGAGAATTATAATTCGGAAATATCTCTTTTGTATCCTCTTCACTGAAATCACCTTTCGCTTTATTCGAAGGAATTACTATTGCCTTAATGCTAAGGAAATAATAACATGGAAGAAGAGGGAATGCTATACGTACCGGTACCGAATTTGATCCGTACTAGTACGGAAAAGGTGAGGGTCGGTGATTAATTCTTTTTAGGATTGTTTTCAGCGGGAACCGTTTTTATTATATGCGGTTCTTAAACATCATGGCGTAACGTAGAAGAGCATTCTGACCGTGGAGATCAAGCTTGGAACAAATGCTCGAACGATGCGATTCGATTGTACGCTCGCTCACGAATAACATGTCTGCGATTTCTTTTGTGGTTTTATTATCTGCCACAAGTTTCAGCACTTTGCGTTCAGCAGGAGTAAGGTCAGTAATTCCAAGTTTCTTCTCGATTCCTTCTAGAGAACGATGATTGTGTTTCAGAAGAATATTCGAAAGGGATGAACTGATATAAGGTTTTCCATTCTGAACTGATTCAATTGCTGCGAATATCTCACTCCCAATGCTATCTTTCAACACATACGCCGACACACCAAGATCAAGTGCGCGTTCTAAGAATGATGCTTCATCGTGCATTGTTAACATGATGATTTCTGTCGGAATCTTACGCTTAAGAATTTGCTTTACCACTTCAAGGCCGCTCATCTTCGGCATGTCGATATCAAGAATAGCAATAGCCGGTCTTAGCCCTTCAATAAGTTCGAGCGCCCGTTCGCCATTCCCCGCTTCTGCAACGACACGAAAGCCGTCATGCTGGTGGATGATATCGCGCAATCCAAGGCGTATTAATGGATGGTCATCAGCGAGAATAATCGTTGTTTCTTTCATAGTACCCTCCATGGTAACTATGGATTGTTTTTTCTGTATAAAAATTGAAAGGAGAACTTGACTGGCAAGAATTTTTACTTCCCTTCCAGTACGATCACAAATTCGCCTTTCTTTTCATTTTTCAAAAATTGCTGATACAGTTTTGACGATGTGCTGTGATAAATCTCTTCCGAAGGCAATGTCAAATCAAATGCTACGCACACTCGTCGTGTCTCTCCGAAAACATCCGCCATATCCCGCAAGAGTTGTACAAGACGGTACGGTGTATCCATTAACACAATTGTGCGCTGTTCTTTTCTGAGGTTGCGTAATTCGGTTAACCGCCGCTCTCGTTTTGGCGAGAGGAATCCTGCAAATACAAATTCTTTGATTGGAAATCCTGAGACGATGAGCGCCGGCAATAGCGAGGAAGCACCGGGCACTGGAACAATCTTAATGCTTTGTCGAATTGCTTTCTCAACTAATACTCTTCCCGGATCCGAAAACACCGGTGTGCCTGCGTCTGAGATCAATGCAACCGATTTTCCCTCTTTCAACACATCGATCATAATACTCGCTGCGGCAGCTTCGTTGTGTTCATTCAACGTCTCAATTTGTTTTTCAATTCCATAGTGTCGAAGCAAACGCAATCCTTCATTTCGTTCTTCGCATACAACAACATCTACCATCGTAAGCACATTCAACGCGCGTAAGGTGATGTCATCGTAATTACCTATTGGAATTGCTACAAGATAAAGAATGCCTGCCATTAGAGCGTCGCTGTAGAAGATTCTCCGGGATATGAATTAGTTCCGCGTCTCCGCGCTTCCCAATCTCTAATAAACAAAATTGTTAATGCCGTCGTTGGGACAGCAATGAGCAAACCTACGAAACCGAGAAAATACATAAAGATAAGCAATGAAAGAATAATGAGCAGCGGATGTAATCCTACTTTGCTGCCAATAATTTTTGGAGATAGGAAAGTAACTTCCGTCATATGAAGAACAGCTATAGACACGACAGCAATTGACAGCTTCGTTAAAACTGGTGGCTCACTAAAAAGTGCAATGATCGCCGATAATGCCATAATTGCGAACAAACCAAAATACGGGACAAGATCGAAAAGGCATGCAAGAAGTCCAAGAAGAAGTGCATATTTTATACCGACAACAGAAAAAAGAACTGCAATAATAATGCCCTGTAAAAACGCGACAGTCAACGCACCGCGTAAATAATGCCCAATGAGATCATCGGCGCGACTCATGTAATCTTCGACCTGATCGCGTGTCCGCCTGGGAAAAAGCATCAAAAAGCGATGCCCTATTTTGGGAAAGTCCGTTAAAAAATAAAATGTGAGAAATGGCACCAGAACGATATAGAATATTTGAGTTAAGAAGCCAGAGATACTGCTCATCAAAGAACCGAGCGCTTTGAGGAGTGTTTTGAGAATGTCTTCAAAACGCGGCGTCAATTGATTCGAGAATGTATTGCGTAGTTCATTTACAGAAATGCCATAGCGTTCCAAAATTTTTATGAGCTGGCTATCCCATATCGTATTCCGATAATCATTCATAATTTTTGAAAGTGTGTCCAATACTCCTTCAAACTGTGTCAATGCTACTGGAAGCACGAAAAAAAGAACGAGCGTTATACATGTAATAAATAAAAGAATGAGCACAAGCGAAGTGACCCAACGCGGAATTTTCCAACCCTGGAAGAGATCCACAATCGGGTTGAGCATATACGCGAAGACCAGCGAAACAACGAATGGAGCAAGAAGCGTTGATATAGCATTTAAAAACCACAAAGCAAATAACACGATTGCCAGCCACATAATATTCCTGGCAAGTATATAGCGACGAAGTGGAAAAAGAATAAATAGAATAGCGCCGAGCGCAAGGAATGGAGAAAGAATTTCATGAATCGTATAAATGAGAACCAATAACAGTAGCATGCCGCCCACAAGCAGAACAATTTCAATTCTGCCAAGCGATGTAAAAAGTGAATCCCATCGCACGTCCTGTGCTGTATTCGATTCCGAGGAATTTGTGCTCGTCGTTCTCTTTGCTGTCCGCCGTTTAGCCATTTTAGTTATTTCCTTTTGATATAACCCCTGTATGCCCAAAACCGCCATCTCCGCGTGCAGAATCAGCAAGCGACGAAGCTTCTTTCCATTCGACACGCTCGTATTTTGCTACAATCATTTGAGCAATACGATCGCCACGGTGTACGATGTACGGCTTTTTTCCAAAATTAGTCAGAATAATTTTTACTTCGCCTCGATAATCGGAATCAATAGTGCCGGGTGAGTTGAGAATTCCAATACTATGCTTGATGGCAAGACCGCTTCGCGGTCGAACCTGAGCTTCATGTCCTTGCGGCAGCTCGATGACAAATCCTGATGGAATTAACGAAGTTTCACCGGGTTGAATTTCAACATCCTGATCCACAGCCGCGCAAATATCCATTCCGGCGGATCCTGCCGTTGCGTAACTTGGCAAAGGTATGTCTGTCTGTTCCGGATTGATTCTAAGAATTCTTGCGCGCAAAGTTTCAGTCATTTATTTTTTTCTCATCTTTCACTTTGAATCCAAGCAGTCGAAGCACATCAGTAATTTCCTTTGCATTGTTCGCCTTGCTTGGAAGAGAAACGGTAGAATTAAAAAATTCTCTTCTCACACGATACTCTGCACGGAGTTTATGAAAATATTTGCCGCGATCTTTTTCCGATAATGATACCAACTGACGCAGAAGCCGATCGTCCAACCGAATATCGTAACATTCTTTTACGATTGCGTAAAGCGCTTGCTCAGTCGATAATTTCAGTGTATCAATTTTTATTTCCGGCAATGCTGGATCCGGCACAAGTGCATTAATATCTCTCTCGATGGGTAAAGATAGAAAACGGCAGACAGCTTCATAATTCATTCGCAGTGCGTTCATTTTGCCATCTAATGAATATCCTGCAATATGCGGCGATCCTAATGTAACAAGTTCCAGCAGAGAAGCGCTAATATTCGGTTCTCCTTCCCACACATCAAGCACTGCAGATGCAAGATGTTTATCAAGCAAAGTATTTTTCAAAGCTTCTGTTTCCACAATAGCACCGCGCGACGTATTAAATAGAATTGCATCATGCTTCATTTTACGAATTCTCTTCTCATCAAAAAGATGATACGTTGCATCGAGTCCTGTGCGTGTGAGTGGGACATGCAGTGTTACAATATCTGCTTCCATCAATTCATCCAAAGAAGACAGCGGATACCTGCTTCCCTGCCGTTCGAGCGGCGGATCATTCAGAAGCACTCGCAAGCCAAGCGTTTTCGCTTTACGCCATACTTTGCTTCCAACATTGCCTACACCTATGATGCCGATAGTCTTTTCATGTAACGAGAAACCATTGCTATGCGCTACTTCTAAAAGAGCTGCTGTTATATACTCGGAAACCGAATTGGAATTACTGCCTGGTGCACTAACAAACGTAATCCCATTCTTCGCAAGATATTCTTCGTCAACATGATCTGTTCCAATGGTAACAGTACCGACAAATTTTACACGGCTTCCTTCAAGAAGGTCGCGATTCACTTTTGTCTCTGAGCGGACAATAAGAATATCGGCATCTCGGACCGCGTCTTGTGTAATTTCACGTGTGTCAAGCGCCGTTACTTTTCCGATTTTTTCAAACGCTTGAACAACATACGGAGTATGCTTATTGACAACGATATGGATGTCTTGCGACATTATTATTCGTTTTATAGTAACTGCTCAGTGTGTTTTTCGATAATGTCATTCTTTACTTTGGTTCCCACCAAAGGCGGATACGACGCTGGCGTAAAGGTGGTGTCAGCCTGTTATTCTTTGATCTCACCTTAACCCTCTCCTTTGAGGAGAGGGAACAATTTATTTTATTTAAAAATAAATACTACGTAGTTACGTTTTATTTTCCTTTTTCTGGAGCGACTGAAACAGGTTGTTTGCTCATCTGTTCCAACATTTGAATTCTCTGCTTCAAACCAGGATCTGTCGGATATTTAACTTCAAGCTGGCGTAAAAGGCTCAGTGACTTATTATATTCCTTTGTAATATCGTAAAGATCAAGAAGGGCACGATACGGATTGTAATAGGAATTCATATTCACTTCACCCTTTTCAATAAGACTGAGACATGCCGGCTCTATTTCGGTTGCCATTTCCTTGA
The DNA here is from genome assembly GCA_050015675.1 of Bacteroidota bacterium. GTDB lineage: Bacteria > Bacteroidota > Ignavibacteria > UBA10030 > UBA10030 > Fen-1298. Next base: position 5,532 of record JBEKAY010000074.1, on the reverse strand, counting down.
CTTGATCCATACGTCCAAGTGCATTATAAAAACCTGCCATTTCCGATGCATATTCCCATCCAAAAGGAATTTTCGTGTGCGGCATAAGCGTTTCCATTTTATCAAGAACTACGTTGGCCTTCTGCGGATTTTTCTCGACATTCATATAGTACGCTGCTAAGCCGCGGAATGCTGACCGGTAGTTGGAAATAATTCCAGTCGTAGTCTGATCAAAGAATACTTTTGGATTTGCAATCTCACGGAATTTGTATCCACTCTGAGGAGTTTTAGAGAACCCGACCGGTTCGTTTAGAAGATTCGCATCAAGCAATGCAGGATCTAATCCATAACTTGTCTGCGGTACTTTCATTGGCTCAAGTTTCCATGCCAAACCTTTAAACCACAAATATTGATCAAGTCCAATCTTAGCATCCGGTGAACATGTTGACGCAAAATAAATCGGCCGCTTCCAATCATTTGCCAAGATGATATCGTACACGGCGATATCCTGCACACGAAGCACTTTCGTTTGTCCGAACTGTGCTGTATTCTTAAGCAAAAATATGATTCTCCCATTATTTGTAACAGAGGTGTCAAGAACGATGCCCTTCTTTTCCTGATACAGTTGAATTGCTTCCTTTGAAACCGGCAGCTCAACGTTTTTCGGTTCCCATGCAATCGGTTGAATATTAGCAATGTAAGAATCCGGCATATTCATCGGCACCTTCGTAGCTTCAGGGAACGCTGCCGTATTTTTCATCAACAAAATGTACCACGATGTATTCACTAAGCTCAAGTTCACAATTCTTACATCACGCCGAACACCTTCCACATCCTGAATGTACCATAAGGGAAAAGTATCATTGTCGCCTTGCGTAAATAGAATGGCATCTTTTTCACATGTCTGGAGCATGTTGTAGGCAAAATCCCATGGTACCCAATTCTTTGAACGGTCATGTGTATAGTAATTCACTTGCAGCATTCTTCCCGGAATAAATATCGTGCAGAGTGCTAGCACTCCATAGAATGCGGGTTTTACCAAGGTAGGCTGATTCAGTTTTTCCGTCACCAAATCGAGCAATCCTTTCGCACCGAGCGCTATCCACAAGGCAAAAACAAAGTATGCACCGCAATAAAAATATTCACGGTCTCTCGGCTGCGGCTGTTGTTGATTCTGATAATATGTAATGAGGTATCCCATGAGAATAAATGTAATGAGAAAGACAGTTGCCATCTTCCAATCTTTACGGAAATGTGTATAAAAACCGAAGAGACCTAAGAAGAATGGGATTCCGAAAAACCCTTTCCATGTCCAATCAGCATCTTGGTCATGCGAAACTCTTCCAATAAAATTCCAAGCAACATATCGCTGAAACATGTGATTCATCTGATACTTCAAGAAGAAATCGAGATCACTGCTATAGTTCGTATAGATGCCGGCTCTTTCCGGTTCTGACGTCCATCGACGTTGAAACATGGGAAAATCACCGTATTGTTCCCGATTCAAATATGTAACGAGCTGTGCGAATGACTTCGGATGATTTTCATTCATTGATAAGTTTGCGTTTGCTCGAATAACAATCATTGTGTATGTCGTGAACCCTAACACTGCAATAAGCACACCTGTTATAGAGAGAGCGAGTATCATCCGTTTTTGTTTCATCGCATAATAAGCTCCTAAACCTCCAGCCGCCATGACACCTACGAGAACGAGAAGCCCCGCTTCAAGATGATCACCTGCGATAAAAAGCAACAGCTGGGGAAAATATCTGATGATACCGGTAAAGATCACAACGAAGGCACTACCTCCGACAAGAAGAGCGAGATAAATGGAGTTTCGATGAATAATCTTTTTTCTAAATAATACAAGCACTCCAATACTTGCTATCACCATTGCAACAATAAATTTCTTATCAAATGCGCTCGTCATTTCCGGTGTCGGTGGTTGAGTTGCTTTTTCTCCACTCCAGAGAATCACTGCAATGATAAATAGCAGTACGGCATGTCCCAATAGAACGTACGACGATTCCAAACATTGTTCGTCGTTATCGACATATTTCCGAAAGACTACAACAATGCCAACAATAATAATCGTTAACACACTCATTAAATGAAGTCCAGCAGATAATCCGCCGATGTAGGCAATCATAAGCAAATAGCGTTCGCTTCCCGGCTCGTCGGCTTTTTCATTCCACACCATCATTAGCCAGACAATGGAAGAATACAATAGCATGCTTGCTGCGAAGTAGTTTGATTCACTCGCGTTAAACCAGAAAGTATCGCTAAAGGAAAGCGTCAGAGCGCCGATTGCCGCCGCGAGGTATGTCCCTATGGTCTCCATCGATGTGCCGGATGTTTTGCCTTTATAGTGCTCAATAACCTTGATGGTAATTAAATATAAGAATAACACTGTGAAGGCACTTGCAAGCGCAGAGACTAAATTCATTCGGTAGCCAATATCGCCTGGGATGGGAAGCATATAGAATACTCTGCCCACAATCGAGAACAAAGGGCCACCCGGCGGATGCGGCACCTGCATCAGACAGGCGGCGGCAGAAAGTTCACCTGGATCCCAAAATGAGACGGAGACTTGCGCTGTGATAATATATTGAATTGCAGAAACGAGGAGAACGAATGCACCAATGGCGCGATGAAGAAGATTTTTTTTCATGCTTGATATGATCCTGTTATTATAAAATTAATTACTGGAACATGATAAGAATAAATCGTAAAAGAATGAACGGATAAATAAACCTTTATTCAAATTTTAACAATAATGTGATATTACGTTAAATTTGGTCGAACGATCAGTCGAACGCTCAGAATGACCTAGGGAGTCATCTTACGCAGAAAAGGAAAAAGGGGAAGTCATTCCCGCATGTTTTAGGCGGGAATCTTATATAAGATGCCCGATAAAAGATTTCGGGCATGACAACATTACTTTGTAAATTGTCATTTCTCTTGTGCGTAACATGACTTAGAAATTATTTTTAAGATAACATCTGATTAATTTTGAATCGAATCCGCAGCATACCGTTTACATAATCGGTAGAAATAATCTTGAATTCTCCAATTTCACTCGTTGTGAGAGCATGGACGCCACTGCATGGGCACACATCATAATCTCCTATGGCAATAATGCGCACTTTATCTCCAGCATTTTCTGGTAATCTTGCCAGCGAAACGACGTTTCCTGCTTCTTCCCTATTGAGTATCTTTTCCTGAATTGGAAGATTAGACTTAATAACCTCGTTGACTTTGTTCTCTATCTTGACGACTTCTTCGTCAGTAATGTTCCGCTCAAAATGATAGTCGCATTTCGATTTTTTCTTTTCTATATGCGCGCTGAATGCACGCCCGCAATTGAACATCCGCACCATTGTTTGATTGAGAATATGCTCCGCCGAATGCATCCGCGGATCGTACTCTTTTCGATTGGGAACAACATCGTTCACTTTTTAAGTCCGAGTTGTGAGCTTTTTATTAAATTGTAATTGCTTGAATATACGGTATTCTTTAGACTTTTTATGAGAAAATTACTCCATAGTTATTATGAGAACTCTTGTAATTATCCAAATTATTTCAGACTCTATAATCGAGTTCTATAATCATCCTCTCTTCAAAAAGGAATTATCATCATGTCTCGATCTATTCGCATTATTGGTTGGTCCACTGCTTTATTCTCGATTATTATAATTCTATCGGAAGTCTCTAATTTATTGACAAATCCAATGGAACAATTAGATATGGTTTTTAAAATGTTTCCGCAAGCTAAAAGTGGTATGGATACATTGACAGCTATATTCCAATACAGCAGGGTCTGGTCAGTCTATACGATTCTGTATTTCTTGTTCGTGTTTATTGGATCAATTCAGTTTATCCGCTTCCATGCAGTCGGCAGAATAATTCTTGAAATTGCTTGCTGGGTTGGAATGCTGAATGCTTGCATAGATACATTTCTGAGCTATATACTTTGGAAGAATATGCAATCCGCTCTATCTGCTGTCACGGGAACTATGGGTATGGGTTTAGGGAATCTCAATCCCTTAGGAATGGCTACAATAATTCTAGGTTTTTTTCTGTGGATCATTCCAACTATCGGCATGATCGTATACTTACGAAAACCAGGATTGAAAGCGCTGATGAAATGAAGAACTTTAACTGCGAACCTCATATACTGCTTGAGCGTTTATTATAACTTAAAATGCGCGAGTATAAAAATCTTCCTTTTCATTCGTATGAATCCTCAAAACTCCAGCACGTACAAGTTGTATAAGTGAACGTGATGCTCGACGATTGGAAATATTTACAAGTCTTGAAAATTGTTTTACCGTAATGCGCTCGTTCTCGTCAAGGTATTCAAAGAGACGCCGCTCCGAATCTCCTATGACTATACGCAATGGCGGAGCGTTTGGATTTTCTGCTTGAAGAATATGGACCACTTCTTTACTAGCTTCTACAGTTTTATCGTTCACGCGAATATAAACTCGTGTCCCGCCATTCTTTTCTTCATCATCAATATTAAGATAATGCGGTTTCTGATCGCTTTCTTCCACCGTCACGACGACCACATCTCTGCCTTTGTATGGAACAGTGTCAATGAGAGGCTGGATTGGAGGATCGCAGTAGAAGCTTGCCGCTATTTGAATCATCTCCATCTCTTCCTTCTCGCTGCCGACTCCAACAATAGTCCGGTCATCATCGACTCCAAAGAGCACAATACCGCCTTTTGTATTCGCAAACGACATGAGAGTCTTTGCCACTTTGATAGGTGTAGATACTTTGCGTTTGAACTCCAGCTCGAAGCTCTCGCCTTCTTCGATCATCAATTTTAAGTCATTGAGTTTCATAACTGTATCTCTTTACATTCCCCGCGCTTCCATACGTTCCAGTATCAACTTGGATCGACGCAACACATATTTTGAATCAACATCAGCGCGATGCTTACGCGGGTTTGGAATAATTGCCGCAAGTCGGGCACATTCCTCACGATTTAAATTCGATGCTGATTTATCAAAATAATAGCGCGACGCTGCTTCGATGCCATACACGCCATCACCCCATTCAATCACATTAAAATAGATTTCGAGAATGCGAGATTTACCTAAATGTTGTTCCATATACCATGTCAAAATCCATTCCTTAAATTTTCGTAAAGGATTTTTCGATGATGAAAGATACAAGTTCTTCACTAATTGTTGCGTGATAGTACTCGCACCGCGCACCGCACGCCCTTCTTCAAAATTCCTTTCGATAGATTCTCTGAACTCAAACCAATCGAATCCATTATGAGTCCAAAAAGTTCCATCTTCCGAAACAATCACTGCATCAATTGCATCCTGAGGAATTGACCGAAGCGATATCCAATATTGCATCTTATGAAGTTCACGATTCTCTTCCTTTGCATTTGCAGCCTGTTCACGCATAAACGCCGTCTCACCGGCATTTTTAGTCTTCAATTGTCTGATGTTGTCATACGGTAAAAATAGAATTTGGAAAATGACAACAACCAAGAAGAAAATGAGCAGTGATTTGATAGGATTGCGTTTAACA
>JBEKAY010000073.1:0-11487 GCA_050015675.1 Bacteroidota bacterium | reverse complement strand
TTGGTGGATTGATAACACTCATCATGCTTCATCTTGGGGAAGTTGTCTTCGGTGGTGTTGGGTCAGGCCTTTACGGAATGCTGATCTTTGTGGTTGTAGCTGTTTTCGTCGCGGGATTGCTTGTCGGTCGTACTCCTGAATACTTAGGTCACAAGATTGAAGCGTATGAAATGAAAATGGCATCTCTCTTGATTCTCATTATGCCGATCACGGTTCTCGTTCTTACAGCGATTGCCGTGGTCACGGCTGTTGGGAAAGCAGGGATCATGAATCCCGGTCCTCATGGATTTAGCGAGATCTTGTATGTCTTCACCTCGCAAGCGAACAATAATGGAAGCGCTTTTGCAGGAGCAAGTGTCAACACGCCGTTTTATAATCTTACAGGCGGATTGGCAATGCTCATCGGACGATACTGGCTTGCTGTCCCGACATTGGCGCTCGCCGGTTCCCTTGTGCGGAAAAAGCTTATTCCAGCCTCCGAAGGAACGCTGCCGACACATACGCCGCTGTTTATTTTCTGGCTTATCGCAGTCGTTCTTATTGTTGGCGCGTTAAACTTTTTACCAGCACTCGCATTGGGACCGATCGTTGAACATTTTTTGATGATGCAATAACGTACTCACGAGAAAGAAGGAAGATAAAAGAATGGTAACGCAATCTACACAGCAATTGAGGAAGCCTTTAGGACTGAATCGGGAAATGTATCTTCGCGCATGCATCGATTCCGTAAGAAAATTAAATCCATGGAAGATGGCGCGAAATCCCGTAATGTTTGTTGTGGAAGTAGGAAGCGTCCTCACAATGGCATTATGGATTCAAGCTCTGCTCGGAACCGGAGAAGCGCCTGCGTGGTACATTGGTTTTGTTTCACTCTGGTTATGGTTCACGGTTCTCTTCGCAAACTTTTCTGAAGCATTGGCTGAAGGACGGGGAAAAGCGCAGGCGGAAGCATTACGCCGCTCGCGCCGGGATACCACGGCAAAGCGGTTACATTACCTTCGCAAGGATTCACAGTTCGACCTCGTTACATCCAGCGAACTGCAAAAGAACGATGTGTTTCTCACCGAAGCAGGAGAAATTATTTCCGCTGACGGCGAGGTTGTTGAGGGAATCGCTTCTGTAGATGAAAGTGCGATTACCGGTGAAAGCGCACCGGTGATTCGTGAATCCGGTGGAGATCGAAGCGCTGTCACAGGCGGAACACGTGTACTCTCGGACTGGCTAATCATCAAAGTGACAGCAGAACCCGGCGGCGGTTTCCTTGATAGGATGATTCATTTGATTGAAGGTGCCAAGCGGCAAAAAACTCCGAATGAAATTGCTCTCAATATTTTGCTTGCTGCGTTCACCATTATTTTTCTTATCGTATGTGTAACACTTCTTCCTTTCTCACTGTTTAGCGTTGAGGTCGCAGGTCACGGAGCGCCCGTCACCGTAACAGTGCTCGTTGCTCTACTTGTTTGTTTGATTCCTACGACGATCGGGGGACTTCTTTCCGCAATCGGCATTGCCGGCATGGATCGGATGATCCGGCATAATGTGATAGCGACATCCGGTCGCGCCATTGAAGCGGCAGGGGATGTCGATGTGCTCCTCCTTGATAAAACCGGTACGATAACACTCGGAAATCGCATGGCGACTGAATTCACCCCTGCTCCTGGAATTTCCAAGGAACGCTTGGCGGATGCTGCACAACTTGCCTCGCTTGCAGACGAGACACCGGAAGGCAGGTCAATTGTTATTCTTGCCAAAGAGAACTACGGCTTGCGCGGCCGTGAGATTCATGAGATCTCAGCGCATTTTGTTCCCTTTAGTGCACAGACGCGTATGAGTGGAGCTGATATTCTACCCGAAGGTAAAAACGGTAAAAGGATTATCAGAAAAGGTGCTGCTGAAGCAATGAAACTCTATATCGAACAACAGGGCGGCGTGTTTCCATCTGCTATCCAGCAGGCAGTGCAGGAAATCAGCAGACTTGGCGCTACTCCGTTGGTTGTCGCCGAAAACAAGGAAGTGCTCGGCGTTATTCATTTGAAGGATATTGTCAAAGGCGGAATTAAAGAACGGTTTGCACACTTGCGCAAAATGGGAATCAAAACTGTTATGATCACAGGTGATAATCCTTTGACAGCAACCGCCATCGCTGCAGAAGCCGGTGTTGATGATTTTCTCGCCGAGGCAAAGCCGGAAGATAAACTCAAACTCATTCGCGAGTATCAAAAAGGCGGACGGCTCGTCGCAATGACTGGCGATGGCACCAACGATGCCCCAGCACTCGCTCAGGCAGATGTTGCTGTGGCGATGAATACCGGGACACAGTCTGCGCGTGAAGCCGCAAATATGATCGACCTCGACAGCAATCCGACAAAACTGATGGAGATCGTAGAAATCGGCAAGCAGCTTCTCATGACGCGCGGTACACTCACCACATTCAGCATCGCGAACGATGTCGCAAAGTACTTTGCCATCATTCCTGCTGCGTTCGCAACAACGTATCCTGTACTGAATGCATTGAACATTATGAAGCTTGCCACGCCCGAAAGCGCCATTCTCTCCGCAGTCATCTTTAATGCGTTAATCATTGTAGCGTTGATTCCCTTGGCATTGAAAGGCGTGAAATATCGTCCTGTAAGTGCAGTGCAATTGCTTCGAAAACATTTGCTTATATATGGAGTCGGCGGTGTCATCGCTCCGTTTATCGGCATCAAGCTGATCGACATGCTGATGGTAGCAATGAGAATTATTTAATTGTGGCAAGAAAGGGGATCGAGGATATGAAAGAACAAAAAGATTTATGGGAAGAAGAATTACCTGAAGAAAGAAGCCGGTTTCAGCATATGGTTATTGTTATTGTGTTATCGCTTCTTATCGGATTCTTGGCGGGCTTTCTTTCTCACGATCATCTGGTCAAGTACACACCGGACCATCTTGATTGGAAGAGTTGGTACCCGCGGTAAAAAAAATACACACAGAAAGCAAATAAAGGAAAAGTACAATGAAATCAAGACAGATTATCGCAATGGCATTACTAACACTGATATTCGGTGGATCCATGATCGTCTCTGCAACACCTTCCACCATTATCTGGATTCCATCTGTGGATTTCCAGGGATATAAATCATTTCATCTTGGCATTGACAATTATGCTTACGATTTTAAGAGCGGCAAACCTGGCAGCGGGACAGCATTCCCCACGGATCTCGGATTAACTGTCGGAGTGCTGCCTGATTCCATTATAAAAGCAGAAGTCGGCGTCGATTATTTTACACCGCAATTATCGCCGTTCCTTCTGAATGCAAAGGTCGGTGTTCCTGAGGGGGCACTCACCGATTGGGCTCCCGCAATAGCAGTGGGAGGATTTGGTTTCGGTTTCCTAAAAAATGTCACGGACTTTAATATTGTCTATGGAATAGTTGGAAAGACTTTTCCTGTTTTAGGACGAATTGAAGTAGGATACTTTTCTGGGAACAAGAAACTATTGGTCGATCTTTCCACCGGAAGTGCGGATAACTCGGGAGTTTTACTATCATGGGACAGGCAAATCACGGAGATTAGCGAAAATCTCTGGCTCGCAATTGATTATCAAGACAGCAAGAGCAGCTTTGGTGCTTTGAGTTATGGCTTTGCATGGTCCTTCTCAAAAAACGTGAGCGTTATATTTGCACGAGATGTTTTCAATGCCGATCTTCCGAGCACCTTTACGATGCAATTGGATATTAATATATAGAACCTATCTCAAAAATGATCTCAAGTTGTATCCAGCTGGTTTACCGTGAGCGTTCGGCAGGCTCACCCCGAAGCTTGTCGAGCGGTCAAAATGTGGCGAAATAATCAGGCAATCATCCTTATTGATATTATTGCAATGTTTTAACAACAAGGTTGAAGCTCAAGAAAATCAACAAAAGGAGATGTGCTATGGATGCTTCAAAGAACTTGTCTGTGAATGAGTTTAAAATTGGAAAATACATCATAGTCAAGATTCCTCACAATTCGATAACTGGGAATTATTTGACACACTCGTGGTAAATCAGAAATATCGACAGGCGCTTCGTATTATTCTATACGTTTTTACATTTCTCATTGGAATCATCGTTGGGAGTATTTTTCACGATTGTCTTCTCAATAGTAATTCCTCTCAGCCGGTGTGGAAAGGCTCGAACTTAATGCAATCGGACGGTAAGTAGCATCATCCCAGAATTTCGATAAAGGAATTTGTATATTACAGATGCATGGAAAATGATGCTGAGAATAGACCCGATCCCGACGCCCTTCTTAATTTTTTAAAGAAAGAAGAAGAAAAAGAAAAAAGGGGAAAGCTTAAAATCTTCTTCGGCATGTGCGCCGGAGTCGGCAAGACGTACGACATGCTGAAGGATGCCCACGCCGCTGTGTCGAAAGGGATTGATGTTCTCGTCGGGTATGTAGAAACGCACAAACGATTAGAAACGGAAGCTCTTCTCGACGGCTTGCAAACCCTCCCGCGAAAAACTCTCGACTATAAAGGCACGATGGTTGAAGAAATGGATCTTGATACCATCCTTTCCCGAAAACCGCAGCTGGTGCTTGTGGATGAACTCGCGCATACGAATGCTCCGGGCAGCCGTCATGCAAAACGGTATCAGGATGTTCTTGAACTGATGGATAATGGCATTGATGTCTTCACGACATTGAATGTGCAGCATCTTGAAAGCCGGGCGGAAACAGTTGCCCAGATTACCGGCAGCATCGTGCGGGAAACTGTTCCGGATTCAATCTTCGAGGTTGCCGACGAAGTCGAAGTCATCGATATTTCTCCTGATGAATTGCTCAAGCGCCTTGCGGAAGGAAAGGTGTACGCTCCCGAACGTACCAAGCGTGCCGTTGATAATTTTTTCAGAAAAGGAAACCTGACCGCTCTACGGGAAATGTCCCTGCGTTTAACTGCAGAACGTGTCGATCAGCAATTACGGGAATATAAACAGAAGCAGCGGATTTCAGAAACATGGAAATCCGGAACGCGCCTCGTTGTCGGTATCAATGCAAGTCCGCAATCACTTTCTGTTATTCGATGGGCTCGCAGAATTTCGTATACCATGGACGCGTCCTGGGTTGTTGTGTATGTTGAAACCTCTGTAAGGCCGAGCACAGCGGAAAGCGAACAGCTTTTAAAAAATATAAAACTTGCACGTGAGCTCGGAGCAGAGATTGTAACGACATCCGATGAAGATATTGCCGGAGCGCTGCTGCGCGTCGCGCGTGAACAAAACGCAACGCAAATTCTTATCGGCAAGCCGAACCGGCACTCTTTTCTCCGTTCATCACATCTTGCCGAAGATTTGATTAAACGTAGCCAAGGCATTGATATTTATATTGTCGGGCATGAAGAAGGAGAGAAATCGCAGCCCAGTGTCTACCGGATTCCGAATATCCAATCCGGAATTCTTCAGTATGTAGTTGGCGCATGTATCGTTCTTGGCGTCGCACTCGCTTGTTTTCCCTTCACATCCCTTGTCGGGTATCGAACTGTATCGCTCATTATACTCTTTACGGTATCGCTCCTCCCGCTGCGTATGGGACGCGGCCCTGTGTTTGTCGGCGCCGCATTCGGTGCCCTGGCGTGGGATTTTTTATTTATCCCTCCCATTTTTACTTTTTCTGTCGGTCATGTGGAAGACGTATTGATGCTTGCAATGTTCTTTCTTGTTGCCGTAGTCACCGGAACCTTGTCTGCACGGGTGCGGGAACGGGAAAAGGCTGTCCGCCAGCGCGAGATGCGCGCTTCGGCACTCTTCGCATTGACCAAAGATCTTTCGTCGTCGCATTCGCAAGACGAGGTCATTACGGCAGCCGTTTTGAATATTAAAAAATTCTTCGATGCCGATGTTGCAGTCTTTCTTGGCGATGCGGATGGCGAAATTAACCGCAAGCCGCATGCGGCGAGCTCGTGGATGCCGGATGAAAAGGAATCGAGTGTCGCCGCATGGACGTACTGGAATGAAAAGAAAGCAGGCAAGCATACCGATACGCTTCCCTTTGCACAGGCGACATACTTTTCCATGTCCGGACCGCGCTATCCGCTCGGCGTGATCGGTGTAAAACCGCACAGCGATGAAAAAATGACAATCGATTACGAAACTCTGCTCGAGAATTTTATTGCACAGATTGCCTCGGCGGTCGAACGGGAATTATTAAATGAAGTAACCAAGAAATCCATTGCGGTGGCAGAATCGGAGCGCCTTTACAAAACACTGTTCAATTCCATCTCGCACGAATTGAGGACACCCATCGCCGCCATCTTGGGCGCCTCGGAGAATTTACTTGCCGGACAAGAATCGCCCGCCGTCGGGACAACCAAAGAATTGAGCACAGAAATTCATATCGCAGCAGAACGTCTCAATCGCCTCGTTGCAAACTTGTTGGATATGACGCGGCTTGAATCCGGAATGATTCAACCCAAACTGGACTGGTGTGATGTTCGTGACATTATCAACGTCACCGTGAAAGGCCTTGAACAAGAACTTGCCCATCATCCGATAAAAATAGAAGTACAAGAAGGACTCCCGTTAGTAAAGTTAGATTTCGGATTGATGGAACAGGCATTGACAAATCTTATTTATAATGCGACGGTTCACACGGCCGGTGAAACCGCTATTGAAATCAACGCACGTATCGACGAGGATCGGTGTATCATCACTGTGGCTGATAATGGCCTGGGTATCCCGACGGCAGATTTAAAAAGAGTATTCGAGAAATTTTACCGTGCACAAGGTACGGCAGCGGGCGGCACCGGGCTAGGCCTCCCTATCGCAAAGGGATTTGTTGAGGCACATCGAGGAATACTCTCGGTTCGCAATAGAACATCCGGCGGTGCAGAGTTTACGATCGAATTCCCGATAGAAAGCATGCCGGAAAAGAAATGAGCACTGAACCGACCATTCTCGTCGTGGACGATGAAATTCAAATTCGCCGCTTGCTCCAATTAACATTGGAGCCCAGCGGGTATCATTTGAAATTTGCAAAAACAGGGAATGAAGGGATTATTATGGCCGGAACGGAACGGCCGGAACTCATCATCCTTGATCTCGGGTTGCCGGATATGGATGGACTTGCTGTGCTGAAACGGATCCGGGAATGGTCGACTCTTCCCGTGATCGTCCTTTCTGTGCGCAATACAGAAAGCGATATCATTTCCTGCTTGACTGCCGGTGCAGATGATTATCTCATCAAACCGTTTCGTACCGGAGAATTGCTCGCGCGCGTACGAACGGCTCTTCGCCATCGTCCGACAGTACAGGAAAAAGACGTCTTTACTTCACACAATCTTACAGTCGATTTATCTGCACGTGTTGTGAAAAAAGGGGAAGAGATTGTCAAGCTCACTGCGATCGAATATTCGTTACTTACACTCTTTATACGAAACGCGGGGCGCGTCTTGACTCACCGGTTTATTTTAGAACAAGTCTGGGGACCGTCGTTTGCAGAAGAAGCGCAGTATACACGTGTGTATGTCGGTCAGTTGCGCAAAAAAATTGAAACCGATCCGACAAATCCTGAAATCTTTTTAACTGAATCCGGCATTGGCTACCGGATGAATGTTGAAGAAGAACCTTATCCCAAATCTTCGCGGAAGTAAGGAATTTTCTTTGTAGTGACGATGTCTTATCTGGAAAACTTGATAGATGTGCTGGAATTGGCGAGTTATTATCCTTTGTTGTTGGCGCCGCCTAACAACCAGCGGCCTAAGAATGTAATCCCGCTACTTTCTGCGTTTTATGCGTCCCGCTCTCTTCCAAGCATGATAGCGGGGAGCGCCTGGTTAGAACACACACGTTGATGGTATTTCCTTATTTAAGTAAGATTAGTTTCTTTGTTTCAGCATATTTTCCTGCCTGCAAACGATAAAAATAAATTCCACTCGATATATTTGAGGCATTCCATTGCCGCGTATAGGTGCCTGCTGATAATTCATCGGTGACAATAGTTGCCACTCCTCTTCCTAAAACATCGAACACCTTCAACGAGACAAATGAGCTCGATGGAAGTGTAAAGGAGATTGTCGTTGAAGGATTGAATGGATTCGGATAATTCTGACTCAACGCATAGTCGGTCGGTAAATGGATTGGAATATCATCGACCGACGTAATTACCGAAGCAAGGGGCAATCGCCATGCGCCGCTTTGAGTACCTGCGATAAGATATTTTTTTGTCGCCGCCATCGTTTTAACTATATTTCCACCAAAGATACTATCATTGATTTTATTCCATGTCTGACCCAAGTCGGAAGACATATAAATTCCATTGACACTGATGGTACTGAATCCGGAATAATAGGCGAAAAGTAAAGTGTCCGCTGTAGTCAAAATGCAGGATTGACCATTATTGGGAAGTCCATTGGATCGTGAAAGCCACGTTGTTCCACTGCCAGTGTAAAGATATATACCCCCAGGTGTTCCCACAAAAACGTTTGTATCAATTGCTGCTATTGCATTACCCCATTCAGTCTCTAACCCGATCGGTACCCAGTCAATACTATCTGCAGAAGATGTATACACGCCATGCCCCGACGTGGACTTGATCACAAATAGCTTTTTCGATCTAATAGATGTTATTCCGACCATGCCACCATATTGGCCAGGGTATAACTGTTCCAGTCCGAGCCCTGCCGTATCAATCCTCCAATGTTCTCCATTGTCTATGGAACTAAAAACACCGTAATTGGCAGCCGCGTACAAAGTACTATCGATCCATGTGAAAGCGTTCACTACTGCGATAGGCGGAAGCCCCTGGTTAGCAGTACTCCAAGAATTGCCATTATCGGAAGATCGATATACGCTGCTCACACCATTTGCACCAGCAAAAATGTATCCACCCCCTTTTCCCAACGAAAGAAGTGTGTCTACTTCAATTCCATTCTGCATCACATTTGCCCATGTGGTCCCGTTGTCCGTAGAGCGAAGAAAAGTCCCGTTATCACCGGCTAAGAAAACCGTACTGTCATTCACTGTCAATAAACACTTTATACTCGTATACTTCAGTTGGGAAATTCCACCCCATTGAGCAAATGCTTCTTCTCCAGATAGGAGAAGAAATAACACAACGACAAGCAGAAAAAGAATTCGTGATTTCATATTTAACTCCTCAGTTAAAATACAATCATGAACGTGCAGATACATCCTAAGTTATTTGTGCTGCCTAACGGATGGGCGCTCCGCCAAACAACTGGCGGACAAGTAAATCCCGCTGCTTTGCGCGTTGTTTGCGTCCCGCTGTTTTCCAAGCGGGATTGCCTGCCATGTTTTGTGGCAGGGAGCGCCTGGTTAGCTGGCACTATGAAACTTCTTGCTATTTTCTCGGCCGTGATTCAGACGGTATCATTCCGTTGAGACGGTAATACACCACCAATTGTCCATAATGATCGCCAGCGTGGTAGAGAATGCCGTACCAGAGGAACAAGCCGTGAACCATTACGTTTCCCCAGGGATATTTATACTCACGGGTCAATCCGCTGTCCCCCTCTGCTTTGATCAGCTCCGCGCCATCGGCAACTGCTTGTTTCAAGTATTTCACAATTTCTGTTTTCGTCGGATACTTTTTTCGCAAGGAATCATCGTTCCCGATGTACCGTATCGCTGATCCTTTGATAGCATTAATTACTTCATAATAACCTGCTGCAACGTGCAGGAGATTTGTTGCGAAGGTCCGCTCATCCTTCTGGGCTTTGAAGTCGTATTTGTCTTCAGGAAAATCCTCGGCCATCTTGATCAGTGTTCCTCCCGTACTGTTCCAGGCCAACAACAACTCCTGAGAGGGACTTTTGGCAGGCTTCGGAGGTTCGACTGGTTTTTTTCCCTGAGCCGAAGCGCATGTGATGAGCAGCGCCGTGAATGCGGCAAAAATAATTTTAGGCATAAGATGCTCCTATTATGTGATAATTTTTTCCTCTTTTTTGTGCCGCTTAACGGACCGGCGCTAAGTTTACCCCGAAATTATTTTGTTTGGGGCTGCGGCGTTGATAATTTTCAAGTTGCTGAAAACGAAACAAGTTCATGCTGATAACTTTCAATTCTGTACTAAACCTATGCACGCCATGAATTTTGTAGTGAGCTCATTCCGTCAGCTTGAGCGTCTGGTTATACCGCTTGCGCATGTTTTTAAAATGCTGGAACCTGAATGGCGTATGAGCCGATGTTGAGTAGAGTTATTATTTAAATTTTCTTTTTTCTCTAAATTTATCAAGAACCTTCAAACTCACCCAATAAATATCTGAATATTTAGTATGATTCCATTTTTCTCTTCTTGAAAAAAATAAGTATTTCTCATCAGGTGAAATATATGGACCAAATTCAAAGTTTTCTGTATTTATTTCTTTACCAAGATCATATGCTTCCGACCAATTTCCTTTGCCATCATTAAAACACACATATAAATCTCCCTGTCCATTACCACCTTCTCCAGGTGACTCAAAAATCATATAATCCTCATTTGGTGATATACAAGGATCTCGCGCATCCTTATGATTAAATGGCCCTTCAACTTTAATTCTCGAATTATGTTTACCACTATCAGATAGAGATTTATATATAGTACCATTAGTAAAATACAGAGTATTATTTCTTGAAACCGATGTATACCAATCCCCCTTCTTTATACTTAACGAATCCATTTTAATAGGTTTAGACCAATCACCAGTTTCTGTCCTTTTCGAGTTCCAATGGTCAGGTGGATAATCTGCCGTAAAATACAAATCCTTGTTATCTGGAGATATCATTGGTTCGCCAATCATCCAATAATGTTCATATTTAAAATCTTTAACAAATTCTGGTGTATCAACCAATATTTTATTTTGCCCCATATTTCTCACTCTTAAAATCCTTTCATATCTCCACAATGCAGAATCTGTCTGAGTAAAAAGTTGCTCCTTGCCATCTGGACTCATAGTAATATTTTGTTGATACCTACCTTTAACATTTATTATCCCTTGCGCATATTTTTGGGGAATCAAATCAGGATAATCTTCATCAAGATAAATTACTTTTTGAGCATATAAAGAATTAGTCAGTATTAAGCCAATAATTAAGAATTTTAGTTTAGTTCTCATATTGTTTTTGTATCTCCATTGTACACAACTTCTTTTATAGCGCAAGCGGTATAACGGACCGGCGCTAAGTTTACCCCGAAATTATTTTGTTTGGGGCTGCGGCGCTGATAACTTTCAATATGTTGATAACGAAACAGGTTCATGCTGATAACCAAATTGATAAGTATCAAAGTTATAGGTACAAAAAACTGAATAACAAAGACAAAACCCACTACCAGCAATGATTAACGTACCCAGCTGGCAACCGTCAGCTTGTTGAGCCTCTGTTGCGAAACCCCGCGTTCCTTCGCGGGGAGCGCCTCGTATGTTGAGTCTGTTATAATTATTTTTGTATCCTGGTCCATTGGCAAAGTCATAGGAGAGATAGGAGCGTCTAGATATCTTCCTGAGAGAAGAATATCGTTAACCAG
>JBEKAY010000072.1:0-11630 GCA_050015675.1 Bacteroidota bacterium | reverse complement strand
TTCAGGAAGTGTTTCTGCTCGGTGAATCATCTTTCCACTCATGCCTTTTGATCTAATACTTGCCGGATTATCCGTAAAACGTCGTTCGGCTCATACGGCTTCTGAATGAAACCAGTAGCTCCATTCTTCCAAAGTTCCGATTTGACATCCGGTTCAAAATATCCACTAGCAAAGATTACCTTCACGGTTGGATTAATTTCTTTAAGTTTCTTGAACTCATCAGTTCCTGTCATTACAGGAAGTCCCATGTCGGTAATGACAAGTGCGATCTTTTGCTTATTGGATTGATATACATTAATTGCCTCAAGGCCGTCACGCGCGCAGAGCACACTGTATCCTTTTGATTCGAGTAAGAAACTCACCATTTGTATAAGCAAATCCTCATCTTCTACGAACAGAATTGTTTCTGTGCCGCCGATTTCAAATGGTTCGCTTCGTTGATGAGACTCGGCTATTTGTTCGTTAATAGTTGGAACAGGAAAAAAGAGTCGGAAGGTTGTGCCGCGGCCCGGTTCACTCTTAAGGTCTATGAAGCCATGATGTGCTTGCACAACACCATAGACAACTGACAAACCGAGACCAGTTCCTTTTCCCTTCTCCTTGGTCGTGAAGAACGGATCAAATACCCTAAGGCACGTTGCCTCGTCCATTCCTTTACCCGTATCTGTTACCGTCAGACATACGTATGCTTCTTCATTGGCAGTGGGGAACTGCTGAACCATTTGTTCTTTTGTATGTTTCTCTGCTGCAATAAAGATTGAACCACCATTCTGCATAGCATCCCGTGCATTGATGCAAAGATTCAATAACGCTTGATGGACTTGTGTACGATCGGCAAAGATAAGCGGAAGGCTATCTGCAATGCTCTCTGATAATGTGATAGTTTTAGGAAAGGTTTGTTCCAACATTGAGAGAAGTTCATGTATCAATTCAGAAATATCCATCGGTTCAAATACGATATCCGTTTTCCGTGCAAAAGTTAGAATCTGGCGGACAAGCGCAGCTCCCCGCTGGACTGCTTGGTTGATAGCGGTTATGCTCATAGATAATTTATCCGGAGTCAACGTGTTCTTGTTGAGAAGAGAAGAGTATGCCAAGATGATGCCGAGTATATTGTTAAAGTCGTGTGCAATGCCGCCGGCAAGCGTGCCGATGCTCTGTATTTTCTGTGTTTGAAGAAGTTCGCTCTGTAGCTTTTTTTGTTCGGAAATGTCGTGCGCAACCATCTGCATAGCGGATTTTTCTTTATAGACAATCGGTAATGCGGCAACTTCGACTTCGACTGTGGATCCGTCCAGCCGTATGAATTTTTGTTCTGTCAATGGAAGCGCATATTCTTCCTTCATTACCGCGATGATCTGCTGATGAATAGAGTCCCGATAGTCCGGATGGATGATATCCAAGAATGGCTTACCGATCAACTCTGAAGCATTGTTTGCACCAAGGAGTATAATGGCAGCAGAATTGACATACACGATTTTCCCTTCGCTATGCACTGCAATGGCGTCTGGAGAAAATTCTACTAAGCGTCTATAGCGTTCTTCACTTTCTCTCAATTCAATTTCTGCTTTTTTGCGCTCAGTGATATCTATGAAAAATCCCTCGTAACGCACGACGCGGCCTGTAGCGTCCCGAACGGCTTGTGCCGTTTCGGAAACCCATGCAACATTACCATTCTTGCATGGAACTTCAAATTCGAATCCTAATACTTTGTTTTGTTGTTCCATCAGCCGTTTGAATTCCTCCCGTCGCTCAGGGTGCACATAACTTTGTCGGGCGATGTCAGTGCGCTCGCGAATTAGCTCCTCGGCCGAGGAGAAGCCGAGAATGCGCGCCATAGCGGGATTTGCCATAAGGAACTTTCCTTCCGGAGTACTTTGGAAAATGCCTTCAGCTGCATTGTCAAAAATCGAACGATAATTCTCTTCAGATTTTCGAAGTGCTTCTTCCGCACGCCTGCGCTCGGTGATGTCTTGAATGATTGTCCGTATCCCTGTTATATTTCCTTCTTTATCTTTCAGGAGACCATCGTCAATCAAGATCGGAATTGTTGTTCCATCTTTTCGGGTGTAGATTCGCTCAACTTGCTTATCACAAGGCATGGTCCCTTCTAACTTGGAGAGTACTCTTTTTTTTGCAGCTTCCTTATCAGAATTGAACTTCCAGACTGGGGCACCTAGCATTTCTTCCAAGGTATAGCCCAGCATCTCTAACTCCATGCGATTTATATCCTTGATATTTCCTTTGGCATCAATTTCATGATACCCGAGCGGAGCGTCATCAAACATTTGCCTGAATTTCTCCTCGCTTTTTTCCATCAACTCTTCAGCTCGTTTACGCTCTGTAATGTCGCGTGCGACACCTATCATTGCAATAGGGTTTCCGGAATTGCTTATGACAACAGATGTCCATAATTCAACTATGAACTCAGTGCCGTTCTTGCGCCTATTGCGAATTTCTCCGTGCCAGCCATCTCGCATTGTTCCCGATTGGACAGCCTTACTCTCTTCAGAAGAGACCATTGGCGAACGAATAATTGAAATATTTTTCCCAAGCAACTCAGTTTCAGAATATCCATACGTAGATAGGAAGGAATCATTGACAAATAGAATTTTATTTTCCAGATCAGTAATAGATATGCAATCTCTTGTCGATTTAACAGCTTGTGCCAATAATAGACTTTCTTCTTCAATTTTTTTGTGTTCCCGCCGCATTTGTGCTTCGGCAAGTTCACGCTTTACAACCTGCACAAGGCGTGCAAGTTTGTCCTTCATCAGATAGTCGTGAACGCCGGCTTTCATGAGTTCCACGGCATCTTCTTCGCCAATGTAACCGGATACAACGATGAAAGGAATATCAAGCTTGGTCTTTTGCAGAAGTGCAAGAGCGGCTAACACACTAAACCGTGGTAGTTGATAATCTGAAATCACAATATCCCACTCTTGCTTTTCCAATGCCGCTTTCATATCTTTTGCAGTTTCAACTCGTTCGTGTTGAATTAAATATTCCGCTTTCTTCAACTGACGGATAACAAATACGGCATCGCTTTCCGAGTCCTCGACAATCAGAACTCGCAGTGGTGTTTTCATATCAACCTCTTAATTCTTAATGTGATGGCTGGTCTGAAGGATTCTGTCGGAGAATATTTCCTGACAAATATAAGATATTCCATATTTTATTTTTTCCCTTGTTCGTTTGATTTGGTGTTTATCAAGTTGGGATATAATTTGGCCAAGCATTCAGGACAAATGCCATGTGTAAACTGTGCGCTGGAGTGTTGATTTAAATACGCTTCGAGGATAGTCCAGTATCCTTTATCATCACGAATTTTTTTGCACCAAGCGCAGATAGGGATCAAGCCGCTCAAAGTCTTGATTTCAGCGAGTGCTGCTTGAAGTTCATTAATAAGTTTCTCGCGCTCCGCCTCGGCCTGCTTGCGTTCGGTAATATCAAAACAATAACCAATAAATCCTGCAAATTCTCCTTCAGTCGAATTGAATGGAATTCCATACTCAACGATCCATCGAAACTGACCGTCATGGCGGCGCAAACGGTATTGCATTTCAAACGTGCGGCGCGCTGTAAATGCATCGATATGGGTTTTCACACATGAATTCAGATCGTCTGTGTAAACACCCTCAGCCCAGCCGTCGCCAATTTCCTGTTCTATAGTGCGGCCGGTAAATGCCAACCAGGAGACGTTGAACCAATCGCACTTCTCATCTACACCCGAACGCCAGATCAATGCCGGAGCATAATTCAGAAGACCGAGATAAAAATCATGTGCCTTAGTCAATTTATCTTCCACCTGCTTGCGTATTTTGATCTCCTCCACAAGAGTTGTGTTTTTCTCCTCCAAATCTAATTGCATACGCTGTAAGGTGAGGTGTACATTTACCCTCGCGAGCACTTCCTCTGAACTAAATGGTTTCGTAACATAGTCCACACCGCCCACTTGGAAACCCTTCACCCTTTGATGTTCATCTCCTAACGCACTGATGAAGATGATTGGAATGGAACGGGTCTTTTCATCTGCTTTGAGAATCCGGCACACTTCATATCCATCTATATCCGGCATCCTGACATCCAGAAGTATAAGCGCAGGTAATTTGGCTTGCACGCTCCGGAGAGCTGACTTACCGCTGGTTACCGGACGTACTTTGTAACCAGCATCGTTCAAAACCTCCGTCAGCACATTAAGGCTTGTCGCCGCATCGTCAACAATGAGAATATCGCCATTCGGATCAATGCTACTCATTATCAATAATCCCGCTGATAACATCAAGACAGTCTTGCCTATTCAACAATTCTGCAGCTTTCATTAAATGAGGCCTCGCAGTGGTGTTTTCATATCAACCTTTCGATTCTTAATGTGAAGTCAGATCTGAAGGATTCCTTTGTCATAATTATTTATTCTCTAACTTATTTCAAAAGTGAAACAAGATGGGTGAGATATATTGAAATAATGACAACCAACATCAGTGATATCTCCAATTAGATTTCACATCCCGTATCATACGATATTTTTACTATTGTAGTAATGTACTGTTTTTGTTCAAGAAAGATAGCTCTCTATTTATAGATCTTCTCATTTCAAGTCCACTTTGTAACTGTCAGGAGGTCGCCAGTGATAGATGAACATTTGAATTAATCACAGATAAAAAAGTCCTCACACCAATAGAAATTTTGATGGCACAGAAATAATATCCATAATACTATCGTTGTTCCTCTGTTTCTTCTGGTTTGGTAGAGTCAAAGTCAGGATACAATTTCGGAAAGCAGTCGGGGCATACCCCATGCGTGAACGTCACATCTGTGTGATTCTGAATATAGTCCTCAACTTGCTTCCAGTAGCCTTTATCGTCTCGTATCTTCTTGCACACCGAGCATATCGGAAGCAAACCGCTTAATGTCTTGATTTGCGTGAGTGCCTTCTGAAGTTTGTTCAATAGTTTTTGTTTGTCTTCCTCCAACCACTTTTGGTTTGTTATGTCGCGGGCAACACCCATAACGCCAGTAACTTGACCGATATCATCCAGCAGCGGCACCAACCAAGTGCCCAGCCAGGTCACTTGGTCTATAAGTTCCGTTTTGCTTTCAACATACTTGGGCATTCCTGTTTCAAAAACATTTTGCAGAAAACGCTGCTGCCCGCGAGAAGCTTCTGGCGGAAACAATGACGCCCGTGTTTTTCCAATGATCTCTTCCGGTCGTTGGTGGAATAGTCCAGCGGCCGATGTATTTACATATTCCACAAGATCATCACGGCTGACAATAAAGATCATATCATGTGCCGCTTCGGACAATGTTCGATAACGTTCTTCGCTCGCACGTAATGCTTTTATCATTTGTTGACGCTCTCGTCGTACTTGTGCCTCTGCAATTTCGCGTTTGACAGTGGGAACCAAGCGGATAAGTTTGTCCTTCATCAGATAGTCGTGCGCACCGGCTTTCATGAGTTCCACTGCAGTTTCTTCGCCGATTGTACCAGAAACAACAATAAAGGGAATATCCAGATCGGACTTTTTTAAAAGCGTAAGAGCTGCAGGCGCGTTAAACTGCGGTAATTTATAATCCGCAATTATAATGTCCCAAGCGATCATAGCTAAAGCCGCTTTCATCTCTTCGGCAGTCTCGACCCGTTCGTGATGGATCGTATAGCCTGCTTTCTTCAACTTGCGGATGATCAAAGCGGCATCGCTTTCGGAGTCTTCGATAATTAAAACATTCAGTGTGTACATGACGCCCTCTCTATTTTTTCGCCGCTAAAGGTGCGCTACTCTATTTCTGCCGTTGCGCTGGGCATCATAAAGTGCTTCTTTGACAGCAATCAACAGTTCCTTTTCCGAAATAGCATTCTTCGGAAAAGCCACTGCGCCAATGCTGACCGTCGTGCGAATTCCTTGTTGGGTAAATTCTGTCTCCTCAATCGTCTTGCGCAATTCTTCAGCGAACGCAATGCCTGCTTCCAGCGAAGCATTCTCACGCAGAACAATCATTTCGTCAAATCCATAACGACTGGCGGCATCCATTGGTCGTAGGCGCGCCTTGACAAGACCCGCTATTTCTTTCAATACTCTCTTTGATGCCTCATAGCCATATGTTCCGCCAATTTGCTTGTAGTTATCAATATCCAAAATGAAGAGACATATATTCTCATGGCTCTCTTCAGCGCGAGAGATACTGGTACTGAGCCGTTCAAGAAAAGGCGCATACTTTTCTAATTCCGTTTCATGATCAATCTTATCTAAACGGAGATTCTTTTCGTAAAGATAGGATTTATTCAATGCAATGCTTGCGAGATCGGCGAAGCTTTGGAGTATCCGCAGATCGTGTTCGGTAAATGTATCGGGTTCGCTCGCATCAGCATAGAGATAACCAAGGGTCCGAAGTTCTGCTGAGACCTGTAGACACACAGCAGAACGGAATAGATGCTCCAACTGTACCTCGGTGGCGAGCTGTGATTCCCGTTTTCCATCCGTAATTAATATTGGCTTTCCAGTGGAAAGCATTTTGGCAATCGCACCGGTGCCTAGCGAGCGCCGGAATTCTTTTACATAGCGGTGAGATAAATTATGATTTGTGGATACTTGCAGATATTCGGTTGCAGGATCGATGATAATCACTGCGCAGGTTTGACAGCCGTAGATGCGAACAATTCGATCAACAATGAGCGAAAGCACGCGTTCTGGTTCGTGTGTAGAATTGAGAATACCCAGAACTTCAGAGAAAAAGTGCAGGCATTCTTCAGGTTTCAAGTGAGACATAAGCCACCTCCTTGCTGAATGTGCCGGATGTGATTGAGTAACACTTTATAAATGATAAATCATATCATTTAAAGATACTTATAATATAGTGATTGTATGTTTATCTCTTTATGCTTTTTTTACCTTTTGCTATTTTACTTTATATTTTTGCTGTTTTTATTTCCTTTTTTGATTTTTTCCCTGCATCATTAGCACTTCAATTTCTTCTATCGTTCGAGGCGCAGCTTCCGAAAGAACTTTGCATCCGTTTTCGGTTACTAGTACGTCATCTTCAATTCGGATTCCGATGCCCCAATACTTTTTGTCACAGCTACTACTGTCGGGAATATATAATCCAGGCTCCATTGTAAGAACCATTCCCGGCAGCAGTTCTTCTCTCGAACCAACATCATGTACATCCAATCCTACGAAGTGGCTGATACTGTGCGGACAGTATTTTTTCGCTTCGCTTTTATCTTGAATGATGCCAAGTTTTACTAACCCTTCACCAAGAACCTCTAACGCCTTTTCTCCTGATGCATTCATCGGCACATTCGATCTGACTTCTTTAATCGCTGAATTCTGTGCGCTCAAAACAAGTTCATAGATTTCCTTTTGTGCTGGGGAATATATTCCATTCACCGGAATTGTGCGCGTTACATCAGCTGAGTAGCCATGGTACTCCGCGCCAATATCAATCACAACTAACTCTCCGCTATTCATTTGCCGGCGATTTGTATCGTAATGATAGTTCAATGCATTAGGTCCAGAACCAACGATAGAGGGAAAACCGTAGAATTCGCATCCACGTTGCGTGTAGCAATATTCGATGACGGCTTGAAGTTGGTATTCGTACATCCCCGGTTCGCACCTTTTCATTGCTTCAATACATCCAGACACCGTAGCATCGATTGCCTTCTGCATTAACCCTACTTCTGCTGAAGATTTCACGGAGCGTAAATCATTCACTAACGATCCTGAATTTATTACTGCAAGATTTGAAAATTTTTCGTCCAACTCTTTTCTCACTTCGCGTACTGCCGCAAACGTTGTATTTGAAATTGGATCGAAAAGAATATCAGGTAACGATGGCGTGTAGTAGAGAATATTTATTGATTGAAGAATTTGCGGTACAAGCTCTTTCAGCTTTTCAGTTGCGAGCACAACGCTTTTTGTTCCTTCCGCGCCGAAGCCAAGAATTTGCTTCGCTCCTTCCAAGCCAAGGTTATAGCCGCTCCAGCTTTTTGTATATTCATTGACAAATAGGATTTCCTTCGCAACCGTAACACCGTCTATTCGTATTCCATTTGGCGCAATAATTAATGTACTGTTTGTTTCATTGCAGCCGGTTAGATACAGAAAATTATCATTCTGCCGAAATTTGTAATCAGTATCTCCACTCCGATTGTCGGGATCGTTTGCGCGGAAAACAGCGACAGAACCAGAATCCATTTTTGCAAGTACTGCTGCTCGGCGTTGTTGATACTCTTGCGGTTTAATGCCGTCCGTGTCGTAAATACCGTAATGCGCAAAGGGCGCGTTAACAGAAGGTTGACTTGACGCGAATGAGGTATCTAGAAAAAAAAGAAGAATGAGGAAGAAAGAAATTTGTTTCATACAATCTCACCATCGAATGAAACGAAGAAATCGAAAATTTCCCGGCGTCAACGAGAGTATCAATGCACACTGACGCCAAAGAATAAGTGCACAAAAATTATTTTACTAATGTAGTTTTTACTGTTGTACCGATCGACATTGTTGAAGCACCGGTTTGCGAGCCGGTAGCGGTCGTTGTCATTTCGGTTTCACTTGATTGTTCTGAGTGAACAAACATGCCTTCTTCGGGTGCAATATACGCCGTACCGTTGATCTTTACTGTTCCATCGATTGTTACATCGGCTCCACGCTGATTGCCACTTCCTTCAATGGTGCTTGTTCCGGTGATAGCAATCTTCCAGCAATTGAATTTATTTTTCTCTTCTGCCCCAACAATATTAAATACAAGACTCGGCTTTATTAACATTTTCATCCCGCTTCGGGAAATTGTGTCAGGCATATCTTTCTTCCATGAACCTTTTAAATCCATTTCTTTCTCCGGAAGTTCAATCAGCATTTGCTTAAATAGATCCGACGGTGTTAAGCTTGCTATCATTTGTATACGGGAAGGAGGAACAGTATCGATAGGTGCAACCGAAAGCGTCTTTCCTTTGTCTGTCATGATAACCTTGATCCGTTTGCCAACATATTCCTTCATAACTATTATGCTGTCGTTAAATCCCATGATCGGCATATTTAATTTGACATTAAACTTCTCGAATGATACCGCTAGCGTCATAACTCCATCATTCGTACTGATAAGCGAGATTGAATAATCGAAGTCGGCGCCGGAGGTCATGGTAAATTCCTGTCCCATCGACTGACCAGATGTCTCACTCTCAACAATGGTAGAATATTTATATGCTTTCCCCTTTTCAAAATTGTAGCGGAGTTTTTGCCCTGCAGTACTGATCTGACAAAGTAAAAAAACGAAAAATGCAATAAAACTTACAAGAATTGTTCGTGAACGCATTAAGATCCTCCTTTTGAAATAGTGAAGAACGATAGCAATCACCGGCGAAACCTTCATAAATTAAGACAAGAAAAGAAGCTGCCGATCAAATATCAATTCGTGGAAGCATGGTAGGAATATTTTAAACCGTCTGCAAGTGCGGAAACAAGAATGGAATGTTTCCAATTGTCTCTTTTTCTTCTTACTTTTATGCTATAGAAATTATCGAATCTTAAATTATGTTTTCACACTACAGCGACAGAACAGATCAACAACACTTCACCTTACAGCGCATCATCGAAGAGAGCTGCCAAAAGAATTCATCGCATATAGCACTTTCATATACAGATGAAGAGCCAATAAGCTATTCTGACCTGAAACGACAGATTGATCATCTCTCTGGTTTTCTGAAGAACCAAGGCGTGGCACATGGTGACCGCATAGCGATACTGGGTGAGAATAGTCCACAGTGGGGTATTGCATATTTCGCAATTACAACGATGGGCGCTGTTGTAGTGCCGATATTACCTGATTTTAATACTTCCGAAATCCATCATATATTAAGACACTCAGGCAGCAAAGTCATTTTTATATCCGAGCGTTATTATTATAAAATTGAAGATTTGGATTTTACTGAATTCAACAGCGTTATTTTGTTAAACGATTTTTCCATTATTAACCCGGAAACATCAAAGGCAACACTGCGTCAATTGATAGCAGAAGGAAGTAAAGAACTGCGCAAAATCAGGAACCTTGTTTTAAATTTTGCAGGATTCATTCCAAAAGAAATAAAAGAAGACGACATCGCATCTATCATATATACATCGGGAACCACGGGACATTCAAAGGGCGTAATGCTAACCCATAAAAATATTGCCTGGAATGCAATTGCATCATCGAAGATACCTGATTTTAATGAGAACGATCGTATGCTGTCTATCCTTCCATTAGCTCACGTGTACGAATGTACGCTTGGTTTAGTGGTTCCGATTATGTGCGGTTCTTCTGTCTATTATGTAAAGAAACCTCCCACTGCTGCTGTCTTGCTTCCAGCATTGGAGATGGTAAAACCGACGGCTATGTTAACTGTTCCATTGATCATTGAAAAAATGTACAAGACGCGCATTATACCTGAAATCAGAAAACGATTTTTGGTCAAGCTCGTCTATAAATTTCCGTTGGTCCGCAAACGTATCCACAAAATTGCCGGCAATAAACTGAAGGAAACATTCGGCGGTTCGATGAGATTTTTTGGAATCGGTGGTTCCGCTCTCGCCCCAGAAGTGGAACGTTTCCTGTGTGAAGCAGAATTTCCCTATGCTATCGGCTATGGACTGACAGAAACATCGCCTCTTATTGCAGGAACAAATGCAAAAAAAACACGATACAGATCCGCAGGTCCAATTGTCCCCGGATTGGAAGTGCGAATCGAAAATCAAAATCCAAAAACTGGTATCGGAGAAATTGTTGTGCGTGGACCCAGCGTTATGAAAGGGTATTATCGCGATCCTGGCCTGACAACAAAAGTGTTGTCACCAGATGGCTGGTTCCATACAGGCGATCTTGGAAGCTTCGATAAGAGCGATTATCTCTATATCAACGGCCGCTTGAAAAATGTTATTCTTGGGCCGAGCGGCGAGAATATTTATCCAGAGGCCATTGAATCTATCATCAATCGATTAGATATCATACTTGAGTCTCTTGTCTATCAAGATGAAGGCCAACTCGTAGCACGCGTGTATCTTGATTACGAAAAACTCGATATTGAATTCTCTGATTTAGGTTTAACGGAATCACAAGCACGGGAGCGTATTGGACAACTCTGTGAAGATATTAAAAGGCGAGTAAACGAACAGGTTTCCTCTTTTTCACGCCTCGCCCGCATCATCGAACAAACAGAGCCATTTGAAAAGACACCAACTCAAAAAATCAAGCGGTATCTCTACGCCAACTGAACAAAATCCTCTTTGACATTCTCTTCCCTATGAAGCGCTGTAATTCATTCTTGCCTAAAAAAAAGATCCCTTGTGCAATTGGAATAGTTGTGTCAAGAAAATAATTATATATTTCAAAAATAATTTGATATTTTTTTAAAAAATCTCTTGACAATTAAGCACTTGAGATATATCTTGTGGTGTGCAGTCTCCCCGACTGCACATAGTTAGCCTCCCTATACCCCGGCGTCTGGTAGTGCGTCGGGGTATTTTTTTAAAAATGTCTTGTCCTGAAAAGAGTTGACCAAAAATCAATTTGATCAAGGAGAAGAAGATGAAACTAACCCTGCGCATCCCGAAGAGTGAACGCTATAGTAAGGCATTTAGACGTCAAGTAGTTCG
>JBEKAY010000071.1:0-11912 GCA_050015675.1 Bacteroidota bacterium | reverse complement strand
TGAGAAACCGGAGAGTATCGTATTCGCCTGTACAGACAAATCAATGGTCGAGCTTATCAAGAAGGAACAGGGCCTTGGACGCTTCCCAAAGCATATTAAAAAGTTGTTTGTTAAATTACCTGCAAAATAAAATAAGGCACAGGCGTTGCCTGTGACATTTTCAGGCCTCCGGCTCCGCGTACGCGGGCATGACAATGAGAATGGAAATGAAGAAGAAGGGGGCGGAGGAAGTGAAGGGGTAGAAAAATTTTGTTGTTAACAGATGGCGTTTTTGGAGGTATAGAATGCTGATGGTAAGTGGGTTGTGTTGGCGAAGTTGCTGGAGAAAAAGCAATAGAAAAGAAGGATTCTTCACTGCGTTCAGAATGACAAAGAAGAAAGAGGAAGAGATAAAGATTGTGGAGGGGAAAGCGTAGAGTCCGATGATCATATCGGACGATTGCAATTAAACGATCCGATCTGTGATCGGATTCTACAAATGAAAAGAGCGCCGAATTTAGGAAGCGGTGTATGAATTGTATGGGTTGACCCCGCCCAAAATAAAGCATGGCGGACAAGACGGCGTCGGTTACAGTATGACAAGAAAAGATCAGAGGAGCATATGGAAGAAGAAAATAAACAAGCAGCACAACCTACTATGGGCGAATATCAAGGCAAACCGATCATCCGCATACCAACTGTAGACAATCCGAATCCGGAGACAACGTGGCATTGGATGTCGTTTGGGAAGAACAAAGCGAAGGCGATTGTGAAATATTATGAAGCGATAAAGAAATTTGCGGAAGAATGAAAAGAGATCGTATTCCTCTCATCGATTGATTACTTTTGTTATAAGTTCATTCGCTGTCTTGGATCTATCTTGACTTTCATTTGAAGAAACAGTATTTATAAATTGATATTAAAATAATTCAGCGGTATAGCACGATAGAAAACAACGCTTATTTGATCACGTGTCATTCAATAATACTTTTCAATCTTTCATTCATCCTATGGAACAATTCCAAACAAATTCTATCATCGAAGTCACTCACCTCGTAAAGAAGTTTAAGGATTTCACTGCGGTTGACGATATATCGTTTACTGTTGAGGCTGGAGAGATATTCGCATTCCTGGGACCGAATGGCGCAGGGAAATCCACGACTATCAAGATGCTCATCACGCTTCTTGCACCTACAAGCGGTACAGCTACCATCGACAAGTATGATATAATACGTCAGGCTTCGAGGGTACGGAATACGATTGGTTACGTACCGCAGATGATTTCCGTGGATGGCACACTCACAGCATACGAGAACCTGATGCTCATGGCGCGGCTTTACGATATTCCGAGAACGGAACGTAAAGAGCGTATCCGACAAGTACTCTTATTTCTGAACCTCGAGGAACATACGGATTCACTTGTCCGAACGTTTTCCGGAGGCATGGTTCGCAAGATGGAAGTCGGACAAGCTATGCTTCATCGCCCCAAAGTGTTATTGCTTGACGAGCCGACAACCGGACTCGATCCTGTTGCACGCCAAAATGTTTGGGAACACCTTCTTGAATTGCGGGAACATTCCGGTACAACCATCTTCTTTTCCACGCATAACATGGAAGAGGCAGATGAGGTGAGTGATCGGGTCGCTGTAATGAACAAGGGAAAAATCGCTGCATTGGGGAGCGTAGAAGAATTGAAAGCAAAAACAGGGAAGCCAGATGCCACACTCGAAGACGCTTTCATTTTCATCACAGGCAACAAACTTCAGGAAACCGGCAATTTTCGAGATATCCGCAGGGCAAGAAAAATTGAACGAAGATTAGGATAAAGAATTACTCCATGGATATACTTCATTATTTAACACAGACAATTAAAAAATCATACGTGCTCGCTGAGATGGAAACGCGCAAACTTCTCCATGATCCCACGGAACTCATTTCCCGTGCGATACAGCCGATCCTCTGGCTGGGTATTTTCGGTGAAGCGATGAGTAAGGTCCGGGCTATACAGACAGAGGGGTTGACCTATCTCCAGTTCATCGCGCCGGGCATTCTCACACAATCCGTCGTATTCGTTGCCATCTTCTACGGACTTTACGTTATCATGGACCGAGATACAGGCATATTGCAAAAACTCCTCGTAACACCGACGCCTCGCCTTGCGTTGGTCTGGGGAAAAATGATTTCCGCTGGCATCAGGGGCTTGAGCCAGGCGTTTATCGTTTTCCTTTTTGCCCTTATCCTCGGTATCCAATTGAACATCACATTCTTGTCTATTTTTGGAGTGATCATCATTGTCATGCTGGGTGCAGGGTTCTTCACCGGCCTTTCCATGATCATCGCCTCGATTGTGAAAACCAGGGAACGGTTTATGGGCATAGGTCAGGTAATCACACTGCCATTGTTCTTCGCTTCAAATGCTATTTATCCAATTTCAATCATGCCTGCATGGCTCCAGACTGTTGCAAAACTCAATCCATTAAGTTATATGGTGGATGGATTGCGGGTGCTCATGCTCTCGGGTACTATTACGGGAGTAGGTTTTGATATCGGCATACTTACCGTTGTTACACTCCTTATGTCAGCACTCAGTGCATGGTTCTACCCAAAGGTGGTAATGTAACATGGTGGAAACTCTATCCATTGATAAATTAAAGACAGCATTAGTTGCCATTGATCTTCAAAAAGGGATCGCGGGACGAAAATCTGCTCCTTATACACCGGAGTTTGTCATTAAAAACGCAGCAGCACTTGCCGACGCATTCCGAAAAAATGGTATGCCCGTATTTTTAGTACGCGTCACGCCTTCTCCGGACGGGAAAGATGCGTTACGTCCGATTGCCGACGCAAGAATGCCGCTGCAAACTCATACGCCAGATTGGGCAGAAATTGTTCCTGAGATGGGGCCGAAGCAAGGTGATTTCGTAATCACGAAACATCAGTGGGGTGCTTTCTATGGTACGGAGCTTGATTTAGAATTCAGAAGACGCGGTATAACAACCATGGTTCTGTGCGGCATATCAACGAATTTTGGCGTCGAGAGCACCGCTCGATTCGCATATGAGTACGGATACCAGCAAATTTTTGCTGAAGATGCAATGTCGGCCTTTTCGGCAGAAGAACATACATTCGCGATTACTAAAATATTTCCGCGTATTGGACTAGTAAGGAAAACCGTAGAAATATTGGCTTGTCTCTAAACTAGGGAACATTCGCGCAGTTTCGCAATGCCGGGCATTGGTTCGTCCTTATAAAAGCTTCTGCGGGATCGCAATGACGAGACAAAATGGGACTATCCCAAAGCGTAACATACTGATAACACTGTTGTAGCACATTGGAGGCAAAAGTGCATAAGCAGAATCGGTACCAACAGCAAAAAGAAATAAAAGAACATCATAAAATTTTATTCTACCGACAATTGGAACAGATTTGTACTCTCGTGGGCGGGCCGGATACCTACCGGCTATTACCCAACGTAGAGCGCTATACAATTTACCTGATGCGTTCTATTCCCTACAAAATTAAAGCGGCAGAGGATACGGATGTTCCGCCGAAGATTCTGGCCGCGCTCAGAGACCATCTGCCCAGAGTGATGCAGCAAGAGACAATGCCCCTCTATGAAGGAGGGCCAACGGTATCCCTGCAGACGGCATATAGGGTCGGGTGGCCGCTCGCTTTGTTCCTTTACAATTTAGAAGAGACAGCATTTCCGGAAGCTGCACCGGTGAAGCAGGTTTTGCGTTGCCTCTGGGAAAACAAAACGTTCATGCACGCTTTGCTGGACAGATTGGATAATTTTTTTGATGCCCTGGGGTCAGCATTTAGCAGTTACCATTCCTGTTCCTACTGGTTCACGAAATCCATGCCCAACGTCAAGCCCGGCACATTCGGCATCCAATACGATCTGCTGGTTCATAAATACATCCCGGAACAGCGGCACATTGTTCTGGATGACAAACGTCGGCCCGTCATCCAGGTTTACTGGGCCGAGTCGGAGGAGGGCCCCGTTAACGCCCATCTTGATGCCGTGCATTTCGGCATGGAACACGAAAAAGGAAAAACAAAATATCCGGTGTTGATACAATTTCATGCCTTGCAGCGCCTGGATGAACGGCTGGATTGCTTTTTCCCTGCTGCCATCCACATGAATGTGTACCTCTCTCTGCTCATTCCCCATATAACACGAACAGGAGAGAACACCTTTTTGATTGAGTACAGTATCTTCGGAACGAAAGTGGGATATTTCCGGGCTCTAGTGCAGGACCATACAGTGATCCTCCAGACATTTCTTCTCATCACACAGAATGGCACGCCGGAGGGAAACAAACTCCAGGAGATCTGCGGATTGAGCAAACTGGACAAAACATTTCTTTCGATCGACAGGCTAAGTTTTTTTATGACGACAGAATTCGATACAAACCCGTCCGTGCGGACTCTCTTTGAACAGGCCGGCTGTGCCAGTCTGCTGGATGCGTATAAAGCGCTCAGCACGCTGGTGAAGAAAAAAGCCGAACCCTCCGCACTGCAGACATTTGCCCATTATTTAGGATTGGATGCCCGCCCCGAGTATCTCGATGAGGTTATTTTGAAAGAATGGGTACCGACGCCGGAAACAGATGAACGCACATATACAGAGAGGAACGTTCCATGAACACACCATCCAAACGACAGGAACAATTCAAAGACATACAAGCAATGCATGAGTATATGCAAAAACTACAGCCCGGTATCTTCTCGACTGAGGATCCTTCCCGGCGGAGTATGGCAGTCTGGGGAGCAGACTCGATGAAGATCATCATGTTGACTGCAATCATAGCGCCGAATATTCTTTTAGAAAAGGAGAATCTGCACATTGATGAAAGCGGCCCGCCGCCCCGGTTACCCCTTCAAGAGATAACAGAGTTCCTTAAGAAAACGACTTTGCTGCTGGAGGAACAAGCTGAATCTGCCACTTTTATCGAAAAAGAAATTGTAGTATTATACATATTGACTCAGCTTGCTGCACGCTGCTTTATTGCATTTGATGACCGGGAAATGAAACTTATTTGCCAGATGGAAGAGCAGTCTGATGAATATTTTCAGCATATAAAGCAGTTCTATTTGAAATCGGCTGATGAGACACTGGAATATATCAGCAACAAATATCGGGGAGATGCCGATATGGTAAAGGCATTGCAAGAAATTTCACAGGGTCGAATTTCATTTAAGCAAGAACCACCCGGCAAAAAAACCTCTAAGGTACAATGACACTGTCGGGATGGAGCACTCGGAATTAGAGTTTTTTCGACACGGTTCACACAAATTAAAATTTGCGACTACGAATACGGATCGGGTTCTAAAACATTTTTGAATGATTCGATTATCCTGCAACATTTTAATACCAGAGATGAATTCAAGGGATATTCCTGCCGGATGTTGAATGAAGTGAGAGAAGAATTTTGGGTTTAAATGTCAAATACTAGCAGAAAGACATCTGACACTTACTTGAGGACACTGAAAGTGTCTGATGTCTAATAGAGCAGCAAGTTTAAATGTCAGACACCATCCAATCAACGCTTACGATAGATGGAGACAATTATTGGTGGGATAAGCTCTAACATAGATAGAAAGAGAACTATAATCGAAAAAAGGAGAATTGATCTGTGAAACGATTATCTGTCAATACAATTATTTTGGAACTTAAAAAGAAAGGTATTTCAGTAAAAAGAAATATAGGTAAAAAAATTAAAGGATTGGCTACGGTAGAATCCTTTACAATAACACAAGGTGAGGAGGTCATGGCAGATGTCTCAGAAGCAGAATTGCGAGGATTTGCTATGAACAGAGGCATAGTATAAAATTATAGAAAGATCGCACTCAGGGAAAGATGCGAGAGTGGTTCGATGCTTCGACAAGCTCAGTGCAGGCAGTTCACAAACCGACGCAAGAAAATGAAACATACGGAGGGACGTATAATTACTTTTGAGAAAGCTCTGAAAGATGCTGACGTGCTTCTTCCTGCTGGTATTTCTCGCGCAGGTTTTTCGGTTGTAACAATAAGATGCGACGCAGGGAAGCGGCAGCTTGTGCTGCGTCTCCCATCGCTTGATAGGTCAAGTAGAGTTCGTAATATGCAAATGAATTAACCGGATCGTACCGCAGTGCCGTTTTCAGATTTTGCTCTGATGCCTCCAGTGTTCCGGCAAGGTTTTCGCCGAACACCACACGGACAATACCTTTCTCCAGCCAGCTTAGCTTAGCCCCTTCCCGTTCGAAGATGGCACGAATGACATACGGATATGAAAATGTTGAATCCAGCTTCAGCGAATTCTGCACACGCTTCTTTACTTCTTTCCCGATGGCAATCTTCTCCCAAACTCCAACGAAGGGAATGAGACTTCCTTTGGCAAGCGCTATCCAGAATTGTGTCTCCGCACTGTTAGGATAATAGCGCTCAAGCGAATCTGCATACATGATAGCTGTGCGGTATTCCGATTCAGACACTTTATCCTTATGCAGATGAATTTTTCCGTTGTCGTTATAGATACGCACCATCCGGAGGAGAGAATTATAATCTGTCGGGGATTCTTTGTATGCCTGTTCGTATTCTGACAATGCATGTTTGTTGTCGAGAGCAAGATAGTATTCATCGCCGCGTGCCACATGATTTTCTTTTGGCGGGTTAATAAAGAACAATATGAGAGCAATGTAAGCGGTGATCATAAACTATCAAAATTGTATCTCTTTTATGATAATCATTTTCGTCTTCATTAAAAATATAAATGTATGGATAATACGAATTGCGTCTTGCTGAACGATGATTGATTCGTTGCCAAATTAGTAAGTTTGTTTTGGGATATCGTAACAATGCAGATGTATCGCTATCAAGGAAAGCCAGATGCCTATTATTAATACTAGCGATAGCCGGTAACAAAGTTTTCTATTGTTCTCCCAAAGAGAAACAGTGTTAATGTCAAACTTCAACTTATAAATCCGCTTCGTACTATTCTCATTTTCATTAAGTTTCTTTATGTTTTGCGATAATAGAAGGATTGCACCGGAGTTGAATTCCATCGCAGACAAGGAGATAATACGAGAGAAGAAATGCGGTGGGAAAAATCGTAAAATAATACTATAATTATTCATGAATAACCACATTCTCCTTATGGCTCTATTACGATTATCCTATTGGTTCATTTTTATATTTCTATTATTCAAAACGGCAATTGATGTCCTCTGCGATGCAGATCTATCGCAGAAAAGGAAAAAATGGGAGGTTGCAACCCTTATGCAAATGAAGAAAATAAATTCCATACTAAAACCAAACATAAGCAAATTAATCTGCACAATATTTGTGACAGGAAACCGATTCCAGGATTGGCTCATATTCCTCCAAAAGGAGAATTCGAATTGCCAGAAAGGTCTTTAAAAATGAGAATTATTAAACTTTTAATTTTAATCAATGTTGCTCTCGTTGTAAATCTCCTATCCAAATCACCTGAAGAAAAGGCTCAGTTGTTACTGTACCGGAATCCTGCCCTCTCTGTTGAAGAACGTGTAAACGATCTGGTATCTCGAATGACACTTGACGAAAAAATCAGCCAGATGATGAATACCGCCGATTCGATCGGCAGACTTGGTGTACCGGATTATAACTGGTGGAGCGAAGGCCTTCATGGCGTGGCTATCTCAGGCATCGCAACAGTTTTTCCGCAATCGATAGGACTTGCTGCAACCTGGGACGACAGCTTACTCAACCGCGTTGCCGACGTTATATCGACAGAGTTCAGAGCGAAATTCAATGACTATCAAAAAAAAGGAGACCATGGCGTTTTCAAAGGTTTGACTGTTTGGTCTCCGAATGTAAACATATTCCGTGACCCGCGATGGGGAAGGGGACAGGAAACATATGGCGAAGATCCGTACCTCGCCTCCCGTATGGGAGTCGCTTATGTAAAAGGAATGCAGGGCGATGATCCGAAATATCTGAAAACTATTTCAACACCAAAACATTATGCAGTCCATAGCGGGCCCGAATCCGAACGTCACTTTTTCAATGCAGTGACAGATTATCGCGACTTTGCTGAAACTTACACTCCCGTGTTTAAAGCGTGTGTTACTGAAGGAGGCGCATTTTCTATTATGGGTGCGTACCAGCGCTATCTCGGTACGCCCTGTTGTGCAAGCGAGCTTTTGTTGAAAAAAGTACTGCGTGAAAAATGGAATTTCAAAGGATTTGTTGTCTCGGATTGCGGTGCTATTTATGATATTTATGGAAGCCATAAATTTGTAAGCACACCTGAAGAGGCCGCAGCTTTGGCTGTTCTTGCAGGCTGCG
The DNA here is from genome assembly GCA_050015675.1 of Bacteroidota bacterium. Taxonomy (GTDB): domain Bacteria; phylum Bacteroidota; class Ignavibacteria; order UBA10030; family UBA10030; genus Fen-1298. The sequence goes on along the minus strand of JBEKAY010000071.1, from coordinate 3,619 downwards.
ATCTCGAGTGCGGTGATACGTACGGGTATCTGAAAAGTGCAGTGCAGAAAGGTTTACTGAACGAGTCAGACATCGACGTTTCTGTCAAGCGTCTTTTTACAGCGCGATTCAAACTCGGATTATTCGATCCTCCTGAAATGGTTCGCTATACACAAATACCGATTTCGGAAAACGATAGACCGGACCATCGTGAATTAGCATTGAAGGCGGCACGCGAATCAATTGTTCTCTTAAAAAACGATAAAAAATTCCTGCCGTTAAAGAAAGATATAAAAACGATTGCCGTCATCGGCCCGAATGCAAATGTGATCGAAGTTTTGTATGCCAGTTACAATGGAGTTTCATCCCATCCGGTTACACCGCTCGAAGGAATAAAGAACCGGGCTCCTGCATCGACAAAAATTTTATTTGAGCCCGGCTCCAATGCTGCCGACGAGTTTCCGATTCTATCGGCAATTCCGCAAGATGGATTGTTAACGGGAGATGGAAATGAAAATGGTTTGAAGGCGGAATATTTTGATAATATGAAATTATCGGGAACTCCTTTTCTAACGCGGATTGATAAGCAGGTCGACTTTGATTTCATCAATAAACCACCTATGCCGGGAAAAGATATGAAATTCTCAGCACGATGGACCGGCCGGCTTGTTCCTCCTGTCACGGATACATATTTCATCGGATTTTTCGGAGATGACGGTTACCGGGTCTACCTTAACGATTCACTTCTCTTTGAAAACTGGAAAGATCATGCACCTTCAATGAGTAAGGTAAAAATGGATTTGGTCAAAGGTGAAAAATACAATGTCAGGATCGAGTATTATCAAAACATAGGCGGGGCAGAAGCTCGATTTCAATGGGCTAAAAAAGATGAGAATTACACTCAGAAGATTGACGATGCAGTAAAACAAGCGGACGTCATTGTTTATGTCGGCGGCATTTCACCATGGCTCGAAGGAGAAGAAATGGCTGTTGACATAGAAGGATTCCATCTCGGCGACCGCACATCACTTGATCTGCCTGTTGTACAGGATAAAATTCTCAAGAGAATTAAATCGTCCGGAAAACCGATTGTCCTGCTACTATTAAACGGGAGTCCGTTATCCGTAAATTGGGCGAATGAAAATGTAAATGCCGTTCTTGAAGCCTGGTATCCGGGTGAAGAGGGAGGGAATGCTATAGCGGACGTCATTTTTGGCAACTACAATCCGGCAGGGCGTTTGCCGGTAACTTTTTATGCGTCGGTCAATGATCTTCCTCCATTTGAAGATTACAGTATGAAGGGAAGAACCTATCGTTATTTCGGCGGTACACCTCTGTACGAATTCGGTTATGGCTTGAGTTACACTTCGTTTAAATATTCCAACATAATAGCACCGACAACTGCGAGGGCAACTGAAAATGTAAGTATATCGGTTGAAGTTGAGAATACCGGTACAATGGATGGCGATGAAGTGGTTGAATTGTATTTGAAGACACTCGATGCAAAAGTGCCTGTACCCCTTCATGCACTTCAGGGATTCAAACGCATTTTCCTTAAGATAGGAGAGAAGAAAAAAGTCGAATTCGATCTGAAGCCTGAACAATTCTCTATAGTAAATAATAAAAATCAGCGTATAATAGAACCAGGCAGGATACAGCTATACGTTGGCGGCCGACAACCTTCACAAAGGGCTATGAACTCGGGTGATGTACTCAAAACCGAGCTTAAAGTTATAGGAGATGTTAATGTGATCGAATAAATTGTGCATTTCTTTTTCGAAAGAAAAGTTCCTAAAAAAATAAGGGCTATCGCAGCATGGGCAGGTCAGTGTATCCCATGTATAATCCCCTCGAAAGAAGGAATCTTACATTGGAAAAACTAGGATACTCGCTAGTCCCATCGATAAAATTTAGGCAGGCTGAGCACAAGCTTCGCTCACCATGAGGATTGATGGTTTGAAATGGAAAAAGCCATAAGCATTTCCACGAATTTTAAGATGCCTGCATGTCAGAACGAAGAGGCGGACATGTGATCCATAGAACAGGGAGCATTTGAGAAATGTCAGATACTATCAGACCATTCCTTTGAAGAGGGTCAGACATTAGCTGGCGCGATTATAACCTTTCAAACCTTGCTTGAAAGAAACGCAGGTACTTTGGTTCATAAACCATTTTCAATCCTTTTATAGATTTTCTTCGATTGAATACTTCGTCAACGGCTTCAACCGTTACATCACAATGTGCCTGTGTATATACTCTTCGTGGAAAGGTTAGACGAACCAGCTCAAGCTTTGGATAGAAATGATCTCCAGTTTCATTGTTTCGTCCAGCTGAAACAATACCACGTTCCATTGTTCGAATTCCAGATTCAAGGTAAATCTCGGCTGCTAGAGTTTGAGCTGGAAATTCGATTTGCTTTAAATTGGGAAGAAATGCTTTTGCATCGAGGAAAACAGCATGTCCTCCAACAGGGAGCACAATTGGAATTCCAAGTGCACTAAGTTTTTCACCAACATATTCAACCTGACCTATTCTCGCTCGAATATGGTCCCATTGAATGGATTCCACAATACCGCGTGCCATTGCTTCCATATCGCGTCCGGCAAGTCCGCCATACGTATGAAGACCTTCATAAATTACGACCATATTACGTGCTTCTTCAAAAATTTCTGATTCATTCAACGCTAAGAACCCTCCTATATTTGTGAGGCAATCTTTTTTGCCGCTCATTGTACAAGCATCGGAATATGAACACATCTCGTGAAGAATTTCTGCGATGGAATGATTCTCGTAACCTTTTTCTCGCACCTTAATGAAGTAAGCATTTTCAACTGCTCTCGTTGCATCCAGCACAACGCGAATTCCATTCTTCAAACAATATTCACGAACTTCCTTTAAGTTCTTCATCTCAACTGGTTGACCACCAGCCATATTGACTGTTACACCTATAGTGATATATGGAATTTTATCAGCACCAACTTTTTTCACAAGCGCATCAAGTTTGTTAAGATCGACGTTTCCCTTGAAAGGATGGAGGCTTGCCGGATCGTGCGCTTCATCGATAATTACATCGACAAATTTCCCACCCGCAAGCTCTTGATGAAGACGCGTTGTTGTGAAGTACATATTTCCAGGGACAAATGTTCCGTGTTTGATAAGAATCTTTGATATGATATGCTCTGCTCCGCGTCCCTGGTGAGTTGGCACTAAATATTTGTAGCCATAATATTTTTGTACCGCTTCTTCGAGATGGTAGAAATTTTTACTGCCTGCGTATGCCTCGTCGCCAAGCATCATTCCAGCCCACTGATTGTCGCTCATTGCATTAGTACCACTATCCGTAAGTAAATCGATGTAGACATCATCCGATTTTAAAAGAAACGTATTAAAACCTGCTCCCTCGAGTGCCTTTTTTCTTTCTTCCCGAGTTGTCATCTTCAATGGTTCGACAACTTTGATCTTATAGGGTTCTGCCCATGAACGTTTTTTTGATTGCTCCATACAAACCTCGACAAGTGATTAGAGTCTATCTCAAAAATGAAGAAATGACTTGTACTTTGCCAGAGTGTCATGTATATTTTGATTACTATGACACCACGAAACGAACTCTCTGATATTCAATGGACACATATAGAGTCCT
>JBEKAY010000070.1:0-12725 GCA_050015675.1 Bacteroidota bacterium | reverse complement strand
AACAAATTGACCAATGCCTTTTAAACGATGCGAATCAGAAAGAGAAAAAGAGTTACATCGGAAAATTGATGTTTTGCATAAATTTATTTCCACCAGTTCGCATCAAAGTGCCGCCGTCTCCAACTTATACTCCAAAACAACCAGAGAGTAGAGAAAAAATTAAAGCAGGAATGAGGTTGTTGCAAAAAAGACTTCAAGATTTATCTGGTGAAATTGATAATGCGGTCCATTTTGGAAAGACCAAACATTCTTCGTTTGGATATTTGGAAGCAAAGAAATGGTATCAATTGATTGTCATGCACTTTCGACATCATCTTCGACAAAAAAAGAGAATTGATTTATTTTTAAAAGGGTAATGAAGTGTTAACACCACAAGATATTGAAACAAGTCTTTCTCGCCTTCGTATTTTTCTTGCAATAGACGGAGGAGATGTTCAATTAGTGCAGATCAAAGATAATGGTGTTATTGAAGTGCGATTACTTGGATCATGCATTGGCTGTCCGATGTCGCTCATGACGTTGCGCGCTGGTATCGAGCGTGCATTAATGATCGAACACCCGGAAGTAAAGCGAGTTGAGCAGGTAAGATAGTCGTTCAACCTTGACAAGGATCTCTTAGGATGAATAAGGAAACCTTATCAAGGTTATCGCGGTGCTACTTCACTTTTTTCATTTCCACTTCGGAAAGTTTTCCTTCCTTCAATTGAACAACTCTGGCAGGATATTTCTTGACGAGATCGTAATTATGAGTTGCCATCAAGATGGCAGTGCCGCGCATATTAATTTTTGTGAGAAGTTCCATAATTTCTGCAGAAGATGTTGGGTCAAGATTACCGGTAGGCTCATCTGCTAAGAGAACGACCGGTTCGTTCACAAGAGCCCGCGCAATGACAACGCGTTGCTGTTCTCCACCGGATAATTCATGCGGCATCTGATAACGCTTATGACTTAAACCAACATCGGCAAGCACGTGCAATACCTTCTTTTTAATTTCAATGCGCCGCGCATTCGTTACAAACAGAGCAAATGCAACATTGTCATAGACATTGCGGTCTTCCAATAGCTTAAAATCTTGGAACACAATTCCAAGCCGGCGCCGTATGCGCGGTATTTGGCGGCTGGAGATGGAGGCAGAGTCATAACTGGAAATTCTTACCTTACCTGAGGATGGCAGTAAATCAAAATACATCAGACGCATTAAAGTGCTTTTCCCCATACCTGTCTGACCGACCAAATAAACAAACTCGCCTTGTTTCATTGAAAAATTTATACCGTCAAGCACATGCTGATTGTCAAATGAAACGCTCACATTTTTTAGATCGATCATTCTTCCGCCTGTTCTTTGATATGGTGAGCGCCAGTTTGATTGCTTCGAGCATGCTAGAAAGATTGGCTTTGTTCTTTCCCGCAATGTCGTATGCAGTACCGTGATCCGGCGATGTACGTATGATTTTAAGTCCAGCCGAGAAGTTCACTCCTTTGCCAAAGGAATTCATCTTTAACGGAATTAATCCTTGGTCGTGGTACATTGCTACAATAGCTTCGAAATGCCTGTACAAGTGATTGCCAAAGAAAGCATCAGCGGGAAAAGGGCCTTCGGTACAAATTCCAGCTGCTCGAGATTCAACAATTGCAGGAATAATAATTTCATTCTCTTCTGTCCCTATCAGTCCATTCTCGCCACAATGCGGATTGAGTGCAAGGATGGCGAGTTTTGGTTTCTTTAACCGAAAATCTTTCTTCAACGATTCATCGATAATGGAAATCTTTTCAATGATCTTATCTCTGGATATTTGTGCTGCAACATTCTTCAACCCGGTATGGATTGTGACCAATCCAACTCGCATAGTGTCCGAGATCAGCATCATTGCCACACTCTGGGAACGTGTCAGCAGCGCAATCATTTCTGTTTGACCTGGAAAATTGTACCCAGCAGAATTAAGCGCTTCTTTTGAAACCGGTGTAGTTACCATTGCAGCCACTTTATTTTGCAAACACAATTCAACGGCTCGCTCAAGGGCAACGCCGGCAGATCTTCCGGAAGCTTTTGTCGGGCCACCGTATTGAATGTCAGCACCAATACCGTCGGCAACATCAACAATAGGAATTGTATTTAGTGACGAGCGTTGGAGCGACGCAAGTGTTGCTCTTTCAAATTTCAATTTTAACTTATATTGTTTTGCCGTGTGTTCAAATACGCTTAGAGGGCCTACTAGCAAAAGAGTGCAGTTCTTTATTACCGATTGATGTATCGCTGATTTGAGCGCGAGTTCAGGGCCTATACCGTTAAAATCGCCTATTGTGACAGCAATAATCGGTTTCAATAATTCTCCATCTTAATAAGAATATAGTTCCCTGTTTTTCGCTGGTCCGTAAACGTAAATCGTCGTTTAAGCTTCTCGTAAGTCCAGATTTCTGTTGGTGCGGAATTGGGTTTCAGCAAACGGTTCGTGAAGGATGGCGAACCGAACAAAATGTAAATTCGTCCGCGATCAGTCCGATACCCATCGATTTCGTTTGCTGAAGAAAACCGCTTAATCGTTTCATCAACACGGCGGTAGTACTCCGCCATAGCAGAATTAAATGCACGCGTTGTATCCGGATTGTGTTTGTGCCAGAATGCTCGAAAAGCTTTCATTGATTTGCTGGAACTGAAAGCTGTCATACTATCAAGCTCTCCTTCTGTCGCAATGTGCCGCATCGCATCGACAGCTAGTTTGAAGTCCGAGAGAGAATGCGGCTTCAATGGCCAGATAATATTAAAAAAGAAATCCGTTGTAGATTTCAACGTCCCTTGCGTCACCGCTATGTTCATCCGGTATTTGCCTGTCTCTAATCGTTCAATTGGAATTGGAATAAAGACAATGCGACTGTGTTTTGAATCCCTTTTTATTGAAATTGAAACATGCTTTGGATTCTCTATAACGATAGGTGTCCCGTTTTGCTGAATGCTTTTTTCACCATGCAATTCTTGTGGAATGTCTTCGTCAGTCTCGTTTTTGCTGTTCACTTTCCAAGAGAGATGGATATCTGTGTTTGTGTCCGGTGATGTTACTTGCAGGAGACAGCCCCCAGTTTGACCGATAATGACGCTGCCTCCGCGGTTAATCGGAAAGAAATTCTTTTGATAGTTTGAAAAAGTATCGGATACTATCGGCTCAACAAAAATTGCAGGGGATGTGTTTAAACCGGAAGAAAAAGTCCGTGTATCAATTTTTGTACTACGATTGATAAATGATTTGTCAGATTCGCTGTCTTTTATTTCAACAACAATTTTGTACAATCCTTTTTTCAATTTAAAAGTAAGTGTGCCTTGTAATTCCTCGGAGAATGGATCACCTTCTACTGGAAGCGAATTTCGTTCGATCCGCAAAGGACGGAATTCGCGCGTAATGGCGGCATCTTTATCATCAAATATTTCAAATATAAGTTCACCCTTTGCTTCATATATCTCTTGCTGTGCGGTGCTTGTTTTAGCAAAGAAGAAAAGCTCTGGATTGATCCGGTAAAAAATTATAAGTTCGATAGATGTTGTGTCTTCAGTCCAGTATGGAATAGCTTCAAATATCACGGGACTAAAAGTCTGAGCAACTAATGGTGCTGTCTCTTTGCCGAATTGACTAAAGGAGATCGAAGAGAAAAGAACAAGAAGGAAAGTGAGATATCTCATTGTTGTTGCCCGCAGGTTTTTTGTTCGATAGGGAACCATATAATTCACGGCGATATAAAAATACGCAGAAAGTGAGGAAAAGGCAAACACGTATCGTCTGTTTTCTTTTTCTGCTTTCCTTCTGTTGCTTTTTAAACTTTGCAATAAATGAAAAATGATGCATGCGGAAATGAAGGAGAAGACAAAGACAGATAAAGTGGTTGCTCACATGAAAGAGCATCTGACAATCCCTTTAAAATAGTATCGTCATTCAATGCATGATGAGGAGGTAATGACCGAAGTGGAAAAAATATTGGCATTTATCTTCCATATCTAAGAAACGAATTGCTCTTTCAATCATCCAATATATCAACAAAACTCTCTTACTAAACTTTTCAAGATAAAGAAGTAAAACTATGGGAAAACATAAGATTCTCTATTATATTGTTGCTGTAGTAAATGTTTTGAACTGAGTCTTATTAAAGGAAAAAGCGATGAACCTACAAGAACTAACAAAAGCTTATGATTTTATCGGAAAGACAATTGCAATTACCGGCGGCGGTGGAGTGCTCTGCGGCGAGATGGCACGCTGTCTTGCCGGATGCAATGCGAATGTAGTGATACTTGACCGTGATATGTCGCTTGGAGAAAAAGTAATTCAGTCTTTAAAAGGTACAAAAGGAAAACACCGGGCTGTTTTTATTGATGTGCTCGATAAAGCAAAAGTGCAGGAAGCTGCTAGCGTAACTCTTGCCGAATATGGTAAGGTTGATATTCTTATAAATGGTGCAGGAGGAAATAATCCGAAGGCGACAACGAATGCTGAAATGTCCTTCTTCGATATTCCAACTGAAGCCATACAATTCGTTTCAAACCTTAATTTGATCGGAACAATACTACCAAGCCAAATCTTCGGGAAGCAAATGGTAGCTCAGAAGGAAGGAATTATTTTAAATGTTTCTTCGATGAACGCTTTCCGTCCGCTGACACGTATTCCGGCGTACTCAGCGGCAAAAGCAGCAATAAGTAACTTCACGCAATGGCTTGCTGTTCATATGGCGCAGGAGTACACACCAAATATTAGAGTAAATGCAATTGCACCCGGATTTTTCTTGACAGAACAAAACCGATTCCTCTTGACTGATAAAGCGACTGGCGAATTGACTGCGCGCGGTAAGAAGATTCTCGACCATACACCGGCGGGTCGATTCGGTACACCGGATGATTTGCTTGGAGCAATGCTCTGGTTGTTGTCGCCTGCATCGAAGTTTGTAACCGGAATAGTGCTTCCGATCGACGGCGGCTTCTCGGCGTATTCGGGTGTGTAAGAAAAGTAAAAAGTAAGAGGTAAGGAACATAAAGTAAAAAGGAATAACTGCTAACTGACGGCTGAAAGCTGCTTGCTGACAACTATAAAAAGGATTAAACAATGAGTGGTTTGAATATCAAAAAAGATGGCGCCTTAGATCTGGTTTCATTAGGTGCATTGGTAAATCGTTTAGACACGGGCATTATTCCTTTTAGAAAAGCTACTGAGTGCAAAATTCATGTCAGCGGCGGCGAGTTCAATGTAGCAGCAAACTTAGCAGACTGCTTCGGGATGAAAACTGGTATTGCTTCGGCAATGGTAGATTATCCAATCGGCGATCTTATTGCTGAGCGTGTTAGGGCGATGGGCGTGAAACCGTTTTACAAGCACTTCAAACATAATGGTGTGAACGGCCCCAATATGGCGACGGTGTACAGCGATCAAGGCCATGGTGTACGTCCACCGGTTGTATTCTACAATCGTTCAAATGAAGGCGGCGCATTGTTAAAACCGGGTGATTTTAATTGGAACGAAATTTTCGCAGGTGGAGTTCGTTGGTTCCACAGCGGCGGAATTTTTGCTGCTTTGTCCGAAACAACAGGCGAACTTATCATTGAAGGAATGAAAGCAGCGAAGAAAGCAGATGCCATCACTAGCTTCGATCTTAATTACCGCGCAAAGTTATGGAATATTTGGGGCGGCGAGAAAAAAGCTGTCGAAGTTATTGCCCGTATTGTAGAAAACGTTGATGTGCTTGTTGGTAACGAAGAAGATTTACAGAAGGGGCTTGGTATCCCTGGTCAGGATGTTGAATCAAAATCAAAGCTTGACCCAACAACTTTTTTTGGAATGATTGATAAAGTAGTTAAGATACATCCCAATGTAAAAGCTGTAGCGACGACGTTGCGCGAAGTGCATTCGACGAATCATCATAGTTGGGCTGCGGTTGCGTGGATCGACGGTAAAACGTATGTTTCTCCGACTGCTGAATTGGATGTTGTTGATCGTGTTGGCGGCGGTGATGGATATGCGGCGGGATTTTTCTATGGTCTCTTATCGGGCGAACAACCGCAAGAAGCAGTAAATCTTGGGTGGGCGCATGGAGCTATGCTCACAACAACACCCGGCGATACAACGATGGTGACGGTTGATCAAGTCAAAGCGTTCGCAAAAGGCGGATCAGCACGTATTCAACGTTAATGATGATCTGCAGAATTGAGAAAGAACACTCATAAAGAACGAACAGTGGCGTCTCTGTGTTTTATAAGTAGATAGCAAAAAGGAAAATATTTTATGTTGCTCTACAGCCGTGGCTCGGAAAGTGATGTTCTCTACGAAGAAGATCTGAAGAAAGGACTTACCCATGCGTTTTTAAAATTAGGCGTGAAGAAAAAAGTATTAGCTATTCCACCTGATTTTACGCGCTTCCATTCACATGCCGGGATACTCACGCGCTTAACATGGGAATACTACAAGGAAAAACTTACGGATATCCTGCCGGCGCTCGGGACGCACACTGCGATGACCGATCAAGAAATCAAGACGATGTTTGGCAACACACCCTTGAGTCTTTTTCGAGTACACGATTGGCGAAAAGATGTCGTAACGCTTGGTGAAGTTCCGTCAGAATTTATTTATCAACAATCGGAAGGGAAATTAGATTACGCGTGGAAAGCACAAGTCAACAAGTTGCTGGTAGAAGGAAGTTATGATTTGATATTGTCGCTTGGGCAGGTTGTGCCACACGAAGTGATTGGCATGGCAAATTATAACAAGAATGTTCTTGTTGGAACAGGCGGACCTGAAGGCATCAATAAGAGTCATTTTCTCGGGGCCGTGTATGGAATGGAACGCATTATGGGACGCGCTGACAATCCGGTACGACGCGTTTATAATTATGCATCTAATCAATTTGCAGCGCATTTGCCGATCATCTACGTTCTAACAGTTGTTTCACAAGGTGCAGATGGACAATTGAAAGTCCGCGGTCTCTTTATCGGCGATGATATGGAATGCTTTACCCTTGCAGCAGCATTATCGCTCAAAGTAAATTTTCAAATGGTTGAAGAGCCGTTGAAGAAAGTTGTCGTGTATCTTGATCCATTAGAATTTAAGAGTACATGGCTTGGCAACAAGAGTATCTATCGTACTCGCATGGCAATTGCCGATACAGGAGAATTGATCGTTCTGGCTCCGGCTTTAAAAGAATTTGGCGAGGATAAACAGATAGATGAGCTGATTCGTAAATATGGCTATGTCGGCACACCTAAGGTATTGGAGTTGGTAGATAAATTCGATGACTTGAAAAATAATCTTGGTGCAGCTGCACATTTGATTCATGGTTCGTCGGAAGGGCGTTTCTCAATTACGTATTGCCCCGGGTATCTGACGAAACAAGAAATCGAAAGTGTCAACTTTAACTATGCAGAGCTGAATGAAATGGCGAGGAAGTACGATCCCGAAAAACTCAAAGATGGTTTTAACACTATGCCCGATGGCGAGAAGATATTCTACATTTCAAATCCTGCGTTAGGATTATGGGCGCACAAGGGACGTTTTAATAAATAGTATTTCAACATTTAGACTACTACATCAAACACTTAACGATAGGAAACATGATCATGGAACAAAAAGCTGATTTTGGATTAGTCGGATTAGCAGTGATGGGTGAAAATCTTGTATTGAATATCGAGAGCCGCGGATTCACTGTCGCCGTGTTTAATCGTACAACAGAAAAAGTAGATAAATTTTTACAGAGCCGGGGTGCGGGAAAGAATTTTATCGGTGCGCATACAATTCAAGAACTCGTTGCTGCATTGAAACGTCCGCGCAAAGTGATGCTCATGGTCAAAGCAGGGAAGGCAGTGGATGAATTCATCGAAAAGCTGATTCCGCTTCTTGAAGCAGGCGATATTATTATCGATGGCGGTAATTCACATTTTCCCGATACTATCCGGAGAACAAAGTATCTAGAGAGCAAGGGTTTATTGTTTATTGGCACAGGTGTTTCCGGAGGCGAAGAAGGTGCATTGAAAGGGCCGTCCATTATGCCCGGCGGTTCGGCAGCGGCATGGCCGGCTGTGAAACCGATCTTTCAGGCAATTGCAGCAAAAGTGGAAGATGGTACACCATGCTGCGATTGGGTAGGGGACAACGGAGCCGGTCACTTTGTGAAAATGGTGCACAATGGCATTGAGTATGGTGATATGCAACTCATTTGCGAATGCTATCAGATGATGAAAGAAGGCCTGGGTATGAGCAATAAAGCAATGTTTGAAGTCTTCAAAGAGTGGAATGAAGGTGAGTTGAAGTCTTATCTTATCGAAATCACTCGAGATATTTTCAATTATAAAGATGAAAAGAAAAAGTATGTCGTTGATTCTATTCTCGACACTGCCGGACAAAAAGGAACAGGCAAATGGACAAGTGTTTCAGCTCTTGATCTTGGCATCCCCATGACGATGGTCTCAGAAGCCGTCTTTGCACGTTGCCTTTCCGCTATTAAAGATGAACGTGTTATCGCTTCAAAGATTTTGAAGGGACCTGCGAAAAAAAAAATCATGGGCAATAAGAAAAAGATTGTGGAAGATATCCGCAAAGCAATGTATGCTTCAAAGCTGACATCATATGCACAGGGATATATGTTGATGAAGGAAGCTGCGAAGGAATATAAATGGGATCTGAATTATGGCGGAATCGCCCTTCTGTGGCGCGGCGGATGCATTATTCGCAGCACCTTCCTTGGAAAAATCAAAGTTGCCTATGACAAGAATCCGAAACTCACAAATCTTCTTCTCGATCCATACTTCAAGAAGATCATGACGAATTGCCAGGAATCATGGCGGAAGGTCGTCGCAACAGCAGCACAGGTTGGAATTCCGATGCCGGCAATGAGTTCATCGCTTGCGTTCTACGATGGCTATCGTCAGAAGCGACTTCCAGCGAATTTGCTGCAAGCATTGCGTGATTATTTTGGCGCGCACACGTACGAGCGTATCGATAAACCGCGCGGTGAATTTTTCCATACAAATTGGACAGGCCGCGGAGGCGATACAGCCTCGTCAACATACATTGTGTAATATGTTCTATGCTCCTGTGTGAACAGAGAGCGATTCACATGATGCATCATTCTCATAACCTCGATCGTTAGAAATGGTCGGGGTTTTATTATGTACATACAAATAAAGCCATTAGTTCATCCGAAGCTGGCAGATAAAAAGGAGTCAAATTGTGAAACACGGGAACATGGATAAATCACCATTTGCGGCGAGGATATTTATCAAATTTTAATTTTGTATTTTTCTACAAGTCTATACAAGGTTGCACGCCCAATTTTTAACTTCTGTGCAGCTTCTGCGATATTTCCGTTTGTATTCTTCAAAGCTTGACGAACAGCGTTTTCTTTAATTTTTTCGAATGAGATGATCGTATCCTGATTCTCTAGGAAAATGGAATTTTGTTTGATGTCTGTTTCAGCAGAACCGTAAGACTGAATAAAGATCGGTAATTCTCGCTCGGTCAGTGTCTGTCCGTCTGTCAAAACCAAACCGCGCTGAATGACATTTTCTAATTCGCGCACATTGCCTGGCCATGGGTAATTGTAGAGCAAGTCAAGAGCTTTACGTGAGAATTGAATATTTGGTTTCCCGAGTTCCTCCCCGAGTTTCCTCAAGAAATGATCTGCAAGCAAAAGAATATCCGATTTCCGCTGGCGGAGAGGAGGGAGCATAATCGGAAACGTCGAAATGCGGAAGTACAAATCTTCGCGGAAAATCTTCTGTTTCACTTCTTCCCAAAGATCGCGATGTGTAGCGAAAATAAGTCGTGCATCAGTTGTGATCGTTTCACTTCCACCTACTCGATCAAATTGTTTTTCCTGAATTACTCGTAGTATTTTTGATTGCAGACTCTGGTCTAGTTCGCCGATCTCATCTAAAAATATTGTGCCTCCATTTGCCTGCTCAAATTTTCCAATTCGTCGTTGAATTGCGCCGGTGAATGCACCTCGCTCATGTCCGAAGAGTTCGCTCTCCAATAGATCATGAGGAATGGAAGCACAGTTCACGACTACAAAGGGGCCACTTCGGCGGTTGCTGTTATAATGAATTGCACGAGCGATGAGCTCTTTGCCTGTACCACTTTCGCCTAATATGAGAACACAAATATCGATTTGTGTTACTTTGTTCACGAGTTTGAACACATCTTGCATCTCTCCGCTCTGTGAAACTATATTATCGAAATGCAAACGTGTTCCGACACTTTCATGCAAGTTCTCTACTTCGCGGGATAGTGCAGCAAGTTTGAGAGAATTTTTTATTGCCAGTTCCAGCTTCGGTAAATCAATAGGTTTACTAAAATAGTCAGCAGCTCCTAATTTGAGAGTATTAAGTGCTACCTCAATACTTTCCTGCGCAGAAAGCATGATAACAGGAAGATCAGAATTATATTGCTTGACCTTTTTCAATAAATCGATACCGCTTATGTCTGGAAGCATAATGTCCAGCAAAACAAGGTCAGGAGGTTCTTCTATGAAGCGGTCCAAAAAAGTTTTTCCATCATGAAAAACTTCAACGGAGTACCCCCATCGATGCTTGACCCACAATTCAAGCAATTTTGCAATTGTCACTTCGTCATCAACAATATAGATTCGTTCTGCGCTCAATGTTAATTTAATTCCTATTGGCAGAAAAAAACTTGATAAATCATCATGAAAGATTGGGGATTCGGACTGTGAAGATTGAGCCTTTTCCGACTTGACTTTGTACGGCGATATCACCATTGTGTTGATCAATAATGTGTTTTACGATTGCAAGTCCAACTCCACTGCCTTGCGTTTCTTCGCCTGGACGGTAGAACTTCCCAAACCTTTTAAAGAGAGATGGTATGTCTCTTGTTGATATGCCCGGGCCGCTGTCAAGGATAGAAATTACAACACACTCGTCGGTCGTTTCTACTTTTAAATTTATAAGACCACCATGTCTTGTGAATCGGACAGCATTGTGGAGTAACTGATAGAGAGCTTGGATAATTCTTTCACGATCAAATTTTAAAAGGACAGGTTCATTTGGCATCTCTAGGGAAATGTGGATGAATTTATTGAGTGCTGTTTCTGCGACAAGCTTTAAAGAATCTAGTACTGTTTGTTGAATTTCGGATTCTTCGAATTGAAAGTCAACTAGTCCTTGTTCAAGAGAATCAAGTCCAATAAGATCGTCAACAAGTTTCGTAAGTCGTAATCCCTCGTTCCGAATATAACTTGCGTATTCTTTGCGTTGATTTTCGTCGATATGAACATCTTCCTCGAGCATCTCTGCGAAGCCAATAATGGAAGTAAGAGGTGTGCGGAATTCATGCGAAATTTGCTTTACAATTCTGCTCTTCAACCTCTGAATTTCAAAAAGAGCTGATTCATCGTACGTATTCTCAACTCTTTGTGCCGATGATTTCATTCTCAAAGACAATTTTTTGTGATGGATTAAATTTGAACAACTAATATTACTCAATCTATATGCCAGCATAAATTCTTTGTAAAAATCCTATAAATATTGTAAAAAACGCTTAAATAGAAATTTTATATTTATCATTATTGTATCATTATGATACGCGATTGTATCATAAAAGTCAAATAATAACTAATAACGTATCTATTAGTGATAAATTGATAAATCTCATTTTGAGTCACTATTCTCGATATTGTGCAAAAAAATGTTTCTGATGCCTAAAAATCACAAAATAATTGGAATTTTGATGGCACGTGGATTGACATAAATAAAGTGAATAAATGGGTTAAATAAGGATCGAAATAAGAAAATATATTATTATTTCTTTAACTTACGCAGCGTAATGAGGGAACAAAAATCTCTCAAAGGAAATAATTATTAATTCTCTATGCTGAAAAAAAAATCTCATATATCGCACGCACTGATTGTTCTGCTGACGATGTTCGTACTCTTTAGCACTGAAGCAATGGCTGCAACTAGAACCTGGGTTCCGACAACAGGTGGTGTATGGACTACAGCGGCCAACTGGGGGGGCACAGCGCCAGTTGCGGGTGATGATGTAATTATTCCCGCCGATCAAACGGGCAATATTACAGCAGTACCGACGATAACATTAAATAGTTTGACTATTAACGGAACCTGTACTTTTGCATCTTCGGCAAATGGGAATACTATTACTATCAGCACAACTTTCAGTGTTGCTGCATCAAAGACCTTCACATTGAGTGGTGTGAATGGTACTAGAGGGAATATTTCACTCGCAGCGACAGCTACAGGGACTGTCAATGGAATTGTTACAGAAGGGAACGCTGTAAATACTTTTACGAACAATGGTACACTTATTATGCCGCCAGCCGGGATTATAAGTGGTGCTGGTGTGTTTGTCAATGCAGCAGGCGCTACACTTCAAGTTGGTTCAACACTAGGTATTACCACAGTAGGTTCTAATACCGGTAATATTCAAGTAACGACAACCAGAACATATACTGCAGGAGCAAATTACGTTTACAATGGTACAGCGGCCCAGGTAACTGGAAATGGATTAACGTCAACCACACCGCTTAATCTTACGATCAACAACAGCGCGGGTGTCACATTAAGTGCAGCAACAACAATTTCAGGTTTACTCACCATGACCAGCGGTACTCTGGATATGGCAAATACGAATCTGACTGTTGGTTCCTTAACGGGTTCAGGCAATTTGACACATTCATCCGGTGTAGCAGGAGCAAGGACATTAACTATCGGTTCTGATAATACAAGTCCT
>JBEKAY010000069.1:0-12979 GCA_050015675.1 Bacteroidota bacterium | reverse complement strand
TCTTCTGTCAGGAAGATATCTAGCCGCTCATAGCTCTCCTATGACTTTGCCAATGGATTAGGATACGAAAATATTTGTCACAGACTCAACATACGAGGCGCTCAAGCTGACGGTTGCCAGCCCACCAAAATGTGAAGCATGGGGGGGCAAGCTGGGTACGTTAAGTCCCGCTGTACGGGATGCCGTAAAGCGGCACATGGCGCGCAATGGTTTTGTATATTTTGAAAGTTATCAGCATGAATTTGTTTCGTTTTCATCTACCGAATTTTACTTCAAGAATAATTCTTGCAATCGACTCTCCTTTATCGATTCAGATGGCATAGTTACTGGAGTTAAAATGTTTGGACGTTCCGATATCTCAGTAATCGCCAAGAAGGTTGAGATGCCAGCAACAAAGGCGTTATAAGCAAAAACGTACGATGGTTGTTTGCAAGCTCGACACGCCCACTCTTAGCGCACACCTGGAGAATATTATATCACAGTCAATCTTATTTATATTACGTTGATTCTTTAAAATTATCCAGACAGACAATGAATAGAATAGAATCGATGGATCCGGCTTGAATCTGCTAGAACGATTGTACCTTCGCACACAATCATGTATCGATCTTGTCAAACAATATTTAACAACTACTGGAAAGCGCTTCGACTTGCTGAAGATAGTGGAATAATACTGATGATAGTTTTGAAATGAAGAATATTTTTACCTCAGACCAAAAATGGATTTAACATAATAGAATTCATATCACAATAACACTTTCTATATCCTATGATCCTCCCGAATTATTGTTCGGCTGCCGCCATCAATGCTTTTGCTCCAATCCTTAATTGGATGCTCCTTAGCAATTTTATCTAATTGATCAATATTTTTTAGCCGCTTGTAAATGAGCTGCCACGCACAAGGTTGATCGGCTCTGATTTCACATCTATCTTCACGCGAGCCGCCACAAGGGCCATTGAGCATGTGTTTTGCACAGCGAGTTACCGGGCATATCCCGCCAAATTCAGATAAGACACATTCCCCGCATTGCATACACTTTTCTGTCCATACACCTCTCGATTCGAGAATTCCCAGGAAAGCCGTATCAAGCCCTGCATAGACCGGCTTATCGGGATAACGTTCCGCTATCGCCTGTACTCCTGCTCCGCAGCCTAATGAAAGGACCGCATCGTTTTTCTTTATTTCTTCAGCAGCACCTTCAATAAAAACATTGTCGCACTGGCGTTCAATAGTAAATTCGTTGACTTTAATTTTCTTCCCTGCTTTGCGCGATGCAATTCTTAACGCCGAGGATATGATTGAAACTTCACGTTCGCCTCCGGCAAGGCATACAGTAACGCAGGTACCACATCCGAGCACTAAAACATTTTTATGCTCTTGAATTACATTAAATATTTCCGGTATTTTTTTTCTTTGTGCGACTATCATTGTAAATCCACTTTTATTAAAATAATTTAGTGTTGTGAATTAAGCGTTTCAAATTCTTTTCCCGGAGGGATGGATTCCCAAAATTCAATTTCCGACTCGTTATTTAATTTTCGAATAGGATTGGGACCGAGTTCCTTAATTGTGTTCACCATTTCGTTTATAACTGCTGCTAAATTAGTAGCCATCGCTGCAGATATGTTTACCATTCTCAGGCGTTCTTTCTCGATACCACTTTCTTGAAGGATGTCCCTGATAGCGCTGACCCGCTTTTTAGCGATTAAATTTCCCTCAATAAAATGGCATCCGCCTTCAAGGCAACCGGCAACCAGAACGCCATCCGCGCCGTTTTCAAATGCTCGCATATAATATTCTACTTCGAGTCTCCCTGTGCAGGGCGTACGAATTATACGCACTCCCGATGGATATTGCAGCCGCATCGAACCGGCCAAATCGGCTGATGCATAAGCACAGTAATGGCAGCAGAAAGCTATAATTTTCGGTTCAAATGTTTTATCGTTCATTTTTATACGGCTTCTTCTACATTGAATAAATTATCTATCATTGCCTTGAAATAGTCCGACTTGAAATGATTAAGTTGAATTGCACGCGCAGGACATTCGGATGCGCATATTCCACAACCCATACATTTTGCTCTTTCAATTTCTGCTTTGTGGTTATAATTGCAAAATGGAGCGCCGTACGGACAAACCTTCACACAGGTCATACACGATATGCATTTATTCTGATTTACAATCGAAACCTGCGCCCCCACTTCCAAATGGGTCTTTGATAAAATCGTTGCAGCGCGAGCGGCAGCAGCTTTTGCCTGCGAGATATTTTCGTCGAGCATTTTGGGCGAATGGGCCAATCCGCATACAAATAATCCCTCCGTGGCAAAATCCACAGGCCTCAATTTCATATGAGCTTCAACATAAAATCCATTCGCATTGAGTGGCACCTTAAGCATATCTGAAAGTACTTTATTGTCTCTCTCGGCTTTAATTCCGGTACTTAATATAAGCTGGTCAGCTTCTATTATAATTAGATCAGGAAAATCCGGGCTTTCCACTCTCACCGAACTCAACACGCCATTGACATCCGAGACAACAGGTTGATTCTTTTCATCATATCTTATGAAGACCACGCCGGCTTCGCGTGCTTGTTTATAATAAATTTCCCTAAAACCGTACGTTCTGATATCCCTGTATAAGATATAAATGTTTGCAGTCGGATCTTCCTTTTTAATTTTTAATGCATTCTTGATTGCCATGGAACAGCAAATTCTACTGCAATATGGATTTTCCGAATTGCGTGAACCCACACATTGGATCATCACATACGTCTGGCCTGTCTTTTCAATTTTGTTGCTGTTAAGTGAGCTTTCCAATTCTATTTGTGTTTTTACGTTTTTAACAGCCCCATAGGTAAATTCTTTTGTCTCTGCAGGACTTGCACCTGTGGCAACTATTATTGCACCGCAGGTAAATTCTTTCGGTTTGCCGTCCTTTGAAATATTGATTTTAAATTCCCCAATATGGCCTGCAACACTTTCAACTGTAGAATTCAGGTAATAGTCGATGTTTCTGTGTGTACTGAATTTCTCAATAATATCCTCTTTGAACTTTTTGAGGCTCTCGTTTTCGAGAGTGGAATGGACGAGAGCTAAATTCCCGCCTAACTGAGAAGACTTTTCGATTAGATCGACATCATAACCTTGTTCGGCGAGTGAAAGTGCCGCAGACATTCCGCTGACACCGCCTCCGATGATAATGGCATTCTGGTGAATCGGAATTTTCTCTCCCTCAAGAGGCATTAACCTGAATGCTCTTGAGATGGACATCTTCACAAGCTCGATTGCCTTTACAGTTGCATTTTCAGGTTCTGATGAATGGACCCAGGAACACTGATCTCTGATGTTCGCAAGTTCAAATAGGTAAGGATTAAGTCCCGCTTCCCGTAAGGTTTCGCGGAAGATAGGCTCATGCGTTCTCGGAGTACATGAAGCCACGACAATTCTATTTAATCTGTTCTCTACTATTTGCTCTTTTATATTCGATAGACTTGAATCGGAGCAGGTATACATCGTATGCGAGGCGAATACGACTCCAGGTTGATTCCTAATCGATTCCGTTACTTTTTCCACATCGACTGTTCCGGCTATATTGATGCCGCAATGACAAACGAATACGCCTATCCTTGGCTTTTCATCTGTAACATCATGTTCATACGGATATTCTTTCGATGTAATTAATGTATTTTTTGAAGACGACAATAATTCCATCGCCATTGCTGCAGCAGCACTTGCCTGCATAACTGTTTCAGGAATATCCTTCGGTTCCTGGAACGCACCTCCTACAAATACACCTGGCTTAGATGTAGTCAGTGGTGACAACCTATCTGTTTTGCAGAACCCGTATTCGTTAATTTCGATTCCAAGTTTGCGAGCGCTTTCTGTAACCGATGTTTTTGGATCCATACCGACAGCCAACACAACGAGATCAAACTCTTTCTCAGTATAACCTTTTATAGGGTCAACATAGACTAATCGCAAATCGTTCGAGCCAGGTATCTGAATAATTCGGGAAGGTATGCTTTTTATATATTCGATATTCTTCATTGCACGCGCGCGTTCATAATACTGGTCAAAATCTTTTCCATGTGCCCTGATATCCATGTTAAAGATCGACCCCTGCATGCCGCTAAGATGTTCGGAAGCAAGCATTGCTTGTTTGGTTGTCGCCATACAGCATATGGATGAGCAATATTCGTTCCCGGGTTTAGATTCGCGTGAACCCACACATTGTATCCATGCGATCCGTGCAGCATCTTTGCCGTTGTCTCTGCGCACAATATGTCCACTATATGGACCTGCAGCAGAAAGCATTCGCTCAAATTGGACGCTCGTAAGTACATTTGGATAGCGATTGAATCCGTATTCCCCTTTTTGTTCTGCATCATATTCATCGAATCCGGTGGTAAGGATGACCGCACCTACTTCTAGTTCTACTTTCTGCTCGCTCATACTATGCTCGACTGCTTTCTTTTCGCACGCCGAAACACATTCCATACATTCAGAGCATTGAGCGCAGTTCAAGCACCTTTCGGCTTCCTCAATTGCATCTTCTTCTGAAAAAGGGTATTCAATCTCGTTAAAATTATTTATGCGTTTGCCAACTTTAAGTTCATTGGCTGAAGCACGGTTCTTTTTTGCGACTCTCTTGACAGAAGGTAGTAATTCTTCCGGAAATGGTTTCAGAGAATGTTCAAATCGGTTGGGCAATAGATCTTCGTTGTTCAGATAACGACTGATCGATTCTGCTGCGCGTTTTCCGGCGGCAACAGCCTCTATGACACTGCCTGGTCCGGATGCATTATCGCCGCCTGCGAAAACTCCTTCCATCGAAGTCTCAAGAGTAACAGGATTTGCTTTGAAACATCCGCGTTCAATATCAATTCCGATGTGCTTTGTAAGATCACCATCCACCATCTGCCCAATTGCTACGATTACCTGATCGGTATCAATTGTAATTGTTTTATTTTCATCATAGGTCGGTCTAAACTTGTGGTTTGAATCAAACACGGAAACGCATTGTTTCAGTTCTATTTCCGTAACAGATCCATTCCCAATTATTTGTTTTGGACCCCATCCGTTTCGTATTACAATTCCTTCTTCTAAGGTTGCCTCAATTTCGTCTTTATATGCAGGCATTTCGTTGCGCTGTTCGAGCGATACGAGTTCTACTCTTTTAGCGCCGAACCTGAGCGCGGTTCTTGCCACGTCAACTGCAACGTTGCCACCTCCGATAATCACGACATTTTCTTTAACCTGTGGCCGGTCCTTTTCGTTAGCTGCCTGCCTGAGGAATTCTACTCCGTAGTTCACACCTTTTTTATCTTCGCCGTCAACACCTAATTTTCTACTGATATGTGCACCGGCACTGATAAATACCGCATTATTTTCCTTTTTCAATTCGGAAAAGACTTTTTCCTTACCGATTGTACAATTCAGGATTATATTAACACCCTTACGTTTGATTAACTCTACTTCATAATCAAGTATATCTTTTGGAAGTCTGTAGCGGGGAATTCCGCAATAAAGCATTCCTCCCGCAGAGTCTCTCGATTCATATATAGTGACTGCGAATCCTCTATCGGCCAAATCGCCTGCTGCAGTTAATCCAGCCGGTCCGCCGCCGATAATAGCGATCTTCTTTGCATCTGAAGGGGGATTCTTTTGCTCGGGCAATTTCAATTTCCCGGATTTATATAATTTTATTTCCTGGTCTGATGCGAATCTTTTTAATTGTCTGATGGCCAGAGAGCTGTCAACTTTAGAGCGGGTGCAGGATGTCTCGCATGGAGCAGGGCATACTCGTCCGCATATAGCAGCAAAAGGATTTCTTTCACGAATAAGATTTACAGCTTTTAGATATTCTTTCTTCTTTATTAATTGAATATATCCCTGAACATTGATATTAGCAGGACATTTCATTTTGCAAGGGGAATGTCCATGCTTCAAAATATTTGGCTTGTTGGGAACTGCCTGCGCATAATACTTTTGAATTGCTTTTCGTGTTCCGAGATCGCGGTTGAATTTATCGCTTATTTCAACAGGACACGCCTTCGTGCATTCTCCGCAATCGTTACAAATTTTATCATTGATGTATCGTGGTGATTTTTTTATCGTAACTTTAAAATTTCCCGGTTCTCCCTCAATTTTTTCAAGCTCAGAAAGCGTGAGAATTTCTATATTAAGATTTCTGGCACATTCGACAAGTTTTGGTGAAATGACACATGTTGCACAATCACCTGTCGGAAAAGTTTTATCGAGATGAGCCATCATACCGCCGATAGTTGCAGAGCGGCTCACCAAGTAAACTTTGTATCCTGAATTTGCAAGATCAAGAGACGCCTGAACACCCGCAATACCTCCGCCTTCAACCAATACGGCGCCTGTCATCTTTTTCTTTTCAATCTTCACGAATAAATCTTTCTCTGTTCATTACTTATTACGGCTTCGAGAATCGGTTTTGGAGAAACGACACATTTATCCATACCTAACTTTTCGGGAGAAATGCCTAAACACAATCCCACAAGCTGAGTTATATAAACGATCGGGATATTATAGTTTGTACTTTTTGTTTTATTTATATCGCTTTGCCTTAAATCTAAATTCACCTGGCACATCGGGCATGCGACAGCCATGCATTGCGCGCCGGCTGCTTTTGCCATCCCCAAAATGGAGTTGGAAAGTTCGATGACGATATCTGTCCGTGTGAGTGCGAATCCTCCACCGCAGCACTCAACCTTATGTGGCCAATCGATGCTTTCTCCGCCCATAATTGTTACAAGGCTGTCCATCATTGTTGGATTTTCAGGATCGTCAAAGTTAGTCGCTTTAAATGGCCGTACGAGCAGGCAACCATAGTAATTGACTACCTTTAATCCGTCCAATGAATGTGTAAAAGCTTCTTGCAGATTCTTAATGCCAATTTCTTTGATCAGTACTTCTACAAAATGATGAACCTCCACGCTACCGTCGTAATCTTCTCCTAATGAATCCGAAATTTCTTTTCTGATTTTGGGATTCGTTTGAATTTCATAGTTTGCGACTTTCATTCTATTATAGCATGCTGCACAAAACACAACCATATCGAGGCCCATTTTTTTTGCGAGAAGAAGATTAGCGGCAGGGAGCGCAATTGATATAATTCTATCTGTGTGGTGAGCCGGCGTCGATCCGCAGCAAGTCCAACCCTTTGGCTCAATCAATTCTATGTCCAAAACTTTTGAGACTTCTCGTATCGACATATATTGGTCGCGCGCTGTGGACTCTGCCGAACATCCGGGATAATACGCATATTTCATTTGCTTGTAATTCTCCAAAACTTCTTTCTTGGTTTACCTATATTCTAAAAATATCAGAAACAGTCTTGCATCACATCTTATTCTTAAATATTCTTTTTACATATTTTTTATCGGCTTTAAAAGATGGGAATAGAGCTATCTTCCTTTTTTGAAGCATCATGGGAAATTTATCCGTGTCCTGGAAATAGCTTGAAGTTCCAATCTTATATGCTGCAATCATTCCCAGATCATACGTCCGGCCAAACATGCCGACTGTTTTCAGGAACCATCTGTTAAAAAGCGGAACGTTGCCCTTCTGTTTGGCTGCGTTTTTCCTGACAGAGATGATCCTCAGTGCATCCATAACAGCTGCCATATCGATTTGCATCGGGCAGCGGGAAAAACAAGTTTCACATGAAGCACACATCCATACCAGATCGCAGTTTAAGATCGAATCACCTGTGTTCAGCTGCAGCCTCCTAATTATTTCTGATGGAGGTACTTTAACCAGTGCTGTTACCGGACATCCGTTTGTGCATTTTTTGCATTGCAAACATCCAGCGACGTCAACGCTGGAAATTTCTTTAACAGATTGTTGCAAGCTGATTTCAGTTTTTTCTTTTCTTATGACGATGGACATATGTATTTCGAGAAGTTATTTTAATTATTCCAATACCTCTTCAGCGAGTTCATCAGCTTCTTCCTCTTCACCATAAACATCTTGTTCCGGTGTAGATGGAGTGCCCTCGATACTCGGCGAAACTTTGCGATAAACTTTCCTAGGATCAAGTTTTTTACCGTTCACGGTCAGTAAATCATCTATTTTAATTCCGAAGAGTTTTTCGTTCTCTGTCAGATACGGTACTATCAATTCCCAATCTTTTTCCGTAAAGGGAGAAAATATGCAGCCGTTTAACTGCTCTGAAATTAATTGACGTTTAGGATCCCTTATGAAAGCGGCGCCTCCTGATGCAAGAGAAAAAAGGTTGCTTCCCGGATATGGTTCTGCAAGAGGCACAACCTGACCTTCTTCATTAAATTTCATGCCGTTGAGGATTACAAAGCCCCCTTTATTATGAGGGTCGCCTGCCATAAATGATTCGCCGAGAAAATCGAGGCTTGTGCCGTTGATAACGATCCTGGGTCTTCCGACAGAATTTATCATTGGCCGGCCAGCAGCGTTTCCTTTCACAAATATAGAACCCCCTTTGGCGCCGTACAAAAATGTTTGGCCAACATCGCCGTGAATTACTAACTTTCCATCCTTAATTATCTGGCCTAATTGGTCCTGGGCGTTGCCATGAACTGTTATAGTCATGCCATCGATACCGGAACCAAGATAATCACCGGAGCTGCCATAAACATCGATAGTCAAGTCATGAGTCTCGGGTCCGAAACCGCATCCAACATAACGCTGGCCTGCGCAATGAAAGAGGATAAAATTCTTCCAGCCCAATTTGTAAGCTCTGACTAAATACATTGCGTCGCATTCATCGCCTTCCGGCGGAAATTTTTTCGAATTTACCACCAGAGTTTTTTCATTGTCTTTTGGTCCACGCAGCGCGCTTCTTGTTGCAAAATCGATCAGGCGGTACTCGGACAATTCATCATTTTCAGAACGCAACTTTGGAATATTTATGAATAGTGAATTCAGCTCGGTCCGAATTATTTGAAGAATGTGCGAACGTCTTTTAGTCCCTGTCGAGTAATGCCTGTCATTTAAAAGAGTCAGAGTATCGATGGTATATGATGCATATTTATCGTCTCTGCTGAGATCTCTCATTGCCCGGCATGCAATACGGATATCATCGAATGACCATTGCGGAATGTTGTCCCTGACAAATTCAAAAATATATTTTCCGGCAGAGGCATATTCATTAATAACTTTTACGATTTGCTCTTTATTTTTTGTGTCCGGAATTTCTTTTGTAAAATCACAGCTTTCGGTTTTTTCAGTTATAACAACCGGAGTGCCGAATTTATCTTTACACTCAAGCCTATATTTGCCTTTATTATCCCGAACAATATCGAACATAAAAGCTCCACCATCGGAATAGCTCCCGCCGCGGGCATTCCAGTATTTATCTGCAATGGGACAAATTCGTTTATCATCCTTTGCGAGACTCTCAAGTGTCGCATCAATGGCTTGCTTTTCAGATCCGATAATTCCGACCTGAACTTCGCCGTCAACAAACGCAAAGACCTGTGGCCTCAGCATGGCTGTATCTGTGATGCCCAATAATTGGAATTTGCGATTCTCGATAACATTGCGTGCGATGATAAAGAACCAAGGCCCATCCGGAGAACCATGTATATGTGTCGATTGAATTGCCCGATAGATTTCCTGCTTTTCCTTCGGCAGGCGATCAAAATCAAGTTCTGTCGTTGGTGCTAATGCTTCTATTATATATTCTACCGGGTATTTGTATATTCTCGAGAGTAAATCGAACATCTGCGCAGATACTTCGGTATCAGTTATGAACTGCGGATAGATATTGCGCTGTTTCAAATACTCAGTTACCGAATGATAATTTGCAAAATCGCCGTTGTGTACAAGCGCCATATTCATCGCAGTAAACGGATGAGCGCCGCCCGGATGCCAGACCCGACCTCTTGTCGGATACCTTTGATGTGCAATCCAGACATGAGCACAAAGATCGTCAATCTTATAATATTGAGTTACAGCTTCAGCATATCCAACGACTTTCAGAATCATAATATTACGTCCCTGCGACATCACAAATGCTGTCTGCTTTTTGGCGGAGACATAAAATTCATGGTTGAGCTTAAAGCTATTTTGGTTTACAAATTCATCTTCAACATCTCGCCGGTCAAGATTTGTAAAAGTGTTTTCAGAGATGAATTTATTCAAGGCGCTGTCTTTTACACGTACGAAATATCTGTAGACATCTGGCGGCTTGACTTCAAGCCCTGGAACACTTTTCCAATCATCGACGGTATTGAGCTTAGCAGATTTTTTTATATCGAATACAGGATCGATATATTTTTTTTCAACATCGGGGCGAGAGTTGGGTTCGAGATATGCAATGTGGAGCATATAGCAATCGTCAAGCACTTCTCTTGATACGCCTAATTGCTCAGGAATAAAACCAACCGCTGCTATTCCGCCGCCTTTGCCGTTGCCGCGGTTATGCATCAATCTTGAAGGTTCATGAATATGCTTCCCCGGAACCGGTTCGGTGCAGCAAAATCCTACAACGCCGCATCCGCCTTCAGCTTCCATTGCGCTCAATTTATCAGGCAGTTGAAGTGTCTTATTGAGATTTCTTTTCGATTGAAGAATATTTTTAATATTGTCGGAATTCATAAAATCAATATGAATATTAATTTTGCTTCTTCGAAATATCCAGATGCATTAACAAGTCTGTTCTTCCGCGTAATTCTTTAATGGTTTTCAAGTCGAGACGTCTTAATATGTCTTTTAATCCTGTTGCCCATGCGTTGTAAAGATTAATGATTCGCTGTGTTCCCCATTCAATTGTAACTTGGGAAGCGAGTTCAGGATTTGTTGTCGCAATGCCTCTTGGGCAGCCCTTGCCGCTTTCGCACCTGCTGCATCGTAGACAGCAAAGTGCCACCAATTCTGCAGTGCCGACTACAACTCCGTCAGCGCCGAGACAAATTGCTTTTGCAATGTCAAAGTAATTACGAATGCCACCGCTTGCTATTAAGACAACAGCATCGCGGACACCTTCTGCTGACAGGAAATTATGAACCTTCGGGATCGCATAGTCTATAGGCATTGCAATATTTTTTTTGGCTATATCAGGGGCAGCTCCTGTGCCTCCATATCCCCCGTCTATATGAATAATGTGTGTCCCTGCATAATAACTTCCAACAGCAACCATGTCGACATCAGTTGGAGTAGAAACCTTTGTAGAAATGAGTGCCCTCGGATTGACATGTTTCATCCAATCGATGTGTTTCATGTGATCTTCGATTGAGTAGACGCTGTGAAATGGAAACGGAGAAAACAATGGAATTCCCTGTACAGCTTCGCGCATTTTTGCAACCGCAGGAGTGTTCTTCGTTCCCAGCAAGTGGCCGCCTAAACCGGGCTTCGCTCCCTGGGCATATTTGAATTCGACGATAGGAACTCTTTGTATTGTTTCTTCTCTCACTCCAAAAAGCCCGGTAGCAACTTGTGTTATCATATGATCGTCATACGGCCGCAGGCGCTCCATGTACCCGCCCTCGCCGGAGCAGGAAAAAGTATTCCATGCAGATGCTGCCCTGACCTTCGACAATTGTGTAACATTGCTTATAGAGCCGAATGACATCCCTCCGCCGTACCAGGGCACATCAATTTTTATCTTCGGCCTTCCATCGTTTCTTCTATTCAACTCAAGACTGATATCAATTTCATCGGAGTCAACTTTTGCGGGCTTGTCGGGAAACACAATTCGAATTCTATCGAATCCTCCGCCGGAGTCACCGGTCTCATATACAAAATCGGAATCATCAGGAAGAATTTCTCCGGTTTCGGCCATCCTCCATGTCGCAAGAATCATGTCTGACGTCCATCTATAATCTCCCAGGACTTCCATCATCGGATTTTTTACCATTCTTAAAGCACCGTGCGGACATTTTGCGACACAAAAATTTTCAGTTTTCTCACAAACGAATCCGTTACATTTATAGCTTAACGGAGTAGCAAATAACTTATACCCTTTTTTTAGGACATGAACACCCTTGGTGCATGTCTTAACGCACGTACCGCACATTTTGCATGTTTCTTCATCACGATAAATGAGATATTTTGCGATTTCATTGCGATACCTGGATGGAGCCAGCTTAATATTTCTTTCGACCTCAACCTGCGGAACACGGGTTTTAAAAGTGTTGCTGGGAAGTATCTCTTCCAGGTTATTTTTATTTTCTAAAGATCGGTCCATAAATCTCTTCTTCGATTTCATCTTTAAACATAGCGCGCCCAACATCGCCGCGAAGCCTGCGCGCTTCTCGCATACCCATTGCCCCCATAAGTTCTACTAATTGCCAATGCCACGCACCGATCAAATTGGTCATGCGTGCTACCCCGTATTGCAAATCGATTTCTGTATCTAATTTTGCAGGACAATAATTACCGGGTTTACAGCTTTCGCACAAGCGGCATTCGATTGCAATCATGAGCGGCAGATTTATTGAAACAAGATCAGCGCCGCATATAATAGCTTTAGCGACATGTTCGGATAAACCGATTCCGCCTCCGGCAATGACTGTTATTTCATCCCTCATTTCATTTTTTATCAAGCATCTATGAACTTCTCGGACAATATCCTTCATGAACCGTGGATTTTTTGCATTTATTTCATTGCCATTAAGATCAGCAACCAGATGAACTGCTTCAATTTCGATTTTTGACAATTCATCGACACGCTTTGTGACTTTTTCATCCATCAATATCCGAACGGCTATGATTATCCCAGGATGATTTTTCTTTAACGATACGATTTGCTGCTCGATGTTATCATTATCTGGAATTTCTACCAGCCTTGTTTTACCGAGAATTTCTTTTTGTATCTGCGGCCCTTTCGGATTTAAAAAGAAAGCAATATTGTTCAGGTAGTCCTCTTTGTTATGCAGTTTTATCGATTCCCATTTGCTTGAATCGATAATAGCAATAAGGCCAGTTTGTTTTGCCGTCTCAATAATACAAGGCTCAAGAACAGGAAGCGTATG
>JBEKAY010000068.1:0-13664 GCA_050015675.1 Bacteroidota bacterium | reverse complement strand
CCCGTATAATGCACGAGTCAAGATCACAAGGAAGCTGCCAATGAACTTATTTCATCCACTTCCTATTTCAAGGAGCTTGTTCTATGAATATCTTAAAACAAACCGTCGGTATCGATATCTCTGGTTAGGTTGCCGTTGATTGTCATTTGAGTAATATGAGTTTTTTGGTTTCTACGTACGAGCCTGCCTGCAAACGATAAAAATAAACCCCACTTGGAATATTTTCTGCATTCCATCGTCGTGCATATTTCCCACTTACCATTTTTTCAGAAACCAAGGTTGCTACTTCTCTCCCAAGCATATCAAAAACTTTCAAACTGACGTAAACTGAAACAGGTATCTTAAAATTGATCGTTGTTGAAGGGTTAAACGGGTTCGGATAATTCTGTCTAAGAAGGAAACTGCCTGGCAAGTCGGGAGACAGCGTTTCCACTGACGTTGTCATTTCCGATAAGGGCCGTAGCCACACGCCGCCATTAGTACCGGCAAAGAGATTTATGCCGCTGACGGCAAGAGAATAGATATACGAGTCTGTAAAACCTACAGCGATCCAACTGCTCCCGTTGTTCGTGGATAGAAAGACGCCGCCACCATAAGTCCCAGCAAAGAGATTTGCGCCGCTGACGGCAAGAGAGAAAACATACGAGTCCGTTAAGCCTACGGAGGTCCAACTGGTGCCATTGTTGGTGGACAGAAAGACACCTCCGCCAACCGTCCCGGCAAAGAGATTCGCGCCGCTGACGGCAAGTGACTGGACATACAAGTTGGTTAAGCCTGAATCGACGGCGGTCCAACTAATGCCGTTGTTGGAGGAGAGAAAGATGCCGCCACCGCCAGAGGTCCCAGCAAAGAGATTCGTGCCGCTGATAGCAAGGGACTGGACAAACAAGTTCGTTAAGCCTGAATTCACGGCGGTCCAACTGCTGCCGTTATTGGTCGATAAAAAGACGCCCCCGCCCTCAGTCCCAGCAAAAAGATTCGCCCCACTGGAGGTAAGACACCTGACTCTCCTCATCGTTAAGCCTGAATTGACGGCGGTCCAACTGGTCCCGTTGTTGGTCGATAGAAAGACGCCCCCACCGCCAGTCCCGGCAAAGAGATTCTTGCCGCTGACGGCAAGAGACATGACATTAGGATTTGTTAACCCTGAATCGGCAACAGTCCAGTTGGTGCCGTTGTTGGCGGAAAGAAAGACGCCGCCCCCATTCGTCCCGGCAAAGAGGTTCGTGCCGCTGAGGGCAAAAGTCAAGACGGTCAAGGTCGGCAAGCCCGAATTGACGTCACTCCAACTGGTGCCGTTGTTGATGGACAGAAAGACACCGCCCCCATAAGTCCCCGCAAAGAGATTCGTCCCGCTAACGGCAAGAGATATGACAATCGTGGACGTTAAGCCTGTATTCGTGGCAGTCCAACTGGTGCCATTGTCATTCGAAAAAAAGACGCCCCCGCCCTCAGTCCCAGCAAAAAGATTCCTCCCACTGGCGGCAAGACACCCGACTCTCATAGCCGTTAGGCCTGAATCGATCGCGGTCCAACTGGTGCCATCATTGGTCGATAGAAAGACACCTCCGCCATAAGTCCCAGCAAAGAAATTTGTGCCGCTGACGGCAAGTGACAGGACAGTAGGATTCGTTAACCCTGAATCGGCAGCAGTCCAACTAGTGCCGTTATTGGAGGAGAAAAAGACGCCGCCACCGCCAGAGGTCCCAGCAAAGAGATTCGTGCCGCTGGCGGCAAGAGACAGGACATTAAGATTCGTTAACCCTGAATTCACGTCGGTCCAACTGCTGCCGTTATTGATCGATAGAAAGACACCACCACCACCAGTCCCGGCAAAAAGGTTCGTGCCGCTGACGGCAAGACACCAGACTCTCCCGACCGTTAAGCCTGAATCGACGGCGGTCCAACTGGTCCCGTTGTTGGTCGATAGAAAGACGCCCCCACCGCCAGTCCCGGCAAAGAGATTCTTGCCGCTGACGGCAAGAGACATTACATTAAAATTCGTTAACCCTGAATCGGCAGCAGTCCAGCTGGTGCCGTTGTTGGTGGAAAGAAAGACCCCCGTGCCCTGAGTCCCGGCAAAGAGGATCGTGCCCGAGACGGTGAACGAAGTCACTTTGCCGCTGCCTGGCCCGTTGGTTTGCTGCCATTGGGCAGAAGATTCGGTCGGCGAAATAATCAATACGCCGAAAATTAGTCTAATTAAAAAAAGTAGGTTCTTCATAAGAACTTCAATTTTTGTATGACGCCAGAGAAATTGCAACCTAACGGATGGGCGCTAATCTGCGGCACTTCATATTTTCAACATGCACCCAACGAAACAAGTTCCATTTATCTACTTTCAATTAAACACCTAACCTATGCTCGTCATGTGCCGCTTCACGGCACCTTTATATGCGCTTATGATTGAACCGAGAGATCTTCGTATTGTATGCTGAAATGCATGCTTTTGTAGGGATTCATAATTATGAATCCCTACGGATGGATTAATAGCAATAATTCCATGAAGATGATTAGGCATGACAATGAACGCATCTAATTCAACATTTGTGAAATGGTCGGTTATTTCTTTCCAACATTGTTCGGCGATCCTACCAATAGGTGATAATTTTACATCATCGCTGACAATCTCACCAAAAATACATTCCTTATTCTTTGTAGAAATCGTTACAAAATATTCACCGGGAGAAGAATTCACCCTGTGAGATAATTGGCTATTCTGGTTTTCAAATATCTTTTTCCCCATGAGCTTTTAAGGCATTTCTCTCTCCGTGTTGCATCTTGTTGATTCAGGCACCCGTCCCAATAAACTAATTTCATTGGTAATCGGTTCTTTGTCGATAATACTTGCCCATCACGATGTTCCCGAATACGTTTTTTTAAATCACCTGTATAACCTGTATAGAATAATCCGTCTTTTGCTGATTGTAATACATAAACATAATAATATTGTTGGATAGCATTCATTTAATATATCTCACAGGGTAAATCATACTCTTTCAATCGTATCGATTTTCGGTGATGCAGATTAATTGGTTGCATTGACGCTTAGGATATTCTCCCGATTCTCCTGTAACCTTTAATTTCCGCGTTCATTATATAACAACGCCGTACTGACGAAGAAACCGCTTTCCATGCATCTGTTTGTTCTTGAGCCTTGACCAAAGAACAACCTCTGATTTCGGCATATTGTTTCTTAAAACTCGCCGTCGCTCTTGAAATTGATTTTTGTTGTAAATGCGTTACATGGCTTTTACCAACCCCCCGTTCCGATTGCATCGGAACTCCCCCTTAAAATTGAAGCGCGTAAAAATGACATACGCGCTAGCGTGTAACCAGAACAAACGCAGACAATCCTCTGATATGGGGGGTTCTATCATTTCTTCAACAACTCCGCCAACGCCACCCATTTGCCATTAGCATTTTGATACTTCCAGAAACGCCAGCCGTTGACAGACATTCTATCCTGATACTTCCTCTACTGCCTTTTTCTTCATATCCATTCTCATTGTCATGCCCGCGTACGCGGGCATCTTACATGACCCATGATGAGATTCCCGCTCCCCGTTTTCACAGGGACAAGCTTCGCGAGAATGACACGAGGATTACTTGCCTCATTTTTTATTTTGCCGGTAACTTGACCCAAAGCGTTTTAATGTGCTTTGGAAATCGTCCATTCTCTTTTTCTTGTTTGACAAGCTCGACCATTGATTTATCTGTAAATGCAAACACGATGGTCTCCGGTTTCTCATTGAGCGACACTGCCCAAAGAGCTTTCTCCCGAATTTTACCAAGCACATCTGCGTCGGGTTTTCCGTCCGCTGTCTTGCTTGGGCTTGTTGAAATAAAACAGACAATCTTTCCGTCTTCAGAAACGGCGTCGCATTCAAATTCTCCACCGGACTGTACGCCTAATTTGCGTTTTGAGAAGACTTGGTGATACTTCTTGGAAAGGAATTCGTTCCGTATCCAATTTTCAACATCTTTTGTAGCTGTGGTAGAGTCTGCCATAATATTATGCTACCTCTTCCTTAACTCGTCAACAGCATTATACACATTCTGAAATACTCCATCGACATTCTTACAAACATCCTCGTTAGTAAAACGGAGAAACCGTATTCCAAATGCCTCAATGTGTTTTTGACGTGTTTTGTCTTGTTCCTGTGCGCCTGGCATAAAGTGCGAATCGCCGTCAATCTCGATAACAAGCTTTAATTCAGGACAATAAAAATCTAGCACGTATTGATCAACGCTATGCTGACGTCTGAATTTATATCCAGACATCTGTCTGCGGGAGAGATGGTTCCACATTATCGCTTCGGCTTTAGAAAGATTTTTCCTTAATACCTTGCGCCGCTGTGTCAACACAGATTTGTTATAATGTTCCGTCATCGCTTTATCCACCACCCTTGCGCTACGCTTGTCCCCTCCTTACTAAGGAGGAGCGTAAAAATGTATCACGCCTTGCGTGATCGATATCGACGCAGACATTATTTCGAAGGGGTGGTCTTTTTCTGCATAACTCCGCCGGACTGTACCCCTAATTTGCGTTTTGCAAAAACCTGATGATACTTCTTGGGAAGGAATTCGTCTCATATCAAATTTTCAACATCTCTTTTAGCGATAGATGAGTCTGCCATGGTATTGTTTTACTTATTCTTCAACAACTCCGTCAATCACTTGTCCTGCGCTTGTCGAAGGGCCACCCATATCATCGTTGTGCTTTTGCTTTTGTAGGGGCACGTCACGTTTACCCGCCGTCTGCCTCTTTATGGCACCCCGTACAGCGGGGTTGTTTGGCGGGATGTGCCCGCTTTTGGGGCGATTCGTGAATCGCCCCTACGAAGATTTCCCCTTTTACCTGCCGACCTATCCGCCGTCTGTTTGGCGGAAGTTGCTTCGTAACGTAGGCCGGGCCGCAATCTTTATCTCTTTCTCAACGCATCAATTCCGTTATTTTCTGTAGCCGACGTGTTTCACGTCGGTATATAACTCTGCAAAAGCATTTATTAAATAGATTACTAATAGTCCAATATAATTAATTGTTATTAAAAGTAAATTTAAATATTTGTGATTGTGTTATAGGAACTTTATTCTACCCTGGACTAAAACAATATGTGACTTATAGTCCGTGGACTATTAAGACTACAATTAGCAAAATAGGAATAGTCTATGACTCGTAAAGAAGATCCAAAAATACTTTTTGGTGTACGCCTGAGATTTCCTCTTTGCTCCAGTTTTTATACACCTAGTAACCAATAAGCAAAATACCTTTTAATGGAAGAATTATGCGACAACTAATATACATTGTTTCAAGAAAAGTATATATCTTCTCAAAGTCATCACTTCCACGATAATTATTTCTCACAGCCATTACTAAGTACTCAACTCCAAACATCATTGAAGCTTGAAAAATATCTTTTAAGAATTGATTGTTATCTACGGCCCTCCCTGCTTCAACTTCAATCACAATGGTACCATCAGTTGAAAGTGCATCTGCATTGAAAGATTTATCTATTCTATTGTTTAGCCCA
This sequence comes from Bacteroidota bacterium, assembly GCA_050015675.1. Lineage (GTDB taxonomy): Bacteria > Bacteroidota > Ignavibacteria > UBA10030 > UBA10030 > Fen-1298. The sequence goes on along the minus strand of JBEKAY010000068.1, from coordinate 8,130 downwards.
AACAACACAGGAACTTTGATCTTTTCTTCTTTTTTCTTCCCAATTTCTACAGAATAATTTTTATTAGACAAATCTTTCCTTAATATTTCTAGAACTTGATTGCTAGAATATTTTTTGTTCTCAGAATCTATCTTATCATAATTTTTATCAAAACATTGGATAATAACCGAAATATTTTGTGTTACTGCAGTAGATCTTGGGAAGAATTGGTAACGTAATCCATTTTTCATTAATTATCTTTCCTAATTATATTCAATTGAATTAATAAAATCATCTGGAAATGTTTGAATTCTTGCACATTCTCTTACTGAAAGGCGTCTGTAAAGGTCTTCCTTCCCTGGTCTTTTATTTTGCTCAATGAATAACATTTTTGGAGCTTGTGGATGTATAGGAGCATGTCTGCCCCCAGCCTGTATCGTAAATGAAGGTTCACTCCATGTCCTCACACGATTTCTAGACATATAGATAGTTGAGAATCCTCCTATCATATATTCATGGTTAGAGTAGGAACATTTATCACCATTTGTTTTATTCCCTTCCAAAGCAGGTATTGCAGTATCTTTGATATCCCAAATAACATCTTTCAGAGTAGAATATTTTAGGTTTTGTTTGGGGAATTCAAATCTAATCCCAAGGTCTTTCCGATAACCCACGAATATCAATCGTTGTCGATCTTGAGGAGTATTAAAATAAAGAGCGTTTAAAAGTTTGTAAGAGACAAAATAGCCAGCATCATCAAATGATTTAATTATATTTTTTAGCGCTTCTCGATGTTTATACGCCAGCATACCTGAAACATTTTCCGCTAAGAAAAACAAAGGCTTTTTATCTTTCAATATTCTTACAAAATCATAAAATAGTTTCCCTCTAGAGTCATTTATTCCTCGTTGTGCACCTGCCTCGCTCCAACTTTGACAAGGTGGTCCACCAACGATACCATCACAATCTGGAATCTCTGATGATGTTATATCGAGGATACTTCTTCTATCAAGTGTAACATTTGGATGATTCTTTTCGAAAGTTTCCCATATTTCTGAATCATATTCATTGGCCCAAACAAGATTCATATCGGCCTTTTTAAATCCAAGATCCAAGCCGCCACAACCCGAAAAGAGGGAGACAATATTCATAAATGTATAATTTCTATTTAATCCTTTTTCCTATGCACAATCTACCAAACCCTTAGCTTGTATGCAATGACATTTACATCCCAAATAACACAACAGGCGATGTGTTGCCGCACCAATCCAATAAAAAAGGGCACAACGTGTTGTGCCCCTATGATATTATCTTCGTGGTCAGTGACGGTCATACTCATTTATTCAAACCTCATTATATTTCTTCGATGATCCTTTTGACTTCTTAATGGGATAGCGCTTTTTGTTTTTCTGGATTTTGGAATTGATTATTTTCTTTACGTCAAGATTTGTCTCATGTGCCAAAAGGAGCGAATAGGTAAGCACATCTGCCAATTCTTCTCCGAGTCTCTTGCGATCATATTCGCTATGGTGCTTCCAAAGAAAAAGCTCATTCAGCTCTGCGGCTTCTATCGAAATTGCAAGCGCAAGATCTTTGGGGTTGTGAAATTGCTGCCAGTCTCTTTGATCGCGGAATTTGATAATAGCTTTGGTCAATTCTGAGATAACGTCATTTTGGGATTTCATAACTTCCTTCTGGTTCAACAAGACGGAGATCGAAATGGGAAAATTTTGGTTCTATATTTATAAACCAGGAAATTAAGAATTAACAAATGCGATGGTATACGTTCGTTTTCAAACTGTTTTCAACATAATTAAATACACAACAATTAACAACACGCCGTTAATTTTTTACAGATCCAGCCAATCCCCAATCACCTACCCGTTATGTGCTATCTTTTGGCGAAACTACTATTCAGAAGGCAGCCAAACCTTTTCCTGTCTGCAACGGGTTTAACATCCCCGACAGCCGGAGGCCGCGTATTAATGTTCATCCCGTATCGCGGGATGACTAAAGCTACGCAAGTCTTTTCTATTAATCGCGCGCAAAGCGCGTGTCTTATTAAAAACAAAAGCGCCTGACACACTACCAAATGCCAGGCGCTAGGGAGGCTATATATCCAGCCGGGGAGGCTGGATACTTTAAAACTGCGTTGCATACTTTTGCGAGGCAGCAACGCACAAGCAAAATACAAATCTTTTATGATTTAGTCAACTTCCTGCACACCTCATTAAGCCGATCAATGGAGGTATCATCAACAATCTTCTTCGCACATAATCGTTCTGATTCCCATATCTCAAAAAGAGTTGCCTCAACCTGACCATCGCTCGTAATCTTTCCTGGACGGTGGTTATGTTTGATGATTATCTGTTAAACACTTCCCGTATTTTTTTTGCAAGAAGAATTTGTGTGAAGGGTTTTTGTAAAAACTCTACTCCTTCTTCCAACACTCCACGATGAGCCACAATATCTGCTGGATACCCTGACATAAACAATACTTTTATGGCTGGATACTTCACTTCGATTCTCTCCTTTAATTCTTTGCCGTTCATCTCTGGCATGATAACATCCGTAATCAGTAAATCAATTTTATCTCCATACTTCTCACATACGGCAAGCGCATCGGACGGAGATTGCGCGCTCAGCACTTTATACCCATGCTTTTTAAGAGCAATTTTGGCAAGGGTGAGTATTTCTGCTTCATCTTCAACAATCAGCACTGTTTCTGTTCCGGTTAACGGGATTTCCCGCAGTTGTTCACCAGGAGTTTCTGTTGTACCTTGATATCTCGGAAAATAAATTCTGAAGGTCGTTCCCTGGTTTGGCTCGCTGTACGCATTGATGAATCCGTTATTCTGTTTGACAATACCAAAGATGGTGGAAAGTCCCAGACCGGTCCCTTCTCCTTTCGGTTTGGTTGTGAAAAACGGCTCAAAAATGCGGCTGAGGGTTTCTTTATTCATTCCCTTTCCTGTATCGGAAAAAACTAATTGCATATATTCTCCAGCTGGTATTTTCTTCGATCCATACGCGAGTGTCTCTTCAATGCGAATATTAACTGCTTCGATCGTCACAGAACCAGTATTCTCGATGGCATCTCGTGCATTTGTTGCCAGGTTGGTCAAAATTTGAGTGATTTGTATGGGATCAATTTTAATATTCCACAAGCCTTCTTTAAGCGACACGTTCAGAGTAATATCCTCGCCGATCAACCGCCCAAGCATTTTTTGAAGCGGGATCAATTCCTGATTCAAGTTTAACGGCACGGGCGCGATGATCTGTTTTCTGGCAAATGCCAGTAGTTGCTTAGTGAGATTTGCTGAACGTTCTGCGGTATCCATGATCGCTTTGATCCTTTTTTGCGATGGATCCGTCGGTGGTAAATCCTCCTCCAGCATGGATCCATACAAGAAAATAATTTCGATCATATTGTTGAAATCATGCGCCACACCGCCGGCGAGCTGGCCGATGGCATCCATCTTTTGCGCCTGAAACAATTGATCCTGCAGACTTCGTCGTTCTGTCTGATCATTGAAGACGAGCACAACACCTGTTGTTTCCCCTTTGGAGTTTCGTATCGGTGCACCGCTGTCTGCGATAGGACGACGTGTACCGTCCCGTGCAATTAAGATTGTATGGTTTGCCAATCCTACAATAATTCCTTTTTTCAGCACAGAGGCAACAGGGTTTACTGCCGGTGCATTTGTATGTTCATTAAAGATCTTAAATATTTCATCGATTTTTTTCCCATCTGCTTCGGTTTCATTCCATCCGGTCAATAACTCAGCGACATGATTCATTTGCTGAATATTACCGTTGGTATCAGTTGTAATAACGCCATCACCGATGCTGTAAAGAGCAGTACGGAACCGTTCTTCGCTTTCGCGCAATGCCTCCTCGTCACGCTTGCGCTGGGTGATGTCACGCGCAATACCTTGAAATCCAACTATTTCTTTATCCTTATAATATGGTATTGAACGGATTTCTATGTAATGTTTATTTCTATCTTTCCCGATTACTTCATATTCTGCATTCGCAATTATTTTTTCTCCTTTCATAATAGCCGCTAATCTATCCTCATGAAGTAACATGTAATGTTGAGGTACAATATCCCAAATCTTCATAGAAAGAAATTCTTCCTCAGTGTATTTGAGGTTATCACACATTGCTTTGTTCACGGATAAGAAGTTTCCAGATAAATCCACAATGAATATTCCATCCGGACTTTCTGTTACTAGTGTTCGATATTTCATCTCGCTCTCAAACAAAGCTTCTTCTGCCTGCTTGCGCGCGGTGATGTCACGGCTGATGCCCACCAAACCAACGATCTTCCCTTGTGGATCTCGTAACGGCACCTTGGTCGCCAAATGCCAACCTGTCTTACTCGATGAAAATACAGTGGGCTCCTCGCGGTTAATCAACGCCTTGCCCGACTTGATCACGTTTTGATCATCAGCCCAATAGCGAGCCGCAAACTCCGGCGGACAAAAGTCATAATCGGTTTTGCCCGTCACCTCTTCCTGTGATTTGGCACCCAGATGGCGTATGTGCGCAATGTTGTTCAGCAAGAATCGGCTTTCGGCGTCCTTGATGTAGATACGATCCGGCAGACTGTCAATCAGCGTGTGCAACAGGTTGTGCTCTACTGGGAGTGTTTCATCCATTTGTGTTTTCTTACGTTCAGCAAATGTGCTTCTTTTAACTTGTCCGCGAAGAGATTTCAACTCACGAATCAAATCTGATTTAGTTCGGTTCTCGTCTTTCATAAAGTTCTTCCTTTTCAGTAACGGATGTTAATTCTTTTCAGATGCCTATCGTACTGCATGAAATATGATACGAGCTGGTCAAGATTAGGTTGTTTTATGGCTTCTATATATTTAAAATGATTAGGCAGCCGGTGATATTTAGTGAATGATAAAATCGATGTCAAGTACAGTGATGTTGCCATCGCCATCCAGATCTTTAGCATTCAAAGTGCTTGCGCATTGGTGACAGCGATAGAAGATCAAATCCTGCAAATTAGAAACATCCCTGTCCGGCATTGTATAATGCCCTTTCGCTAGGATATTGGCTGGCTAACGGTTTCTACATTGCAAAGAATAAAGGCAGGGTATTCCCCGCCCCAATGTGCTTCTTGCACTTAGAATAGTAAAATGTAGGTAACAGCAAACCGAAATACAACAAAAATCCCCGGCGCCCTACCAGACGCCGAGGATTAGGGGGCTAACTATTCGCTTTAGGGGAGACGGGCACTATATACAGACGAAGAACTGAAGTAAATAAAACAATTCCGGATATAATGGAATAGATGACAGTCATATGTAGATTGTGATTACAGGAATAAATTGGGGTATTCAATAAAGACTACTTTTCAGACTGGCTCAAAGTAATCCAGGTCTTTGCCGAAGGTTTCCTCAAGCTGATAGAGCGCAATGAAAGCGATCAGAATTGTGACAGCTCCAATCAGGGCTGCACTTGGTACATCACCAAGAGGTGTCTTTAGAATTTTAAAAGCACTAGTAAGAACAACGGTAAGTCCACGCACAAAATTCGGGGCAGTTACAGCAACGGTGGCGCGCAGGTTTGTGCCGAACTGCTCGACTGCCACTGTCACAAATACCGCCCAATAGCCTGATGACCAACCGATTAAAAAGCAAAAACAATAAAACATAAAAATAGATCTCCCGCCGAGAGTGAAGTATCCGATGTAAAAAACGGCAGTGAGAAGCATAAAGACTGCAATGATCTTTTTTCTGCTTCTGAACATCTGGCTCAGAAATCCATTGGTGAGATCACCGAATGTGAGGGCAAGATAATAGAGAAGAATTGCCGTCCCAGCTTTTGGAACCTCCGAAAGGCCGAGCGCCAGACCGATCTCGGGGGAAAACGTGATCAAAATTCCGATTGCATACCAGATCGGCATGGCAACCAGAATCAGGTATGCATATTTCTTAAACCTTCCGATGTTGGTGAACAGAAGAAGAAAATTTCCGCGGGAGACCGACACTTTTCTCGATTTTTCGAACATCAATGATTCATGCACTCCAAGACGCAACAAGAGAAGCAATAAACCGAGGACTCCTCCGATGAAATAAGCCGTTCGCCAGGGAAATGCATTTCCAACCAACGATGCGGCAACCACACCCAATACACCGACGGCAGCGACGATCATCGTTCCATATCCACGATTTTCCTTGGACATCAATTCGGAAACCAAAGTTACTCCAGCGCCTAACTCTCCAGCCAGACCGAACCCGGCTATAAACCTGCACGCTGCGTAGACAGGAACGCTCGCCGCAAATCCATTTATAAGTGTTGCGAACGAATAGAAAATAATTGAACCGAAAAGGACAGACCGACGACCGTGAATATCACCTAGGATTCCCCACACAATACCACCGATTAACATACCGAACAACTGAGCATTCAACAAATCGATACCAACACTCATTATTTGTTCGCCTGACAAACCGATTCCAAGCAAGCTCTCGTTGCGAACAATGTTATAGAGAAGAAGATCATATGCATCAACAAAGAAACCTAACGCCGCCGCGATGATTGCAAGAATAATGATTTTGCGCTGTGGTTTTAATTCCATTCTCTCATCCTGTCCAGCATTTTCATAGTTTTCTCATCTACCCAATACGCCTTTATCCAATATTGAATTCTTTATTAAGTCTAAATGAAATGTACAAATAATGTAACCGAATGAAGGAGGAAAATCAATTTCTTGTAGATATATTTCGAGTAAAAAACGCCTGACACACTACCAGATGTCAGGCGTCAGTGAGCTTTTCTCACCGTAGGGGAGACGGTGATTGAACGTAAATTATATAATTGAAATATCTTTGACAACTTTTGCTTTTTCCAGCCCCCTATTCCTTACTCACTTTCCGTAGTTTCGGTCAGGACCAAAGTCCTGACCGAACAATCTACCTTTGGTGACGAGCTTGCGTTCCCTGTGGCGTCAGGAGTTACCTCCTGACGCTCTTCTTATAGCCGCCGGAGGTTTGTTGATGGTACCCCGGGGAAGGGATGGAACGATTTAGAATAAACTGCTGTGGTTGCACAATAAAGATAAATGAGAATATCGGAATCTGTAAAATTCAGTATCAGTTGAAGCTATGAATCTTTTTTCTCCGGGGGTACAGATTCCCTCATCACGATGAATACACTGTTCTAATCCACCGCATTCTCTTCATTCAAGGAGGAAATTATGATCGTCGTCAGAAATATTTTTCAATTGAAGTTCGGTAAAGCGAAAGACGCTAAAGCCCTCGTCAAAGAAAACAAGGATCTCATGAAGAAATACGGTCACACAACATCCCGCTTCCTGACCGATCTCACCGGAGAATTCTATACCTTCGTCATGGAAACGTCATACGAAAACCTCGCGGCTTTCGAGAAGTCATCACAAGATGCGATGGAAGCAAAGGAATTCGCACAGTGTTATGACAAATTTGTGTCCCTTGTGAAGTCGGGACGGCGAGAATTTTTCAACCTCCTGGAATGAAGGCGAAATTTCGCAGAGGTTCTCAATGCCGCTCAGAAGATCCGGATTTATTCATATTTGGAGGTTCCCATGGATAGATTTCTCATCATATCACCTCACACCGAAAAGGATTGCTCAGACACCCCCTAACAAATTCTCTATACCGGGTACATTACCCATTTCGATTGGGGATGTGCGGATGGTGAACATACGGGATGGGCGATCATCGAAGCAAAAGACGCAAAGGAAGCAACGATGGTTGTTCCTCCAACCCAGCGATAAAATGCCAAGGCCATTCGGTTGAACAAGTTTTCTCCCGAAGAAATCAAGAGTATGCATTAATTATTTTGCAGTTGTGTCATTGGTAGGGGCGATTCATGAATCGCCCCTACGTGTTCGGTCAATACAATTATTCCATGAACGTGATTCGGCAGCCGGAGGTCTAATAATTTCAACCACTCCTATCTAAAATAGTATCTGCGTTATTTATTAAACACTTCGCCGGTATCGATGACGGTGCAGATGTAAATTCAAACCACTGGAGTGCACCCCTTGCGTGAGACAAATATTTTGAGTATTAAGGTGGACATATTTCCGAGAGGAGATGTCCCATGTCAGTTACACGCAAGCGATTCACCCGTGAATTTAAATTACAAGTT
>JBEKAY010000067.1:0-24635 GCA_050015675.1 Bacteroidota bacterium | reverse complement strand
AACCACGTCGGCTGCAGGTGATTGCAGAAGAATATGAAACATTCGCATCTTAAACGATTAGATCGAATTTGGATTGATAATCCTATTTTCTTTGTCACTACTTGCACAGATGAACGAAGGAATATTCTAACAAATTCGCAAGCAGCAACAATTCTTGTAGAAGAGTGGGCAGCTGTCAAAGAACGCCACGATTGGCATATTGGGCGTTATGTGATTATGCCCAATCATGTTCATTTCTTTTGTGCCCCAGGAAATGAGGCACAGGATTTTTCCATCTTTATGAAATTCTGGAAGGAATGGACAAGTAAAAAGATAAAGGATGCATGTAACATCGAAGGACATGTCTGGCAGCGAGAATTCTTTGATCATCTCTTACGAAACAATGAAAGCTATGCGCAGAAATGGGAATATGTATTCAATAATCCTGTTCGTGCAAATTTGGTAAAAGAAGCACAGGAATGGCCATGGCAAGGAGAGATAGAGATATTGTAGAAATTGTAGCCGCGACCGTTGGTCGCGGATTTAAGAGTGCCGACGTCAACGACATCGGCTACAGGGCGCGGATTACAGAAAGCCGACGTTAACGACATCGGCTACAGGTGGGCTTTAACATGGAACTCGATCAATCGGGTTTCATGAACTAACAAATCACTAACTACTTTACGGAGGTCGTCATGACCAATGTTCATCAAAACAAATACAGTATGTACTTAGTCGTTCTCGCCGTACTGGTGAAGAACAATATTACAGTCGCACTTATCCCGGCTCTTGTGCGGTTTGTTGCATCCTTCAAGCAGCTCGTTGCGGAGATCGGGGTAGCAATGGAAGCGCTGGACAATAAAACTACCGGAAAAACATCAGCAAAGAGAAAAGCGGAAAACGACATGGTCGAAGCGGTCGTGCCGCTGGTCAATGCACTCTTTTCGTATGCCAGCGAGAAGAAGAACATAGAACTGATGGAGAAAACAAATATCACAGCATCGGACATCCACGCGGTGCGGGACGCTGAACGCGGGGAGTATGCCACGATGCTTCTCGATATGGTGGAAAGCAATAAGGCAGATCTTGCGGACTGGAACGTAACGGACGCAGTTCTAACAAGCGCGCGCCAAATGGTAGCGGCGTTTATCGACTCGCTGGGATCGAGAAACTCCAGCATCAGCGAACGTACTGGCGGACGGGATGTGTTGTTTGCAAAGTTCACCAGTGCATCATCTGGAATTTTATCTTGATTATCAAGCGGCTCGTGTGATCCATGATCTCGGCGGCGGCAACGGAACAAAGGCGCCTCAACCGGCACCGGCGAAGGTTCCGGAACCGGCAAAGTAAAAGTAAACCACGACCACCCCTCCGCCTGCGGCGATGTCGCCTCCTTAACTAAGGAGGGGAGGTGAGAAGCGCAGGGGTGGTGGAAATAGGGACGTTTCATTCTTGCCTTGCATTGCTTTCCCTCTCATTCAGCGGTGCATGGGTACCCCAGCCCCCGGTGTGATTGATGCATGCCGGGGGTGTTTTAAATTTTATTTTGTGTCTCGTAAGGTTTTTATTTACATTCTAGCAGGAGCGCACCTGCCCCTTGAGGCAAGAAATTCATGAAGACAAACATCTCTCACAAGAATGCTTTGCAATTATTCCGACCAAGCCTACTTCTATATCTTGTAGATCAGCAATATCTGGATAGTGTATAAACGAAGGGCTAACTATGAAGAAAGAATTTATTGCACACTCTAAAAATGAGAGAGGTGGAAAGCACCTCTTAAAAAAGCACCTTGAAGAGACAGCAAGGTTGACATACGAATTCGCTAAACCATTTGGGTGTGGAAACGCTGGATTTGTGCTTGGAATTTTTCATGACCTTGGAAAGGTTAATCCAATGTTTCAGAAATATCTTGAAGCTTGTGAAAAGGGTTTGAAACATGAAAAGATTCCTCATTCAATTTGTGGTGCATCCTACCTCTGGAAAATATTGCGCAGGATTAATGTGCAAGACGTTAATCTATCCATGTGTGCGCTTGGTCATCATGGCGGTTTGAATGAAACAACAATCGCTGAGGGAAAACTTAATGAATGGTGGAGTAATACTAAGAACAATCCGCTTAAGAAAAGTATGCAGGAATTACTAAATAACTTATCCCAAAGAAAACATGAATCACTTCCAGAAAGCGAACTACGCCGCGAACTACGTTTGCGTATGTTGTTTTCGGCTCTTGTTGATGCAGATTATATTGACACTGAAAGACATTTTGATTCTGAGAAGTCTTCAGTAAGAGGACAATGGACTCGTCCGTCAGATTTATGGCCGATCTTTAGAAGCAACCAACTACGTATGATGTGGCAAAACCGAAATGGAAACGTTAATCAAATACGCAAGCAGATATACTTCTCTTGCGTTGAGACTGGTAAACAATCGCCGGGTGTCTTTCGCTTAACTGTTCCAACAGGTGGCGGAAAGACTCGAAGCGGTCTTGGTTTTGCATTGTCTCATGCAGTCGCAAATAAAACCCATGGGTTTCGCAGAATTATTGTTGCCCTTCCCTATACAAGCATCATTGACCAAAATGCGCGAGTGTATCGTGACATTTTTGGTGGTCATTTTGTGCTTGAGCATCATAGCCAATATGAAATACCCGATGAAGAAAAACAGGATGAAACTTATCTTCGACAACGTCTTGCAGCGGAAAATTGGGACTTCCCTCTTATTGTAACAACAACCGTTCAACTATTTGAAAGCCTTTTTTCCAATAAACCAAGCCGATGCCGCAAACTTCATAACATCGCACACAGCATTCTTATCTTGGACGAAGTTCAAACACTTCCCCCTGAACTTTTAGAACCGACAATGGATGTTTTGCGTACCCTCGTAGATGAATATGGGGTTACTCTTGTGCTTTCCACCGCTACGCAGCCTGCCTTTGATCAAACACCATATCTCAAGGCATTCGACGGGCTCAAAATAACGGAGATCGTTCCAGTCTTTGCAGATCATTTCAAAGCTCTGCAACGTGTCGAGTATCAACCCGTTCGTAGTTATAAATCACTTTCCGACTTGGCAGAAGAAATTGCAAGACCAAATAATTCCCAAGTCTTGGTAATTATGAACACACGAAGGCACACGCTGGCATTGCATGAGGAACTACGAGAACGACACGTTGAAGGACTTTATCATCTTTCTACACTCCTCTGCGGTGCACATCGCAAACAGTTATTATCAGAGATTGTCGAACGACTCAATAGCAATAATCCATCGCCAGTTAGATTGATTAGTACTCAGGTTGTTGAGGCGGGAGTTGATCTCGATTTTCCGGTTGTCTATCGTGTGATGGGACCACTTGATCGAATCGTTCAAGCGGCTGGACGTTGTAACCGCGAAGGCAAGCGAGTCGAGAAAGGCAAAGTTGTAATATTCGATTTACCTGACAACGCTTCTCCAAAGGGTGCATACAAGATTGGGATGGATGATGCTAAAACGATTCTTAGTCGTATTACACCTGAGCAACTACACGAGCCGGAACTTTACACAGAGTATTTTAAAATGTTGTTTCGAGATGTAAATCTTGATAAGAGAGAGATTCAATCTTATCGCCGCGATTTAAACTACCCTAGCGTAGCAGAGAAATATAAACTTATTGAAGACACTGTGCCTATAGTAATTACAACATTTGATAATAATGAAGGGGATCGGCGATTGCAAAAACACTTGATAGCTCCTTCGCGTGAAACATGGAGGAAGCTCATGCCATTCGTTGTGAACATTAGATATCATGATTTGAAGAAAGATGACATCAAACAATGTGTTGAAGAGATAAGCCCGGGTTTATATAAATGGATTGGAGTTTATGACGACAAAACACATCGTGGAATCAGGGATATTCTCCACGATCCAGCAGATTTAGTAATATAGGAGAACAATTATGAGAAGCATTGTGGATATCAAGGTTTGGGGTGAGTATGCCTGCTTCACTCGCCCCGAGTTTAAAGTTGAAAGAGTAAGTTACCCAGTAATGACACCTTCAGCAGCAAGAGGAATTTTGGAGGCGATCTACTGGAAACCGAAAATACGGTATCGCATTCAACGCATTGGAATTTTGGAATTAGGCAGTCAATGGTCTCTATTAAGAAATGAGATTGCGTCTCGGCAAAATAAAGATTCTAAAGGCATGGACTATGCGTTGAAAGTTCTTGCTGACCCCGAACGAGAAATAAAGAAAGCTGGTAAGGGTAAGACAAAGGCAGAGACTGCCGAGGATATCGCCCGAAAACAGTTCACCTTAATTGATGATGACCGACAGCAACGAACCAGTTTGGTATTAAAAGATGTTGCCTATCGCATTCAAGCATGGATCGAACTACGCAACGGTGAAACGAATATCGGCAAACATCTCGACAGTTTCCGCCGGCGTGCCGAAAGTGGACAATATTTTCACAAGCCCTTCTTCGGATGCAGGGAGTTTCCTGTTGACTTTGAATGGCTAGGAGATAAAAAAGACGATAACAAGAGCCTTGAACCAAACAATAATTTAAATGTAGCCATTGGAACAATGCTGTTTGATACAGCTTATATCAGGGATGAAAAATATTGGAAGGCTCACAAAGAAGATAGACTTGAATTTTGGCGACATAACAACGATGAAGCAAATGAGGCTAAAGGTTATGCAAAACGACTTTTCTTTAACGCAGAAATAAAGAATGGCTGGCTTGTAGAAAAAGATTCTGATAGTATCCCCAAACCTCTATTTGACGAATTAACCAGATTGGAGGACGGCAATGGGATTGCTTGATGCATTGATAGAATCATCTTCCCGTTTTCAGGAAGAGCCCTCCTTGTTACCAATAGGCTATTCAAAACGCAATATTTCTTGGCTTATAAATATTAGCACTAAAAACGGTGAGCCTCCAACGATTATCAAGAAAGATAAGGGAGAACTAAGTACGAAAGCGCCGATGACACCAGCAGATCGAACATCGGGAAAAATTAGTCCATCTCTTCTGGTTGATAAAGTATCTTACGTATTTGGTACGCCTAATGAAAAAAAGAAGGGTGATTCAGCGAAGGCTGCTAAAGAAGAACATAAAGCGTTTGTTAAGCTTATTGAAAAATGTGCGAAAGAGACAAACGATGTTCAAGTAAAAAGGATATTGCAGACCATAAAATCTGGTACGCTCAAAATTCCAGAGGAGGCAAAATCGAATGATCTGTGTGCCTTTCAGATTGAGGCGCAGCCTTGGCCAACCGATAGTAAAGATGTGCAATCATTCTGGTCGAGGTACATAGCAAAACGACTTGCAAGTGACGAAAAAAGAGAATGCGCACTTTGTCGTGAAGTCAAACCAATTGTACGGATTCTTCCCTTTAAATCAACACTGCTGAAAGGAACTGATTCAGTTCAACTTTCATCGTTTAACAATGATGCCTTTTGCTCAGGTGGAAACACAACAAAATCAACTTTTAATGTACCAATATGCTACGAATGCGCTGGAACAGCCGGACAGATTTTGCAATACTTGCTAAAACTTGAAAAAGGCAATGAAGATAAGGATAAAAATTCCGGACGGCATGCGGTTGTAATTGCAAGGGATCAAAAACAATCTCTCGGTAATCAGATCGCTGTGTTCTGGACAAAGGAACAAATAAAATCAACGAAGTTGGAGAAGATAGAATTCGAGGACATTGTGAAAATTCCTATCGAAGAATTTGACGATATGCCTGAAGATACTACTCCAGCAAAAGCGTCGCAATGTCGTGCATTGTTGGAAACTCCATTTGTTGGAAATAAAAATATTGCACTGTTACAAATAAATCAATTTAATCTTGCAGTACTCTCACCAAACAAGAGCAGACTTGTTGTACGAGAATGGCTCGAGGAGAGAATTGATAAGACACAAGAGAATATCAAACATTACATGGATGCTTTGCAAATAATTCATCCCGATGGGCGTGGTATATGGGGACCACCATTACCCGCTATGCTGGAAGCATTGCAATCATACACGAGCGTAAAACAAAAATACAAAGAAGTGCCGCGAATTCCGGCAACGGGACCTGATGTGGTGCGCAAATTCCTCCGGTGTATCTATACAGGCACACCGCCGCCAGAAGCTTTGTTAACTTGCGCGTTGAGATGCTTTCGCATTCCTGATCCACCAACCGATTCTAATGGACAGAAACAACATGATAGGCAGATGTATCGGCGTATGGCAATGGCAGCGGCAATGAAGCTTATTCTTACTTACAATAAAAATATAAAGGAGCAACAAGCTATGGAACAACTAAAAACAGATCATGACTCTGAATCAGAATTCAAGAAGCTGGCACCATACAACTGCGGTGTTCTTCTTGCTATCCTGGAAGCAATCCAGAGACGAGCATCCTCTTCTGGACACGGAGTGAATACAACTTTGGTTGATCGATTTTATAGTGCAGCTTCAACAGCACCCGCAACCATTTTTGCCAATCTGATTGGCATGGCTACAAAAGCACATCTGCCGAAGTTGCGACGAGAAAACAAAGAATTATTCAAAGTTAGATACCAAGAAGATTCAGTCAACATTAATGATTTGATGGCAGAGGCTTGTGAGGCCATAAATGCTGCCGGTGGTTTTCCATCACCACTAGAACCAGAAGAACAAGCAGCATTCGCACTCGGTTTTTATCATCAGCGTGCCGCACTAACTCCGCAAAAGAAAAATAGTAATGCAAACAAAACCAATTTAACAGGAGGTCAATCATGAGTAATCAACAAAGCGAACTATGGCAAAAAATCCAAGAACAACCTTATTGTGATCCAATGAAGCGCATGGATTTTGTCCTTTTCTTTGATGTGCGCGATGGTAATCCAAACGGCGATCCTGATGCGGGAAATCTGCCCCGCATGGACCCACAAACACGACATGGGATAGTCACAGATGTATGTATCAAACGTAAGGTTCGTGACTACCTTTCTGTTGTGTTGAAACAGCCAATTTACATCCAAAGCCAAGAGGCTCTGAATACACTCATCTTTCGTTCTGCTCGCGACCTATCCGATAGAAAAGAGATTGAAATAGTCCCAATTGAAGTATCTGTGGCTCATGATGATATTCAAAAATACCTCATAGAAAAAGACAACAAAAAATCATCTGACGACGATGTCGATTTAGTAATAAGTTGGCTAAGTGAGATAGAAGGTGAAGGACTTGAATACGATACTGCCAATGGGAAACTAACATATTTCGGTGAAGCGAAAAAGAGTGGCGACTTCAAGACATTATTGATCGGAGAAGAGGAACCGACAGATAATGCCATAAAGGTCGCGGTAAATAAATTAGCTCAAGCTCTTGCGGATGCGAAGAAAAATGTGGGCAGTGGAAAGTTGAGTCAAAAAGTTCGAGAAAAAGTTAAAGATGAAATGTGTAAGAAATACTACGATATCCGTTTTTTCGGTGCTGTGTTGACAGCAGGAACAAACTTTGGACAAGTTCGAGGTCCGATGCAACTTACATTTGCACGGTCACTTGAACCTATTATGCAAATGGACGCAGCTATTACACGTTGTGCCATTACCAAGGAAGCCGACCGCGCTAGAAAACAAACTGAATTTGGCCGAAAGTCTTGGCTCAATTGGGCAGTCTATCGTCAGCATGGTTTCTTTAATCCTCTTTTAGGTCAGCAGACCGGAGTTAAAAAAGGAGATCTCGCGCGCTTCTGGGAAGCACTTGCTTGTATGTTCAGAAACTCAGACGCTGCAAGTAAAGGCGAAATGACGATGCATGATATCATTGTATTTGTGCATGATCATCCACGAGGCAATGCACCATCGCATATTCTGTTCGATAAAATAAAATGTGAGACGACTGCAAATGAAGGCGAAGATATTGTGACAATAAAGAGAGATGGATTTAAAGAACATTACATCATTAGTGCCCCAAACATACTTAATGACGGAGTCAATTTTTACCGACCGTTACGCGATATTTGGTCAACCAATAAATGACAAAAAGAAATCGATAAAGGAAATATGATTTATATATGTTCACTGAAGAGGAATACATACAACTGAGCGCATTACAGCATTACGTGTTTTGTCCGCGGCAATGCGGGTTAATCCATGTGGAAGATGTATGGACAGATAACATGTTTACTGTGCGCGGAGAAATCCTGCACGAAAAAGTAGATACGGACACGTACGAGACACGCGGAACATTAAAGACGGTGCGCGGGCTAAGAATCCATTCTGCACGTCTTGGTATTGTCGGGCGGTGCGATGTGGTAGAGTTTCGAAAAGGTAAGAACGAACAGGAAGAGGTAATGCCTGTGGAGTTTAAGTCCGGTGAGCCAAAAGAAGATGTGAGCGATAAAGTCCAATTGTGCGCTCAAGTCTTGTGTCTGGAAGAAATGCTGAATACGAAGATAACTCAAGGCGCATTCTTTTATGGTAAGATACGCCGGAGAAATCTGGTAGAGATCGATACGGAGTTAAGAGCACAGACAGAAGAAATTATTGCGTCGGTACACGAAATTGTGACGACAAAGCATGTGCCGTCAGCAAAATACTCCGAGAAATGTCGGAATTGTTCTCTGGAAGATGCTTGCATGCCACGGGCAATGAATGAAAAGAAGTTGAAGCAGTATATGAAGGATTTGTATATACCATAACTATGGAACATTGTCATTCCCGAGTGTTTCTGTCGGGAATCTTACGACGGCTTACATAAGATCCCCACTTACAACACGTGGGGATGACAAAGAGGAAAATGGGGAATGACAATAAGGATTAAATGAAAAAACATCTCAATAATTTATACATCACTTCAGACGACGCGTACGTGCGCAAAGAACGGGAGACGTTTGTTGTTGAGGTGAACAATGAAAAGGTTTTTCAAGCTCCTGTTCACTCGATTGAGAACATTGTCTGCTTCGGATTCAAGGCACTCTCTCCTGCACTGATGGCGTTTTGTGCGGAGAATAATGTCGGTATCAGTTATCTCTCCGAGAATGGAAAATTTCTTGCGCGAGTCTATGGTGCACAGCATGGAAATGTTCTTCTTCGGAAAGCACAATATAACATCGCCGACAGCGAACAAGAATCACTTGCAATTGCACGCCCCATCATAGCAGCAAAGGTGGCAAACTATCGCAATCTCCTTTTGCGGCATCAGCGCAATCACCCAGATGATTGCCCTAGCACTGTTGATTCTGCTGCGACCGTTATGGGACGCCGGTTGACCGATATTCAAAAAGCGGAAAGTCTCAATGAACTGCGCGGGCATGAGGGCGAATGTGCCAATATTTATTTTAGTGTCTTGTCGTCACTCATCACATCGCAGCAAGAAGACTTTACGTTTACACAGAGGTCAAAGCGTCCGCCGCTCGATCCGGCAAATGCGCTGCTTTCATTTCTCTATGCTATCTTAGCAAATGATGTGCGCTCGGCGCTTGAGACGACCGGACTTGATCCGCAGGTTGGATTTTTGCACCAGCTCAGATCAGGCAGACCAAGTCTTGCGTTGGACATTATGGAAGAATTCCGTGCGTATCTTGGCGACAGGATCATGCTGAATCTCATAAATTTGAAACAGGTAACGAAGGACGACTTTGAAATTCGCGAATCAGGAGAAGTGCGGATGTCAGACGAAGCGCGCAAGACCGTCATAGCGGCGTACCAGAAGCGCAAGCAAGAAGAGATCACGCATCCATTTTTAGGTGAGAAGATGACTATTGGATTGCTGCCGCATATACAAGCGCAATTGCTGGCGCGTTACATTCGCGGAGATATAACAGAATATCCACCATTCTATGTAAAGTGAGATTCCTATGATGGTGTTGGTCAGCTATGACGTTTCAACTAAAACTCCTGCCGGAGTAACGCGCTTGAGGATCTGTTTTCGAGTGTAATGTTGATCCGGCACAGTGGGAAAATCTGAAGGACAAGTTGCTCTCGAAATACAAAGCAGAAGAAGACAGTTTAAGATTTTATTTTTTGGGATCGAATTGGCACCGGCGTGTAGAACATCATGGCGGAGATACAATTTCCGACATAGAAGAACCTATTATTGTGTAACGCTAACCGAAGCATACACAGAAATGCCGGTAGGTTAGCAGTGTGAAAACAAACGAAATAACGGTAATTTCGTTTCGCACAAGCAAATGTTCTTTGAAAAAGTGAACCTTGGCGTTTAGATAGTATATTTATTTGATATTAGTATTGTTTAAGAAGCTACAGTCGCGCCCCGCGTGGGCGCGTGGATTGAAACCAGAAGGGAAGCCCAGAAGCCAAGCGTTATATGGTCGCGCCCCGCGTGGGCGCGTGGATTGAAACTCTCAAGTTGAAACAATATTTTGTCATACTGCTTAGTCGCGCCCCGCGTGGGCGCGTGGATTGAAACTATTAACTATAACATAACATCGTGCTCAAGCCGATGTCGCGCCCCGCGTGGGCGCGTGGATTGAAACTGCATAATATGTAGACTTTGCCACAACCGGATCGAGTCGCGCCCCGCGTGGGCGCGTGGATTGAAACTTTAAGAGTATTGAAATACGTTATCAATCTTCTTGTCGCGCCCCGCGTGGGCGCGTGGATTGAAACGCAAATGAGTTACCTGATACAACTATGATTGGTACGGTCGCGCCCCGCGTGGGCGCGTGGATTGAAACTCTGTCTGCCTTCTTTACCCAAATAGCCTTTGGTTGTCGCGCCCCGCGTGGGCGCGTGGATTGAAACAATGACTGGTTATGGAGCGGCTTGCTATGTCAATGGTCGCGCCCCGCGTGGGCGCGTGGATTGAAACACATTAACACTCTCTTTGTAGAAAACGAAAGAGCGTCGCGCCCCGCGTGGGCGCGTGGATTGAAACTTGTAACGTTAAATATAACACAAGACAAAGGAAGGTCGCGCCCCGCGTGGGCGCGTGGATTGAAACAATTGCTTTTGAGGTTGCTTAAAAATGGAGATAGTAGTCGCGCCCCGCGTGGGCGCGTGGATTGAAACACGTTCAGCACTCACAACAAGCGTTTCCTGATTAGGTCGCGCCCCGCGTGGGCGCGTGGATTGAAACATGCTTCGTAAGTAAATTCGCATTCAACCCCTCGGTCGCGCCCCGCGTGGGCGCGTGGATTGAAACAAATAAAAACTCTAAAGGAGAATTGATCTTTCCCGGTCACGCTCCCGTTTTCGTCGGGATGCATGGATTGACTCTCCAACAATAAATAATTATGATTTCTATGAAGGTAATTGGAAGGTATTGAATTGACCATATGAAAACAACCCGTCTATTAAGCAGTCTGGTTTTTTATTTTATTGCGTTAAGTTCTATATCTTCTTCACACCTTACGTTATCTGCTGTAAATGATTCCGTCAAACCAGAGCAACCACTTTTAATTCAAGGAAAAGCCATGAAAGATACTTTGAAACTCCCTTATCTCAAGAAAGTCGGTCAGCGCGGCAAAATCACTATTTGGGTTGTCGATGGAACATATGTGCGAACACATCTCGACGAAGAGTTCACAAATTACGGCGAGCACTACGGCTTTAAGTGCATTCCAAAAGAAGAATTCTGGCTTGATAAAGAAGCCGCAGAAGATGAGCAGCAATTCTTCATCGACCATCTATTGGTTGAATATCGTTTGGCAGAGAAAGGTGTGCCCTATGATGTTGCATTGGAAAAAGCCGATAAAGCTGAAATGGCAGAACGGAAAAAGGCCGGCGACGTAGAAAAGTCGACCAAAGGCGGCAATCTTCCTGATCCGACTAAAGCACATCTAAAACTTTGGAAGAAGCTCGAATCGGGCGTGAGCGTCTGGATTATCGACGGCAGATTAGTGCGCAGTGTCTTCGATATCGATTTTACGGAAGGCGGCCATGACCACGTGTATGAATTTGTTCCCCAGAACGAAGTCTGGATTGACAACGACCTTGAAGAAGCAGAACGCCCGTATGTCCTTCTTCATGAATTGCACGAGCGGAATCTGATGGCAAAAGGCTGGACGTACAGCAAAGCGCACGAAGATTCAAGCAAGATCGAATACTATTGCCGGCATCATCCTGATGAATTGCATGCGATGCTGGCAAAGGAAGGGTGGGAGTAACAGGTTACTTATTGAATCTCCACGCAAGTCCAAACGCCACAAATGAATCTGGTGCAACGGCATTCAGACCAAAACCACCGGAAAGATCAATTTGAATATTATTGTTGATAAGATATACACAACCAACATCGACGCGATAGTCAGAGATCGAATTTTCTGTTGTGAATCCATAACATTCTACAAAAAAACCAAATCCTTCCGGCTCAGTCATCGAAAGCGAAACACTGTAAACGGCCGTTGCGTTGGGCTGAACACCATCCCATTGAAGTCCAAGATTGTACCCAAGCGATAATTTTTCGTTCAGCGTGTTTTGCATCAGCAGGAAGAATGATGGCGCAAGGAATGTTGGGCGAAATTCTTTCTCCCCAATATAAGGCAAAGTTACAGCACAATTGAATGCTGTGTGTGGAATAATTCCCTCTTCAGGACAGATGGCGATCTTTGTTCCAATCGAAACCGGGTTGAACCCGTCAAGTGCATCGGTGTGCGATGCACTATCAATCTTTATTCCAGCATATTCAAGCACAAACCGAAGCTCGCAGTTCTCCAATACTCCTATCCGCACCAATGAAGTATTGTAAAGATAATTCACCGCGCGGATACCGCCTGACTTGGTTGTCTCTCGCGAAAATCCTGTCTCAAGTTGAAGTACTTCGGATGGAACAACATCGGGCGGATTCGTTTGACCCGGCCTATCGGGAATAATCGGTGCGAGCATAGGCGATGCAGACTGGGAAAAGCTTTCAATATTCATGAAGAGAAACAATACGAACCAAAGAAGATTTTTCAATTGTTACCGTTATTTATTTAAAAAAGATAGATCCAATAAGCCAATATACTACTTACTTCCCCTTCACCCCCAATAATTTGTCGTACGTTCTTTTGTTCTTCAGAATGTTGATCGCAGCTTGCAATTGCGTATCGGTCGCAAACATTGATTCAAAGCGGGCTTTATCGCCTTTCATCCGTGCAAGGATTTCTATCTTCAAAGCACTGCGGATATCTTCTTGATAACGATGGATCTGCTTGCCCCTTCCGGCTTTCAACTCATTCTCCAATGTGCTGATACCGTCCAAAAAAGATTGATCGTACCGTGCATTCGCAGCGAGCGTGCGCAGTTCTTTCAGTTTCATTTCTCCTTCATCTTGATACTCGAAACCTTTTTCTTTTAGGAACGATTCAAATTCGTCAATGATTGCATTGGTAACTTCAAAAGTATCTGGAATCATTTTCTTCTCAGAAGCAAAGTGATTGGCATACTTAAAGAGCATAGACTTGCGATAAAGTTCTTCAAGATACATATTGCGTACCGTGTCAGATACAATCGTATCCGGCAGAATGCCTCCGCTCTCCCACACGCGCCTGTTATGTGCCGTGCGGAATTCATGTCTTAGACTGTCGGGCTTGGTTGTTACATTGCCGTCCCCATCACGATGCCAATAATCAACTTCCTGAATGCACCTCCCGCTTGGTGTGTAGTAGCGTGCGGTTGTAATCTTGAGCGAGGCATCCTCTGATAATCGGGTGATTGTCTGCACCAATCCTTTCCCAAACGTGCGCGTACCTACTATAACACCCCGGTCTAGGTCCTGAATGGCGCCTCCAACAATTTCACTTGCGCTTGCGCTAAACCGATTAACCAGCACCGCAGTCGGGACATCCCTCAGCATCGGTGTTTCTGAAGAGTAATATTTTCGTTCTGAATCGCTTTTACGCCCGCGCGTAGAAACAACAAGACTGCTTTCTGGAACAAACTTGGAAACCACTTCGACCGCGCTTTCGAGCAATCCGCCGGGATTGTCGCGCAGGTCAAGCACCAATCCTTTCAGTTCTCCTTTCGCCTGCAAATCCTTGATAGTGTTGCGTAAGTCATCTCCTGCTGTCCTCGAAAATTTTTCCAGCCGAATATAACCGATGCCATTCACAACATATCCTGCATAGGCAATATTGTGCACGGAAATTTCTTCACGCATCAGCACAAAGTCGATGGGTTTCTTCTCGCCTTCTCGTTCAATCTTCATTTTTAATTCTGTACCGGGAGCGCCGCGCACATACTGGCGAATGCCTTCCAGCGAAATTCCTTTCGTTGCTTTTCCTTCCACCTCAATAATTCTATCGCCAACTTCAACGCCTTGCTTTGCAGCAGAGAATCCTTCGAGCAAATTTATCACCGTCACATAGCCGTCACGCAGACCGATGGTAACACCGACGCCTCCGTATTTACCATTCGTGATGAGATCAATTTCATCGTTCTCTTTCTCGCCAATGTATACCGTGTATGGATCCAGTGTTCTCAACATGCCGTCGATGCCGGCGCGCATGAATTCTTCTGGATCGAGAGAATCAACATAGTTGATAGTAATTTCTTTATACACTTTGCTGTACGTGTCAATACCGCGATAAATTTTCAGATAGAACTCGGCATCACCGCCTTCTGAGACGAATCCGAAAAATGTCAGCGCCAAGAAAGGCACAAGAATAAAAACCGCACCGCGCGTTTTTTTGCGTGAACTCATTCGTGTTTGATTCATACAACTATACTCCAAGATCATTTCTGTTTGATTATTGCTTCTGTCACGTGCTGCCAGATCAGTTCGTGCAGATCGTCGATGGGCTGCAATCCATTAATGACGCAGTACCGAGATTCCGTCTTTGCTATTTCAAGGAATCCGTTTCGAGCACGTTCGTAAAATTCTATGCCGTTCGATTCCATCCGATCTTTATTTGTTTTTGCCGAATGCATGCGTTTTTCAATTTCCCGAATCGGGATATCAAGAAAGAACGTCACATCCGGCACTAACCCACCAGTGGCATACCGGTTAATTGCATGTATAACTTCGAGTGGAATGCCTCTGCCAAAACCTTGATATGCAGTAGTGGAATCATAATAGCGGTCACAAATGACCACCATACCGCCATCGAGCGCCGGTCGCACAACTTCCTGAATCAACTGCGAGCGGCTTGCAGAGAAGAGAAAAAGCTCACTCGCTTCCGTCATACCATCATTGTTTTTATCGAGCAGCATCTTGCGAATTTTTTCGCCTATGTCCGTGCCGCCCGGTTCGCGCAGAACAAGCACACGATGATCCTGCAGTGTGAGACGATCTGCAAGCAGCTGTACTTGCGTTGACTTGCCTGAATAATCGAGACCTTCAAACGTGATGAGCATAGGAATTGATGCGGTGGTGAGTGGTTATTTTGTGATTTATTCTGACTATGAGTGTTTCGAGATTTGTGATTTGCTTTGCCTAATATTTCCTCTGGAGTTTGATTCCCGCTTCTGTTCTTAAAATACCCAAATTCACTTTGTTAAGCAAACACCAGAATCACATTTGGCAGTTCCAATAAAGCTTTATTGATTTCAATTCCTTTTAAAATACAGTTAAATTTCCTACAATAAGCTGCATCTTTTCAAATGATGACTTATTTTAATGTAAAATTATTCGTATGTTTGACAAGGATTATTATTTAACATATGTTATATGAATATTAAATAAATTGCGATATTATTAATATAGTGCAGGTATTTATATGCTTTATTGGTTCTTGTTGGCTGGTAATGAGCCAGAAAAATTGAAAACGAGATTCAAGAGTTTTTTCTCCGATCGTAATTTTCCTAAGGGTATAGCATTATGGAAATGGAAAAAAACATGTTGGATATGCTCGCCGGAAAACTTCAAGCAAGATATTCTTACTACTTTCATAAATTTCGGAATAATTGAATTCTCTTCTGCGCCCTCACCATCGGATATAGAATTCTTGTACGGCGACGAAAAATCTCTCGATGCTCTTTCATAGACCTTAAACTCTCCATAGGACTGATCGCAGCTTCACCTTTCTTGCTCCTCTCAACTTTTTTCACTACAATAAATTAGTAAATGAAGCGGTGACAGATATTTCAGGATGCCTAAAGCACAAAAGAAACATACTCCGCCACCTTCTCCGATTTCAACTCCCAAAGCATTGAGTGCCATCGAGCAAAGGCGATTTGAATCGCGCAAAGAGGATTCTACACTCATCCGGCAAGCACTTGCAGGTAACCAGAATGCATTTCGCAAGCTCCGGCTAAAATACTATGCGTCAATCTTCAAACTTATCAACCGAATGATACACAGCCGCGAGGAAGTAGAAGATCTCACTCAGGAAGCGTTCATTAAAGCATTTACGTCGCTTGCCAGTTTCAATGAAGAATATTCCTTCTCAACGTGGCTGTACAAAATAGCAACGAACAACGCAATCGACCACGTTCGGAAACGAAAGCTTCAGACATTTTCCATCAACAAACCCATTGAATCTGAAGAAAGCGATTATTCATTTGAACTGCCGGACACGGAACCGGAACCGGATCAAGAACTGATTGCCGCCCAACGGAAGAAAATGTTAGACGAGGCAATGGATTCGCTGCCGGCAAAGTATCGGCAGGTCATTCTTATGCGCCACGTGGACGAAAAAGAATATCAAGAAATTGCTAAGACCTTGAAACTTCCGCTCGGGACGGTCAAAGCACACATCTTTCGCGCGCGCGAACTTCTTTATAAGCAGCTACGCGACAAAATGCGCCATTATTAAAGATAGATGTAACTTCCTCTGCATTGACTACGTAATACCAGAGGCATACAAACAGGTACGTCATGAAAAACTCTATGAAATTTCTGTTGTTGCTTCTCGCCAGTGCTATTTGCACAGTCGCGGCATTTGCTTATGCTCTTGAAAGCAAACATCGTGAATTCAGCCGCACAAAAGAGAAAGAGCTACGGATTATTCTTGATGTTTCCTTCGGAGACATTTCTATAAAACGAGGCGAGCAGGATAAAATTGCCTCAGTTGACTACAGCGAAGAGGAAGCCGCAAAACAAAAATTATACATTTCGTACGATATCTCGAACGAAACCGGCACGTTGTATATTAAACTGAAAGAATCCACACACTTCTGGGGCGACGATGATAACCGCAATAGTCATAATCGCCATCTTGATATTAAGTTGGGCAGCACCATTCCGATTTCTCTTGAAGTAGAGCTTGGAGCAGGAAGAGGTGACATCGACTTGACCGACCTGCAAGTGAAAGATGTAAAAATATCGACAGGCGCCAGCAGTGTGACGATGAAGTGCAGCAAACCAAATCCGATTTTCGCAGACGATATCTCCATTGAATCGGGTGTGAGTAAATTTACGGCAACAAATCTTAGCAATTTGAATTTTCACAATCTAAAATTTAGTGGCGGTGTAGGCTCTTATAAACTTGATTTCGGCGGTAAACTGAAACAAAGCGCCGAAGTACAAATTGAAGTCGGGCTCGGCTCTATCAATGTGTATGTGCCCAAAACCATTCCTGCCAAGTTAGTGTACGATGACAATTGGCTTTCTAGTTTCAAGCTTGATGATGATTTTGAGAAAACGCGAAGCGGTGTATATGAAACGAGTGATTTCCAAGATGCATCCAAACGATTGACCATTCGGATGGAATCTGGATTAGGCAGTGTGCGGGTGCAAAGAAAATAGTAGCGAGCAGCTGACTTTTAGTATTTGATGTTGCGCAATAAGTTCCTTCTGCTTCAAGTTTTACATTGTATTTTTCCCCTCATCCTTTTCACTTATTTCATCTTCCCACTCTCTTCCCAACAAATGCTGCCACCGTTTATCTTTCATATGAAATTCAGGCAGCTTTTGTTTTTGGACCGTATGGCGGCTTACCCACTAATGAAGGGACAGTTCCATGTTCCTATCCCACACCGAAGTGGAAGAATTGTCCCCACGAACGTGGATGGCTTACTTCGCGTGTGCGAATAAGATTGAGGAGCGCTTGCCGATACGCATCGCCGGGAGCGAGACCGTTGGCAAGATGCGTGAAGAAATATTCACTGAAAAATTTTGCCGCTTTCCTATCCGCTGACCATGCATTGAAAAAAACATCGGGGGTTCCATTCAAGCGAAGTAGAAGTGCATTCTCGGCAGAGAGTCCAACACCTTGACCATAATGATTCGAGAGCACTATAACCGGAATTGCTTCAAGCTCTGCAAGCTTTTCGAAAGGAATGGCAGTTGATTCTTCAACCATCAAACCATTTGAGAGAATAAAATTGCCAAGCGGAAATTCCGCATTTCGCTGGCTAAATTCAGTAGAGATTTGCAAAATGTCGGCTTTGATGGATTTCAAATTGTCCCATGAAGTTTCTAATCCTACCATTACTCTTGCGCCCTTGAAAAAGCTGCGGATATCTCGTAATTCGTAATCCACTGACCAGTTCTTCCCGGTCGGATTGCCGAATGCTACAATATCCTGTATGTGAGCCGTAGATGCAGCACGATAGCGCAACGAAGCAAGTGATGGCACATAATCTATGCTCGTTAATTCAATAATATATTTCACATTCCCTTTTGAATCCTGCCGTTCTATCGCGTGAAACGGAAAACCATCCATCTCATGATTGGCAACGATAATAAGATTCCGTTCGAATAGATCGTCCACCGGACGAAGGAGAATATCATACATCTGAGTAGAAAGTTTTGCGAAGCGCGTCATTGAAGGTATACTTGCTTCTCCGGCTTCGCCTGAGTACACGTTTGGGTCTTGAAGAAGTTGCCGGTATTCCGTCATCATCTGTAAAAGATTGTCGTGGCGAATCGCCGAGGTACGGACAACAAGCTGTGAGCGCGTTACGGCAAAGATATAGAGCAGATCATCTGTTGGCAGAAATTCAATCGCGAGCGTGCCATGCGGGATGCTCATTTGCAAAATCCGCGCTTCAACTGGACTCGGTAGAACTAGTGTTTCATAGTTTGGATGCTCGTCAATAATTTGCCGTGACTCTTTTCGGAGCATTTGCTTGGCTGATTCAAGTTCAGCATGCAGTGCATTCAAATCATTACTGTTAGACGAATGTTTTGTGCTGGCAAGCCGTGCAGCATATTCGGCTTCAAGCATCCTTGCCTTTTGAAGTTGCACTTGCACATTCCTCGCCTGCAATTTCACCTGTGGATAACGCAGCGAAACAGCAATATTCTGAAATGTGCCGGCAAGTTCTTTCGTCCGTACATACTCAACGATCTTCAATGCTTCTTCTTGACGCTGTAACTTAATAAGCAATGCACTTAAACATCCATACCAATCCTGATGCGATGGCAGTATGCCAAGTGCACTCTGATACGGCAAATGCAATTCTTCATTAGAATATTCCGCAAGTGCGTTTTGATCGAGCGTGACCGCTTTCAGGAAAAAATCGCGGGCTTTCAGGAGATCGCCTTCGCGTTCATATTCTTTTCCAAGCTGAATGTATAAAAATCCTTCGCCGGCAATGTGACCGCATTCCAGAAAATTCTTGGCAATTTGTTCGTACGACCGTCTGAGTTTATCTCCATTCTGCACACGCTGTTCTGGCGATAAAATATTGAATTCGCAGCGAACTAAGAATAGAGAGAGATAATTTTCTGCTATACGATCACCCTGTAGACGTGCAAGTTCCAACGCTTCACCATAATAACGTTTTGCTTCTGACAGGTTACTGCTCTGTTCATAGAGATGTCCAAGCCGGAAAAGCAGAACCGTTTGAACATCTTTACCAGTGCGCGCACGACGAAGTACATTAATTGCATCGCGAAAATCGCGGACTGCAGCATTGATACTGTTTTGCGTTACATGAAGAAGACCGAATTCTGCTTGTAACCGAGAGACAAGCAACGGATTACTTGTTTGACCGATTGATGCAACCGCTTGTGTAAGTGAGTTTGCCGCTTCTTCGTTTCGTTGCTGCATTCGGTAAATACTCCCGATGCCGCCCAGTGCCGCGGCAAGATGTTGACGATCGCCGCTTGTTTGTGAAAAAGAGAGTATACTTTTATATACATTCAGCGCTTCATCCAAATCACTGCTTGCTTCCAAGATCGAAGCAAGTTTTAGTTCCGACTCTGCTCTTGCGATCT
This sequence comes from Bacteroidota bacterium, assembly GCA_050015675.1. Taxonomy (GTDB): domain Bacteria; phylum Bacteroidota; class Ignavibacteria; order UBA10030; family UBA10030; genus Fen-1298. The sequence continues at coordinate 4,655 of JBEKAY010000067.1, read as the reverse complement.
TGTCATCAAAAGCAGTAGCGGATGCGGCGGCGGTACGGTAATGGGCAATGGCTCGACCGTTCATATGCATCGCGGCATAAAGATCACCTTCCAGAAGTGCAAGTCGAACTTCACCGTGCACATCCCCTTCCTTGCGCATAAGCACGGCGGCTTGTTCCGACGCAGCAAATGCCGCACGGAATTCTCCCAAATTCAAATCAGTTTGGACAAGAAATGTAAGCGCTTCTATAAGTTGGTCGTTTTTCTTGAGATCACGAAATGATCGAATGGCATCCTCTAAAATCGGCTTCGCTTGTTTGAATGATTGCTCACTGATAAGTGCAATCGATTTTTCGTACATCTCAGTAGGGTCAGTCGGCGAATGCTTTTCAAAATCGCAGCCAAGCACAAGAACAATGGTGAGCGTAAGAAGAAATGATGTGCGTTTCACTATAGCTGAACTTCCGTATCGTTATGAATGTTGCTGCCGAATCAATTGGAACACGAGAAGAATATAACAAACTCCTGCTTATGCTTCAACAAAAAGAATCAACGCTTGCCGTTATAGCTCTTCACCACACTGACTATATCATCAGCGTTGTTGGATAAAATACCATCAACACCGTATGATAACATTCGTTGTGCACCTTTTACCGAGTTTAGTGTATAGACATACACCGCGATGTCATGATTATGAGCGTCGGTTAACATATGGCGATTTAATTCACGTGTAGCACATTTGAACACTTTCGCCCCGACTCGTTCAGCGAGCTTTGACGGAGATCGGCCGAAATCATGTAAAAAATCAAAGAGGACGCCTGTCACAGCTGAAGATTTCAGACGGTTTATATTTGATAAAAGTTGATGGTTGAAAGAAGAAAACAATACGCGGTCATCCATCCCGCATTTATGAACTACATCAAGCACCCTTTCCTCTAACAATCCGGGCGGCTCCCGATGCAGTAAATCCGATTTGATTTCAACATCTACCCAACGCCGGCCTCCTACTTGCTGAAATACTTCTGCAAGTGTCGGAATTCGTTGTTCGGCAAACATCGGATGGAACCACGAGCCGGCATCGAGCCGTCGAATTTCTTCCAGTGAATAGTTACGCGCGGGGCCGTTGCCAGTGGACGTGCGTTGAAGTGTCCGGTCATGCAGAACAATTACTTCTTCATCCCTTGTCAAGCGGACATCTAATTCGATCATATCAATGCCGGGGACACTGGCAGCATGTTCAAAAGATGCAAGCGTGTTCTCCGGTGCCTTTGCAGAGATGCCACGATGCGCAATGACATACGGTGGTGTACCCGGCAAAGGTTTTGGCTGATAAGGTTTCATCTGTTTCTATTTTTATATAACGCATCGAGAATAAGTTTATGGACATAGCCGATCTCGTCCATGCCGTCGATTGGAACAAGTCGATCGGTTTCACGATAATATTCGATGAGCGGTTTTGTCTGTTGTTGATAGACATCGAGACGCCTGCGAACTGGTTCCGGTTTGTCGTCATCCCGCTGATACAGTTCACCACCGCACGACGGGCACTTTTTGAGATCAGCACCGATGCGAGCAATGGTATAAATGCGGCCGCAACTGCGACAAAGCCGTCGTTGGTCGAGACGATTTATTATTTCTTCGTTATTCACTTCAAGACTAATAACAGAGTCAAGTTTAATTCCTATTTTTTCAAAGAGCACATCGAGGGCGCGTGCTTGCGGAAGCGTTCGAGGAAAGCCATCGAGAATAAAATTATCACGCACTTCCTCGAAATTAAGCGTTTCTTCAATCAAACCGATTACGACATCGTCGGGAACGAGATTACCGGCATCCATAAAAGATTTCGCTTTCAATCCAAGAGTAGTTTTGTTTTTCACAGCTTCGCGTAGTAAATCACCGGTAGAGATATGTGCTGAATGAAATTCTTCAACAAGCAATTTGGCTTGGGTACCTTTACCCACTCCAGGAGGTCCAAAGAGAATTATCTTCATGTGTTCGTTCGTCATTATTTTAGTTGATGATAAGTGAATTAAACAAAAATAAATGTAAAAAAATACTTAGATTAAAATCATTAAAGAGAATTTACTGTGACATCTGTTTTTAGATTACCGCTCCAAAGGTGCACATAAATGTCGTCAACCCCGATTGGCGTTCGACACTCGACGTCAAAATGAGCAATGGCCCATGCACGGCACGCGTTCCAATTGATACCCCACCGCACAGTGTGAATTCCCTTCCTGCATTTGCAATCGAAAGGCATGCACCAAGGAACGGTTGGAAGAAGAGCGCTTTCCAATAGCCCGTTCTACTTTGACCAGTCACTCCAAGTTTCAATGCATTGATTGTCGATTCGGTTACTCGCTCGTACGACCGCCATGTCACTATTACCGTATCTGGAACAACCACCGTTTCTGTTGTTTTCGATATGTAATGGCTAAAGCCAAATGAGATATCGAGTGTCGGTATATTCTGTGCGTCTTCTTGCTTGATGGCATAAAAAGAAATGCTCGGCGAGAGAACTCCGCCTTGAATCGCGCCCCCGTTTGCTTTTATATATGTCAGCTTTGCATCAATAAATCCGCGATATGAATAACCGGTGTAGAGAATCAACCCATTTTCTTTACGATTAGCGCTCAATCCAACTCCACTGCCATAACCGCTTTGACCACGAAAAAGAAATTCACTTTGGGAAAAAGACCATTGAACCAAAACAACTATTAGAAAGAAGGGAATGGAAAACCGTTTCATCTATAACAAACCTTTTGCGATTTTTTATTTAGTCTTCGATTCAACCACGGCAAGTTGTCCGCACGCAGCATTGATATCTTGGCCGGAACTGCCGCGCACCATCACGGTGATATCCGATTTGCGCAAAGTATCGGCAAATGCTTCGATACGCGGAGCCGGTGTCGGTTTGAGCGAAGCTCCAATACCGGAAGGGTGCATAAACGCAATAGAATGGAATGGAATAAGATTGATCTTACAAGGAATTCTTCTGCTCAACTTCACAAATAATTTGATATCCGCTGCTGTATCATTGAATCCCTCAAATAGGATGTATTCGAAAGTAGGACGGCGGCGGGTCTTATGGTAGTAGTACTCCAGCGCTTTAATCAACTCTTCCACAGGAAATTTCTTTGTGACCGGCATAAGCTTAGTGCGCTTTTCGTTATCCAGCGAGTGTAGTGAAAGCGCAAGTTTCACAGGACGTTCTTCATCTGCAAGCTGGCGAATCTTATCGGCATAGCCGGCAGTGGAAATGGTTATGTGCCGTGCACCAATATTCAATCCACGGTCATCGTTTATGATGTCGATGGACTTCATCACGTTATCATAATTGAGCATCGGCTCGCCCATGCCCATATAGACAAGATTGGTAATTCGTTTCTGACTGCTGCGCTGAACCTGGATCACCTGATCGACGATCTCTCCTGCGGTGAGGTTACGTGTAAAACCCATCGTGCCGGTTGCACAGAACTTGCAGTCAAGCGGACATCCAACTTGCGTGGAAACGCAGAGTGTGAGCCGTTTCTCTTCCTCTGACGATTTTTTTGTTGTGGGAATTAAAACACTTTCGATCGCCAGATCATCATTCAATTTGAAGAGATATTTTGTTGTGCTATCCGTAGAGACGCTTTGAGTTACCAACTGAAGATTTGAGATATATGAGATTTGAGAAAGAACCGCACGAAAATCTTTTGAGATGTCGGTCATTTCATCGAAACTCTGAGCTGCTTTGGCATAGAGCCAGCTATAGAGCTGTACTGCGCGATATTTCTTTTCACCAAGTTCTTCTACAAACGCTTGAAGCTCGTTAAGGTTAAGACCTTTGAGATTTTTCTTTGTCATGGTAAAGTAAAGGTACGGAAAGATGTTAGGGAGAGCAAGGTGAAACGCCATTAATAAAAAAATCCCGTTCTGAATTTTTTCAAAACGTGATTTCAAATGTTGAGTTCCGACGTTTTTATTGTAGCGAAAACCCCGTTGGTTTCTGACGGGACAGTTATTACTATAAAAAAAATCCCGTTATAAATTTCTTTATGACGGGATTCTAAAATAAATCTGGCATCGACCTACTCTCCCATGCAGTTACCCACATAGTACCATCGGCTCAGAGGGGCTTAACTTCTCTGTTCGGAATGGGAAGAGGTGTGACACCCTCGACATAGATACCAGAAAAACTCAATTGAGAAGTAATGCATAAAACTAAATTCTGTTTCGAACTTCTAATGATGACCTCCATCTTTGAGATGATTTTATCGATGGATCAACAAAAATTAAGATTAAGCCTATCGACCTATTAGTACCGCTTGACTAAACATATTACTATGCTTCTATCTACGGCCTATCAACCAAGTCATCTCCTTGGGGTCTTATTCTGCCGAAGCAGAAGGGAAACCTCATCTTTGGGCGGGTTTCGCACTTAGATGCTTTCAGTGCTTATCCCATCCGGACATGGCTACTGAGCAATGCCACTGGCGTGACAACTCATTCACCGTCGGTCCGTTCACTCTGGTCCTCTCGTACTAGGAGCGACACCCATCAAGTTTCCTACGCCCGCACAGGATAGGGACCGAACTGTCTCACGACGTTCTGAACCCAGTTCACGTACCGCTTTAATTGGCGAACAGCCAAACCCTTGGGACCTTCTCCAGCCCCAGGATGCGATGAACCGA
>JBEKAY010000066.1:0-15111 GCA_050015675.1 Bacteroidota bacterium | reverse complement strand
GAAGGTATTTGACATGTTAGGAAAAGAAGTCGCAACCATAGTCTCAGAACAAATGCCTGCAGGTAATTATACAAGGCAATGGAATGCAAATAATTTAGCAAGTGGAATATATTTCTATAGACTGCAAGCTGGTTCATTTACTGAAACAAAGAAATTATTATTTCTCAAATAGTATCAAATGCAATTGCAACATAACCAGCGGCTCAAGCTGACCGAATGAGCGTTGGTGCGAAATTCATGGCGAGTATAGGTCAGTACAAAATTGAAAGTTGGTATAATGAAGTATAGAAATAGAAACACGCTGCGCGTGTTACAGTTACAGGGCTCCGCCTGTTTTGTGCATATTTAAAATTATCAGCGCCGCAGTGGCGCTGTACGCCATGGCGCGGAACATATCAATGTAAGGCGCCACTTAGCGCCATCCGTTAGGGCGCACAATGAGTACTATTGCAGTTATTTATTTTAAAGGGTTTCTAAAGTGAAAGACGATATTCCTCCTCTTACTAACCAATATCATAAAGCTCGGAATAGTCTTGCTTTCTTTAGTGCAATTTTACTTGCATGGTCTTTAATCGGCATAACAATAACAGAAAAAACTTTTTCCAATGTCTCAATAAATGTAAAAAATCCAAATATTCTTCCGGCTATACTTAGCTTTCTCGTTTCATATTTTTCACTTCGGTTTCTTGTTGAGTGGTACCAATGCGATTTAAATAGGCGAAATAATATCGCAGCAAAAGCCGATTTTCTTTCTACATTGTTCCTTGCAGGTGCTGCAATTTGGACTAGTGCGACACAAACTATTTCAAAGGAACCTCCATTTGGAATGTCGTTGAAAGTCTTTACCACTCTTCAGATAATCTCTTTCCTTGGCATTATTATCTTCATTAGTGGTTATTACATTATAAATGCATTAAAGCCAGATAAAGAATTTCATTGGATGAGGTGGATCATTCTTATTGGGTTGTTTGGACAAATTTATATATTTGTTTCTTTTTTTATTAACATAGGAAGAGCTTGGGCGTTCGGATTTCTATTACTCCTTTTTTTGCTTATTAGCTATTACATATCTGGTCCGCTTTCTATTTGGATAATAAGGAAAGCTAATCTGTTTAAGAAGTTTGAACAATCAGAGGAAAACGACACACATTTACAAAATAAATAACTGCTATTTTAATAATGTGCGCCCTAACCAGGCGCTCCCCGAAAAAAAGAATTCGGGGTAAACAAGCTGACGGAATGAGCTCACTGCAAATAGCATGGCTGGTGGTGGGTTTTCGTTTTTGTTATTCAGTTTTTAGTACCTATAAACTTTGATACTTATCAATTTGGTTGTCAGCATGAACTCGTTTCGTTTTCAGCAAGTTGAAAGTTATCAACGCCGCAGTGGCGCTGTACGCCATGGCGCGGAACATATCAATGTGAGGCGCCACTTAGCGCCGGTCCGTTAGGCGGCTTAACACATAGGAGAAGCACAATGTCAAATATTGAAGAATCAAAGTTTTCTGAGATCATAAATATCCTTAACAAGTATGATATCTCAGTGCAAGTCGAAGAATTTATTCAATCTGAGCAAGATGCTATTCTTATAGATCCACTTAATTATTATATGAATCAGAATAGGTATAATAAGCATTCAGTACTTGGCATAGACATCTATAGGTACAGCAAGTATCCTGAATTACAGCAGTATATGATCCCGGTAATATTCAAGGAGCTATATAGAATAGCAGTCGGATTTTGCATTATATATGAGCCATTCGTTTTCCAAAAGTTCAAAGATGACGACTTCAATAATTCATTCATCTCTACTGGTGATGGCGGTTTTCAGATTTTTCCTACTCCCATACATGCCCTCATTTTTACAATTTACTTTGAAGCTTCGCTTCGTGCATTTAATTTATTTTGTCATTACCCAAAACTTCGCAGTTACCTAGGCGAAATCAGCCTCAGGTACACGCTAACGTATGATAATATTTTTCATTTTGACCATAATTTCTTCGGTCCTGCTATTATCAATAATTCTAGGATTTTGAGTAAAGATCATCTCAACAGATTTCTCATCGATGCGAGCACTTATGGTTGGTTTTTGAAAAAAACTGGCGGAGTCGAAACTTTATTGAATTACGACGTAGAGCGTTTATCTAAGATTTCCGATTTCAAAGATTATGATAACTCATTCATCGAGAAGAAACACTTGTTGTTCCCAACTAAATATGATAGCAAGAAATCAATTAGGTTGATCAATGTTCAAAAGGTCGGCCTTCTCGACGTTAAAGGGGATACAGTTGATATTCACAGTGTGTACATTCAGGTCGATTTGTCTCTATTAGCAGAGTCCACTATAAAAGAGAAAAAAGATTTTATTCTTAGCTTAGGAAATACAAACTCAAGTGGCATATAGCCACTTAATAAGCAGCTTAAGCGGACCGAATGAGCATGGATGCTTTGTACATGGCAAGTGTGGGTTCAGTGCAGAATTGAAAGTAATACGAATGAACTTGGTCAGTTTTTACAACTTGATAGTTTCCAGTGCGGCAGCTTAGCCGCACAGTGGTTGTCTTTAATTTTAGCAGGGTGTAAATGTTTTCATTGTTGTTAGCATCAAAAGGTCATGTTCATAATGTTTGATCAGTATTTTTAGTTCATTAAAAATACAAAAACTATTAAGGAGATATTCTATTGTTCATAAATATTTTTAAAATAACCGAAAGTTTCGACCAGATTATTGCATTAACAGATGCTATTAAATCTTCATCTCAGCCAGAGTTCAAAAAATTTTTAGAAATACTTCGGTCTTTTGGTTTCCGAGCCGTTCGGTACTATGATGTTACTAGAAATGTTCCTGTTAATGATGAGTTAATTACTTTATCAGCATTTGTTGGAATGGGCGGGAAAAATCTTATTGGATATGAAATTAATTTTCGGGATACAACTCTTGGAAATAGTGTTGATCATAACAAACCCGTTGTGGGAAAATATGATGACGTACAAGAAAGTCAAGGTAAATGGGTAAATGATCTTAGTCTTAAGGGAATGTGCTGGGTTGATGTGCCAGTTACAGCGGGAGGAAAACTTGTGGGGCTTCTAGCTCTTGATTGGGAGGGTGAACGTGAGGCATTAACTTCTGAAGATATGTATTTACTCCATCTAATAGCTAGTCGACTAGGAATGAGTTTTTCTGGATTAACTCTTCGATCAATGGATACTAATAAATTATTTTCCACAAATGGGAAAATAGGAAAACTAGATGATTTTGTAAAATTGGCATTAATAAAAATAACTGAGAGTCTTGATGCGGCTGTTGGTTCAATTTTTTTCTATGATTGGAAAACAGATAGATTAGAAAAGGTGGAAGAATATTGGAATTCGACCCTGGGTGTTATTTCTCCAGTTCTATTTGCAGAGGAATATGGTAATGGTTCCTTTCTTACTGGTTCTTGCTGGGATAACGACGAATTTCGCCATATTGTTGATTTCAAAGTCCTTCGAAAAACTAAACCTACGTTGATAAATACTCCATCAGATGAAAGACATAACGCTATTCTTAAGCATGAGATCAAATCGATTCTTTATGGTGTTATAGGTAAGCATGAGCGTCGCTATCTCATACGTTTATTTAATAGATCGGATAACCAAGATCTTCCATTTGTTGCTTATCATAAAGCGGCATTCGACTTTATTTGCCGAGAACTTTCTGAATTAATAGATATATATGCGTCTTCTCGGAGATTAGAGTGTCTTCAAGCAGTATCAAAATCACTCCTTACTTCTATTACAAATCCCGATGAATCGATTCATGAAATTAAATCAGGTCTTGATGAAGAGGGTGTTAATAATTTTGTAGTGTTGTGTCGTCCGAAAGATAGCAATTCAATCGCTTACCGTTTTTACTCCGGAGATATATTTTTCGCAGGGACACGGAGAAATATAAAAATAGATCCTATAGGAGAAGCTGAACTACTTCAGTATCTGCTTGAAAAAACTGAACCATATGTTTTTGATCTTCTAAAAGCTACCCGTGCACGTAAATCCCCTTTAGTGGAGGTTTTATTAAAGAATAGTTATGAGAAAGTTGTTGTTTTTCCCATTAACACTGCTCATCTGAAAGGCGATATGATTATTCCAATACCAACTGTTAATCAAAGAGGAAGATATCCAAGCATCAATGCTCTGATGAAATATTCTGAACGTGCATGTGAGACATTGTCCACGTATGCTAGTATTATCGGTAGTTGCATAGATGCCTCGCAATCTCATTCTACTGTTGAAGGAGCTTTGAGATTAGTTGGTTATATAGGTCATGAGGTTACCACACCATCCGCAATTCTAGGACATACAGCATTAGATGCAATTAGAAAGGCTATAAATGCGTCACCAAAAGCTAATGTTGAATTAATAAAAGAGTTGGAAAAACAACGTGAATCCGTAAAAAATGAAATGCTTCATCTTTCAAAAACAATGGATGTCGCACAAATGGTGTCGCCACAGACGGGTTCTCGTATTCAACTTAATTGTAGAAAGTATGATTTAAATTTGATTTTACTCAAAGCAAAAGAGCATGTAAGTAATCTTCCACCACCTATGGATCAATATAATTCACCCCGAGATTATGAAATACATCTTAGTGAAAGTTGCACAAAGCTAGGAGAAGTAATTTGTGATCCAGACATAATCCTCCAAGTATTTATTAACGTTATAGGGAATGCTGTTAAATATTCTCTTCCTAGGTATAAGGGCAAGGCAATAGAAATTGAAGTGATGGGCCTTCCTCAAAACCAGATGAGCATTGTTCGAGTGACTAATTGGGGACTAGGAATTCCACCAGAAGAACAAGAGAGAATCTTCGATCCATTTGTACGAGGTACAATTCTTGACCAGTTTAAAGCAATTAGGGGAATGGGTTTGGGTCTCTATCTTGCTAAAAGGATAATGGCAGCACATAAGGGTTCTATTTCTGTCCGACAATCACAAGCTACCCTAGATGATCCGAAAAAATTGGCGAATTGGGAAGGGTTTGAAACAACTTTTGAAATACGTTTGCCTCATGTACTTACATTAGGTGTTCAAGAATATTTTTGGGAGAACAACATATGATTAATTTAAAAATCTTAGCCATAGAAGATGTTCCAAATAGTTTTCTTGGACCATTTGGTGAATTACAGGATCAAGGTTATCAGATTAAGATTGTTGGAAGCATTGAAGAAGGAATTTCGGCTCTAACTGACAATGAATTTGATATAATGTTGCTTGATTGGCGTTTGCCTCGCAAAGCACACAATGGTCATATAGATGACAAAGGCGGTGAAGCAGTGATAGATTCAATGTTAAAAGGTGTCTGTAAAGAATGGAATAAGAAAATTCCCTTCATAGTAATTACTGGACAAAATCCAGCGACTAACATAGAGATATGCAAAAAACTCCCAGGTTATATTGGAACAATAGGAAAACTAAATCTTTTAAGCTTTGATGATTATTTTAAAAGAGCAGTCGAACAAGCTAATGATAGACGGAGTAAAAGTTAATGACATATGATAATGAGGTGTTTATTATACATGGGATTGTGACCTGTGCGCAAATAAAAAAACTTTTCTTATATCTCTAGGCTTATGCCCGATTATATTAGCCGAACAAAATGATTTAGGATTTACAGTAATCGAAAAGTGTAGCGAATGAACTTGTTTCGTTTAGTACATTTTGGAAGTTATCAGTGCGGCAAAAATAATAGATCCCGCTTGCAGCGGGATCCACGATTCGACCACGACTTGATTAAAAAACATCAAGTCTGTCGAATCGGGACTTAGCGCCGGTCCGTTAGGCGGCTGCGTATCTTGGAGGACAACATGCTTATATCGTTTTCGATTGATACTACTGCGGGTATCGTAACGCTAGAGTACACTGGGGATCCTTCTTTCAACGAATGGGCGTCGATAATGGACGCGGTCCTTCATGACGCCGCGTTCCGACCAGGCTATGGCCTCTTGCTTGATCGGAGCCAACTCACTACGGCACCAGAGACGCATTACATTCGGCGCGTTGTCGAATATGTCCAAGCCCACGAGTCTCAATTGGGTGGTAGCCGTGTTGCCACATTGGTTAACAGTCTCGCTGCCTATGGTATGGCTCGCATGGCGGAGATACTCCTCGACGATACAACAGACACTGTCCGTGTTTTTACCGACCGTGTGCAGGCGCTGGAATGGATTCGTCGGGCTGACACTCCACGCATGATCACCTAGAACTCTCTGGGAGAGTAGCCGCCTAACCAGGCGCTCAAGCTGACGAAATGAGCGTGCTGCGATTTAACATGGCGCTTAGAGGTTTTGATGTTTAATAATTTTGTCTTTAGCATGAACTTAGTTCGTTTTGTGTAACATTAAAATTGGCCACGCGGTCAGCTTAGCCGCCATCCGTTAGGCAGCCATAAAATTGATATTGAGAATAGGAGGAATTACCAAGTATGAATATTTCACTAAAACCAGGGCCAATTATCTCTATTTGGTTGCCCGGATTTGCTCTGACAATGTTTGTTTTACTTTCTCTCCAGCATTGGGATCTATTAGGATTGGTTGGTAGTTCACAATCACAATCCAGCATAAATTTCTGGGTCGTCATTTTGGTTGTTTCGATTGCTTTTGTTGTTGGACAATTCCTAGATGCAGCTAGAGATATAGTGTTAGAAAATTTTATATTCGAAAGATTCTGTGGAGAAGTTAAATGGGAATTCTTTTTTGAAGCAAACAAAGAATCGCTCGAAAATCTTGAAGAATGGTTTTATACTTGGTATGAAATGGACGCAAACTTGGTTGTTGCAATAGTTGTCGCGGCTATCCTTGGTATAGCTGGCCAAATTACTATTAATTTCCTGACTTGGATATTGATGACAGTCGCATTGGTTTTATTTTTTATGGATGCAAAGGAACTCAGAACTGATACGAAGAAAATGATTGACAAGTATTATAGTTATAAAAAAGGCAGTAAAACTTTTCAGTCAAAATAGTCTTATGGCTGCCTAACCAGGCGCTCAAGCTGACGGAATGAGCGTGAGTACGTTAAGTCCCGCTGTACGGGATGCCGTAAAGCGGCACATGGCGAGCATAGGTTTTATTTTAATTTGAAAGTAGAAACAATGAACTTGTTTCATGTAGTGTATTTTGATAATTTACGTATCAGAAACTTAATCACCATTAGCTAAACAAAAAAATAAGATGGAGTAGTTATGTCTTTATTAACAGATTCAGATTTATCCAAATTGATTTCTGATAAGTATGAAACAGAGCCAAGAAAAGAACAAATTACAATTTATCCATATGATAAAAAATTGTTGACCCCTGTTGGGTATGATTTACGAATAGGTAATGAATACTCTATTTCCAATATTATTGGCAAGGGAAAACTGAAAGAGAATGAGGAATTTTGTGTTAAAAGTGGAGAAACAGTTTTTATTCGCATTCTTGAAAGGATTGCGATGCCAAAAAACAGGAATATTTCCGGTATTGTTGTATCTAAAGTTTCGATAACTGCTAAAGGATTGATTAACTCCACTACAACTCTTGATCCAGATTGGAAGGGGAATTTATTATTAGTACTCCATAATCATTCGCAAAGTAACATAAAGCTAAAACAAGGACAACCAATTTGTACTGTGATGTTTTTAGAAAATAAAACACCTTCAACTAAACCAAGTGAAAAATATGATGAAAGAAATGACTTACTTGTAGAACTATGGAATGAAATAAATAGTAGAGCAAAAAGGAAAAAGTTTTTTATTAAAGTATCCTCTCCTTTAATAATCCTTTTATCATTTATTATAGGTTTATATTGTTTTGGTAATGCTCCCGGTCTTGTTGCTTCAGTTGCAATAGGTGTTGCACTTTCTCAATTTATATTAAATAAATGAGGTAGAAGAGATGGAAAAAAACTTTGACAATTATTTAGATGCGCTTTATTACGGCGATAAAGGCGCTTTTATTATAGGGCTTACCGGTTACACTGGATCGGGAAATAGCACTTTAAGAACAATTTTATCTCAAAAATTAAAAATAAAAATACCTGGTTATAATTCTCTTTATGGAACGAAAAGAGAAGAAAAAACCATGCTTAGTGAAAAGTTGTTCAGGGAGGATATAATAACAAAGATGGATGTTCGTGTATATGAAAAACTAGCAAGATTTTGGGAATCAGAGGAATGGATTCCATTTATTCCTATTGAAGTTTCAAAGATAATTTTTGCTTTTTTATTGTTTGAATTAATTAATAATACAATAATTGATTCAAAGTATGATTCGATTATTGAATATGTTCAAAATAATCGACCTGATTTAGGAGGTATAAAATACTTTTTTACTGAAAATGTTATAATGACAAAAGAAGAAGCATCAGCATTGATTAGTTCTTATAAAAACTCATTACAAATTTATCAACACTTTAAAACATCATATCAGATAAATAAACGTAAAGAGATGGGAGAATTTATTACATTGCTTCAAGATTTAGGTGATCAAATAAGGAAATATGGAAAAGTAGTTGATTCTTCTCTATCCTTTTCGTCATCTCCGAAAAATATATTTGCACTTCCTAAAGCTATTGATAAGTTGATAAGAGCATATGTAATGATTGATAATTCTACCAATTTTGTAATAGACACATTCAAAAATCAATACGAAATTGTTTACTTCAAAAACATGTATAGTGACTTTTATTTAATTGGGATAATGAGAGATAAAAAAAACAGAGATAATGATTTATCAAAAATATTATTTAGCGAAGATCTAAATAAAATTGAATTACGTGAAAGAGCCGAAGTTAGACCCAAGAAAAAGGAAAACTTATCAGAGTGGATAACTTCTCAAGATATTGATGAATGCTTAAAAAAAGCTGACATGTTTATTGCAAATGAAGAGTCTAAAACGAAATATTACGAACATTTAAGATTCGGGATTGTAAAAATCTTGACCCTCGTGAAAAAACCTGGTTGCGTTACTCCATCTCAAGATGAAAGATGTATTCAGTTAGCTATGACTGCACAACTAGCGTCTGGTTGTATTTCTCGTCAAGTTGGGGCTGTAGTTCTTGATAAAGAAAGAAGAATTATTGGTGTAGGCTGGAATGATCCTCCTAAGACACAAATCCCTTGTGCTTTAAGAACATGTGAGGAATTAATAAATGAACCAACAGAAGAAGTATTTAGTGAATATGAGAGGAATCCTGGGTTTGTAAATTTTGTGAAATCATTAAATCGCGGAAAAAAATCGTTTTGTTTTAGAACCGAATTAGCAAATTTTAAAAACGAAGATAAAAAAGCTGAGTATACAAGGGCTTTACATGCTGAAGAGAATGCTTTATTTCAAGCTTCTAGAAATGTAGGTGGTTCGCTTGAAGGATCAACTTTATATACAACATCATCTACTTGTACTCTTTGTGCAAAAAAGGCATATCAATTAGGAGTTGATCGTATAGTTTATATTGATGAATATTACGATATAGCGATCGATCAAACTTTGCGTGCTGGCAAAAAAAGTATTCTTGTAGAAAGGTTCTCTGGTATTGTTGGTGAAGCGTATCATAAATTATATACAGCACCAATGCCCGAAAAAAGCGTAATACAACTTTACGATAAGTAGTATATAATGACAATACGCCTAACCAGGCGCTCCCGCCCAATAAGATGGCGGGCAGGCCCACCCAGCAAGACGGCGGGTAAACAAGCTGACGGAATGAGCTTACTACAAAATTCATGGCGAGCATAGGTATCAGTCTTAATAATTCCTTTTTCAGCATGAACTCATTTCTCTGGGTGCATGTTGAAAAATTTCAACGCCGCATCCCGATTTATCGGGAGCCGGTCCGTTATGCCGCAACATACTTTAAATCGGAGATTATAAATGCCATCGAAATTCATTATTGATCATTTCAGGCACTCACTCCAATTAGCGGAAGAATTCTTTAAAGAAAGGAAATTGAAAGAATCTCTCAATTCTCTTCTTCAAGCGGCTGAATATCTAAACACGGCCACTAATGAAGAAGCAGAACAAATGACAATAGAATATCGACAACAAACAGCAGATAGTTGGCTTTTAACGATTGCAGAAGATTTTGAAAAGAATGTCTTGTTTAATTTTGCAGAAGCAATGTATCAACTGATAGTTGAATTTGAATCTGATAGTCTTTCATATGAGTTCCTTGGCGAATATTATCTTCGACATGGCGAATATGCGAAATCAAAGAATATTTTAAAAAAGGCTCTGGACTTGGCTGGCGTTGAAGCAAAAATTGAAGTACCGGATCTATATAATTCTCTTGGTGAAGTCTGTCTTAAACTTGGTGATTATAAAGAGGCCGCTTCTTTCCTCGTTCGTGCGAAAGAAATTGAATTCTATTCGGGTGAGAATGAAATGAATTTGAATAATTACGGTGGGAGTACAATCATACAAAATGCGTATCTTTATTTGTTTGATCATTATTTTCCCAAAGAATATTTAGACTTTTGCATCTTACTCTTACATGAAGCTATGTATCAAGGCGATAATTATTCTAATGATTTTCTTGTAAATCTTCACAGTCGAAGGGGTATGTGTTATTATAAAAAGAATAATTTCAATGAAGCTTCTTTCAGTTTCAAGAAAGTTTTAGAGAGAGAGCCAAATAATTCAAACGCAAAAGAAATGCTAAACAAAATTAATGTTGCGGCATAACCAGCGGCTCAAGCTGACCGAATGAGCGTGGGAGCAATTTACATTGCGAGTAAAGTATTTGTGTTTAATAATTCAGTTGGTAGCGTGAACCTGTTTCGTTGTGTGCATCACGAAACTATTCAACGCGGCAGCTTAGCCGCAGTCCGTTATGTTGCAATTGTCCTTAACTATTTCGCAAAAGGAGAAAAAATGAAAAATATTTTCCGGCTTGTCCGCCTTGATGGATTTCTTTTTATGTTTCTTTGTCTATTCATTCCCAAAAATCCATTGTATGCTCAATGGGTTCACACAAGTGGACCAAACGGTACAAACGTTTCATGTCTAATTTTCAATAAAGGGAATCTTCTTGCAGGAACTTCTGGTGGGGGTATTTTCATTTCCATGGACAACGGCTCAAGTTGGGCTCAATCCAATGAGGGTTTGACTAATAGTTCGTTAGTAACTCTTTTTGTAAACGGTACAGATATCTATGCAGGATCAAATTGGGGTCTTTATAAGTCAACAAACAACGGCTCAAGCTGGAATTATATCACCGGTACAAACTTCTGTGTTCGTGCATTAGCTGTAAACGGGACACATCTTTTTGCTGGAAGTGATGGAGGTACTATTTATACTTCAACAGACAACGGATCGAATTGGACTCAAGTTGGATCGGTCATGACAGGACCTCAGGCTCAGCCTGTATTTGCTCTTACTATTAGCGATTCATCTATATTTGCAGGGACATCGGGCAATGGCATTTTTCGTTCCATAGATAGCGGCAAGACTTGGATTCCGATTAATACAGGTCTTACAAGTCTTGGAGTTGGCTCAATGGCAGTAAACAACGGGATTATTTTTGCCGGAACAGGTGATGGCGTCTCTATTTCTACAAATAATGGTTCAAGTTGGACTCAAAGAAATACTGGCTTACAAAATAATGGAGTCATGGTGCTTTTTGGAAACGGTACAAAAGTTTATGCGGTAACTTACGGCGGTGGAATTTTTGTAACAACAGATAACGGATTGAGTTGAAATCCACTGAATTCTGGATTGACAGATATGAATATTAACGCTATTGCAATTGATAGTTCAAAGATATTTGTCGGAACAAGTACTGGCGTTTTTCTTTCAATAAATAATGGCTCGAACTGGACAGACGTAAGTAAAGGGTTGGCCTATGGCTTAGATGTTTATGCTCTTGGTGCTCGAGGCAACTATATATTTGCAGCAGGCGGGAGCGGTGGAGTTTTCCGATCATCAGATAATGGTACAAGCTGGACTGCAGTCAATTCTGGTATGTATAATGGATATGTTAATTATATGGCCGTCTATGATACAACTATTTTTGTAGATGCGGGTCAGGGTAGCTTTTATACGTCGACAAATGACGGAACGAACTGGAATTATTATAGCTACACGAATGATTTATTATCCACTTTAGGCTTTGTAGTCCATAGTACCACAAAAGGAACAAGTATTTTTGTGGGAAGCAATGGAGGATTATTTCGATCTACAGACAATTGTACAAGCTGGACTCGAGTTGGATTCATGGATACTACCATCCGAGGTTTTGCCTTTTCCGACACAAATTTTTTTGCTGGGACAGCTGTTGGTGCTTTTCTTTCGACCAACAATGGTGCAAGCTGGACTGAAATTGGCTTGAAGAACATTTATGTCGGTGCTTTTGTTGTTTCCCCCAATGATACAGGCGGTACGAATATTATTGCTGGGACTTCTAATGGCATTTATCTTTCTTCCAATAATGGTACGAATTGGGTTCAAGTCAAATCAGGAATAAATATCGCTTCGCTTGCATTTTCCGGAAAAAATATCTTTGCCTCGACTTGGAGCGATGGAATATTTCTGTCCACTAACAACGGTGCAACCTGGGCTGCGTTCAATACCGGGTTGACGAATGACCCTAATTGTGTCCCTGCTCTTGCTGTCTCCGGTACAAATATCTATGCCGGAGTTACAAATGGTGGTGGAGTTTGGAGACGACCTTTGTCAGAGACGGTCTCAGTGGATAAGCTCTCGACCGACTTGCCGACGCATTTCAGTCTTGACCAGAACTATCCGAACCCCTTTAACCCGGCAACTACAATCTCCTTTACTCTTCCCTCAAAGTCGTTTGTGTCACTAAAGGTTTTTGATATACTCGGGAGAGAAGTAGCGACCATTATTTCTGAAGAAATGTCGGCAGGAAGTTATTCGCGGCAATGGAATGCTGCAAATATGTCAAGTGGAATTTATTTTTATCGTTTGCAGGCTGGTACATTTATTGAGACAAAGAAACTCGTTTTGCTCAGATGATCTAATTGCAACATAACCAGGCGCTCAAGCTGACGGTTGCCAGCTGAGTGCAATTAACATGGCGTGCATAGGTTTCGTTCTTAATAATTTCTTTTTCAGCGTGAACTCACTTCCTTGGGTGCATGTTGAAACTTATCAGCGCCGCAAAAATAATAGATCCCGCTTGCAGCGGGATCCACGATTCGACCACGACTTGATTAAAAAACATCAAGTCTGTCGAATTGGGACTTAGCGCCGATCCGTTAGGCTGCAGCTAAGGATTATCAAAAATCTAAATCTATCATAATGAGGATCTTCCACTTATGGTTACAAACGATAGCACAATGGATGTGGAGCATTTCAACCGCTGGTCTCGCACTTATGACGACTCATGGATTCAACGATATGCTGTTAGAGTGCACACAGAAATGCTCAACGTGGTCACCAACGAGATTGCCGCACCAAACACTGTCCTTGATATTGGATGTGGGACTGGGCGGTTGTTGTGCAAAGCGCGTGCGCTCTATCCATCGGCGCAACTGTTTGGCATTGATCCAGCAGAAGGCATGGTCGAACTCGCTCGCGGCCAAGTACCATCAGCCACAATTTTTTTAGGAGCTGCAGGGTCGCTGCCACTATCTGATTCCTCCGTCGATGTCGTGCTAAGCAGCATCTCATTTCATCATTGGAGTGACCAGCCTGCAGCACTCCGAGAGATAAATCGCGTTCTTCGCCCAGGAGGCTGTTTCTGCTTGACTGATATATCTATACCAGTATGGCTTTCGAAGTTTGCTCGACATATCAAGATAAAGAGTCCCGCAGCGACGGGTCAATTCTTCGATGAGGTAGGTTTGCAGGTTAAGGTCCAGCATCGTACCTTCACACGTTTTATTTGGTTGACCCTTGGCGTTAAGCGATCAAGGAGAATCTGAATATCATCGGGGCGGTCTGATGGCAACATCTTGAGCTGCCGTGCTGCCGCCTAACCAGGCGCTCCCGCCCAGCAAGACGGCGGGTAAACAAGCTGACGGAATGAGCGTGAGTACTTTAAGTCCCGCTGTACGGGATGCCGTAAAGCGGCACATGGCGAGCATAGGTTTCAGTTCTTAATAATAAAGTTTTCAGCATGAACTTGTTTCGTTTTGTATATTTTGAAAGTATGGTGGGCGGCAGCTTAGCACCCATCCGTTAGGCGGCGTGAAAGCAAATAGAAGTTCGTACATATGCAAAAGACATTTCAGCCATATTCGATGCGCACATATAGTTATGGCTCGCTAGTCAGCCAAGAGGGTGATTTGTACTTACCTCATGTATCGCGATCTCCGGTACTGTGCCTACTTCACGGTGGTTTTTGGAGAATGCCGTACGGTCGAGATGAGTTGACCGCCATAGCGAAAGATCTTGCAGCTCGGGGATATGCGGTTTGGAATGTTGAATATCGAAGACTGGGCGCAACAGGAGGTGGTTGGCCCGGAACTCTTCACGACGTTGCATCAGCGATAGATCATCTTGCAACGCTTGTGGCTGATGGAATCCAACTTGATTTGAACCGTGTCATAGTCGCTGGTCATTCTTCAGGTGGTCACCTCGCATTATGTAATGTAGCACGGAATAAACCTGCAAATTTCTCTTCACCGGTTCGCGTCCAGCCTATTGCTGCAGCTGGTCTGGCAGCGATTACCGACCTTGCACGAACGTTCGAGCTCAATGCGGGAAGAGGTGCAGTCAAAGAATTTCTTGGCGGATCGCCTAGTCAATATCCAGATCGCTATGCAGCCGCGTCTCCAATTGAATTGTTGCCCCTCGGTGTAAGGCAACTAATTATTCACGGTGTTAAGGATGAAGCATTACCAATTGATCTTTCCCGAAATTATGTTAATGCGGCGCAAGCGTCCGGCGATTGTGTCGAGTTTGTTGAGTTGCCTGATGCTGGACACATGGATTTCTTAGATCCAGACAGTAAGGCGCATTTAACTCTCTGCAAATGGCTTGCCGCTCAAGTCTAAACAGTATGAGCACGCCGCCTAACCAGGTACTGTGATAAAAGTCAAGTGGCGAGAAACAAATATTTCAAAGAACAGTTGGCGGTGTATCTGTAAAGAACATCAAGTTGCAACAGCCTGAGACGCAGATTTATAATCAG
>JBEKAY010000065.1:0-15160 GCA_050015675.1 Bacteroidota bacterium | reverse complement strand
TTTTCATAATTTGCGAGAAGTAAGGCGAGTGTTCCTTCGTCCCCAACAATTCCAATTGCATCGAGCAACGCAAAGCGATACACTCCATCCGCATTGCCAAAAGTGAGTGCTTCCTTGAATTTATTCTCGAGAAAATTTCGGACGGAATCGCCGCCAATTTTTCCAAGTGCTTCGATTGCAATGATTCGGGCAAACGGATAGTGCTCATATGCATCAACGATTCGTTCGATTGCCGTATTGCTGCCAATATTGCCAAGCGCCTCAAGTGCCGCAACAATGACATTCGGATCTGTATCCTTTAAAAGCGGCAACAAATAATAAATTGGCTCTTTGCTCTTTATTTCTCCGAGAATATCAACTGCTAATTTGCGAACATCTTTATTGTTTGCCCTTAGATATGGAACAAGGGCGTGCACTGAATCTTCCCCCAGCTTAATAAGCAATTTTGCGGCAAGGTTTCGGGATGCAATATTTTCGTCTTCAATATGATAAACGATTGCACGAGCTGCTGCCACCCCGCCAATACTCAGGAATGAACGTGAAACCGCATCCTCGACTCCTTTGTTTTCATCCTGCAAGGCAATCGATAGGACCGCTAAGACATTTCGATCGTTACATTCCGCAAGATCTTCTGCAGCTCTGCGCCGGATATCGGGATCAGGATCCGTCAGCAGAAGACAGACAAGATTTTTCGTTTCTTCATTCATAAAACTTTCTTCGGTTCATTCTGATTAAATCTGTTTTTCATCGTCCATTAAGGCTGGCATCATTTTCTTATTCTGCGTCTTCAGATTTATCAATGCACATTTATTTTTAATGATATGAATATCGATTCCTTTTTTTAAGTCTATCTTATTCGGACATCATCGGCAAGGCAAACAGTTTTTGAATTTCTGGATTGTTAAGATTTTCACGAGTAATAATTTGTACGGGGACATCAACCATTTGCGGAACCTTTTTCCCGCGTATATAATCGACTATTGCCTTGACACTAAGAAATCCCATTCGTGCTGGATCCTGTGCGATAAGTACGCTGATTTCACCGTTCTTTAATGCATCAACTGCAGGAACTGGTGTATCGAAACCAACGAATTTTACCTTGCCAGATAGGTGAAGCTTTCGCAAGGTAAGAAGCATACCTACCGTTGATTGTTCATAGGAACAAAATACGCCGTCAGCATCCCTAAGTTTATCAGCTATCTTCATACTTTCATTTACAGCTTCATCTACTGTACCAGTACCAATAACATAATGATTCTTTTCGATCAGATGAATGCCTTTGTATTTGGTAATCGTTTCTAAAAATCCTTCTTCACGAATTATAATACTCGATTGACTAGCCATAACTCGTAGCATTACAACCTTACCTTTACCTCCGAGTAATTTAGCTAATTGCTCACCTGCAATGTTACCTGCTTTTTTGTTGTCTATACCAGCAATACTGATGAAATCTTTTCCTGGCGTTCCTTTAAGTGCACTATCAAAAATTAGGACAGGTATTTTTTTCTTTGCAGCTTTAGCAACTGGCACTGCCAATGAATCTTTCTCCAATGGCGCGAGGACAATTCCAGAGACCCCTTCGGCAATACACTGCTCGATAATAGAAATCTGTTGTTGCGTAACTTCCTCTATCGGAGCTCTCCAGATAACCTCAACACCTCCTAACGCAACAGCACCTAAGTTTGCACCTGCATGAACTGATTTCCAAAATATCGCCATGTTGCTTTTAGGGACAACAGCAATCCTTAATTTTTCTTGTGGAAGCACAAATGTCCATAATCCCGACATAAGGATAAAGGCGGATAGAAAGCAAATAATTGTTTTTTTCATGGTTTTTTTCTCCATTTGGTGAAGACATGAATACCGATCCCTTTTTTAAGTCTATCTTATTCTGACATCATTGGCAAGGCAAACAGTTTTTGAACTTCTGGATTATTAAGATTTTCACGAGTAATAATTTGTACGGGGACATCGACCATTTGTGGAACCTTTTTCCCGCGTATATAATCGACTATTGCCTTGACACTAAGAAACCCCATTCGTGCTGGATCCTGTGCGATAAGTTCGCTGATTTCACCTTTCTTTAATGCATCAACTGCAGGTACTGGTGTATCGAAACCAACGAATTTTACCTTGCCAGATAGGTGAAGTTTTCGCAAAGCAAGGAGCATACCCAATGTTGATTGTTCGTAAGAACAGAAGATGCCGTCCGCTTCTTTCAGTTTACCAGCCATCTTCAAGCTTACATTCATTGCATCATCAACGGTGTTACTTGCATAAGTGTCTTTCTCGATGATTCGAATGCCTTCGTATTTTGCCATTGCTTCGAGAAATCCCTTCTCACGCTCCATAATATTGGATTGACCGGGGATGCCTTGTAGTATTACGACCTTGCCTTTGCCTCCGAGTAATTTGGCTAATTGCTCACCTGCAAGAACACCCGATTTTTTATTGTCTATGCCGACAAAACTGATATAATCTTTTCCTGATATTCCTTTGAGCTCGCTATCAAAAATCAGGATAGGTATTTTTTTCTTCATGGCTTTGACAACCGGCATTGCCAGCGGATCCTTCTCCAATGGTGCGAGAACTATTCCAGATACACCTTCTGCAATACACTGCTCAACGATAGAAATCTGTTGCAGCGCAGTTTCTTCTAAAGGAGCTCTCCACACAACCTCAACATTTCCTAATGCAACGGATCCTAATTTTACACCTGCGTGTACGGATTTCCAGAATACTGCTATGTTGCTTTTAGGAATGACAACAATCTTGAGTTTTTCCTGTGAGAGCAGAGACATCTGTAGTGCCGTCAAAAGGAATGCAGCGAACGCGAACCGTATGATATTTTCTTTCATGGCTTTATCCCTCTTTTATTGAGACACACTTCATTCTTCTATAACTGGCAATGCAAGCAATTTCTGGATATCGGGATAATTGAGATTCTCGCGAAGAATCAGATGCACATCTGTGTCAATCCTTAAAGGAACCTTTTTTCCACGGATGTGATCCACAATCGTCTTGACACCGAGGAATCCCATTCGTGCTGGATCCTGGGCGACCAATGCACTGATTTCACCTTTCTTTAATGCTTCAATTGCAGGAGCCGGTGTATCAAACCCAATGAATTTAATTTTACCTGCCAGGTTAAGTTTTCGCAAAGCGAAAAGCATACCTACCGTCGATTGTTCATACGAACAGAAGATACCGTCAGCGTCCTTGAGCTTATCATTTATCTTCATACATTCACTCGTAGCTTCATCTACAGTACCGCTTACAAAACAATTCTTTTCGATCACTTGAATACCGTCGTGTTTAGCCATCACTTCTAAAAATCCTTCTTCACGATCAGAAATATTAGATTTGCTAACCATATATCGCAGCATGACAATCTTGCCTTTACCTCCGAGTAGTCTAATCAAATGTTCACCCGCAAGAATTCCTGCATTCTTATTATCTACACTGACGAAGCTAATGAAATCCTTTCCAGCCGTTCCCTTGAGCGCACTATCAAAAATTAAAACGGGAATTTTTTTCTTTGTGGCTTTGGCAACTGACTCAGCTAAGGCTTTATTATCCAATGGCGCAAGCACTATTCCAGAGACACCTTCGGCAACACACTGATCAACAATTGAAATCTGTTTTGTTATATCATTCTCCATTGTCGGGGCCCTCCAGACAACTTCAACACCTCCTGAAGCAACAGCTCCTAATTTTGCACCAGCATGTGTTAATTTCCAAAATAGAGCAGTGTTGCTTTTGGGAATAACGGCGATCTTGAGTTTTTCTTGTGGGAACAGAGACATCTGTAGCACCATCAAAAGGACTGCAGCGAACGCGAGCCGTATGATATTTTCTTTCATGGCTTTATCCCTCTCTTATTGAGACACACTTCATTCTTCTATAACTGGCAGCGCAAGCAATCTTTGAATTTCAGGACTATTGATATTTTCGCGAGTAACAATCTGCACACCGGTATCAATCATTGGATCAATTTTTTTGCCGCGCAAATAATCTACCATCGCCTTAACGCTCAGATATCCCATGCGCGTCGGATCCTGAGCAATCAGGGCATTGATTTCGCCTTTCTTTAATGCTTCCACGGCAAGAGCCGGCGTATCAAAACCAACAAATTTCACTTTGCCGGCAAGGCCGATCTTGCGCAAAGTAAGGATCATAGCCGTTGTTGTTTGTTCATAAGAGCAGAAAATGCCGTCCGCTTCCTTCAGTTTATCAGCTATCTTCAAGCTTTCATTCACAACATTGTCGAGCCCAGCGCCGGCATAATGGTCCTTCTCGATGATTTGAATGCCTTTGTATTTAGCCATTACTTCGAGAAATCCTTTTTCACGGTCCACAATGCTGGCTTGATTCGCCGCGACTCGCAGCATGACGACCTTACCTTTGCCTCCGAGTAATTTGGCTAAGTGCTCGCCTGCAAAGACACCTGCTTTTTTATTGTCTATGCCGACAAAACTGATGTAATCTTTTCCTGCTGTTCCTTTGAGCGCACTATCAAAAATCAGGACAGGTATTTTTTTCTTCATGGCTTTGGCAACCGGCACTACCAATGCATCCTTGTCCAATGGTGCGAGCATTATTCCGGATACACCTTCTACAATACACTGCTCAACGGCAGAAATCTGTGGCCCCGTAGCATATTCTGAAGGAACTCTCCAGACAACCTCAACATTTCCTAATGCAGTCGATCCTAATTTTGCACCCATGAGTACCGAATTCCAGAATACGCCTATTTTGGTTTTAGGAACAACAGCAATCCTTAATTTTTCTTGTGGAAGTACAAATGTCCATAATCCCGACATAAGGATAAATGCGGATAGAAAGAAAATAATTGTTTTTTTCATGGTTTATTTCTCGTTTTAGTTAAGATACGATTTAACAATAATCCAATAAGTGATATCAGTTTTTATCACTCTTGAAATCGGCAAGATCATAGGTTTTTTGTCTCTTCATGTGGAGGTATGATCAGTTGTTCGTAATTTAGGCGATTCTTCAATACTGTGAGTATTTCTTCGTACATCAAGCCCATTTTATTCTACACCATTTGACATTGAATACAGTTTTTGAATTTCCGGATCATTGAGGTTTTCGCGAGTAACCAGATATACACCAATATCAATCGTTGAGGGAATTTTCTTTCCGTGGATATAGTCGATTATTGCCTTAATGCTTTGATATCCTATTCGTGATGGATCCTGGGCTATTACTGCATTTAATTCTCCGTTTTTTAATGATTTAATCAGAGGAATGGTCACATCGAAACCAATGAATTTAA
This sequence comes from Bacteroidota bacterium, assembly GCA_050015675.1. Taxonomy (GTDB): domain Bacteria; phylum Bacteroidota; class Ignavibacteria; order UBA10030; family UBA10030; genus Fen-1298. Next base: position 9,864 of record JBEKAY010000065.1, on the reverse strand, counting down.
TTTTACCAGCCAGATTGATATCTCGTAATGCAAGCAGCATACCCATTGTTGATATTTCATTCGGGCAGAAAATACCGTCGGCTTTCTTGAGTTGACTTATTAAGCTCATACCTGCTTTTTTAGCCCCATCTATGGTACCGCCTGTATAACGATCTTGCACGATCAATTGAATGCCTTTCTCTTTAGCAATCGCTTCAAGAAATCCTTCTTCACGTTCTGTAGTATTAGCCTGGCCTGCCACATATCGTAGCAGCACAACCTTGCCTTTGCCCTTCAATAATTTGGCAAGGTTCTCGCCTGCAAGATTCCCCGCCTTCCTGTTATCTATGCCGACGAAACTGATGAAATCCTTTCCGGGCTTTCCCTTGAGCGCACTATCAAAAATTAAGACAGGTATTTTTTTCTTCATTGCCCTGGAGACCGATTCTACCAGTGCATTATTATCCACCGGCGAGAGAACTATTCCCGAGACACCTTCCTCGATACACTGTTCAACAATTGAAATCTGCTGCGCTCTGTCATCCTCTGTTTGTGGAGACTTCCAGATGATCTCGACATTTTTTGAGGTAAAAGCTCCTATATTCGCACCTGCATGTACAGACTTCCAGAAAATAGCCTCCTTGCCTTTTGGAACGACTGCAATCTTGAGTTTTTCTTGTGTCAACACTAAGGATTGTAAGCCAACAATAATAAAGGCAATACACAAGAAACGGAAGCATGCATTTTTCATAGATTCACCTTTTTATTAGAATAATATTTTATGAAAGTAAATTAGATAATATTTTTTTCATTGCCGTGGAACTCTGAACGCATACGTAAGTTTTTCGCAATAAATCTGATCGTTTTATAATCAACATATTTTGAGATTTCGTAATTTTTCATGCTCTGTACTGCGTTTCATCGAATCGATTGTTGAAGTGCAAACAAACGATATTCTATTCTTATCATTCTAAACTGTCGAACCAAGCTGCTGTTTTCTTTCTCTAAAAGAATCTGTTCGAGATCTAATTCTGTCAGTAGGAGGCAAACAAGAATTTTGGCTTTTTCATCCATAAGGTTATTCTTAGTTTTTGTGATTATAACCCTTTTTCTACGATACTCGGCAATGTGAGAAGTTTTTTGACATCCGCATCGTCAAGGTTCTCTCGTTTGATCAGATGTATGCCGGCATCCATAGTGATAGAAATTTTCTTTCCACGGATTTTATCAACTAATGTCTTTACACTTAAAAATCCCATTAGTACAGGATTTTGGACAATAAGTGCGTCCATTTCTCCTTTTCTTAATGCTTCAACTACAGGAGCCGGAGTATCAAAACCGATAAACTTGACCTTACCAGCTAAATTGGCCTCTCGTAGCGCAAGCAGCATACCGATTGTAGATGATTCATTAGGGCAGAATATTCCATCTATTTCGTTGAACTGGCTTAGTATATTCATGCTTACTTTTTTAGCCATATCTACGTTACCACCTGCGTAGCGATTTTTAACAACTACTTTAATTTCTGGATGTTTGGCTATTGCTTCGAGGAATCCTTCTTCACGTTCTGTAGTGTTAGCCTGACCTTCGACATTACGCAGCAGAACGATTTTGCCTTTGCCTTCAAGCAGTCTGGCAAGATGTTCACCTGCCAAATCCCCGGCTTTTTTGTTCTCTATACCGACGAAACTGATAAAATCCTTTCCCAGTGTCCCTTTAAGTCCACTATCAAGAATTAAAACTGGTATTCTTTTCTTCATAGCCTTAGAAACAGAGTTAGTCAATGCTTCAGCGTTTACTGGTGCAAGTACTATTCCGGATATCCCTTCTGTGATGCAGCGTTCGACAATTGTGATTTGTTGTTCTTTGTTGTTTTCTGTCAACGGAGCATTCCAGACAAACTCAACACCTCCGGCAGACATCGCCTCTAATTTTACACCAACATGTACCGATTTCCAGAAAAGAGATGTGTTGTTTATAGGAATAACGGCGATCTTGAGTTTTTCTTGTGGGAACACTAAGGATTGTAAGCCAAGTATAATGATAACGACAGATAAAAGATGAAAGCATGTAGTTTTCATAGTTTCACTTCTTTTATTAAGATATTACTTAATGAAGTAGTTTGAACAACAATTTTTTCATTGCTGTGGAACTCGCGTCCGGTTGCGCCACCATCAGTGCAATGATCAAAATCCCCGGGGAGAGCACTGATCAGGAGAACAGGTTGGATCAACGATTGTACTGCTCGCATACGATCTTTCAATTCCGCACTTATTTTGTCAACGCAAGTTGTTCTTTTTCTTTCTCGAGAAGAATTCGTTCGAGGTCTAAAAGAATCAACAGGCGGTTTTCCAGCTTCGCGACTGCAATTATATACTCCGAACCAATACCAGCAACAATCGATGGAGGGGGTTCGGTGATGTTCTTTGGAATCCGAAGCACTTCACTAACCGAATCCACAACAAAGCCGACAACCATACCGGCTAACTCGACAACAATAATTCTTGTATTCCTGTCATTTTCCTTTGGAGGAAATCCGAAACGTTTCCGCAGATTAATAATAGGAATGACTTTCCCACGCAAATTAATCACACCGCTCACAAATTCAGGCGAGTTTGGTACGCGCGTAATTTCCACCATTCGATTGATTTCCTGAATACTTTGAATATCCAATCCGAATTCTTCTTGACCAATATTGAAACTCACAAGTTGAAGAAGTTCTTCCGTCTGTACTTTCATTTCCTTTTGAGCTTTTGCATTTATTAATGTTGTCATCAGGATACTCCTTTCATTGAGACGTAAATTCTTGATTCAGTGTGTAGCCAATGTGAGGAATCAACTCACAACTCATCCATAAAGCGATCTTCACTCTCATCTAAAAATAAATTTTAATTTCAAACTTCGACAATTGTGTGTATGTCATTTCTCATGTCTTTTAGTTTCTTTTATAATACTATGTTCCGACGGTTTCCGATAAAACTAATGCGAGGTCAATTTGCATAATAGTGGCAAGGAACGATATCGGTACAACCCTGATTCTTCTATAAGAATTAACCTACTATTTGCTTGTGTTCATTAATGAAATCAGGTTTATTTCGCCGATTACTCTTAAAATTGCGTCATTTCGTTGGTTTCAATTACCAAAGAACATGTTGAAAAGCGGCATAACCGAGCGTGGAGTACAGTGAGAGAGAAATGAATAGAAAAATTCTTAATAATAAATATCTTGTGGGGGTCGATCAAAACTGAAGAAGTATTCATACGACTTCAAAGAACTCTTCGCTCAAAAAAGATCTGAGTAAAAGAATACCAAGAAACTTCGAACAGATTTTCGATGTACGATAATCTCCAGAAGGTAGTTATGTCAGCAGGCTATTTTGAAGTGCGTACGTTACAATTTGAGCGTTATTCTCCAATTTCATTTTCTGTAAAATATGTGTCCGATGTGTGCTTACCGTTTTAACACTTACCGAAAGTTCTGCTCCAATCGCTTTTAGTGACATGCCTCTTGCGATCATCAACATGATTTGATATTCGCGATCAGAAAGATGTTCATGCGGAAGCTTAGGCGAACCTCGACTTACATTTTGTGCAATTGATTCAGCAAGCAATTGCGAAATAAAAACTTTTCCAGAAGCCACACGGCGGATTGCTAAAATCAGTTGTTCAAGTGCAGTATCTTTAGAAAGATATCCGGATGCACCAAGATTCAACGCACGAATCCCAAACACTTCTTCGGGGTTCATGCTCAACACAAGAATAGCTAATTCAGGTTTTTCTGCTTTTATTCTTTTAATAGCCTCGAGACCGTCAAGCTTTGGCATCGAGAGATCGAGTACGAGAACATCAAACTCAGCGTTTCGAATCTTCTCCATAACTTCGAGACCATCGCATGCTTCATCTTCAACTTTAATATCCGATACATCTTTCAGGATCGTCTTGAGTCCTCTTCGGACAATCGGATGATCATCAGCAATAAGAACACGAATCATAATTTACTTTCTCCAATCTTTTTCTTTTTTTTAAGTGGGACTTCCACAGATAGCAGTGTTCCACTTCCTGTCTTGCCTTCGATAGTTAAGGTTCCTCCAACCATCCGGATGCGTTCACGAATGCCAACGAGACCTAATGATGTCGTTCCCTTTAATTCTTTCTTTGTGATACCGCGTCCATCATCTCTTATTGTAAGGACTACAGAACCCACACGCTGAGATAATCTTACAAATATTTGCTTAGCTTGCGCGTGACGCAGAATATTGGTCAGAGCCTCTCGGAAAACCCGATAAAGAACTGCACTAATATGACCTTTTATTTCAACATCTGCGAGTTCGGCAGTCACAATGCCCTTCAGACCCGTCTTTCTTTCCACCTGGTCGATATCCCACCGCATTGCACCCATTAGACCAAGGGCATCAAGTTGCGGTGGTCGTATCTCTTTCGAGATCCGTTTCACCGATGTCAATGCTTCATTTACCGATTCCATCATTGCGTCAATTCTCGCAACAGTGTCGGAATCGCTCTTATCCTCTTCTAATTTAAGCCAACTTAAATCAAATTTCAAGATAGTTAATAATTGGCCGAGTTCATCATGAAGTTCACGCGAGATTCGTTTTCGCTCTTCTTCAAGAACATACTCAAGGTGTTCTGTGAAGTGCTGCAATTGCTTTCGCGATACTTCAAGTTCTTGTTCGGCTTTACGGCGCTGCGTGATATCGCGGCTCACCATAACCATCCTCTGTTCACCTGAGGATGTATAATAGACTCGTCCTGAGGACTCAAACCAATGCCAACCGCCCAATCGATCGCGGTATCGGTATGTCGCACTACCGCCTAATTTGCTAAGAATCTTTCCAATTGCAGCTTTATCTTTCCCATATACCCTTGAGAGCACATCAGTACCAACCATGTCCATTGGTTCAAAGTCTAGAATCGACTTCACATTCGGACTGACATAAAGATATTTATCTTCAGCGCTAATTTCGGTTACAATATCAGTTGAATTCTCAACAAGCAAACGATAGCGTTCTTCGCTTTCGCGCAGTGCTTCTTCTGCACGCTTACGTTCGGTAATATCAAAAACAAATCCTTCGTAATAGAGAATTTCAGATGATTTATCGCGCACATCATGGACTGTCATTAAGACCCAGATGATGGAGCCGTTTTTTGTTTTCCATCGAGTTTCATGACTCAAAGTCACTTTTTTTTCGGAAGAATTATTTTCAGCAATAAAACGTTCCCGGTCTTTTTCATCGTAATAGATGTCTTGCCCCATATTACATCCCACCAATTCGTTCACATTATCATAACCCAACATTTCTGCAATACTACTATTACCGCTAAGCAGTTTCCCTGATAGAGTCGATTGGTATATTCCAACTGGAGCCCACGTCACAATATCTCTATATTTCTTCTCGCTCACTTGAAGCGCCATCTCTGCCCATCTTCGCTCGGTGATATCCGTTGCGGCCCCTACTATAGAAATTGTTTTTCCGTCCTTCACAACAGGTGCTTCCTGAATTTCTACCCAGACACGGCGTCCCTTCCTACTCATCAACTCGAGCTCATAGGTTTCCTGCCGTGAACCGGTCTTGACTGCTTTCTCTGCAAGCTCACATCCAAGTTTATTGATCGAATTGTCTGTCATGAAATTTGTAAAACGAACCAAGGCTTCATCAGGTTCACAGTCGAAAATATCACTCGCTTGAGGGCTAAGGTATGTGAACACCTGATCTGTATTGCGAGAATAAAAAAGGTTTGTACTGTTTTCGACAATGTTACGGAGTTTTTCATCGCTTTCTCTCAACGCTTCTTCAGCTTGCTTGCGTTCGGTGATATCAGTAGCGACCCCGACTAAACCAATAGGCTGTCCCTTTTCATCATAGACGATCGATGAAGAAAGGAATATCGAAAATAATGTACCGTCTTTTTTTCTATTCAGCAGTTCTCCCTGCCATCCACCTTTAATCGTTTCAGCAAGTATCATCTGTTCATGAATGATCGGATCGCAGGAGACAATACTGATTGACTTCCCAATAACTTCTTGTTCAGTATAACCATAAGTTTTTAAAAAGGCCTCGTTGACGAAAAGTATATTATTTTTAAGATTGGTAATGCTGATTGATTCGCCGATGCTTTTAACTGTATGGCTGAGCAAATTCAGCGCTTCCATCGCTCGCTTTTGCTCTGTGATTTCTCGACCTATACCCACAAGTCCAATAATCCGACCTTGTTCATCTCTCATCGGCAGCTTAAAAGTGAGCAACCAGCGTTTCTTGCCATCTTTGTCAAAGAAAAATTCTTCTTTATTAATTACAGATTTTCCTGTTTGGATAACAGAGAGGTCGTCAGCATAAAAGCTGGTTGCAATATCTGCCGGGTATAAATCAAAATCTGTTTTACCTAAAACCTCTGCTTCAGATTGTTTCCCCATATTACGAACATCTGCTACGTTCGCAATCGTGTTGCGGCATTCTGTGTCTTTCACATAAATGGCATCCGGGAGATTATCAATCAATACACGGAAGAGGTTACGTTCACGTTTAAGAGATTCTTCTGCTTGTTTGCGTTCGGTGATATCGGTAATCGTACCTACATACCCGATTATTTGATTTTCAGAATTTGTTTCCGGAATTGCCTGTCCCATTACCCAGGCTATCGTTCCATCAGGGCGCAAGAAACGATAATAGGAAAAAGATGCTTTGTGAAGGCGGGTTGCTTCCTGCCATCCTTTGAATAGCTTTTCCTTATCATCTGGATGAACTGCATTCAACCAACCATTTCCTAAAGCCTCTTCAAATGATAATCCAGAGATTTGGCACCACTGTGGATTAACATACGTGGTAACGCCTTTTTCATCAGTATGAAATATCCCGACGGGAGAAATCTCGGTGAGGTTTTTATATCGTTCTATGCTATCTTGCAACGCTTTTTCAACCAGTTTTCGTTCGGTGATATCTTCCATCACTCCGTCATAGTACAGAGTTGTACCATGAGAATCGCGGATTGCTTGAGCACTCTCTCGCACGAAAAACAAACTGCCATCCTGATGAACCCACGCTGATTCAAAATTATTTATCTCGCCATCTTTTTCGATTTTTTCAAGAAATTCTTTACGTGCATATCTTGGTTCGTAACCCACATCTTCAAGGTCCCTTTCAGCAAGCTTTTCAAAAGATGGATAGCCAAGCATTTTTACTAACATTCTATTTGCCATTAGTATTTTTCCATCAGGAGTAGTTCTGTAAAGACCTATTTTGGCATTCTCGTAAAACATGCGAAAACGTAGCTCGCTCTCCTGTAGCGCCTCTTCTGCCCGCTTGCGTTCAGTGATGTTGCGAATGATAACAACAATTTGATCTTCAGGCAGTGGTACAAACCTGGCTTCAAAGGAAAGAGGCTGGTCTTGTATGGATAGTGAATATTCTATGCTGATAATTGTTTTTGATTCATGCATTTGTTGAATCGCTTCACTAAATTTTTTACCAACCTGTTTTAATGGAATATCTTGAATTCGTTTCCCGAGTAATTCCTTGGGATGAAGTAATAGATCTGTGGTAGCACCTGCTTTGTAATTAAGTATCTTACCCTCACTATCAAGTCGAAAAAGTAGATCAGGTATTGCTAAAAAAATTGCCCGCATTTGAGAATTTGCCTCGAGAAGTTCTTGTGAACTCAGCTCGAGAGAACGCTCAAGCATTTCACGATCCATGTCGGATTCCTGATAGGCGTCGTTCACTGCATCAATAAATCCCTGCCAATCCCGAGGGATTTGGAACTGATCACCAAAGTATCGCTTAAGCTGACGTTTTAGCAAGCTGTGTATCTGTTCCATATACCTATTCCTCTAACAGAGTTGTAATAGTCATTGACTGATTATGCAATTCGCATTTTGTACCGGGTACGAATGGAGATATCTCTCCATAGGAATAGAAACCGGTTAATATGGTTTGTTCACCAAAAACATCTCGCACACCTTCTACTTCTTCTTCGATTCGCTGCTTTAGAATAAGTTTCCTTCCAACGCAGCTGATGAGAATCGCCAAATCAGGAGCAACAGAACCTATGCCTTGGTAGCTTGTCTTTGCCGCTCCAACAGCACCATCAATCAAACGATCAAAGTTCGCCTTCATGAATCGTGCGTATGAACCTTCGGGGACATCTCCTGCAAATGTCATACTGTGCTCATTTTCATCTACTGATAAAATCGTACGTACTACTCCCGTCTCCCCTGACTTGTTGCGAATGCCCAAAGGGAAGAGAAGTCCTGTAGCTGGAAGACCTTTTGCATGTACACCGAGATATTTCTTGTACAACTCCAACGCCGAATGCCCATCAAGTTCATATAATACATTCCCTTTCGAATTTGTTATCAGCCTCTCCGGTCCAAAGGAGTCCCATCCACCCAAGGAACTAAAACCAACTTTTAATCGACTCCCATATAATCCCACGATAGCAATAGTTTCTTTCAGTGGCTCACTATCTCCAAAGACAAGTGTTTCTCCAAATCGATCGCCATCACCAGCCAATCCGCCGGTTATTGTTGTTCCATTCGGCAGTTGTGACGTCAATCCTCTAACCAAATCACTTCCGTTTACCTTCGATCCATCTGAAAGGACCAAGACATGCACAAGCTTATCTTCTCCGCTTGACATCAACGACGGAAGATTCAAAGGCAAAGCTTTAGCCAAGAATTCTCCTGCTTGATAGCTGCTTTCTACTTGGTTTAAATTCACTTGTACATTTTTAAGTTGTGTGTGTTCAAACTTAATTGCTGTTACAACAATTGAATCATCGGTGACCTGTGTACCACATATTTCTCCGGCAGTCGAACAGCCAAATGTATGTGCATGCAGATATGTGTCTTTGATTTGTTGAAGCTGAGTTCGCTCTCTTAATAATGGTGTGGCACCAAATATCAAAATCAATTGAGCTTCTTCCATGTCGGTCTTTGGATGCTCGGGCATCCATCCATGAATCCTGTCCCATCTTCTTTGTTCAAGTTTCATGTTTTTATCTCCTCTCGTTAATGCTTCAACAAGTCGCATCCCCTATGTTTACTTATAATTGTATGAAAAAGGAATTTCAGTTTATGTACCCTTGTTCATTTTGGAGACTGGATTTAAGCGAATGATACATTCATCGATATTTATTGTTTGTCAAGATCCAAGTCTTTTTTCTTTGACCCATTTATGACAACCAATGATACTATTATTCAAATAAATGATTACCATCTTACAAGAGAACCCTGAAATTGTTTTAAAGATAATCTAAATTAGTGCTACAAAGAAGCGTTGACCATATGTTATCGGACAGTAAACACCTTTTATATGATATTCTCGATGCCTGGCACAAAATGATGTTCGTTATTTAAATGCCACTGAAATACTTACTATTTCAATTTGTTTCTTATATATTTTGGTATAAATTATGGATAAAGGCAACTTGTATTATTAATTTAGTATCTATGGAATTATCCAATAAGCTTTTGTAAGCTCGAAAAGTTGAATCAGGATTTATTACAGACGTTAACGAAAATAAAAATTCTAAAATGATTGCTTCCAATTTGTACGTATTGTAAAAATATCCGCAACAATTAAAACCATTGGAATCAAATCGATTCATGCATCGTAAAAAAAAATAATGTTAAGTTGACTCATAGTATCTAACGGTACATCTAACATACGCATAGTAGAAATGGATGGCAATGACAATGGCAGCACAGCTAAATATTCTTATTGTCGAAGATAGTCCGACACAAACAAAGCTCCTTCGTCTTATTCTCGAAGAAAACGGTTACATGGTCGATTCTGCACCGAACGGCGTCAAAGCATTGGAATGCGTTCGTCACAAGAAGCCCGACCTCATTATCACCGACATTGTGATGCC
>JBEKAY010000064.1:0-15261 GCA_050015675.1 Bacteroidota bacterium | reverse complement strand
GAGGTTTTGGTTTTTAATAATAAACATTTCAGCATGAACTTGTTTCGTCTTCAGCAATTTGAAAGTTTTCGTCGCTGCAGCTTAGCAACAGTCCGTTAGGCCGCCTTATTAAAATGGAGATATCATGAATTTATCACTTAAACCGCATCCACTAGTAGCTCAATGGGTACCAGGTTTTACATTGCTTTGTGTTATTTTTTTTGTGGCTTATCTTAGATGCCATATTTTATTCTTAACCGTATTTAATGAATTGGGTGCACCTCTAAGTATTTTTGTTGCAGCAGTGATCGGTTTTGTAATAGGACAATTGCTTGATGCAACTCGCGACATCCTTGAGGATGTCTGGGATGAAAAGTATCCGCCTGCGATAAATTGGCGGTTTTTCTTCGATGGTGATAGCACAAAGTTAAAAAATCTTGAGGAATGGTATTTTACTTGGTATTCTCTTGATGCAAATATTGCTATTGCATTAATTCTATTCATTCCGTCCAATATATTACTCATGATCAATCCAGAACTAAGGATGGTTGGCATTTTGGTCATGTCTATCGTCATTATTTCTTTTGTAATATTCTTTCGGGATGCATCTATTTTAAGAGCAAACATCAAGTCATACATTTCTGAACAAACTCCTTATGAGCCACATTATGGAGTATATACAAGAATACGTCCTTCTCAGCATGATAAAGGTGGGGTTGGAGTATTTGCAATAATTGACATTCCTAAAGGAACATCTATATTTTATGGTGATACAGAAGAACTATTATGGAAAAATGAAAAGGACATCCCTCGACAACCGGTTGAAATTAGAAAACTCTATGATGACTTTTGTGTTATAGAAAATGACCAATATGGATGCCCACGTAATTTCAACCAAATGACAATTGCCTGGTATCTTAATCATTCTAAACGTCCGAATGTTGTTTGTAATAAAGATTTCGATTTTATAGCAAATAAAGATGTAAAAGCAGGGGAAGAATTGACCGTTGACTATCGCACATATAATAATTTTAAAAATCTTCCTTCATATTTATAATATAAGGCGGCCTAACCAGGTGCTCAAGCTGACCAGATGAGCGTGCTACGATTTAACATGGCGAGTAAAGTTTTTGTGCTTAATAATTTAGTTAGCAGCGTGAACTCAGTTCCTTTAGTGCATTACGAAAATATTCAGCGTGGCAGCTTAGCGCCGGTCCGTTAGGCTGCCCTAATGTCGTAAAGTATTTTCACGATCAGATATAATCTCATTTACCATAATATGATTATTGAAATGAACATCCTACAAAGTCTACATAACCCCAAATCTGCGTTTATGATTATTACTTCGACTATTGGATTTGTTATTGGGATATACTTTCTATGGGATTATTTAAGTTTTTCCTTAATGGCGGACGAAACACTGGGACAAGTAGTGGCAATTGGCGATCATTACTTCACCATTCAGTACAATGTTGAGGGTCAAACGTTGCGAATCCAGGAGCGTATTCCAAAACACGGTGGAATGAGTATGGGAAGGACGGTTTCTGTTCTGTATGATCCTTTATCTCCTGACAAAGCACAATGGAGCAACCATAAATGGATTTATCCGTTCGCTTTGATTTGTCTATCTATATTCTTGTTCCTCTCTGGTTTATATCCCAAAACATTTGGAAGTAGTAGTAATGTGGAAACATAATTAAAGGGCCGCCTAACCAGCGGCTCAAGCTGACCGGATGAGCGTGAGTGTAATTTACATTGCTTGTAGAGGTTTTTTGCTTAATAATTCAGTTGATCGCGTGAACCTGTTTCCTTGAGTGCAATACGATAATTGGTCACGCGGTCAGCTTAGCCGCCATCCGTTAGGCGGTTCTTTATCAAACATATATAGATATATATAAATATATTTGACCATTAATAGGGAATGAGAATAGTGATTTCCAAACCTCGTTATTATTATTTATTGCTGGGAATAATTACCTCCCTTTTTTCTGTTTCAACAGCTTCAGATTCGCTCTTCGTCTCTCCAACTGGAAAATTCTCGGTGCAGTTCAAACAACTTAAACACACAAAGTACGCCCATCCCAAAAACATAGATGAATTTAGCAATATTCAATATCGGATCATTTTTTTAGATCTTAAAACTGGAAAATCATACAATGCTGAGTACTATGATGTGTACGTTTCCTATGTTTCTAATAAGAACAAACCAACACCGCTCCGGAATATTTTCGAGCAAATTACATGGAGTCCCATAGATCAATTTGCGATACTTCCAGAGGAGGCTTGGGCTAGTGCTCCAGGCGCCCCCACTCGAGTGGTTATTAATCTTGATTTAAGCAATAAATGGTCTACTTCGTTTATTATTATGGATAATCTAGTTTGGTTTGATAATTTAATTGTGTGCGGAACACAATATGATGATTGTTATTATTGTGCCTTACTATTTGATGGTAAAAAGGGAAAAACGTTCGTTCTCAAAAAGGCAAAGTCTCCTGTTGGGTATGAAGTTGTAGGCTTAAGGCAGGACAGTTTGATAATTCGAAGTCTACTAGATAATTGCTCGGGCGGAGATGATAAAGAAAAATTCCGTTCAGTAGAAATTGCATTCACGCGAAAAGATATTAATAAAATAATGCATAAAGAACCGCCTAACCAGGCGCTCAAGCTGACCAAATGAGCGCGGTGCGATTTAACATGGCGAGTAAAGTTTTTGTGTTTAATAATTTAGTTGGTAGTGTGAACTCAGTTCGTTGGTTGCATTAAGCAAGTTGGTCACGTGGCAGCTTAGCGCCGGTCCGTTAGCACGCACGAATATTTACTGTACAATCTCAATCACAATAAATTATTGGAGAAGCAATGAAATCCTATATCAAGCTGTTATGTAGTGTTTTATTTCTAATGCTTTTGTTCAGTTGTGCAGAAAAAGACTTTCTTTTACCGGAGGAAAAGGAGCAGATATTTTCACACGACGTTCAACTCAAGAAAGAGGATATTCACACGCAAGTATTTCAATTTATCAATGAGAAATTTGTTTCCGGAAAATCCGTCACTCAATCATCTGAAGAGGGTTTAATTGTTGGAAATGGTATTTTTGAAATAGACCGTACAAATACGGTTATAATAGGTATTATCACTATAAAATTGGAACTCACATTTCTCGTAAAGTATATAGATAATCAATACAAGACTAAGTATGTTGTAAAACGTGTTATCCGCCAAGATGCAAATGGTAACTCAACTGATTTAATAGAAGGAATGTGGGGTAGACATAAAGAACAAATCAATAAAACTATTAAGGATTTGGATAACGAGCTGCTCAATTATCTAACAAAGAAAAATGATAAATTCAAATTTTAATGTAATTTAATAATGAGGCATTTAGATGGATAATAATCCTATACAAGAACAAGAAAAAAATGAAATCAAATTATACACTCTCCTTATTGACGAACTTTTTAGGCATCAAACTAATATTTGGCAAATTCCAACAGCTCTATTATCAGTGAATTTAATTGCTATTTATTATTTCAAATCAGAATGTGTATTATTGACAGTTGTCCTTATGGTTCTCTGGCTATTCAACGCTGGATTAATTTTTGTCTTCTACCAAATGGTAAAAGCTCAAATGAAAATCATTGGTTCCATAAAGGAAGCAGAAGGTAAACTCGGTCTGACATTTCCAATGTTTTTACCAAAGATCAAAGAACCACCTATCAAATCACCTTGGGTTTTTTTAGTAATACTCATATTACTCGAATTTATTCTTGCTGGTTACATTTTATTAATGTGTTCATCTTGTTTCTATTTATTAATTGCTCGGTTGCGTGCGTGCTAACCAGCGGCTCAAGCTGACCGGATGAGCGTCCGTACGTTAAGCATGGCGAGCAGAGGTTTTGGTTTTTTAATAATAAATATTTCAGCATGAACTTGTTACGTTTTGTGTATTTTGAAAATTATCAGTGCGGCAGCTTAGCCGCCATCCGTTAGAACGCACGAATTACATATGGCGTAATTATTCAAGTTAGTTGCAATTGCCCATCACCATTCTAAAAAAGGAGAAACATTTTATGAAAATGATTCTTCGCAGTATGCGACATGATGCTTTTCTCTTAATTATTTTTTCAGTTCTCCAATGGAATCCATTGCTTGCACAATGGGTGCAAACCAACGGCCCCTACTTTGATAATATAAAATGTCTTGTAGTTTCCGACACTAATATCTTTGTCGGCACTAATAACAGTGTATATCGTTCCACCAATAATGGAACAAGCTGGAGTAATGTTTTTTTTGTAGATGCATTTACTTATGTTTATTCATTGGCTATTTCCGGCACTAATATCTTTGTCGGCACTAATTATGGCGTATGTCGTTCCACCAATAACGGCACAAGCTGGACTTGGGTCCGTAATGGTTTGCAGAACCCTTCATATCCATGGAATTGGTATAATGTATTTGCCTTTTCTGTTATTGATACAAACCTTTTTGCAGCCACTAATGTTGGTGTCTTTCTTTCGACCAATAATGGTGCAAGTTGGAAATCTGTTAGTAATGGCTTAACAAATACAAATGTCTTATCATTAGTTGTTTCTGATATGAATATCTTTGCCGGAACCAGTGGCGGTGGCGTCTTTCTCTCTACCAATAACGGCACAAGTTGGACGGCTATCAACAATGGCTTAATAAATATGAATATATCGTCGATAGCAATCTGTGGTACGAATGTTTTTGCTGGTACGAATAATGGTGTTTTTCTCTCCACCAATAATGGTACTAGTTGGACTATGTACAATACTGGATTAACAGATACTATTATTTTTTCAATGGCTGTGTCAGGTACGACTATCTTTGCTGGCACCAATGGTGGTGTCTTTCGTACCTCAAGCAACGGTGCAAACTGGAATTCTATCAGTCCTGATTTAACAAATATAGCTATTCTATCATTGGCTGTTTATAAAACGAATCTCTTTGCTGGAACTCAGGGCAGCGGCGTTTTTCTTTCGACAGACAATGGCACAAGTTGGACCGGTGTCAATAATGGCTTGATAAATACACCTATTTTATCACTGGCAGTCTCTGGCTCGAATCTATTTGCAGGAACTGATGGCAGTGGTATCTTTCTTTCGACCAATAATGGTACAACATGGTCTAGTGTCAATAATGTCGTTACAAATGCAACTTTTGTGTCTTTGAGAAGTACGACTGTTTTTTCACTAATTGCCTCTGACTCAAATCTCTTTGCAGGAACTTATCAAAGCGGCGTATGTCTTTCCACAAATAACGGCACAAGTTGGACTTCCCTTGGCTTGATGAATGCCTATTTTATCAATGCCCTTGCTTTCTCTGGCACGAATCTTTTCGCAGGTACTGATGTCGGTGTTTTTCTCTCAACGAATAACGGCGCAAGCTGGAGTACTGTTAATGCTGGATTGACATATACTAATATTTTATCACTGGTTATTTCTGATAATAATCTTTTTGCGGGAACCAATATGAGCGGCGGTATATTTCTTTCAACTAACAACGGCACGAACTGGACTGTCGTTAACAATGGATTGACGGAACCTTATGTAAATGCTCTTGCCACGAATAATGAGGGGACAAGTGGCACGAATATCTTTGCAGGGACTAGTGGGGGTGTCTTTTTTTCTACTAACAACGGTACAAGCTGGGCAAAGGTCAATTCAGACTTACCGAGCTTATGGTTTAATGCATTTGCCACAATCCCTAATGGAACAGGCGGTTCGAATTTATTTGCAGGTGCTCGTAATGGTAACATTTTTCTTTCCACCAATAATGGTAAAAGCTGGGCTGTTGCAAATACTGGCATGATAAATACTGATATTAACTCATTGACTGCCTCGACAACAACTCTTTTTGCCGGGACTAATGGTCATGGTGTATGGAGTCGTCCTTTGTCCGAAATGATCACCTCAGTAAAAAAGTCAACAACCGATATACCAACGCAATTTAGCCTTATGCAGAATTACCCTAATCCGTTCAATCCAGCTACGACCATTTCATTTGATCTTCCATCAAAATCGTTCGTGTCACTTAAAGTATTTGACGCTTTAGGAAGAGAAATATCAACGCTTGTCTCCGAAGTATTGCTCGCAGGAACATATTCACGACAATGGAACGCAGTTGGGATGTCAAGCGGAGTGTATTTCTATCGGTTACAGGCTGGGACGTTTACACAAACAAAAAAACTTTTATTGTTGAGATAGAAGGTATTTGCAGCTAACACCATAAAAAACACGTTACTCGCTTTATTAAACTTTTGATTGTATTCATTTTATCCTTTTTTCGAAAGTTAAGATGAATGAATTATTTTATTATTTAGGATTTTGTCAATGTTATTAGTTCGGTTACCAATGGGGCTTGGCAACCAAAGTTAATAAAAAATCAATCGACCCTACAACTCACAAGGAGTAAATACAATGAACAGAATAATGCAAATTTTACTGTTATCTTTTTGTTGCCTTCTTGCAATAAATTGTAAGAAGGGAGAGAGCAGCCCAACATCATCATCATCTGTGCCCGGAGTAGTAAAAGGAAATGTAAAAGATAACGAAACCGGCTTGGGCGTTGCTAATGTAGCGATTACTACACAACCAAGTACTAATTTAATTCAGACGGATAATTCAGGTAATTATATGGTTTCTAATGTTACGCCTAGTAATTATACCTTTACAACGAGCAAGTCCGGCTACGTTAGCCAAAGCAAATCGATCACGGTCAATGGTGGTGATACTGTTATTGCGAATTTTTCTATTGCTCCCAACCCTCCTTCGTCTGGAACAGCAAAAATCGATGCTAGCGTTGGGAATGGACTGGGTTATATGCAGTGGTCAACTTATACAACATCCGGCTCCTGTAACAAACAACAGGACACTATCATCATATCTAGTTCTTTTTCTCTTTCTGGTCTCTATACTAATACGTATACTTTGACATTGCGCATGGTAAGTGTATCGATAAATGATACAATAAATTTAGGTCCAACGACAAAAAACTATATTACATATAATGAAGCTCTGGCTGGCTACCCTGATATTTATACAACACAGCTTACAGGTGGAAGCGGTAGAATATTAATTACGTACTACAACATTGCAGAAAAAATAATTGTTGGAACATTCTATGGAACACTTACAGATGGCTCTAATAATATGCAAGTATCCGGTGGAACATTTCGAGGGGCCTGGCAATGAAGCTTATAACCTCCGCGTGCGTTCTAACCAGCGGCTCAAGCTGACCGGATGAGCGTAGGAGCAATCAACATTGCGTGTAGAGGTTTGGTGCTTAATAATTCAGTTGGTAGCGTGAACCTGTTTCCTTGGGTGCATGATGAAACTATTCAATGCGGCAGCTTAGCCGCCATCCGTTAGGCGGCAAAGAATATAAATTTTATTTCTAACGGATAAGGAGGATCTATGAAAACTGCCATTCTACTTTTAACATTATTTAGCTCAACATTGTTCGCGCAACTTCCAAACCTTGTTGTTCCATCAGGAGGTTTCTCTCCGAATTCGGTTGCCCGTGGCAACTTGCTTACTATTTACGCGACAGTTCAAAATATTGGCGTTGGCAATTCAACAAAAAGTCATCTGGCTTTCTATTTATCGACTACAACAGCAATTGCCAATGGAACCTGTGTTGGTTGTGTCTCAGTAGAACCTTTAGCAGCCGGTGCAAGTAGTGAATCAAAACAAATTAGTATTCCAATTCCTACATCATTGGCTTCAGGTACTTATTATGTTGGCTGGATTGTTGATCCATACAACGAGGTCGTTGAGTCAGATGAAAACAATGGATTCTATTTGACGAGTAATCAATTGACAATAACAAACGCCTTAACTTTCAATCGGCATATTCCATATCCAATTATTTTCATTCATGGTCTTAACAGTAACGACCAAACTTGGAGTACTTTTTTATCTCAGCTTGATCTTTTTGGATGGTCATTTGGCGGAAGAATGGATTATTGTCTAAACTATGATGGAAACCTTGCAACATCCATTCTTGCCAATGATCTTCATGATTTCACTGTCCAATCTACCTTGAACATTGGCGATTATTATTCCGTCAATTTCGATGTGAACCCAGATGGAACAATTTATAATAACACGGTTGAAAGCAATGAATCTGCAATTTTCAAGCAAGGCAAAGCGATGCAATCAGCAATAAAACATGTTTTGGATAAGACTGGAGCTGACAAAGTCATACTTGTTGGGCATAGTATGGGTGGTTTAGCATCGCGTGAGTATCTTCAAAATTCTTTTAATTGGCAACCAGATGGACAACATCATGTCGCAAAATTGTTGACGATTGGTACTCCGCACGGTGGCAGTAATGCTTGGACATTTGGCATAGTTGATGGCTATTCTGAAGCCGTCCGAGATTTGCGGTGGTCATATTCAAACGGTCATTCTGGAGTTTATCTCTTCGCCGGCAACGAAAATAATTTAAACGGCATAGGTTTTCATAATAATGATGTTAATTGTAATGGAATCGTTGGCGACAGTATCGTTGGTCTCAATCTAAAAAGTATTCCAAACAATTTGGCATATTCGTGCGTTATCGGAACTGGTGGCTTGTCAGGTGATGGTGTTGTAGATGCTTCAAGAGCCAATCTAAACAATTATTATTCCCTCAGTGCTGATACTTTTCTAGTCAATGCAATTCATACCGATCTTCCTAAACAAGTCGTGACAAATCTGGAAGGTCTAGATGAACCGACATATTTTCAACAAGCTTATCGTGTAGGTATGGATACATTGTTTTACGGACTAATAACAAATCAGAGTGGAGCCAATTCTTTTACCGACGATCTCGATGATTACTTTGTAAATCTCAATGTGAACAGTAACTTAAATATTCACTTGAGCAATATTTCTGTTCCCCAGTTGAGCGTTGCTATCTTTGATTTATCTTATGCTCGCAAGTTCATCAAATTCAGCAACACATTAAGCCAGATTGATACAACAGTTCTTCTTCCTAGTGGAAAATATTATTTAGAAGTCGAAGCTCAGCCTACATCATATAGCTGGAGTTTTCCGTACTCTTTCAAACTTCATTCTACGCCTGTCACCAGTGTTGAAAACAATATCACTCAGTTGCCCGAAGAATATCGCCTCTTGCAGAATTATCCTAATCCGTTCAATCCAACAACGAATATTTCATTCCATATCCCTTCAAGATTATTTGTCTCGTTGAAAATATACGATGTTCTCGGAAGAGAGGTTGCTAATCTTGCTTCCGCAGAAATGGAAGCGGGGGATCATTCTGTAATATGGGATGCTTCAAGAATGGCAAGTGGAACATATTTTTATCGGTTACAATCAGGAAGTTTTGTAGAAACAAAAAAACTCTTATTGCTTAAATAAAATTTATAAAAACATTCTTTGCCGCCTAACCAGGCGCTCAAGCTGACGGGATGAGCGTCGCCCGCCGGCTTTACTAAAAAGCAATTGTCGGCGGGCTCGTACGTTAAGCATGACTCGCAACGGTTTAGTATATTTTGAAGGCTATCAGTGTGAACTCATTTCGTTTTCAGCAACTTGAAACTTATCAGCGCCGCAGCTTAGCGCCGGTCCGTTAGCCAGCAGCCGATAGGAGCAAAATAGAATGGATCCAAATCTATTTAAGCCAGATTATTCTCGTCTAAATGAGGCAATGCTTCAACTTAAAGTGGCTGAAGCCGAGAAGAATGCTTTTAACAGAGGGTTCGCTCACGTATTATATGATCGATTAATGCACCAGATAGCAGAGTTTGAGAAAGGTCTAAAACCGAACGAAGAGATTGGAGCTTACTTGGCTTCTTTTGGCACACAAGTAATTGTGCAAATTGAACATGTTGGATATCATAATCCATACTTCATAATATTTGAAGGATTCAGTACATCAGACGGACAGAAAGTTAAATTGGTTCAGCACGTATCGCAATTAAACGTCCTTTTTGTTGCGATAAATTTGAAGGATACAAGTCGCCCTCCAAGACGTATCGGCTTTGAAATAAAAAAAGAAGAAACAGGGACAGAAGAAAATGAATAGCATATTATTCTTCGGCTGCTGGCTAACCAGGCGCTCAAGCTGACGGAATGAGCTGGGTGCGAAATTCATGGCTTATGGTGGGTTAACGTTTTTATTATTACCTTTTCAGTACCTCGTTGGTTGGGAGGAAATCAATTTGGTTATCAGCATAAACTTGTTTCGTTTTCAGCAACTTGATAATTATCAGTGCCGCAGCTTAGCGCCGATCCGTTAGCCAGCAAGAAAAAATATGATACGATTTAAAAATCCTGACTCTGAGCCTAACATTAAACGAATCGACACCAAACCCAATGCAAAAAAGCAGACTCACGGTTTTCAAGTTCATTTTGAAAGAGGTGATGATAATTATACAAAACTATTTAGCGATAGAAAGTGTGGTTCAAAAGAGGTTGCTCGCGTTAAGGCAAGAGAATTCAGGTTGGTATTAGAAAAATCAATTCCACCCGAGACCATTCAATTTGATCGTAAGAGAATGGTAACGAATCGATCTGGAGTTATTGGTGTTTCATTTACTGAGACACCGTTGGCAGACGGAACATCTATTCCTTATGCAAGTACAACTGTAAGAATTAGAAAGAACAAAGCAGTAACTAAAAAATTCCGTATTGTTGATGGAAATATAAAATTGGCTGTCGAGCAAGCACACGCTTGGCGTGATTTCTTAATTCAGGAAAGAATCAAAGCTGAACAGAAATAAAAATAATAATTCTTGCTGGCTAACCAGGCGCTCAAGCTGACGGAATGAGCTGAGTGCAATTTACATGGCTAATGGTGGTTTGATGTTTTCATTATTCAGTTTTTAGTACCTATAACTTTTGTTTTTATAAATTCGGTTTTCAGCATGAACCTGTTTCGTTTTGTGTATATTGGAAATTATCAGCGCCGCAGCTTAGCGCCGATCCGTTAGGTTGCAATACATCTTCTCAAGTTCAAAAAAGAAATGTTCTAATACGAGATGCTATTGATCGATTTGCCCTTAAATAGATTTTTATTAGAGTCATCTGTTATTTTGATGGAGGATGTGCACATTGACATGCAACTTTAATTTCAAAACTATAAGGAGATAGCCATGAGTCCTCAAACTGAACGTGATATAAAAGACATTTACAATAACAGTAGTATTAATCTTCAATTGGTAAATCGTCTTATATACCATTTGAGTGCCTTTGAAAATAATAATCAAGAAGTAATCACTCCAATAAACACACGGAATGATAAAGGTGATCCTCTGGGTTATTTTGATTGCTTTCACAAATCCATCTCAAAAAAAGATGCATTTATTGCTGGTGGTATTCAAAAGTCTTTTCCCAACATTAGATTTGTCGAACACAACGTTGCACTAAAATTGATTGGTGAATTTAGGTTTCCATACCAACAGGTACTGAAAACCAAGCAAGTGTGTGTTGAGTTGAGAGAAGAAACGATCGATATTATTCCAATATTATTTTGGTGCCAGTTGCAATGGTTTACCTATAAGGGCAAAAAATAATATTCACCTGTAAAACCATTGGAGGTTTAAATGAAAATAATAGCTTCGATTATTATGATTTGTTCCTTGTCGCTTTTATCAAATGAAATTTACGCACAAAGCCGACCTGATTTAATAATAACATATTTAAATTGTCCCCATAGCGGAACTCAAGGACAAAAAGTAACAGTGAAATTAAATGTAAAAAATCAGGGAAACGTGTCAACATATTATAGCCAAGGAGGTGTTTTTGATATCGCTGTTTATCTATCGACAAATACTACTATTAACACATTAGATAAACTTGTTTGTAGTTTTACACAGAATGAGATTACAGCAGGGCAAACAATATCCTATACGCTAGCTAATGTTACAATACCAAGTGATATTGCTGATAATACGTATTACTGGGGAGCAATTGCTGATGTTGGTGGATTTGTAGTTGAGTCTGATGAGAGTAACAATACTAGATATGATGCTACACCAATTATAATTGGTACCAATAGAGTAAGAGATATAAATCTAGTATTACCAACTTCATATTCTTTGGAACAAAACTTCCCTAATCCATTTAATCCATCAACAACTATTTCATTTAATCTTCCATCTAAATCGTTCGTATCTTTGAAAGTTTATGATTTATTAGGAAGAGAAGTGGCAACCATTATCTCTGAAGAAATGTCGGCAGGAAATTATTCTCGGCAATGGAATGCGGCAGCTTTGACAAGTGGTGTGTATTTCTACCGTTTGCAGGCAGGTTCATTTGCTGGGACAAAAAAGCTTGTGTTGCTCAGATAAAATAATTGCAACCTAACCAGCGGCTCAAGCTGACCGAATGAGCGTTGGTACGTTAAGCATTGCGCGTGGTGGTTTTAGGTTCTATTAATTAACTTTTCAGAACCTCGTTGGTTGAGTAAATATAATTTGGTTATCAGCATGAACTTGTTTCGTTTTGTGGTTAAATAAACTTGGTCACGCGGCAGCTTAGCCGCCATCCGTTAGGCAGCCGTAAATAATTATTATGATGGACACAAATTCAATATATAAAGATGAATTGGATCGGATAAGAAAACTTAGGATTATGGACTTTTATATTACTTTTGGTGGTGGTGTTCTTCTAGCGTTTTTTGTCTTATGGTTCGATTTATCTAAATATGTTGAGCTGACTTTAATTTTACTATGGATTATTATTGGAGGTTATATTACGATCCGTTTTAATGGCACAAAATGTCCACGATGCAAGAATCTAATTACTTCAAATAAAAATACAGAATATATTAATCCGTTTACAAGTAAATGTCTTAATTGTGGACTTCACATTAATTGATGTTAGCGGCTGCCTAACCAGGCGCTCAAGCTGACGGTTGCCAGCTGGGTGCAATTAACATGGCGAGCATAGGTTTTAGTCTTAATAATTTCTTTTTCAGCGTGAACTTGTTTCGTTATCAGCAACTTGAAAATATTCAGCGCCGCAGCTTAGCGCCGGTCCGTTAGGCGGCAAAAAGGAAATCAACAATGACATTTCAACTTACTCAAGAAGCACAAGAAGCCGAGAAAAATAAATTCAAGAAAGCTCTTCCTTGGCTTTCTATTACATTTTTTCCAATGCTATTATG
The DNA here is from genome assembly GCA_050015675.1 of Bacteroidota bacterium. Taxonomy (GTDB): domain Bacteria; phylum Bacteroidota; class Ignavibacteria; order UBA10030; family UBA10030; genus Fen-1298. The sequence goes on along the minus strand of JBEKAY010000064.1, from coordinate 2,145 downwards.
TGCTTTTTACCCAAAGGTTGAATTTACCCTATTTCTTTTGGGAATTTGTTCCTTTTTTTGTTTTCTTGGTTATTTTTTAATCAGGTCTATGACGAATATGCGTTTATCTGTTCGCATTTCCCTCGATGGCGATCAACTTACTTCGCATATAGATGGAGAACCTGATAAAATTATAAATCGTAATGAAATAAAAAAAATGATTGAGATTCCGAAAGAAGGATTACAAGTAAATTCAAATAATTCTTCTCAAGTAATCATGATCCCTCTTGGGCTAGAAGGTTTTCAAATACTTAAATCAGAACTTTCGACTTGGACTCTTCAAACAGAACCTTCTAAAACAGAATTTAGATTATATTTAATTGGCGTCTATGGTACGCTTGCAATTATTATCGCTGCTATCTTTTTAAAGAGTAAATTCCTTTGGGGTTTGGTATTGGCTATAATTACCATATTCTTTATTTATGGGTTCATTCAAAAGATCAGATCTTCAAAAGGTATATCAAAATGGGCACCTATCATTGTCCCATTATTAATTGCTCTAATTGCTTTTATTCTAACTAAAGTTATTAAATAATAATTATATTTTGCCGCCTAACCAGGCGCTCAAGCTGACGGTTGGAGCTCGGGTACGTTAAGCATGGCGCGTGGTGAGTTTAGGTTTTTATTATTAGCTTTTCATTACATCGTTGGTTGGGAGGAAATCAATTTGGTTATCAGCATGAACTTGTTTCGTTTTGTATATTTTGAAAATTATCAACGCCGCAGCTTAGCGCCCATCCGTTAGGTGGCGTTTGTATAATCCAAGGAGGTGAATCATGGATATGAAAGTTGCTTTTAAATCTTTCCTTCGACAGAATGGTTTTCTGCCCCTTTCTCCACGAAATAGATTTTGGAATAAAATTCGCATTGTTCACACAACTGTTATACAAACAGGTGAGCAATTGAAGTTGGCGCGAGTCAACATCAAGAAAGAGTTACATGGAAAGTGTGGCTTGTATGTATATTTGGACAAGAAAGGAACGCTTCTCTATGTTGGGAAAGCAAACAATCTTGCAGGACGTGTATATTCTCATTATCAAGAAGCGTTTCGCGGAGGCGGTGTTTGGCAAGCATTCTTCTCTAAATTCACCGGCGAACTTACTGTTCTTTGGTGTGAGATTTCGACAGACAGACAGCGAAGAGCAATCGAAGAAATGATTGAAGAAGTGCAACGCTCAGAATTCGATAAGTTCTTTCCTCGTCGCAAACGCCACCTAACCAGCGGCTCAAGCTGACCGAATGAGCGTTGGAGCAATCAACATTGCGCGTAGAGGTTTGGTGCTTAATAATTTAGTTGGTAGCGTGAACCTGTTTCCTTGGGTACATCACGAAACTATTCAATGCGGTCAGCTTAGCCGCAGTCCGTTAGGCAGCACACGAGTAGGCAAGTCCTGACAAGTGACACTAAATAATTGATTTGTCCCGGAATTGATTATGTCTCTACAAGCTAAGATGATCGAACCAATATCAACTTTTTTTGACATTATTTCTGGATGTCAATCAAAGAAGCGAGATTGGGAAAAGATGCGCTCAATCTTTTATCCTGGCGCAGTTCTCTTTCCGAATTCCATTACTCATAAGCCAACTTATTCTCCAGGAGTTGATATTGATACATATATTGATAATTTGGAAAAATATCTTTCTCAGAATGATTTCTTTGAGCAGAGTTCAATTACACAAATCGTTACCGAGGGTAATATTGCAAGTGTCATCAGCACTTATGAGGCGAGACGATCTATAGAAGACAAACTTCCACTGAAAAAGGGGATAAATTATATTCACTTAATATGCACTGATGATGAATGGAAAATCACGAGCATGATATGGCAAGACAATTAAAATGCCAACATGAAGAATTTATGTGTGCTGCCTAACCAGGCGCTCAAGCTGACGGTTGCCAGCTGAGTGCAAAATTCATGGCGAGCATAGGTATTCGTCTTAATAATTTCTTTATCAGCATGAACTCACTTCCTTGGGTACATGTTGAAACTTATCAGCGCCGCAGCTTAGCGCCGGTCCGTTAGGGCGCAGTCAATAAATATAATGGAAGAATTATCCAATCATACAACGGTTTCTGGTCAGAGGTTTACACTCCAACCACAAGTA
>JBEKAY010000063.1:0-16562 GCA_050015675.1 Bacteroidota bacterium | reverse complement strand
CCCTGATTATAAATCTGCGTCTCAGGCTGTTGCAACTTGATGTTCTTTACAGATACACCGCCAACTGTTCTTTGAAATATTTCTTCTACTCCTCTTGACTTTTATCACAGTACCTGGTTAGGGCGCAATTTATCTATTTCAACAATACAAGTTTTTTTGTTTCAGAGTTTGAACCAGCCTGCAATCGATAAAAATAAACACCGTTTGGATAATTCTCAGCATTCCATTGCTTTGTGTAATTTCCTGCCAACATTTCTTCAGAAATAAGCGTTACTACTTCTCTTCCTAACAGATCAAATACTTTCATTGAGACGAATCCTTTCGCTGGAAGACTAAAAGAAATAGTTGTCGCAGGGTTAAAAGGGTTCGGATAGTTTTGCTTAAGTGCAAAAGCATTAGGAATCTGTACTTGGTTGTCTTTGACACCAGTGATCATCTCCGAAATTGGGCGACGCCACACACCAAATGCACTATTACCATCTACAACTGTATTACTCATCTTAAACAATTTTGCTGGACTCCTATCATCAGTTCTTTCGTTCATAGAATTCGTGGTTGTGACATTCCCGCTCGCACTCCCAACAAAGAGAAACGTTCCACTGGGATTAACGGCAACTGAAGTTATCAAAAGATTCGACAATCCCCCACTCACCGATATCCAGTTTGAACCGTTATCTTTGGATAAATAAACGCCGCTACAGGCAGTACCAGCGAAGATACCATTCCCATTTGGAGTCATGGCAAGGGACATAATATCAAGGAGCATCGTAGTATTAGAATAAGACGGTAATCCATTGTTCACCGCGGCCCAGCTTGCGCCACTGTTCGTTGTGAGAAAAACTCCGCCGCCTTTTCCTCCTTCATAAAAAGTAGTTCCAGCAAATAGTTTTGTTCCATCGGGACTTATCACCAGAGATGATATATAACTGAACGTTAATCCGAAATTAACCGCAGTCCAGCTTGAGCCATTGTCGGTGGAGAGAAATACTCCGCCGCCAAAAGTGCCGGCAAAAAGTTTTGTCCCGTCGGGACTGATGACGAGTGAATAGATATAATTGTTTGTTAATCCAGAGCTCACAGATGTCCAGCTTGCACCATCGTTGGTGGAGAGAAATACACCACTGCCATCGGTACCAGCAAAAATATCTCTCCCATCAGGGCTTATGACTACGGTTTTGACTTTGCTGTTCGTTAATCCATTATTACGCGCGACCCAGCTGGAACCATCGTTCGTGGAAGCATAGAATCCAGCCCCCCAACCCCATGTGCCTGTGAAGATAGTCGAATCCTTCGGGTTGATAGCAAAACTACTGATAGCACCCGCTGTCAATCCGGTGTTTGCCGGTGTCCAATTCAATCCATTATCAGTAGAAAGGAAAATTCCTTCACCGTCGCAGCCTGCAAATATATTTGCAGAAGAAGGACTAAATGCAAAAGAAGAAATACGTTCATTCATCAATCCAGTATTCGACGAACTCCAATTTATATTACTTGTTGCGGAATGATATACACCATTCCCATGTGTGCCGGCGAACATTTGAGTTCCGTCAGAGCTTATGGCAATAGTCAAAACTTCCGGAAACTGCAAATATATTGTCGTAAGCCCATTATTCACCGCAGTCCAGCTTACACCGTTATTTGTGGAGAGATATACTCCTCCGACCCAAGTTCCTACAAAGATATTATTCCCGTCCGTGCTGTACGTAAGAGAAGTGATTTGCAAATTCGAAAACGCCCCGCCCTCAGCAGTCCAACTTGAACCATTGTTTGTTGAATGAAAAATTCCATTCTTTGTCCCGGCGAAAACATGCGCCTCATCGGGGCTGATGGCAATAGCAGTGATACACGTGTTTGTGAGTCCGCTATCCCTCGCGGTCCAACTTGCACCATCGTCTGTCGAACAGAACATTCCATCCGTAGTACCGCAAAATATATGTGTCCCATCAAGACTGACGGTAAGAGCATTGATCTGATTATTCGTAAGTCCGTTATTTCTTGCTGTCCAGCTCGAACCGTTGTTCGTTGACAGAAAGACTCCGAGACCATCCCCCTGGAAACCGGTTCCCGCAAAGAGTTTCGATCCATCATGGCTTATTGCAAGTGAACTCACACTCGCGCCTGATAAACCATTATTGACTGCCACCCAGCTTGATCCGTTATCTGTCGAAAGTAAGACTCCACTAGCCCATGCTGAACATCCCGCAAAGATATTCTTGCCATCAGGGCTCATTGCAAGAGAGCTAACACCAGCGTTGGTCAACCCGGAGTATGTCCAACTTGCGCCATTGTTTATGGAACGGAATATTCCTCCACCCCATGTCCCTGCAAAGATATTACTTCCATCCGGACTGATAGCAATGGCTTGAATACTCCCGCCATACGGCCCGTTACTTTGAACCCATTGTGCAACTGATGGATTTGTGCTGACAAGGCACAAAATCAACATTACCGAAAACCAATATAGACTTTTCATAGATTATTCTCCTTTCACAGGTTATGAAGGGCAATTGCGCCCTAACGGATGGCAACTAAGCTGCGGCAACGAGAAGCCGCAAGTTGCTGAAAACGAACCAAGTTCATGCTGATAAGTTTATTATTAAGCATCTAAACCTCTAAGCGCAATGTTAAATCGTACCCACGCTCATACGGTCAGCTTGAGCGCCTGGTTAGGCGGCTTTTTTTAACCTTAACTTTATATAAACGACGGAGAATTAGCAAAATACCTATTGGTGTTAGATTAAATAATATCTGTTCCGGATCTGGAGTAAAAAAAGATTTCACTTTTCGAGAAAAGTGTCCGACTTTAGCATCATCAATTACTGTTTCAATTTTTTTGAAATCCAAATGATACGAATGAAAGTTATCATGAGTGATAGCAAGAAGTTGAGACTCAGTATTGTAGAGCATTCGCTTTGGAATTTGCCCTCTGTTCTCAATGTCAATAACATGTACACTTATACCATACCAAAATAATCCAAATAGCGAAACAATAATCGAGATGTTAATTCGACTTCGCTTATCTTTCAGTGGGATAATAACAGTAATAAGAACTGCAAAGATAGTAATAAAGAATAATCTACCCTGCATTCTCAAACTATCTTGAGAAACATCGTTCTGTTCGGCATATGAATAATGTTCTTGGACCATCTTGAAAAGCATTTGTCGTCGTGAACTTTCTTCAATAGAAACCACAGAAGATGTATCTGTTAAAACCGAATCTATCAAAAATGAGTTACTAGTGGAAGCGGCCCTACTATGAGGGAAACGGATTCCTAGAAAGATAATAATAATTATGAGACCTAATAAGACCCATTCTATAATGTTTGGAATCTTTGGGAATAAGGTTTTAAAACTATTTCGAATTTTATTCATAAGACATTTGCTATAGTGGATCAGGCCGCCTAACTACTGCTTAGATAGAGTAACTCTATAATTCATGTATATTAGGCATAAATTATAGACTGAGTTCACGTTTTGTTCGTTAATTTCATGGCAGGCAGACCTCTCTTCTATCATTGTAGGCTTTTCTTTGAGATTGAGAAAAGTATGGTAGATGCACAGCACCTCCACGTAACGGCAATTACTTGGTGATAATGTAGCTCTGTTTAGAATCATTGTCAATAAACAAAATCCCCGGCGCTCTACTAAACGCCAGGGATGAGGGAGGCTAATGCATGATATCAGCTATACCTATTTGACTAATCGATATATGAATTCAGCAATGAGAAAACCACATGCAATGAAAAAGGTCGTTGTCTTGAGAGCAAGAAGTACTCTCGACGGCAGATCGAGATTGTCAGGAACATCAATTTCAGGATCCTTTTCCCTTTTTCCATGCTTCCAGGCAATAACTTCTGCATCTCGTGTAAAACAATAGTATCGATAAGCAGCTACAGAATATTGGATTATATCAAGAGCAAAATACAAGACAAGGACAAGCAAACATCCCAAGATCGCAGGAGGGAAAGAGTAGTTTGAATCCTTAAAGAACCAGCAGATCGCTGCAACACCGAGACTTAACTTCCGCAAGTTCTCGGTGATATCACGCGTGTAAACCTGGTATTGTTTCCAGAGTTCAGATGCTTTCATTCTTTCTATCCTCATCGACGAGTTCTGTTCCAATATTTCCCGTCGGTGGTTTCTTACCTTTAGTTGCAGCAGGTATGATCATCCCCATTTGTGATTTCTTACCTTTAATTGCAGCAGATTGGATAACTCCATTCATCAACTTTGCGAGAGCGATGACATCATCTTCTAAACTCGAACCACCCAAACCTAACATGGTTCCCCGGTTTCCTGTAGGTATTATCTCTATAATGACACGGGGAGATTTCTTCTTTTTCGAATCAAAATATTTTGTTTTTACTATGTTATCCTTTAGTTGCACTAGCAAGGGATATTTCTTCTTGTCCGGGTCGGAAATTGTTATATTTGCTATGTAGCCCTCCACTTGTTTGGGCAGAGAAGATTTCTTCTTGTCCAAATCAAATTTATTTATTTTTCCCATGTTACCCTCCAGTTACAATGGCCTAAGAAGATAGGATTTGTTTAAAATGATGTCAAGAACACACTTCATTGTGCGAAGCCCGGGAACAATACTGAAACACCAGCCATGATATTTGAACCCTTTTGAAACAAAGGAGGCAGGGAACCGTTCAACCACTTTAAAACGACTGAAATATCTCTTGTAACTTCTTTCTTATAGCTGAATTCAACAAAGCTGGGCGTTTGTGTATTAGTAACCACCCAGCCTCGAGCATACACGTTCAAGTAATTGCCGTTGCCGACCGGCACATTCATATCGATCTCTCCTGCCAATCTCCATATCACTGCATCACCAATCCCTTGCGCCCTCGTCCACGGAAGTGCTGCTTCACCAAAAACGGCAAGAACCGGTGGAGGCACAGGCATGGAAGCCTGGAAGATGTTTTTCTGAAGGAACTGCAAGATGGGTGGCAGCACATACTGATCGAGTATGCTGACTCCTGCCGTGGCTTTGATATCTGCCGCTGTAAACCTCCCGTTGAGATCACCGCCGATTTTCCCGATAAAAAATGGATGCGGTCTGAGTTCAGAGATCGGGTACTGGCATGCAACATTGAATTCTGCATTCGAAACCGAATCCAGATTGCTAAAATCCAAGTATCCTTTTGCCCTCCATGTAATCAGGAGATCTTTATCGTTGTACATACTATTAGAAAAATCGAAATCCACCGCTACGGTCTTTGTCTCGAGCACTGGTTTGACATCAAGGTGTGAGGTTGGCGCTGCACTACAATCCTCAAAAACGATCGGTTTAATTGTTGCATATGTTGTATCGCGGTATTTCCATTCGATCTTGTAATGATGATCAGGTGCAAATCCCGTAAGAGAATACAGATGTGCCGTTGGCTTGATCTTTGTTTTTTTCATAACGATCAACGACGTATCGTATTCGATCTTGTCAGGAACAAATGTCCGGTTGGCTGTAGAGTCTATTATAGTATACTGTTCCGGTCTTTGAATATTATCAGAACATGATATGTTCCATACCGCTGCATTAATAGTAAAGGTTACTGAAATCAATGCCGGAAGAGCATGGCGTGTGTGAGCCGCCGCTTCTATGGTAATAGGTTGTGCCCGTGGCAAACTGTAGCTCAGTACAACAATGACAAGAGAAAGATAAACATTTTTCGTCTTCATTGTACGTCCTCCTTTTCGGTCAATCCATGAAAGGAATCGGATATTAGGTCGATCAGATTGTCTATAGTCCACGTACCATTGTTTAGGATCGTAGATGGTTCAAGATCAAGATGGAGCGGCGGAAGGTTGTTCCCCGCTTTGAGAAATGCCGTTTTCAATTCCTGGCATAAGCCCCGTGCACGTGCCTGGGGATCGTACGCATTACTGCTTCCTTCGAGCCCCAAATTTTGAAGACAGATTTTCAAAACATCCCCATCTGCCTTTTCATTCATCAGAAAAAAGTCTTTGATAACAGTGAGGGCTTTTTTTTCAATATCTGAATAGTTTAGCATAGCGTGGTCCTTTCTGATAATTGTTTTGTTGTTAACCTAATTCCCAAGCTCTGCTTGGGAATATTTTCCGTATCCTACGCCTATTTTTTACCTCAAACAGGCGAGGAATTTTCTAACGATGCTACTCTGTCTCGCTCAGTGCCCTTGAGATTTCATTGATCTGTGTTCTAAGATCGGCGAGTGTACTCTGTTTCAACCTCAGATCCAGCTCGTCTTTTTCTATTTTCTCTCGGTCACTCAAAGTGCTCGGCTTCTGTGCCGCTAATCCTTCCTGTGCATACTTGATCTCTATCTCGAGAGTATCTGCCTGCGCTTGCAATGCACGAAGTGATGCGGTGCGGACTGTTTTCACCTGATAGGAAGGGACAAGTTTCTTGCCGATATATGCTCCCTGACTTAATCCCATCAGTATGGTAAATGTGCCGCTAATGTCGGGAAGGAATTTATCCGTAAAAATATCTTTTAAATCCTTTCCGGCAACAACTAAGTCGTTTAGGCAATAATCGTAAGAGTTGCATTGGACGAGGTAGACACTTACACCGAGAATTGTCCATGCTAACATCTGAAACCGGCTGAAATCCAATCCATTTTCTCCGGTCACAAGATTCGACAGGTCAGGGTTATAACGTCTCAACGGGACTCCCGACTTTTGTGCCTGATTGATCGTTATCCCTTTTACGGAAACGTAACTGCCGAGACTTATACCGAGCAACCATAACGCATTTTCCGCAAATACCAATTGGAAAGATGAAACTTGATTATGTATTGCAACGATCAGAAATACTGTAAATTGGTGCGACATAATAATTGTTGCCCATACGACTGCCTGGAGTCTGGAAAGGCTATACCTTCCGTCGTCGCCGATAATGAAATCTGAAAACTTTCTTCCCCTGCTAAGACGAAGCTTGATCTGCCAGAAAATAAACACCACGATAGCTACGCCGGCAGCTTGAAACAATGTGTGTGTCATTTATTTTACCTCCTATAAAATTATAGTTTGCCCGAAAACTTTTATGCAACATGTTCATACTTCGTTTTCCCGTTCATTAATTTCGCAAGCAACTTTTCGTGCCACACGTTTTCCTTATAACCTACATGCACTCATTTCCCGAACTCCTCTCTCAATTGGTCAAATGGAAGTTGTTCGGCAATTATTTTCTTATTAATCCGGACGCGATAAATCGCGTCCCTACAAAAAGAAATTCCTCAACAGCCTCCACTCCTGCTCTCCTCCTCGATTGAGGAGGAGAGCAATTTGAGTGGCAATTCTTTATTCTACCGGATATTTACTTTGCCGGTACAGGCTCAGCAACAAGTGCTGCGATAAGCGCATCTTCTGCTGCAGCTTTCTCCTGCGCTTTCCCCTTGATCGCATTGTCGGCTTCCTCCAATTATCAATATTTTTGCTTAAAAATTTCACAAGTTAATAATTTTCAATAAAATATCTGCAATCCATTGATATCCTTTATACTCATGACATCTCGTTTATCTACCCAATTTATATCGTTAATATTCCTAAATACATACATCCTTCCGGTTATGTTCCCATTTAGGACCATTGGAGTATCTACTGTAAGCTTTACTTTCACTACTCCTCTTTGTGACTGATTATTTTCGGACGAATATATTGCCCGTTTTTGATTGCAATTACACATAGTTCAAATAAAATTTTTGTTTGTTAATTTTTCAAGTAATATAGATGCACCTGAATAATATATTGTCAGTATGATGATCTCTTTTAAATTATTTCCTGCATACCATCCAGCTGCAAATCCAATCCAGATACTCAGGCAATAAAAACAATCCATTAGTTTACCGAAAAAAGTATTGCCCGCATATTTTCTCAATTTAATTATTAAATCAAACGGGCCATCTTCGGCACTGATTAAATGGGTGAGCCGCCATACAACAATTATCAGTATTAAATATTTTTCAGTTTCGCTCATATCTTTGAATTTATTAAAAAAAGTTGCCGGGATTAACCCGGCAACTTTTTAAAAATTACTCACTCTTAACTGTTGCGTAAACAAATATTATAAGAAGCCGTGGTGTAATGTCCCACACTTTGGCTGTTTACAATTGTCTTGTCCCACGCACCCAATGAAACAGCTCCGCATGGATATGCATTTGCTTGAGTAACAATACTGAAAGGAACTCCTGGTAAGCCTGGTGTATTAGATGTACCGCTAGTTCCACCGCCCCAAGTGCTTGCAAAATTCCAACTTAGAATATACTTGTCATACGCATAGTAATGACCGGTAATGGTATCACCTATTTTGTAATGTGTGCAATCGCCATTATCATCTACTTGTAAATGAATATCCGGTGCCGTATTATCAATTTGAATTGTTTTGGAAAACACACCCGGAATGGTATCCACTTCCATCTCTACAAGGAAATTGTCTTCTGTTCCCGGAGTAAATCGTGCCAACACATTTAACGTATTTTTAGCAGGATCGAGGAAATGATAATATCCGTCAGCATCCACCGCTTGAGCAGTGTATTGCACCCATGGGGCATATGGTAAATACCCAACAACCGTGAATGAAGCGCTTGCATAGGTAACCGTTCCGTCATTCAGGTTTGTTATTTTAATCTTGTAGCGATAACCCGGGAATGAAGGTCCATTTAAAACAATAAGGCCTCCAAATGGAGCACCTGGTGGAACACTTAAACCATTAAAGGCGAAGAATGACCCCGGTTTTGTCAACCCGGTTACATCATCCACATGATCAACATCAATTCCGCCAATAATATTAAATAAAGGAATTACATCGCCCGGATTCAAAGCAACACCTGGTTTAATTTGAATATGTGCATCTACTCTGTTTCCATAATATTCTAATTTATCAGGATCAGTAGTGGATGGAGCTACATCCCATGACAAAACACTACGAAATCGAACTATATTCGGGGTGTTGCATATTTTTTTATGATAGGTAGCATCCAGGGGAAGTAAAACGCTGTAATATAAACCGTTACCTACCATTTGTATATCATGCACTTTTAATTCTACTGTATTTAGATATTGCCATGAGCATTTATTGTCCCAGTCAATCCAGAAAGAAATATATTCCTTGCTGCCAACATCGCACAACCCACCGCTGTAACCAATGTTCTTCTTTATTTTAATGGTAGCAACCAAACTTTCTGTATTGTAATCCAAGCCGACACATTCTAATTCTTCATAGTCAACATCTGCTTTTGAAGCATCCATAGGCGTCACTATGCTTAGCTTGTCAATAAGTTGACCCACATCAATTTTTGCATTTGCCAATATGGCTTTATCCATCATAGTCATTTCTGATGTCGGATATTTTACCATATTATAAACTGTTTTAAAAACAAATCGAGATGCTGGTACTTTTAATTCTTCAGATTTTTTTACAAGATCTGCAAGATTTGGCAATTGCGCTTGGGGGGTTAGTTTAGAAATATCAGCTCCTGTTATTTCTGCTAATTGTTTTGACGTTAAATAAGGTGAATTAACAGCAAGAGCTAAATATTTTGACAGATCAATTGAAAAATCTTTTGGATTTAATTTCAACGAAGGTTTTAATTGCACATCACAATCCAATATATTACCCCAAACAGGTTGCCAGTTAGGGGAATCAGCAGGCGGCTCTGTGCCCCATGATAATATTACCCTCAAAGTGGGCAATACTGGGTTATCACAATAAAAAGAATTCGAAGCTTTCTTCTTAAGTGTTGCAGCATATTTGATCGGGAAAATAGAATTTCCGTTGCAATCGTTTGCGGCAAGAATATCATGGACATTTATCGCAACAATTCCCTGGTCTATAAATCCATGTCCATCATGAAAGTCAAGATAGAAACGCAGATACTCAAACGATCCGGTTGTGCATAAATTGCCAGAAAACCCGACCGATTTTTTAATTTCAAAAGTAGCTAACATGTTCTCCGTATCCGGATTATATCCGGCACAAGTGAGTTGCTCATAAACAGTTTCTGCAATGAGTTTGTAATTTACTTTTAATTTGCTGCCTGGAATATTTCCAAAATAATTCGGGTTCTTGGCAAGCATGTGATGAAAATGTGTGCGTTCGGGCTGCACCACAAATTCAGTAGTTTTTGTTGAATTACTTTGTGCCATGATGTGTTTCTCCTTATTAAATTTATTTTACAAATACTTTATCGGATTTCGACTTCCTCCGGTAATTATTTATTTTACTCAATAGTGATGATAATAATGTATATCCCCGCTACAATCGGTATCCCCCAACGGTGGTGTATCGTGTCCGCTCATTGCGTGTTCCTCCTTTCGATATATAATCAGAAGCTGTCATTTCTTCTAATGTAAAATGTTCTGTTAAATTCATTGCTTGTTCCCTTATCTTTATTCCCTACGTCCAACTATATTCCTACTCTTCTATTCCTTTGTCATTTCGAATCCGTTCTAACGCAAACAAAATTTGTCCCCCTCATTCACGAGGTGGCCGATAGGGGGGTCAGTTTTTACTTTGCCGACGCAAGCTCAGCAACAGGTGCAGGTGCCGGCTTCGACCTGTGCCGTATGCCTGTGTCGCGTATATGCCTAACGGACCAATACGTATTATAAAACTCGGGATCGCTCTCTTGCATCATTTCCATATAGTCGTCTATCTCACGGGTAAGAATTTGATCCACCTGAGAAACCAACTCATCTGCCGCTGCACGTGCTCCACCTCGCACCGCTTCACCGCCTAAACGCTGGCTCAAAGCATCAAAGTACGTATCGGCTTTCTTCTGAAGGTCATCTAACTTGTCTTTTCCAATTCCGTGCTGGACAAGATCAGTAGTGTACTCGTTCGCAAGGGCGATAAGCATAACTGCCACATCTTTCAGCGCTGTGTCACGCATGCCTTTAAGATCGGAGGGTGAGAGATCTACCTTCATCCAAAGTTCCGAATGATTCTCTTTATGTGCGTGTATCCTGAGCGCCGCAAGCACAGGCACAAGTGTTGCGATAAGCGCATCTTCTGCTGCAGCTTTCTCCTGCGCTTTCCCCTTGATCGCATTGTCGGCTTCCGAAATCTTCTTACGAGCCGCATCCGTGGTTTGTACCAACGCTGCAACCGATGAAGCAAAGCCGGGATTCGCATCCACCTTTGCCTTGTTTTGATTGAAAAGCTTCAAGATAGCTTCCCACATGGTCTGTTTGTTCTCTTGTTTCTTATTCATGACGACCTCCTTATTGTTGGTGAGTGATGTTGTAATTGCGAATGGATTTATTCTTCGCTTTTTCCATTTCCCCATTAGTTGTTGAAATCTTTTCTCTGGCAAATGTCATTTGGAAACACTCCGAAGGCATTCGAAAGTGGGCAGATGCCATTTGGAGCGAAACATTTTGCATTTTGCGCTTGTCTATTGTCATTTGGAAATGACCCGTTCCATTTTTTTTCCGGCAGATCTTATTTGGAACTGTTCTGAGGGCATTCGGAAGCAGACAGACGCCATTTGGAGCGAAACATTTTGCATTTTGCGCTTGTCTATTATCATCTGGAAATAACCAGATCCCTTCTTTTCTCCGGTAAATCTCATTTGGGACAGTTCTGGGGGCATTCGGAAGAAGACAGACGCTTTTTGGGGCAAGACATTTTGCATTTGGAACCCGACGGATGTCGATTTGTCTTGGCAGTCTGACATTTGGTGAGTATCATTTCTCATTTGACAGTTTTCCGCTATCATTTTCCCATCATCCTATTGCATTTAGCATAGCTCTATCGGATCTTAGCGGTAATCACTTGATATTTGTTAAAGACTAAATAGTATTACACACTCTACACAAATTGTATTTAAATCACACTGTGTGGTAACGACCTGTTCTATCTACCCAATAAAATAATCTACCAAAGTTAAAGAGGCGGCGAGCCTCGAAATGGTTGTCTCGTATGTAGAAATGAAAAGAACTAAAACAGTTCGTTGTCTCTTACAGCTACACATCAACTTGCGGTACTGCTCACAATCCTCTTTCTCCGATTATGTAAAAAGTACTCTCAATGTATTGTAATCCGAATCCACGACATTCTTGCTCTCAAAATCAATACTTTTGAGTGTAACAGGTAAAGATCCATCCGCTTTATAATGCTCAACGATATAGGAATATTTTGTAGCCATATTGAAGGAAATTACAAGCGTGTAAATAATATCCTTTTCAGCTGGAATTTCTTCTGGAGTTTTCGGCCATTTACGCGAGTAGTCCTGTTGTGGGTTAGGAAAATCAGTGCTCTTCATGATAACTCTGCTCTTTTCATCCACAATAGAAAATATCCCTTGAGCTCCCCACACTTTCAATCTATACAAAAGATATTCGCCATTATTCAAGTCCGAGAGTTTCAGCGAAATGACTTTTGTTTCATTTCTGACAGTTCTCGCGACACTCATGATGTACCTCCTTTTCTAACCATGTGCTACTTGGTCTTTTATCGAGGGACGCATTTTACAATTTATAGAAGATATTAAATCATTAATAGCTTCAAAGGTAATTCTAATAAAGAATATTTATCTTTTAAAAAAGCAGATAAATAAGTGCGAAAATTATCATGTTTTTCTGTCAAATAATTATCTAATAGAAGATTCATAAATTGCAAATTAGATTCGTACTTGATTTTATCATTATACCCTAATACACAATTTGCTAAAGAATTATCAATGATATGATCACCGAAGCTTTTTTCATCTTTCTGTGTATCACACATACTATAACAACTGAGACTCATTATAGTTTTTTGAGTATGTTTTGATTTTATTGTCCTAAGATCTTTTATCGTGATCCGATTATAGCCAGACCATGCACCCCGGATTCCATGTCCAAAGTATAAAACTACATCGTAATCTAATTGCAAATGTTCAATTACATCATCCTTGTAAAATTTATCAGGATACATTTCTGTTGTATCAATTCCTTCAGACCTCAAACGATTTGCCCAACTTTTCAGAGGATTTATATACCTTGGATGATAATATGACAACAACAAAAAATGCATTTAAAAAGAATTAGCAGTTGTCAAGGCAAAGCTTCTGAACGGTGTTACAGTATTTTCAGGTGTCCAAGCCTTAATAAAAACGTCGTCACTCGTAACTTCAACAGACCATACACAATCTTCCCACCAGCCGCAGGTACCGGAATTTGCATAAAATCGTTGTAGATTTTGGCTGTCTTTCATCAGTTTCGCATCATGCGTATGACCCAGTATCAAATTACAATCATAATTTCGAACAGTATTTACGATAACCCTTTCATCGAACATTGCTCCCGAAGATAATTCCGGATTTCCGCAATTCTCATCGATATTGCTTTCCCATTCACTTCTTTCATAAAAAGGGGCCAGGCTCCAGCCTTCAATTCTTGCACCTTCTCCAAATATATCCACCAAGACATCATTAAGTTCGTCAATCGATTCGCCTACAAAATTGCTTGCAAACTTTCCAAAGAAATTGTTCCTGTCACAATTATAGGGATCATATTGCTGGCCATGCATCACCAGGGTATCTTTTCCGTTCCTCTTGAATGTTGCATAATCGTAAATTTCAATATTGTTAAACCCGTTATCTTCAAGCTTATTGACGGCTGAAACTTTGTTCCAGATATCATCATGATTGCCTCGAATTTTATAGAATCTTCTCGGAGTCTGGTTTTTATAAAAATCATTGGAAAGGAGATCAAAAATCACCTGGTTGTTATCAATTATCGGTTGCACTTTGTCAATCATGTCGGATTGAGCACTTATGTCACCCGAGTACCAGAATTCCTCATCATCGCCCGCTGCAATGACCGTCCATGATTCATCACTGGCATAATTACCCAATATTGTCCGGAATAATTCCTTATTTTTATAGAAATGTCCTATACCGCTGTCCACGTCGTTTTTTGATTCTTTATGAGCATCGCTGACAATAACATATTTATGAGTTGAATCTACTTCGGGTAATATGGCAATTTTACTTCTGAACATATTTTTAAATTCATTAAACGTAGCCGGCCAGTTCTTGTAGTCAGTTAAATTTTCATCGACAAGTGCCTTAAGGATGTAATATGCAATAGCAAGAAACACTATATCGTTGGAAGCAAGGATTATTACAAATATCAATTTACCAACAGCCAAAATAGGCTGAATAACTTTATTCTTAAACCACTCTATGGCAGCTCTGCCTTTTTCAGCAAGCCATTTCGCCAGGTTTCCTATCCATTCACCGCCGATATCAGTCAAAATCCATTCTACAATATCAAAAAATGAATCGACAACTATATCAATTGCCTCAAGTGCCCAGCCAAAAATTTCAACCGATTTGTCAATTGCCCAAATTAAAATATCAAATACAATAACACCCACTCCCAGTAACCACACAACAACTTCTTTAAAAATATCCAGTCCCTGAGACAAAGCGTATTCAAGAAAATCAACCAAGGCAAAACCGATTTCTTTAAGCGTCTTAAATGTTCTTTCCATGATATCCAGGCCAAGTGTAAGTGTCGATTTCACAAAATCGTATATTGAGGCTCCTAATTCTTTTAATGCCTGAAAAGCTTTTTTAAAAACATTACGTGGGTCGGTGATCAAAGTTTTAATAATGACAAGAAAAGTATTCCCTAAATCTAAAAGAACCTGGAATCCTTTTTTAATAACTTCTAACGTACGTCTGGCGCACCATGCAATCAGATCTGCGATAGATTTGCCTATCTCCAGCAATTTTTCGAAAGTTGCTTTAATTACCTCGTACGATTTTTTGACTGCCCATTTTAATATGTACCACACAGAATGACCAAGTTCTAAAAGGAAGCCTATGGCATCTTTCACCAAGCTAAGTGCTATATCTAAAGCCGATGAAAGAATGTCTCTAATCCTGCATCCGATTTTAATAAGCACCTGTATGCCATCTTTAATAAAACCTACAGCACTATCATACAGAACCTGCAATATATCAACTATAAATTTTCCTGCTTTAAGTATGGCTTTAAATACTTTTGTTAATCCTTCTACAATAGCAGATCCGGCTGCCTCTATTACACCTGTAATAAATTCGCCTATTTCGCGGCCTGCATCCAGCAGTGCCTCGATAATATCATTGATCCTGTTTTGTGTGTAATCGATTATATCGGTAACTATATCCGCAAATGCTTTCCCTGCTTCTACTACCGCATCTACTACTGAAGAAATAGCTCCGCCTATCGTATCTACAGTCTCACAAACAAAATCCCAGGCATCGTCCCAAAAACCATCATAGTCCGGATTAACTTTTCCCTGACGTTTTTTATTAATGTAAACGGTGGATATATTGGCAATCCACTTCGTTACATCAGCGGTAGTACCCCCGACATCAAAATAGTCTCTGAAAAAAAGCGCCGCATCACTGGTAGTCATTGTGGATAATCCCGTTATCATCTCCATTTTTTTATCAGTTTCATGATATGCTTTTACAATTTCATGCCTGAAAGAAGGATTATGCATTTTACGGGCTATTGTAAGGATGTGATTGTGTGACTTCAAATCAGGAGATATGTTTATGAGCCCTTTGACAACCATACCTCTTTTCTTATCACTTAATGAGACAGATTCGGTAATGAGTTTCTGATACTGCTCAGACTTAATACTCATACGTTTCAGACCAGCTTCTACAGTATCCTGGCTCTTAAATTTTATTGATTTCAATTCTTTTTTCATAGGATTATTCTTTTAGTTAGAGTTATGTTGTGGATAATTATGCCCAACTTACAGATGATTGTAAAAAACATTATCAACCATAGAGTTGCTTCAGGACGGTGTTGATGTCAGAAGGAACAACGGTCTGATTCTTGATTAAAGATCGCACTGGTTCATGCATTTGATCTATTCGTTCGGAATTCTTCTTTGAGTTCATGCCGTGTTCTTCCTGAACACCAACTACTCCACCGCACACTGAACATTGAACGAACATGATCCGGCGTGGGGAGCCAATTGGAATTTTCACGACTGATTCAAAGTAACGATTCCCGCATTTGAGACATTGAGATGTTGCCATTATAGATGTCCTCCTACAAGTAAATAAGCATTTATCTGTGTACTATATAATTTTTATTTCCTTTAACGACTTTATCTTTGCATCTGTCTCTCGTAAAGACCTATTCCTTTAAAATGAAATACTTTTATTCATAACTGAATCACATCCAAGAAATTAATGGAATGAATATTGACGATAAAATATATGTCTTGAATAATTGCAAGTTGGTTCTTAAAATATTCGGATGTGTGCATGACTTTTTATTTTAATAAAATTAGTGGTAAACACTTTGAATTAAAAACAATGCTATAGAATAGCAGTCGTTTTCAATATATGCTCATCATATAATATTATCCTAATTTATAAAATATAACTACCTATACCAGACACCGTTTCTTTTTATTGTCTCTTTTGATGAATGTATGTTCTAATTATAGTTGACCGTTATACTTAAACCTGAAGCATTCATATAAGATCCAGCTACCGTCGATGCAGGTAAATTCAGTGTAGCGCCAACATATACTGTCTGAGTACCTGCAGCAGTTAACTTACCTGATGGACCAGGATTAC
>JBEKAY010000062.1:0-16725 GCA_050015675.1 Bacteroidota bacterium | reverse complement strand
TCCCTATGGTTTTTACTTTTAGCTGGTATTGGGAAATTCGGTTCAACTAAGAGAATATTGCTCATAATTTAATATTCGCAAAAATTAGTCTATGAACATTATTAAATATCTTTATTACTTCATGAAAATTCAATTTGATGTCCGTTGGATGGGCACAATCGCATCTTGTATCATAGTCAGCCTTGAGTTTCTTAAATTCGGTCATTGAAATAACATTTTGATTTAATAGCCATAATATAAAAGGCATATCAATGCCATTTCTTAGATCGTCAATTGTTGAATATTTTTCAGCTTTTGCCAAAACATCTTTATAATATTTAAATGGTATTTTATTAATATTCGTCATTTTATGACAATCACTATTAAATTTTGTAATATCCTTTGAATGATAATTAATAATTTTACTTATTCCAGCTGCCCAAACCATAACAATGGCAGCCTTATGACACCGAGCTTCAAAACAGCTAACAGCTTCCGCTATATATTCTCTTTCTTCTTGGGATAGCTTTGTATAAATACTTTCAAAATTTTCACGTACAGTTTTTATTGATCCTTCTTCATGTTTACTGAGAATTATTTTCCCATAATTATTAAAAGATTTATGGTCAGTTTTGATTCCTTTAACTTTCTTTTTTCCTTGTATACTTTTAACGGGATCTAATTTGGGGTCCAGTTTCTTGTTCATTATTAGGTAAGATTTAAAAATATCTTGAATGTTTTCATTTTTGTTTTTTAAAAACTTCTCTATTAATCTTTTGATGGAATCTTTATGTTTTTCATCAGCAAAAACATGTTTGAATTTGTCCATCAGAAAACGTGTGTTAACCAACAATCCCTCTTCTGCTTTATATACAAGAATATTTCTTATTTGATCTTCTCTATTATCTTTTAACAATTCCGGATATTTCCGTTTTAAGGGATTTATAAAGCTTGATTCAATTTGAATTAAATAACTCATATCAAGTTCATTGGATAACACCTTTCCGATCACAACATCACTATATTTAATAAGTTTTAACAACTCTCCTAACTCGTAATCTGTATGTGCAGTTATCTCCTTTATTCGTTTCGCAAGATCTTTATCTGTTATGTCCGGAGTAGCTTGTCTAAGGTCCGCAATTATTCTTTTAATCGATTTTGTTTCTGCAGCCTTATTCCAGTTCTTCCTAAGCATGTGAACTTGATAGGCTAAAATTCTTCCATCAGCTTCGTCCTTAGCTGTTAACGCAGGTACGGTTTGGTTTTGGTAACTAGATTTATCGTTTTCTGCTATTTTTGTGGCAGCTCTTAATCGTCTCTCGCCATCTATCAAAATGTAATAATCTTCTTTGTTCGTATCTTTTTTTACTATTAAAGGCTCCAAAATACCGTACTTATTTATGGATAGTTTTAATTTATCGAATTCAGGATCAGTTACTATTTGTTCTTCCTTCTCACCCCGAGGATTATTTTTATCAAACGATATTTTTTCAATTTGAATATGTTCGATACTCTTCTCTAGTGCCTTCATATAAAACCTCCTTTATTCATAGCCGAATTATCATCACCCACACAATAGTAGATTGTATTCTTCTACATACCAAAAACACAAAAAGCCTCCATCAGGAGACTGTATTCCCGTTGGAGGCTTCAAAAGATTTATAGCAACGCAACTTCCCCTAAAGAATAAGCCCTATAACTTATTCTAAAGAAAAATTCTCACGAGGGGTTAAGCTGAATCCCCGAACTCCCAACGGGTACAACTACCTGCATACATCAAAACCACAGTTATTGTAACAACGCTTTACTTGAGATGCAAGTGAGTAGATGAGGAAATAAGCCTATGAGCCTATGAGCCTGTGAGCAAGTGAGCATTTGAGTAGTTTAGCTTCTGAGAAGTTTCCGCCGAAGGCGGATGCGCCTCTGGCGCAGAGATATTGAGACTATGAGTAGGTGAGTCATTGAGCAGTAGCGATTATGAGAGATTGAGATAATGAGATATTGAGACTATGGCTTATCGCCATCGTTTTTTCTTGTTCTTGTCACATTGTATTTTGCCAAAGACTCTTTCACGTGGAAACCGATTTCGCGTCTGTGTTTTTCCGGCGGTTCCATCAGTTGCCTAATGGCAGAGAAGAGTGTACGGATGTGCTCATCATGCTTTTCAACACGATCTTCCAGTTCTTTGAGTTTGGCGGCAAGTTCGCTATGGCTTGATAACACTTCACGAAGTCTCACAAATGCCCGCATAATCGCTATATTCATCTGAACAGCACGAGGGCTATTGAGAACGCTTGAGAGCATAGCAATATCTTCTTCTGTAAAGGCATAGACTGCTTTTGAGAATTTCAAGGATGTCACAATTTGTGATATCCTCTGGATCTCATCCCGTGTAAGAGAAAAACATAAAATCATCAGGAAAGCGCTCGGTATGCCGTTTGACTGATTGCATCAGTACTCTTGTTTCTATACCGTAGAGATTGGCAAGATGAGAACTCAGCAATACCCTTCGACCACGAACGAGAAAGATCTTCTTTTCGATAATCTCCGCTGGAAGGCGTATTGGCTGGCCTATATATTTCATAATTTTATTTCTCTTCGTAGTCTCTACACAGCACACTTCTCTTATTTTGCCATCTCAAGGAACAGTTTGAATTCCTATGCAATCATCCAGCGGCCGCAAGGCTTCAAACTCGAGCAGGTCTAATGCTTTATATTCCTGCCCGGTGAGTGAGAATAATCTACGGCGTAATTTCCGCCGAGCTTTTAACTCGTCCCATAATGCTTCGTTTGCATTGAATGCATCGACAAGGTTTTGGGTATACCATTGTTGCTGAAAAAGATTCCAATACTTCATGATTGTTTTAATTCGATTATCGATAAATTGAATAAGCGCGTGAATAAATAGTAATTCATCTTTGCAATAAATGCAATGGAAGTGGATGAGCCATTGAGTAAATGAGTAAAAGAGCAGTTAAGCCTATGAGAAGTTGAGATAATGAGACTATGAGTAGGTGAGTCATTGAGAAGTTGAGTAAAAGAGATAAAAGAAGCTGAGGATTAATAGTCTCGGAAGCAAAATCCTTCGTTTGGGGGAGGAGTTAAAACGTAGAGAAAAAACGTGACAACAAGTAACTTAATTTGCAGAAACTGTTCTATCTTTTGCCCAGTCACGTAATGCATCAACCTGTTCCGCCATGAGAACAGACAATGGTCGAGTCGCTTTTACTTCGGTTATAAGAATATCATTCGTCAGAGTTCCCGATCCGTTTGCCATCGAATAAAGACCGGAAACGAGTGCTTGTTCGATTTCTGCTCCCGAGAATCCATCGGATACCTGAGAAAGGTTGTCCAGATTAAACAATGCAGGATCAAATCCTCTCTTTTTAAGATGAATGGAAAAGATCTCCTTACGCATTTTTTCATCAGGAAGGTCGACAAAAAAAACCTCATCAAACCTTCCTTTGCGTAACAGCTCAGGCGGAAGAGATTGCACGTTATTCGCAGTTGCCACAACGAACACCGGTTCTTTTTTTTCAGCCATCCATGTCAATAATGTACCTAACACTCGTTGAGATACTCCGCCGTCATTCTCACCACCGGTAGAGATTCCTTTTTCAATTTCGTCAATCCAAAGCACGCACGGCGACATCCTTTCAGCCATTTTTAATGAATCTCTCGTTTTCCGTTCGGTCTCGCCTATATATTTATCATAGAGGGCGCCGATATCGAGGCGTAAAAGGGGAACTCCCCACGTACCTGCAACAGCTTTTGCAGCAAGACTTTTCCCTCCGCCCTGCACGCCTAAAAGAAGAATGCCCTTCGGAGCGTCAAGACCAGGCATATTTTTTTCACCGAGGAATATCATTTGCCGTTTCTGCAACCACTCTTTGAGGTTTTTAAATCCTCCAACTTGAGACAAATTCGATGTTTCACATTCATATGCAAGCACACTGCTTTGTTTGAGGATGTCATATTTGAGCTTACCAATTCCAGAGATGTGATTTTGAGCACTGGTTTCCCTCAATGTTTGATTCACTGCCTTCTTGACTTCTGTTGTCGAAAGGCCGTAAAGGACACGTGACATTTTATGAATTTCATCATCAGTCAAATTCGAACTCTGTCCTCCATTCTGAATGGACCAATTCTTCACTTGCGAGAAAATTATCTTTTCAATAATTTCTCTCGTTGGAAGCTCCAATTCAAAATGAGCGGAAAAGGTATTCAATTCACCGGGCAGGTCGAATTTCACGCTAAGAAAAACTATGATTTGTCGAGACTGATCCGTATGGAGCGCAATCTCCTTGATTATTCGAATATGTTTTGGATCGTTGATAAAAGGATGGAAATCCAATAGAAGGAATACTCCCGGATATTTTAAACTCCATATGTAGCGTAGCAATTCAATCGGCTCTTGATATCCTCCATTGGTATTCTGGACATTATTTGCTAGGGCCAATCCATCAGCTACACTCCATCTATAAAAATTCTGTTTGAGATGCAATGCGGCATAACGGACTAATTCATACGCGCGAACCTCATCCTCAGTCTCAACAACAATGAGAGGAGTGCGTGACTTAATAAGCGTAATAAGATCATTTAATTCGGGCATATTACTTTCAGGTCACCGTGGCGAATGACCGGTTAAAATTCCTTGATGGATGCAAATCGGTAATTTCCGTTATACCACTGCTTGCACAATCGCTGCAAACGAATCTGCTTTCAAACACGCACCGCCGACAAGTGCTCCGTCGATATCCGGCTGGTGGAGTAATTCTTTTGCGTTTTCCGGTTTCACACTGCCGCCATATTGAAGAATAACCTTCTCCGCAGTCACCCAGCTGTATAACTGTCCGATGAGTTTGCGAATAAGCTGGTGCACTTCCTGCGCCTGCTGCGGCGTTGCAACTTTGCCTGTACCAATTGCCCACACCGGCTCGTACGCGATGATCAGCTTCTCGACTTCCGCGGCTGGAATATCTTTCAGGCATCCTTTTACCTGCACGCTGACAATCTGATCGGTGATGTTCTTCTCGCGTTCTTCCAATGTTTCGCCCACGCAAATGATTGGAATCAATCCGGAGGCAATGGCTTTCTTTGCTTTCTTATTGATGAATTCATTCGTCTCTTTAAAATACTGCCGCCGCTCTGAATGTCCGAGGATCACATACTGGCATCCGGCAGATTTCAACATTTTCGGCGAGACTTCACCCGTGAACGCGCCTTCATCCTCGTGATACATATTCTGCGCACCGAGCGCGACGGGACTGCCTTCGAGCAATTTCTGCGCAAGTGCAAGCGACACAAACGGAGGGCACACAATCGCCTTCACACCGTTCGGCAGAACAGCAAGTTTTGATTTGAGACCGTTCAGAAGCTCTGTTGATTCGTTCAGGTCCTTGTACATTTTCCAGTTTCCAGCTATTATTTTGATACGCATTGTTGATCCTTTGTTAAGATATTAAAATTGAAAGAAATTGAGATTATGAGATGTAATTTACTTTATTTGTTTTAAATGTTTTTGAAGTCCATAGAGCATTGCTATGAGTTCATTCGTATCTGCAAGCAACATCTGATAATCCGTTTGACTAATAAATTTGTTTTCAAGTGCTATATCGATACACCCTTTACATTCGAAAGAAGAACGAATGGAATAATCAAGAAAATGAATAAATTCTTTGTTCGAAGAATTACCTGCTCCTTCTGCAATATTGAGCACAATCGAATCAGCAGCTCGTTTAAATTGAGAGATAAGTCCAAACAATTCATCTTTGGGAAAGCTTTTTGTTATTCGTCTAACAACTTTGGTAAAAGAAAGCGCTTTGTGATATACTTGAAGTTCTTCAAGATTATGCATGTTTTCTTCTATCTCTTGCTCTCAATATCTTTTATCTCTATCACTCAATATCTCATCATCTTAATATCTCAATTACTCAATTTCCTTGTCAACACCTCATTCACCACTTTGGGATTCGCTTTTCCCTTCATCGCCTTCATTGTTTGTCCGACAAAGAATCCGAAGACCTGCTGTTTCCCGCTTTTATATTGCTCAACCTGTCCCTGATTGTTCGCGAGAATTTCATCAATCACTTTTTCAATCGCAGAAACATCGCTTACCTGTACCAAGCCCTTTTTCTCGATAATCGCTTTGGGCGATTCTTTTGTCTTCAGCATTTCCTCAAAAACGTCTTTGGCAATCTTGCCGCTGATAGTGCCGTCAACAATGAGATTGATCATGTCAGAAAGGTTCTTGGGAGTAATCGGGAAATCTGAAACCGCAATGTGCCGGTCGTTGACGACACGCAGGACGTCCACCATCGTCCAATTACTTGCAATCTTATACGTCTCTTCGTTTTTCGTTTTGAGATTTGAAATGATCCCATCGAAATAATCCGCCAGCTCGCGCTCTCCGGTAAGAATATCGGCATCGTACTTCGGCAATTTGAATTCGTTGATGAAGCGATCGCGGCGAACAGTCGGCAGTTCCGGCAATTTCGCTTTCACATCATCGATCCATGGTTGATTCACCAGTACCGGTACTAAATCAGGATCGGGGAAGTAGCGATAGTCATGCGCCTCCTCCTTCGAGCGCATCGGGATGCAAATTCCTTTATCGGAATCCCACAATAATGTTTGCTGAATTATTGTTTCTCCGTTTTCGAGTGCTTCAATTTGACGGGTGATTTCATATTCCAATGCCTTCTCGACAAAGCGGAAGGAATTCAAATTCTTCACTTCTAACTTCGTGCCTAATTTCCTTTCACCTTTCTTTCGCACCGAAACGTTTGCATCGCACCGAAGACTTCCTTCTTCCATATTACCGTCACAGATACCAAGATAGGTGACAATCTGACGAATCATGGAGAGATATTGATATGCCTCATGCGGGGTATGCATGTCGGGCTCACTCACGATCTCAATAAGCGGCACACCGCACCGGTTCACATCCACCAGCGTGTCGATATCCTGATCGTGAATCGACTTGCCGGCATCTTCTTCCATGTGAATG
Source organism: Bacteroidota bacterium (assembly GCA_050015675.1). Classification (GTDB taxonomy): domain Bacteria; phylum Bacteroidota; class Ignavibacteria; order UBA10030; family UBA10030; genus Fen-1298. Next base: position 9,737 of record JBEKAY010000062.1, on the reverse strand, counting down.
CGCGTTATGCCGATCCGTCGCGTCGTTCCATCCTTCAATTCGACATCCAGCCAGCCGTTTGCGCATATCGGTTCTTCATACTGCGATATCTGGTAGCCTTTGGGTAGATCCGGATAGAAGTAATTTTTTCTGGCAAAAATAGATTTCGGTGCGATAGTGCAGTTTGTCGCTAGGCCCATTTTCATTATGAACTCAACATGGTTCTTGTTCAACACAGGAAGCACTCCCGGCATACCAAGACAAACCGGACAGACATTGGAGTTTGGATCATTCCCAAACTGTGTCGAACAGCTGCAGAACGCTTTCGACTTGGTTAAGAGTTGTGCGTGAACTTCGAGTCCAATCACAGGTTCGTAATTTTCATTCCAGGGCATAGTATTCAATGCAAAAGTACTAAATGAAAAAGGAAAAAATATTTAAGGAGCTAAGTCTATGAGTCATTGAGTAGAAAGATAAAAATTATCTCTTTCGTTTTTTTTCTGTTAGTTCTTCTAAATCAGCCAAATCTCTCTTCCTGCCTGCGCTACTTTTATTTTTTGTAAGCGCCTCTTTACCTATAAAATTGATCATAATACCAGAATACTTCTTTTTGAACCTTCTGGGAAAAGCTTCTTCAAATTCAACTCCATCAATATCGGTAAGGACATCAATTCTTAATGGTACGTAACCAAACTGCAGAATTGTTCCTTTTGTGAACAAGTTTTTTTCAGTTATTTTTAATTTTCCAAAACCAAACTCTTTCAATACATGTAGAACTTTCTTTGCGTTGGATTGTGTCGGATTTACCCATACATCGAGATCACCGGTAGATCTTGGGTAACCATGTGCAATAACTGCATAACCGCCAACGATTAAATATTCAACTCTGTTTCGGTTTAATAATTCGACAAACTCTTTGAAATTTTGGTCGAGTTCCATAATTCACATTAATAAATAATTCACGCAGTTCCTCTGCAGTGGAGAGACGACGAGTTACTCTTTGTCTCCGCCAATAAGAAAAATCGCTTGGTTCTTCGCCTATTTTATACTTATGCACAACAGTTTTGATGGTTCTCTTCATAATTGAATACCGATAACTGAATACTGACAACTGATAACTGTTTCATGCTGCAATTGCATGTGTTACTTTCTCCGCTGCTTCTTTTAATGTTCCAGCGACAAGAAATTTTAGTCCTGAATTTTTCAAAATCTCTGCTGCGAGTTCGGCGTTTGTACCGGCGAGACGTACGACGATAGGAATTTGCACGTCGACATTTTTCGCGGCATCTACAACGCCGGTTGCCACACGATCGCACCGCACAATCCCGCCGAAAATATTAATGAGGATGGCTTTTACATTTTCGTCTTTCAAAATAATTTTGAATCCGGCTTCCACCGTCTCCGCGCTTGCGCCGCCGCCGACATCAAGAAAGTTCGCAGGCATGCCGCCCGCAAGCTTGATAATATCCATCGTCGCCATTGCAAGACCGGCGCCGTTCACCATACAGCCGACATTGCCATCGAGTTTTATATAATTGAGATTGGATGCCGCGGCTTCCACTTCAAGCGGTTCTTCTTCATCAATATCGCGCAGCTGCTCATATTCCGGATGGCGGAAAAGTGCGTTGTCATCAAAGTTGATTTTGGCATCGAGCGCAATGACCTGCCCTTCCTGCGTCATAACGAGCGGATTGATTTCAGCCAGAGATGCGTCGGTGGTTTCGTATGCTTTGTAGAGCGCCAACAAAAATTTTACGCCATTCTTCAATGCATCACCTGTTAACCCGAGGCCGAAGCAAAGTGTTCGCGCTTGAAACTGTTGAAATCCGGTTACAGGATCAACCGCTTCTTTCAGTATCTTCTCCGGTGTTCCGGTAGCGACTTTTTCAATCTCCACTCCGCCTTCCGTCGAGACCATGACAACATTTTGCGAGCGTTGACGATCCAGTGTAATGCCAACATACATTTCCTTTGCAATATTCATCCCTTGTTCAACAAGCAATCGGCGGACAATGCGCCCCTCCGGTCCTGTTTGATGCGTGATGAGACGCATGCCGAGGATTTCACCCGCACGCTCACGAACTTCTTCCAAGCTTCGTGCAAGTTTCACACCGCCGCCTTTGCCGCGTCCGCCTGCATGAATTTGCGCTTTGACAACCCATACGCTGCCGCCGATCTTTTCAGCCGCTTTCACTGCTTCATCAATGGTGAATGCCACTTCACCTTTTGGCACCGGAACTCCAAACTTCTTTAGAATTTCTTTTCCCTGATATTCGTGAATCTTCATAATGAATTCCTCTTTTAATCCGATCTACAGCTCAGATTCTGCTTCATCAATACTCGTTTCCGATGATTTCCACTCTACAATTTCTTCCACTGCATCTAAATATTCCGGAATGGGTACAAATACCTTTGCCGGTTTATTGATATTGCTGCGCGAGATTGGTGAATCACCTCCGCCATCCCAAATAAATCCGATGGCATTAAAATTCTGCACTAACACTTTATGTCCAGCCGATTCCAAAACAGATTTCACTAATTCTGCGTCTGAAATTTCTGTAGAGCGAAATACTTCTGCCCAATCTTGTTCCACTTTCACTTTTCGATGCGCCGAACAAAGAAAACGCCCGCGAACCTTCGTGCCGCATTCTTTACAACAAAGTTTGCGACAGATAATACAAACACCTACGCCGGGTTCCAGCGTATGCAAATCGCAAAACACCGCACCTGCTTCCGCAAACAACGTACCGCAGTGCGGACAGAAATCGCTGTCTTCTGTTATCTCTTCACCGCAATGAGAACAATGTATTAATGCAACCATAAACAACTCGATTCATTATTAAATTCATTGAAGAACCTTTTTGAGCATTTATTTTTGCCGGGAGATAATCGGGTAAAGACACAAATATATTTATAGTACCATCGCCTTGTGTACCAATTTCGCTTTTCATAGTAATAGTTCGAAATCCATTTTTGTCAAGAAAATATTTTGTTGTTTCAGCTTCAGAAATAGTTATCGATTCAATTACCATAGCCCAATCTTCCTCTACTTCAACATCTTCATGCTCAATGCAAAACACACGATTATCTTTTATTTTCTCGCACTGTGGGCATAGAAGTTTATGACAGATAATACATACGCCTGTAGCTTCTATCCCGGAATCTGTTTCGCATTGGATTGGCGGCATTTCTTTGAATAAATGACCACAATGCGGACAAAAATCACTGTCCTCTGTCACCCCTTTGTCACAGTTGGAACAAGTTGTTAATTCAGACATCTACAATTTCCATTTTGAAAATCACAAAATCTACTATCTCACAATCTCCAAATTTTATTTGATCTTTTCCGATAACGCCTTTGCTTGCATAAGTAGCAGCAAATAATCCCGTCCGCCCGCCTTTGAATCAGTGCCGGACATATTAAATCCGCCAAAGGGATGCACACCGACAAGCGCTCCGGTGATTTTGCGATTCACATAAAAGTTTCCAACGTGGAAAACTTTCTTCGCTTTTTCAATTTCCTTTCTATTCTTCGTCCAGACACCGCCGGTGAGACCGAATTCTGTGTTGTTCGCCACTTCAAGCGCTTGATCGAAATCTTTCACTTTGATCACTGCAAGCACAGGACCAAATATTTCTTCCTGCGAAATCGTCCCCAGAGGGTCGACATCGGCAATGACTGTCGGTTTGATGAAGAAGCCGTCTCCTTCAGCTTTGCCGCCTCCGCAAATCAACCTGCCGCCTTCTTGAATTCCTTTTTGAATGTACGAAAGAATTTTTTCTTCCGAACTTTTATTGACTACCGGTCCCATATAATTTGCCGGATCATCCGACTGGCCGGTTTTTAATTTATCAATTTTTACTTTTAGTAAATCGAGAAACTTATCGTACACTTTTTCAACCACTATTACACGGGAAGCAGCAGAACATTTTTGTCCCTGAAAACCAAACGCAGAGACCATCGTCGCTTGCGCCGCTACATCGAGATCAGTTTGATCGTCGATAATGATAGAATCTTTCCCGCCCATTTCTGCAATGACGCGCTTCAACCATTTTTGTCCCGGTTGAACCTTTGCAGCAAGTTCATTAATATGAATACCGACTTCTTTCGATCCGGTAAACGATACGAAGCGCGTTTTCGGATGCGCAACTAGTACATCGCCGATAGTAGCGCCGGAACCGGTCACAAAGTTGATAACACCGGCAGGTAATCCAACCTCACGCATCAAGTTGAAAAACATCCAACCGGTAAGCGGCGAATCGCTGGAAGGTTTCAATACGACTGTATTGCCGGCAGCGACAGCGGCTGATGTCATACCTGTAAGAATTGCGAGCGCAAAATTCCATGGCGGCAGTATAACGCCAACTCCAAGCGGAATATATCGTAGCTCATTTTTCTCGCCGGAAATTTTTGTAATGGGCTGTTTACCGGAATAACGCAGCATCTCTCGCGCGTAAAACTCGAGGAAGTCGATTGCTTCCGCAGTATCAGCATCGGCTTCGGGCCACGTTTTACCGACTTCGTAAATCATCACCGCGCTGAATTCGTGCTTCCGCTGGCGCATCAGCTTAGCGGCTTTGAAAAGATAATCGGCACGCTTTTTCGGATCGATCCATTTCCATTCTTCGAATTTGGCAACTGCGGCATCAATAGCTTTATTTGCCAATTCCGGATTCGCTTTCGAGAACACTCCAACCACTTCACTCGGCCGCGAGGGGTTGATAGATTTCAGCTTATCCTCAGCGAAAATTTCTTCTCCGCCAATAATAAGCGGATACTCTTTTCCCAGCATCGCCTTGACCTTGTCGAGCGCTGTTTCCATCGCTTTCCGATTTGTGGGCTTGGAAAAATCGGTCAACGGTTCATTCTTAAAAGGTTTGAGCGACATAGCAATACTCCATTGACAAAGAGTTCACAATAACGCCTGAATGTGTGCATCTTTTCTTGTACTCATCCGCTCATAGACCCATCAACTCAACTACTTTAGTAATAACTTACTGAATTTTTTAAAAAATTGCTGAACAGGGGAAGTAGTTTTCTCAATGTAGAGTCCGATCACCAGATCGGACAACATGAAGACAACAGAGAATGTCCAGTCGGTGACTGGACTCTACTCAAGTTTATATCTCTCATATCTTTTTAATAATTTTACACACTCAAGCCATTTTAATTTCCAAACAAAAATCCCTTTGGTGGCGCACTTATTATCGGCGCCGGGTTTATCATTCTTGGAAACGCAGGATAGATTTTAACGCTTCCCGGCTAAAAAACTTGTCAGCTCAAAGACTTACTTCGGTTCTGCATGTATCGTTATTCTTCGCAGCTGCTTGAAGTGCCGGAAAAGCACCGCCTCCACATCCGAAATAATTTGATGCACTTCGTCGAGTGTCTTCGTTTTCTCAAGCTGGCATGTAAGCGTAGCGTTGTACTGATGCCCTTCCTTCAGTAACGTCAAATCCTTGCAGGCAAAAATATCTTTATGCCGTTCCGTCACTTCACGAATTTCCTCAGATAGATTTATCTCGGCCTCTGTTACATTCATAAGAATGCGTTCGGATGGATGATATTCTTCCATATGGATTGTTACCTTGCCGATGGATTGAAGCGCAGTCTGAATTTGCCGCTCAATTTCGGAAGTCATTTCGTGCGCCTCGGTAAAACTTTTTCCTTCTGCATATTCCACATCGAAGTCGATAAAATATTTCCCGGCAGTGAGATGCACTTCGATATTGTGCGGTGCGCGTAGTCCCTTGTCCATCACAATCATCCGAATTTTATCGATGATGGTTTCATCCTTCGCCTCGAACGGTTCCGCGTGCACAACAACATCGGCGTTGGGATGAATGACATGCACGGCCCGTTCAATGTTATCCATAATTGTGTGAGCACTTTGAAATGGAATTGTCCGGCGAATAGCAACAACGGTATCTACAAACATGTGCGCGCCGGAAGTACGGATGCGTACTTTGCGCAATTCTTCTACGCCTTCCACTGATGAAATAGCGCTTTCCACTTCTTTCGTTAAACTGTGCGGAACACGATCCATGAGGGCATCGATAGTACGGCGTCCCAGCCGGTAGCTTACAAACAGCACCAGTAGCGCTACGCCGATGGCGGCAACGGCATCGAACTCAGGATATCCAAGCCACACAAAAAATAATCCGACGATAACTGTAAGAGATGACCACACATCGCTGGAAAAATGCAGCGCATCTGCCTCGAGCGCTTGACTATTGTGTTTCCTTGCAACTCTATACAACGCTCGTGAACGACTTGTGTCAATCAGAATTGACACACCCATTACAATAAAACTCCAAATATTTGTTTCGACATGGTGTGTATGAGTGAGCAGGCGGCTCACACCTTCCCAGACAATCCACGCACACGTGATGATAAGAAGCAATGTTTCTACGAATGCAGAAATATTTTCTAATTTCCCATGACCGTATGGATGGTCTTCATCAGCGGGGCGGTCAGCAAACGAAACAGCGAGCAATGTAATGATGGCTGCAAGAAGATCAAGTCCGGAGTGTGCCGCTTCGGAAAGAATGCCAAGGCTGTTCGTCCATAATCCAATGCCAAGCTTAAAACTTGTCAGGAATACTGCTGCAAGCACCGAGGTCAGTGCTATGAGTTTTTTTTCTTTGCTGGCTGTCAAAGTCATTGGATAATTGCGTTCTATTTTCAGTCAATATACAGAGCGTTTAGAAAGAGTGCAACGAACATTGCAAAGCATAATGAGTTTGTATATATTCCCAATAAAGGAATAACGAACAGTATAACCGCTAAGTGTTGAGTACAAAAATAATAATCGGAAAAAAAGGAATATCAAATCCTTCCAAAAGCATGCGTATTGCAATCATTTCTGATATTCATTCCAATCTTGAAGCGTTAACGAAAGCGATGGAAATTATCGATCAACAATCCATTGATGAGATTATTTGTCTTGGCGATATCGTTGGGTACGGGGCTAATCCTAACGAGTGTATCGAACTCGTGCGCCAGCGCTGCGGTGTCACCATCAAAGGCAACCATGAAGATGCTGTGCTCGACGTAACCGTTGCCGATGACTTTACGGATAATGCACGTGCAGCAATCCTCTGGACGCGCAAACAGATCACCGAAGAAAATCTCGCCTACATTCGTTCGCTTTCTATTGATCATCGGAAGAACGACATGCTCTTGGTACATTCCTCGCCTTGTGAGCCGCAAGAATGGAATTATATTTTTGATGAAGACACTGCTGCACGTTCTTTCCGATGCTTTTCAGAACCGCTCTGCTTCATCGGACATACGCATATGCCTATGATGTTTTCCCCGAATGGTCACGCCTCCGCAATTACAAATGATGAACGCTATCTTATCAATGTAGGAAGTATCGGCCAACCGCGGGATCGAAATACAGATTTGAGCTTTGGTATATTTGATAGCCGCGCATGGACTTATGACAACATTCGAAGTTCGTATGATATTGCAACAGCCGCATCGAAAATATTGAACACCACGTTACCTCCAAAACTAGGGCAACGATTGTTCATGGGTGTGTGACGGAATTTCGAATAGAGAATTAACTATCATAAATTGCAATCGAATAATCAACTGACGAGAAAAGAGAGATGGAAGATAGAACGTTAATCGAGAAGTTCATCCGAAATTATACCGCGTTCTTTGGCGTAATCATGAAGCTTTTCTTCCAGCATTTTCCTGCCGCGATGCAAACGCGAACGGACAGTACCGATGGGGCAATTCAAAAAATCTGAAATTTCTTCATATGTCAATTGTTCAATGTCGCACAAAATTACTACTGTGCGAAAATCTTCCGGCAGGGATTGCAGTGCGCCGACAACCTCGTCGCTCAACATATTGCTGTACATTCGTTTCTGCAGGTCATTAGAGTCGGTGCTATCGTCGCGAATGGAATCATAAAAATTTTCGACATCGTCATAATCAACCATTCCCGGCTCGCGCGTTTCTTTACGATAACGGTTGATGTAGGAATTTTTCATAATGCGGAAGAGCCATGCGCGGATGTTTGTTCCTTTCTCGTACTTATCCCAAAAGCGAAATGCCTTCATGAACGTTTCCTGTAGAAGATCTTTCGCATCATCTGCGTCACCGGTAGTGCGTAATGCAAAGTTGAATAAGATATCCTTGTGCGGAAACGCCTCCGCTTCAAATTCCGTCTGCCGTTTGCGAAGCGCTTTAGAAGTGGTGGAATCAACCATAATATCTGCGTGCTTGTGAGCCATCCTGTTCACATTTGTTTTAAGAGCAGCGGTAACTCGCTCACAGAAAATGAATGCTCCAGTTTGATTCGGCTTGCATCAAGCTCCGCTCCTTGTGCATCTACATCTTCTTCTAATGCCGTGAACGTACTAAGGTCGCCAATCTCTGCAATTGTGGCGATCTGTTCCAGCGAACCTGTTGAGTCGTTCCTTCGTGTTTCAAAATTTATACCGACATCGACTCGGATAGGAGCAGTTTGATTGTTCGATTGTAATACGGCATTCCGAATGATATGATCACATCCTAATTTCATATTGAATGGAATTTGTTCATACACTTCCGTGTCTGCTTTTTCATTCTCGCAGGTGGCAATTGTATAGAGCGTCGTGAGGAGTGCGATACAATTCAGCTTGCGAATAAAAAATTTATTGGGATCACCCTTCCATCCACCGGATTCTACCAACACCGTGCTTGTACCCCACTTCTGAATATTGTCGCCAAACGCACGCGGTTCAAACGTATCATCCCATTTTGCCACATGGCCGGGAATGAATAGATTTAAAATTTGTGCAAATGTCGAAGCAACTTTCTTCGCTTTCACCCTCACCGGATTATCTGTGCGCGATTCATCTGTAGAAGGAGCGAGTAATGCAATCGCTGTAATCTTTTTTGTTGTACCAACTGTTAGACGCGTATCTTGGTCATGAAGATTAAACCCATATTCCGGCTGATGTTTATTGCGTGTTTCCTTCAGAATTCTCGCTTCTGGAGTCTCCAGTACCAGTGCATCGCGGTTCATGTCTATGAGTTGAGCAGTTCGGCGTGTGAATCGTTCGGCTCCATCGGGGTTCAGCATCGGAATCACCAGCAAGGTTAATTTCTCTCGGATGGTTTTCATTGCAATATGGTCTGGTTGCCTGGTGAAGAAGTTGAATATATCTACAAGCGCCATGGTTGCTGTCGGTTCATCGCCATGCATCTGCGACCAGAGCATTACTTTCGTTGATCCATTTCCTATTGAATAGAGTGAGATTGTTCTGCCTTCACTCGATGTTCCTAATGGAAGTTTAGTGAACAGGCCTCGCTCTTGAAACGGCCGAAGCCATTTCAGCATATCTGCGTGTGTGATGCGGCAAGAAGTAATTTCCGTTGCTTTAAAAGAATCGTACGAATCAAATAATTCATGTGCGATATTCTGTGTTGCCGGTTGAATAAATGTTGTCATACTGGGAACTATTTCCAATTGAAAGTTGATTTTATTTTCTCTTAGCTATAAGATAGCGCATTCTTCCGTTCTTTGCACCGATTTTCTTATGCATGTAGGAAAATACGAATTCTGAAAATGGAAACGTGTGTTGACATTCAGACGGTCATTCTTTATATTGGCTTCAACGTGAAACTTCCATTCTGACCACACACGTAAGGAGAATTTCAATGTCAGACATTTCATTAGACGCACTTGGCATGGTCGAAACCAAAGGACTTGTCGGCGCAATCGAAGCAGCCGATGCAATGGTCAAGGCGGCTAAAG
>JBEKAY010000061.1:0-16744 GCA_050015675.1 Bacteroidota bacterium | reverse complement strand
ATCGATTAGGGCTTTCTGCAGCGCTTGTCGTCGTCTGTCTCGCCTTTGCCCTTCCTGCGGGAGCGGCGGAGTACTACGTATCGCCGAGCGGAAACGACACGAGTGGCAACGGTAGTCAGGGCCGACCGTGGAGGACGATCCAGAAGGCCGCGGACGCGATGTCAGCTGGCAACACCTGCCACGTAATGGACGGCGAGTATTACGAGATGGTCAGGCCGGCCAGGTCCGGGGCTGCTGGCCAGTACATCTCGTTCGTGGCCGAGGGGCAATCCGTTTACTTGAATGGTACACGGCGGATCACCGGCTGGACGGTGCACAGCGGCAGCATCTGGAAGGCGAATGCCTCTTGGGACTTCAGTGAACTATATGTTGATAAGCAACGGATGGTCCTCGCCCGCTGGCCCAACCTGACCTCCGGCGACATTTACCGCCCCAACTTTTACCAGGCCACCGCCAACGGCGGCGACATGTCGATCATCGATTTCGTTCACCTGACGCAGCCGAGCGGGTACTGGAGCGGTGCGAAAATATTCATGGTACCCGGCCTGGGCTGGACCGCTGACCAGCGCGACGTGACCGGCTACGACCCTGCAAACCACCAGATCACCTTCAGCCCGGCAATCTCGTTTCCTGAATACTACGACGCGGACCAATACAGCCTTTACTTCCTGTACGACATGCTGTCGTTGCTCGACGCGCCGTCCGAGTGGTTCTTGGACCGGACCGCGCACGTGGTCTACTTGTGGCTGCCGAGTGGCGGCGACCCGAGCGGTCACCTCGTCGAGGCGTCGGGCGGGTCTGGGGGCTTCGACCTCACCGACCGATCGTACATCCGGGTTGCCGGTTTCAACCTCATGAGCGGCGACATCAAAATGCTGGACGCGACGGGCTGTATGGTGGAAGAGGTGCGGCACATGTACCCTGCGACCGAGCTGTCAGTGAGCGGTTCGGACAACGAGATCACGAGAAGCGAGATCGCGTACGCAAGCTACACGGGTGTGAGGCTGGCTGGCATGCACAACACGCTCAGTAAGTGCCACGTGCACCACTGCGACTATTTTGGTACTAGTAACTCAATCGTCGAGCTCGGTAATAGAATCTATTGGCCCTCCGCCGGCTCGCAGAATTCGATTGCTGATTGCTCGCTGCACGACACTGGGCGGGATGGGGTGAGCATCGTAGGTGGGCTCGATGTCAGTGGCTGCATGATCGAGCACAACGAGATTTACAACGCTGGCCTCATTGCCAAGGACTGCGGCGGGTTCTACAGCTTTCTCACGAAAGGTGGGGGGACGGTACTCCGGTACAACATCGTACATGACATTTGGCCCAAGGAGTCGCCACAGTATGGGCCGATCGCGCTGGGTTACGGTATCTACCTCGACGAGAACAGCTCGGACTTCTCGGTGCACCACAACGTGGCGTACCGGACCGCCGGGTATGCGATCATGCTGCACCAGGCGAGCCGGAACAACCTAGTGTACAACAACACGGCGGTGGGTTCGGGCGGCGGCTGGGGGGATGTGATCGCCTCGACGCCAAGCGGAACCGACACGAGTGTCGATGGGACAGTGGTGGCGAACAACCTTGCGGTGATGCTCGACGACCGGTCAGGCTGGTGCATCAACTTCATGAGCGAGGTGCCAGCGTGCAACTACAACGGTTACTACAACCCGTCGCACAATAACCAGCTCAACAACAATGGTATGGAGGGCACGGGGGTTGTGGGAAACCCGTTGTTCGCGGACGCCGCGGGCAACGACTTCTCGTTGCTTGCGGGCTCGCCGATGATCGACAAGGGCGCGGTAATCCCAGGGATCACGGACGGGTATGTTGGCTCTGCTCCGGACATCGGGGCCTACGAGCGAGGGGGAAGCGAACTGCCTGGCCCGCGGTACAATACCGGGCCAGCCCCTGTCGGAGTCCGAAGCGCGGGCAGCCCGACGGTATTCTCGCTCGAACAGAATTTCCCGAACCCGTTTAATCCATCGACGACTATTTCATTTAGTCTTTTATCCAAATCGTTTGTATCGTTGAAAATATTTGATTTGATAGGAAGAGAAGTTGCAACAATTATTTCTGAAGAAATGTTGGCAGGAAATTACACACGGCAATGGAATGCGGCAAATATGTCAAGTGGTGTTTATTTTTATCGTTTACAGGCAGGTACATACATTGCGACAAAGAAACTTGTTTTACTGAGGTGACGGGACTGCGTATTGCTTAAACGTTAGATTACAATTGTCTTTCTCTATTTCACGAAAGGAGAAACAGATGAAAAATATTCTCCGACTTGTCCGCTGTGGCGGATTGCTCTTTGTAGTGTTTTGCCTATTGACCAATAGGAATCCATTGCATGCCCAAAAGATCCAGAGCAACGGTCCGTATGGCGTAAATGTACGAGGGATTCCCCTGAGTTCTAACCGGATAGGCGGTTTTGTGAAAACGAACCGGACTGATAATCAGTACACGATCACAGCAACTGCGGAAACGCACGGTACTATACCTACACCGGATCCGACGCCTCCGCCGACACAAGGGTTCAGCGGACCCATCACTATCACTCAGGGCGGAACCTATTCGGTGCACGTGGTTTCGCAAAACCAGGGTCCTGCTATTACCATTGCCACACCAGATCCCGTTACTATCACAAATTCAGTCATCGAGGGCACATCCAAACTTATTACTTGTTCCACCTTTCACGTCAAGCTGACTGTTATCAACAGCGATTTATACGGTCTTTACCCGGGAGGCACAGGAAATCATGCTGACCTCGCCGTAGACCTTTACAAATTTGACTATCTGCACTTCATGCATAATCATATTTATCAGAATGGCGGCATCAATCTAGTATTATGGTCAGGTTCGTACCAGGGGGGGAGCCCTATAGTCGTCAAATATAACTATGCGTATAATATTGACGGTAGACTGACTGACGGTATTGGTGGATACTCCGGCTCTGTCATTACATGCTTCGTTCAACTCAATACAGACACTAATGCCGCAGGTGTTGAGATTGCGTGGAACGAAGTTGAGAACATTCCCAATCAAAGTAGAGTTGAAGACAATATCAGCATCTTCGCATCCTCCGGGACTGCGAATTCGCCGATCGACATCCACGACAACTTCATCCGGGGTGGCTATCCCTTCCCGGCAGATGATGCCACCGTTTACACGGGTGCTGGCATAACGCTGGGTGATTACGGCGGCAACTTTGAGGTCGCGCGTAACAATCAGGTAATTGAGACTACGGGCGCTGGAATTGATATATGTGGTGGTACGAATGAAACTATACACGATAACCGCATTGTTGCAACCAAATGCAAACAAACCTACGGCGTCGGTATATTAATCCTCAACCAATATGCATGGGCGCCTTTCGGCAACAACAAATCATATAACAATATTGTCGGCTGGTATAGATCCGCTTCGGGATTCCGTCAGGATTGGAATCTTCCTGGCGACGTTCTTGATAGTAACAACGTACATCTCAACGGAGATGGGACTCCTATCACACTCACTGACGTTGCAAACGAATATGCCATCTGGCAGAACAAACGTGGCGGCATTATCAGTCCGTCTGGCGAAGTCACTGTGAACGATAATGAGAGCCTGAGATTTACATTTACGCTGAACCCTGAATTCCCTGTGGATAGTATGCATGTGGATAGTGTGCTGGTGGATGGAGTCATGGTGGACTCGACGGAAGGCTATACGTTTACAAACGTTAAGAGTAATCACACAATTCGAGTGATATATGCAATAGGTTCAAACGTCTCAATCCCACAGAACAAACTTTCTGCTAATGGAGATACAATGTACATTACAGGAGGCATGCTGGCTGGGTTAGAGAATGCCGGAGCGCTTGAAACTGCAGTCAACGGCGATGTTAATGCCGATGGAACAAGAAAAAATGTAAATAGGGTTTATGCTCTGTACGAAGGCCAATATTATTTACAGCAGGGTGCGATTGTTGTCGTCAATCCGACTGGTACATTGACGTTTGTCGGTGTTCCGTCTGCTTCCGGCACAACCAAACCTGTTTGGATGATGCGGGGCAACATTGGGCCGATTCTCATCAATGACCGCAGTTGTAATAGAGTTTATGGCAGCTTAAAGTTCCGGAACATTCATTACGTTGCACGGCAGTTGGATGGAACACTACAGAATGAGAATTTCGTGTGCGGCACACAGAATAAACTGCCGCAATCGTTGACCATTGATAATTGCTTATTTGAATTCAGCAACATAGATATATTCGATTGCACTAACGATAACGGCGCCATCGGCGGCTGGCCTTATGGAGCAAAGTTTAGAATCACAAATACCTATTTCCGCAATTTATTTAATGCAAGTCAATGGTGGGGATCAAGAATTTTCCAATGCGAGCATCCGATAGATACATTATGGATTGAAAACGTCACCACAACAGGCGGCGGACTTACATTCTTGCAGCAAAATGAACTTACCGATTTTGCTTATTTCAATCATAATACAATCGTCAACAACCATAAATACTGGATACAGTCTCCCTATTATAAAACGCTGGTCGTTACCAATAACATTTTCCTTAACCAAAACTGGGTTGGTGAAGATTCTACTGTAGCCAACAGCAGTCAGGGTCCGGATAAGTTATATATGAGCACGATTAATGTTGACACCATTAATCACAATAATCAAGTAGTAGTACAGCAAAAGTACTATGCATCAGCCGATTCAAATTCATATACTTCTGACTTAGCCCCACAAAAGTTGAAGGTCTTTGTCTCCAATAATATCAATTATTGGAATCCGTTATTGCTTGATTATTTCACAAACGCCAATAATATCACTGGTGATGGAACAAGTGGTTATGTGAATTCATGGTTATATTGGGGATGGAGTTTTAAATTACCTCAGAGAATCAATAATATGCCTTGTGAATGGATGAACTCACGTACGCAAGCGTTATTTACCAAATATGCACCTCCCGCCGGTGGATTTATAGCAGATGCACCATTATCAGTATCTCCTGGCAGTCCTACGATAGATAATATCGATGCAGCAACTCGTAATATAATGATGCAATGGAATCAAAACAAGTATTCTGATCCTAATTGGGCCACCGCACCTGATTGCTATCATAGCAAAATGATCTTTGGCGATTTTGATCCGACAACAATTCCAGGGATTAACGCGGCAGGGGCTAAGGGTCAAGAAAACGGAATCGGAATCACGAAATTTACAGATTTGGCAGAAAATTGGGATGCGACTGTAATGTCCACAATTGACAACCTTCCATTAGGTGCTTTAAGTTGGAATGATGCTCGGATAGCTGCATTTGATTCGAAAGCAGATTATGCCAAAGTTAATGCGGCATATTTAGCAAAAGCAGGCAAAGCACTTGCCGTAAATGGATCATCTGCTGGTGTAGTAGATAAATTTGAGCTTGCACAAAATTATCCAAATCCGTTTAACCCAACGACGACTATTTCTTTTAGTCTTCCGTCCAAATCGTTTGTATCGTTGAAAATATTTGATTTGATAGGAAGAGAAGTTGCAACAATTATTTCTGAAGAAATGTTGCCAGGAAATTACTCTCGGCAATGGAATGCGGCAAGTATGTCAAGCGGAGTTTATTTTTATCGTTTACAGGCTGGAATATACATTGAGACAAAGAAACTTATTTTATTGAGGTGACGGGCAACGGCGCCTAACAAGCAGTAAAAATATTTTTAAAAACCCTCCGGCACATCGCGGGAGGGAACTTAAATCACTAAAACATCCACTATCTAAAAAGGGGGAATCTATGCATATCCCAATTCTCTTCTCGGACACGTAAGCGCAGCCGGGGATAGATTCAATCCGGCTTCATTATACAACGATTAAGCCGAACAAGTATAAACATGTTGAACGGGAGAAGAAATATTTGCTCACTAACCAATGAGAAAGGAATAAATCTCTATGCAAGAATCATTGAAGAACTTTTCGCCAGCCGTATTTGGCATCGTTCTCATTTGCTTCATGCTTCCCTGGGTAAACTTGTCCTGCCAGGGTCAGAACGCAGCTACCTTCTCAGGTATTGAAATTGTTACCGGCATAACAGTTCAGCAACAGAATCAAAAAATCAAGTCTGAACCATTAGCAGTTGCTGTTTTAGTTCTTACCATCCTCGGGCTTGCATTGAGTTTTCTAAAGGACAAAAGGTCGTCGATCATACCAGGCATAATCGGCGTAGCAGCCTTCATCTTGCTTCTGCTGCTCAAATCGAAGATAGATACCGATGCAAGCAATCAAAGTATTCAAGTTCAATACGCAATTGGATTTTGGATGGTTCTCATATTGCTCATTGGAGCGATTGCCTTGAATGGCTATCTCTATTTCTATTCGAACAAGCAGGTTTAGGAATCGTTGTCGCAAACATAAGCAACTTTACATAACACGCATAAAAATGAATAGTAATTTAACTATATTGATATCAGACGTTGTGCTCAGGAAGCAGTGAAAGGGTTGGTTCAGAAAAGAAAAATTATTACACAAGAAGAATCATTAAAACCACAAGAAGATGCCGCTAAAAAAAGGGAAGTCAAAGAAAGTGATCAGCTCAAATGTGAAGGAGCTGCTTCACAATTACAAGAAGAAGGGAACAATAGGAACGAGCCGTCCAAAGTCGATGAAACAGGCGCAAAAACAAGCTGCAGCAATAGCGTACTCGGAAGCAAAGAAGAAATAAAAACTTATATTTGGAAACCCGTGATCAAAGAATAGGGATTTGAAACTTGTGACAATTATGATTATGAAGCCAGAATATGTCCAACCGTTATGGTTTATCTAACATTTGTGCCTCTCAGCCGCCACTTCACATAACAACAGCAGCAACCTCACTCATTTTTTTATAGGGTAGTGTAACAGTATTCACTCAATGCAATTCATATAAAAGGTTCAAATAAAATATGATAGAAGTCAAAAAAGAAGGCATTTTACTTAACAAAACAGAACTCGAATTCGAAAACGAAGGCGTATTGAACCCTGCTGTCATGCAAGAAGGTAACACGGTTCACCTTTTTTACCGGGCTGTGCGAAAAGGGAATTATTCCACCATCGGTTATTGCAAACTCGACGGCCCGCTTACGATCAGAGAACGAAACGATAAACCTGTCCTTACTTCTCAATACGAATACGAATCGCACGGTGTTGAAGATGCCCGCATTGTAAAAATTGATGGCTTGTACTATCTGACATATACGGCTTATGATGGAACGAATGCACAGGGTGCATTAGCTGTTTCTACTGATATGAAGAATTTTGAAAAGCGCGGAATAATTGTACCTCCCGTGACATATGTTGAATTCGTATATCTTCTAGAATCGGCCGCCAGGGTAAATAAAAAGTATTACCGTAATCACAAATTTTATTACCGGGAAGCATATATTGAAAAGAAAATATTGCTATGGGACAAGAATGTGATTTTTTTCCCCAGGAGGATAAACGGCAAGTTGTGTTTCCTGCATCGTATCAGACCGGGCATTCAGATTACAGCAATAAATGACTTGAAGGAACTCACGAAAAATTTCTGGAGAAGCTATTGTAGGAAACTGAAGAAATATATCGTGATGGATCCCCTGTATAAGCATGAATCAAACTACATTGGCGGAGGATGCCCGCCGATTGAAACAGAACACGGATGGTTATTGATATACCATGGCGTGCAAAAAACTCCCAAAGGAAATGTGTATTCTGCCTGTGCAGCTTTACTGAAACTTGATGATCCTTCAATAGAAATTGCCCGTCTACCCTTTGCATTATTTTCACCTGAATATGATTGGGAACAAAAAGGAGAAGTCAACAATGTTGTATTCCCAACAGGAACAGCCCTGTTTGGAGATACCCTTTACATCTATTATGGTGCAGCCGATGAACAAATAGCATGTGCTTCCCTGAGTTTGTCAGCATTAGTCAATGAATTGTTACTTTATACCTCACTCAACGAAAAATATAAAAATGGATCGTAAAATTTCAAAGTCTGCAGCTGTAATCGTAGCTCACCCGGATGATGAAACGTTATGGGCAGGCGGAACAATAATGAGTCACCCCTCATGGCGGTGGTTTATTGTTTGTCTCTGCCGGAAAAACGATACAGAACGTGCCAATAAGTTTTATAAAGCATTACAAGGTCTGAAATCGGAAGGGATCATGGGCAATATCGATGATGGCCCCGAACAAAAGCCGTTGGAGGAAAAAGAAGTAGAACGTGCCATCATGCAGTTGCTTCCCCGGACTCATTTCGACCTGATTATTTCCCATAATCCTTCAGGAGAATATACCAGACATATCCGGCATGAGGAAGTAAGTAAAGCAGTTATTAAACTTTGGCATGCCGGTAAAATATCTACTAATGAACTTTGGACATTTGCTTATGATGATGGTGGCAAGGAATTTTATCCCAAGCCTGTCGAGAACGCTACTATTTGCCACATACTTACGAAACGGATATGGCTGAGAAAATACAGCATCATTACATCCACCTACGGATTTGAAAAGAATAGCTGGGAAGCAGAAACAACACCGAGGGCAGAATCATTCTGGCAATTTACAAATTCGTATGATGCCAAAAATTGGCTTAATCATGGAGGCGTTTTATCATGAAAGTATTGCTGTTATATTATTACCCTCCTTCACCCGGAGGGCTTGCAACCCAGGGAGATCTTCTATATAGGGGGCTTCTTAAAATGGGCGTTGATGCTCATGCTGTTCATTTCGAATCAGCGCAGGAGAAGGAATGGTACTATCGTTGGTTTAAGCCTGATGTTGTTGTAGGTATTGGTTATTGGGGGCACACGCCGCAATTAGTGCTTCACCCGCAACGGTATGGCGTGCAGCCGGTACCATGGTTGGTTGCCGACGGCTATATTGCAAACTACCAAGTGGTTTTGAATGCACTTCCACTTATACTGGTGACATCGAATTGGGTTAAGGAAATGTATGTCCGGGATGGGATCAATGGCGATAAAATAGAAGTGTTACCTGTAGGCTGCGATACGGATGTTTTTATCCCTTACAGTAAGGATGACCCGAAAATTTTAGCGGTGCGCGATGCGCTTGGAATTTCACCCGATCAGATAATGATTCTCACTGTTGGCGGCGACGCCGCATCAAAAGGTGCACAGGAAGTAATGCAGGCGCTCGCAATCATCGATACAAAAGCACCTGATTGGAAATATGTTTGCAAAGTATGGCCTCAGCCTCGAACCAAAACTCAAAACCTGGCCGATCTGGAAATGGCGATAAACCTGGGTATTGAAAAAAATGTCACGTATGAAACCAACACCATTTCACGAAATTTCATGCCTTATTTGTTTGGGGCATGCGATATATATGCAGCCCCTTCCCGACTTGAAGGTTTTGGAATGCCGCAAGTGGAAGCGGGAGCATGCGAAAAACCGGTTATAGGTATTAAGGCCATGGGAATGCTTGATACACTTATCCATGGCGAAACGGCATTCCTGGCAGATGTAGCACAGAAAATTGTTGTGGACCAGGTAACGCTTGGTTATGAATCGGGCTTTGAAGATCAACATAGAGTAGTCTTTAAAGAGCCACGGACGGTGGATTACCGTGCCAATGTTCATGATATTGCCAACTATTTGATGGATCTTATGACTGATGCAGCGTTGAGGGAGAAAATGGGTAAAGCAGCCAGAGAGCGTGTGGTGAAATATTTTGATTACCGCGTTGTTGCAAAACGGTTTGTTCAGATAATGAACGACAAATTGGGAATAAAGTAATTTGATAATGCAAAATGCAAACTGGCACGAGATAGAAGAGGCAAAGAAGGCCGCACTTGAAGTGCTGCTTCACAATAGCCATGGGCATTACCATGGACTTCCACGGACTGCAGGCTGGGGATATCCGGAGCCGTATACAAGGGATTTGATGTTTTCAATATTTGGGATTGCGGTTTCAGGAAATCAAAGGCTCATGCAGAGCATCCGAAAGGTACTGGAAACACTAGCAGAAAATCAGACAGAACGTGGCCATATTCCTTCGCTCGTGCATGACAAAGATGACCGTGGATCAAGTGACACAACTCCATTGTTTTTGCTCGTTGTTGGCATTTTCAGAAAAGTATCAGGTGAACCGCACTTTCTTAAAGAAGCAGTTGAAAAAGCCCTGACATGGATGGAGTATCAAAGCCCTTCGGACCGGTACCTGGTTGCACAACAACCAACAAGTGATTGGCGCGACGAACAATGGGTAACCGGATATGGACTATTTGTAAACACGCTGGTCTATAGTTATCTCCGGCTCCTGGGCAAGTACGAAAGAGCAAACAGGATGCGCCACGAGATGGGCCGGTTTACCATTACCGGCGGGACGATACACCATCATGTCCACGAAGGTCTTGTGGTAAAACATAAACCTTACTTTGCTTTTTGGTCCTATAAAATTCATAGCAGCGAACGATTCGACTTGCTCGGTAACTGTCTTGCCATTCTCTCAGGATTAGCTTCATCCACAAGGGCTAAGGAAATAATTTCCTGGATTGAAGAGGAATGTGCAGGCATGAGAAAAAGAGGTGAATTGGCAGTCGATCTGCCACCCAATTTCTTCCCCTTTATTAAACCTGAAGATCCCGACTGGCTACCGCGATATGAAATATTTAACAAGCCCGGGGATTATCATAATGGAGGTATATGGCCTTTTATATGCGGGTTTTATGTGGCCGCCTTAGTTGCTGCTAAAAGGTACGCGCTCGCCAGGGAAAAGCTCGTGACGCTTACCCATAGTATAAAAATTTCCAATACCGGGAAGGTCGATTTTGGATTTAACGAATGGATAAAAGCGCAAGACGGTAAGCCCATGGGGCAGGACTGGCAAACCTGGAGCGCCGCACTTTACCTATATGCCGTAAAATGCGTTGAAGAAAAAAGGACGCCCTTTTTTGATGAGATACGCAGTTATGCGGAACGTTATGCAAAAAAGCAAAATTAAATTTTAAAATCTCTCCGCACCTTGCGGGAGAGAGCTTAAATAAATAAAACATCTACTATTACCTTGTTCCCAAACTCTCCGCCATCAAGATTACCTGACTGCCGCAGGTCTCTGGCTGTTATTACTACCTCCACATTTCTCTTAACCGCCAGGAACAATAGAAGAGACACAATGGTTATAAAAAATGTGATAGTCGGTGTGTTCCGTTAAATCAAACTTCATTTCATTTATGTAAGGAGGGTAATCATGTTCGTACGTAAAATTGTTAACATTTCTCTTCTGGCTATTCTACTTGCTGTGTTCATTATGCCGGCTGCAGCACAACCCGCGATGCCGGTTCCCCAGCCAAGTCCGAAGGCTACAGTTTCACAAACAATCGGTATCACTGAAGTGTCTGTTGTCTATCATCGTCCTGCAGTGAAGAATAAGAAAATCTGGGGAGACCTTGTTCCCTATAAAGAAGTATGGCGAGCTGGAGCCAACGAGAATACTACTATTTCATTTTCGGATCCGGTAAAAGTGGAAGTGAAAGATCTTCCGGCAGGAACCTATGGACTTCATATGATCCCGACCGAGAGCGCATGGACGATTATCTTCAATAAGAACTCTTCGTCTTGGGGAAGTTTCTTTTACAAGGAAGAAGAAGATGCTCTCAGGGTAACCGTTCAGCCGCAGACTGCAGAGAATCAGGAACAACTGAGCTATGCGTTCGACGACGTCTCCAGCAATTCAGCCATCTTAGTACTGCGATGGGAAAAGCTAAAAGTGCCAATGCATGTTGAGGTCGATACGAAGGAACTTGTGTTGGCAAAAGCACGTACTATATACTTGCGTGGACCAGCCGGTTTCACTTGGCAGGGATTCTATCAGGCGGCTTCCTATTGTTTGCAGAATAATGTGGATTTGAACGAAGCATTAACATGGATCGATAAGTCCATTTTGATGAACGAAAATGGCACAAACCTGTTCGTTAAAGCTGGAATATTAGACAAAATCGAGAAACACTCCGAAGCAGATGAAGTACGTGACCGTATGATGAAGGTAGCTGTGAGCGAAGCAGATTTTAATAATCTTGGATATCAGTTCCTCGGTGTTGGGAAGGTGAAGGAAGCAATCGATATCTTTAAAAAGAACGTCAAGCAGCATCCCGACTCTTGGAATGTCTACGACAGCTTAGGAGAAGCGCAAGCTTTGAACGGAGACACAAAACTCGCGATGGAGAATTACTCAAAGTCGCTGTCTTTAGTGAAAGATGATACCAACAAAAAAAGAATTACGGACACAGTGAAAAAGTTGAAAGAGAAGTGACGATAGAGAAGTTTGATGCCGTGCCTCCGCGAACCTTGGAAACACAGCAGAGTTGACAGTATTGCAGGGGCATGGTTCTTTTTCTGCTTTTCAAATTCCGAAAACAATCAGTCCAAGCTTTTCGAAGACTGAATATGTACCCGCTAAAAATCACTATAAACGCTATCAGAAAAATCCTACCCGAAGCCCCAAAGAACACCATCAGAATAATCCTATACGAAGCTGGAAAAACTTTCGGTGAAGTTATCACTGACATCCGTAAAATCTGTCGAAGCGTTTGTTGACGAAGGGGAAGAAACTGAAGTCTGCTTACTGTACTAGTAAAGGAGAAAAAAATATTGCTAAATTAAAAGAGTTCACTCCATTTTGTTTGCCACAGATAAAAAGAAATTCTATATTGATGCAACTGAGATTGTTTTGCACACATCTAGTACCCTTGTTGAAACTGAAAAATGATTCACATGAAAAGAATAAATATTAAAGCAATTGCAGTTGCAGCGATGGTCGCTTTATATTCTCTTCTGCCGAATAATTCGTACGCCCAAAATATTCAGTTCAAGCATATTACGAACAACGACGGACTTTCCGATTTGTATGTGCGATGCATTATTCAAGATGACCAAGGTTTCATGTGGCTGGGCACATTTGATGGTTTGAATAAATACGATGGATACGGCTTCACCGTCTATAGACATCGCGATAACGATTCGAATAGTTTGCCAACAAACATTATCCGTTATATGTACAAAGACGACAATAACGACTTGTGGATTGGAACATCAAGAGGTTTGTGTTTATATGATCGCGATCATGACAACTTTATTAATTTCAACAAAGAGAATGGATACGCGCTCAATAATTTTTCTATTGAATGCATGCTTAAAGACAGCAAGGGAAATTTTTGGATCGGAACAGAAGAACATGGATTAATATTATTTGATTCGCGTAAAAACCAATATGTTCAATATTTGCATCACGGAGGTGATTCCAGCAGTATAAGCGGAAACACTGTCCGCCAGATATTTGAAGACAGCAGGCACAATTTATGGATATCAACAGCAGGGTATGGATTAAATATATTCGATTATAATAAACGATCATTTTCGCATGTAAATCATAAACAGAATGATCCAAACAGCATTATTGGGAACTCGGTATATTCCATCGTTGAAGATCATGAAGGGTATATATGGTTTGCCTGTCTTCAAGATGGTTTGTCAAGCATTCATGTCGATCAAATAGACAAACGATCATTTAAAAACTTTCAGCATGACTCAAAGAATAAAAACAGTTTATGCGATCCATCTATACGAGTTCTCTGTGTAGATATAAAAGGAGGGTTGTGGATTGGAAGTGAGCATGGGGGATTGAATTATTTGCCCAAAGGGAAGGAGAGTTTTATTTCTTATATCAACGATGCAAACGATCCCAACAGTCTTAACTGTAATTCAATCTATTCAATTTATCAGGATGCCACAGACGATATATGGATTGGCACATATACTGCGGGAATTAATGTCTTGCATCAAACACAGCAGACATTTAAACATTACAACCACCTGCCCGGAAGAAAGAATACACTCAGCCATAACTATGTGTGGGATTTTAGTGAAGATAAGGAAGGGAATATTTGGATAGCAACTGATGGCGGAGGATTAAATAAATTCTCTCCCGAAACGAGAAACTTTGAATCGTTCAGTATCAGCAATAGCAACTTAAATAAAAATGCCGTTTTGACAACTCATGTTGACTCTCATGGAAATGTGTGGGTCGGCACATGGCATGGCGGTTTGAGTTTATTTAACTCACAAACAAAATCGTTTAAGGCTTTTACGCGCGAAAACAGCGGCTTATCTAATAATGATGTTTTTGATATCGCAGAAGACAATCAAGGTACGTTGTGGATTGCGACACACGGTGGTCTCAACAAATTCAACAAAGATAAAAATTCCTTTACCGTTTACAATAAAGAGAATAGTGGCATTGTGGACGATCAAATTGAAGTTGTAAAAACAGATAGCGCCGGGAACATTCTTATCGGCAGTATAAATGGATTTAGTATTTATGATCCGAAGAAATATACATTTGTCAATTATCTGCATGACAGTAAAAATAGTAACAGCATATCAGATGATTTCATTACTTCAATATATTGCGAGAACGAAACTATTATTTGGATTGCAACCATAAATGGCCTAAATAAATTAGAGAGAAAGACGCAGCGAGTCACCCGCTTCTCGATGAAAGATGGATTGGCTAATAATTTAGTATATGGTATTGAAAAAGATAATCAAGGAAATTTGTGGATAAGCACGAATGGAGGACTGACACACTATGTCGTTAATACAAATCAATTTATTACTTTCACAAAGGAAGATGGTTTGCAGGAAAATATATTTATCAAAAAAAGTCATTACAAAACTCGGAATGGAAAATTACTTTTCGGTGGTATAAATGGATTCAATATTTTTGATCCTCAAGAGGTAAAAACGAATCAAGCCATTCCACAAGTTATTTTTGCGGATTTTCAAATCTTCAACAAATCTGCTGAATTAGGTGCTATAGATTCTCCACTGAAACGTCAAATCAGTCAGACCAAGGAGATAGTCTTATCCTACAAACAAAACGTATTTTCATTTGGTTTTTCTGCCCTGAATTATATTAATTCCACGAGAAATCAATATGCATATATATTGGAAGGATTCGATAAAGATTGGAACTACATTGGAACGCGTCGTACGGCATCATACACGAATATCAATCCTGGTAGATATTTATTTCGTGTCAAGGCTTCCAATAACAATGGAGTATGGAATGAAGAAGGTGCTTCATTAACACTTATTATTACACCGCCATTTTGGGAAACAATATGGTTCCGCCTTATCGGCATTTTGCTTGTCATTAGTATAGTTATAGCATGGTATAAAATACGAACAGCGAGAATTCGCGCTCACAATCGAGAGTTACAGCAACGAGTGGCAGAACGAACAGCCCAATTGGAAGCGGCAAATAAGGAACTAGAAGCATTTGCTTATTCGGTATCGCATGACTTACGAGCGCCGTTGCGCGCCATTGACGGATTCGTTCATATACTTATTGAAGACTATATGCCCTCACTCAATGAAGCAGGCAGACATGCATGTTCTGTTATAAGCAATGAAGCAAAACGAATGGATCTGCTCATTGAAGATTTTCTATCCTTATCTCATAGTAGTTACACTGACATACATATCTCTCTTATCGATATGGAATCAATGGTACATTCGGTATTCGACGAGCTGACGAGAACGGGAAACCGCGAGCGAATTGATTTTCGTGTTGGCTCTTTGCAATCGACAAACGGTGATCCTGCTTTGATTCGTGAAGTGTGGATTAACCTCATTTCCAACGCAATAAAATTTTCCTCCAAGCGGGAACGTGCAGAAATCGAAATAGGCTGTCAACAGGATGGACACAGAGTAATCTATTTTGTACGGGATAATGGTGTTGGTTTTGATATGAAGTATTCAGACAAGCTCTTTGGTGTATTCCAACGTCTGCACAGTGAAAAGGAATTCGCTGGAACTGGAGTTGGTTTAGCAATAGTGAAGCGTTTAATTAATCGTCATGGCGGAGAAACATGGGCAGAAAGCCAAAAAGATGAAGGCGCCATATTTTACTTTACCGTTATGCAAAAAGGAGAGACACGTTGAATTATCAAAAGGAAGTAGATATTTTGTTAGTAGAGGATAATCCCAGGGATACGGAATTAACTATCCGTGCTCTCAATAAACACAGTATTGCAAACAGGCTCATAGTTCTTGAGGATGGCGCGGAAGCTCTGGACTTTATTTTTTGCAAAGGTAAGTACACTGATCGAGTGATCACCAATCGCCCGAAAGTAATATTACTCGATTTGAAACTGCCAAAGGTCGATGGACTCGAGGCTCTCAATACAATCAAATCGGATAAAAGGACGAAAATGATTCCGGTTGTGATAGTCACTTCATCCATGCAAGATTCAGATATGAAGACGGCCTATGAATACGGTGCTAATAGCTATGTGGTGAAACCAGTGGACTTCAATAAATTCATAGAAGCAATGAGTCACCTTGTACTTTATTGGTTGCTGGTTAACCAATTACCGAAATAGCTGAAGAAGTTTTCGCGTTTCAGAGTTTTGAATAGTTACGGAAAAAATCTATAAATGGATGAACCTGTTCATTTTCTGAGTGTCGAAGATTTTCCAACGGACAATAGATCTTATTCACCGAAAATGACAGATAAAATCATTGTTTCAACGCCAGCCAACCGTATGGTAATTGAAAGTAGTAACAGCGCGGAAGTGACTGGTTAACTACTTCTCTCCATAACGAAACCTACAAATTGAAGAAGCGATTGCTTGACCCGAGAATCAGGGAAGGAAACGAGTGAATTAATCGCAAGAGAAGAAAAGTCTTCTGCTTTTCGTGACGCATATTCAATG
>JBEKAY010000060.1:0-18539 GCA_050015675.1 Bacteroidota bacterium | reverse complement strand
ATTTTGTTTATTTAGTCTCACAATGCTTTAGTGGTTATTAATTTCTTTTTCAGCATGAACTCATTTCGCTGGTTGCATGTTGAAACTTATCAGCGCCGCAGCTTAGCGCCGGTCCGTTAGGCGGCATCAATAAAACGTACAATCGAGTAACCTTATGGACACAACTTCAATACCTCCCGACATTGCGATTATCGTCCAGGAAAAACTATGGAACATAAAGAATCCAACGGAGCTATCTCGTTTGCTGAAGAAGAAAGGTTTACTCAGAGAGTTACGTCGTCAATCAGAATGGACATTGGAAAATTTTAAGGATCCTGAGCCCCCCAAATCAGGTTTCATTGTATGTCCATCTGGTTCACTTAATCCATTATCAGAAAATAGTAAGTGTAGCGATTTTAATTGTAGGATTAAATATGCAGATGAATTCGTAAAATCCGTCGCACTCTACTCTGACGCTATAATTGTCGTCGATCCATTTATTACTGATTTTCTTTTTGAACAAGTGAACCCAGAAATTCTATATAGGAATTTAGCTGTATTAAAACATATTATGCCCTTGATATCAGCGGGAGTATTATTCTTTAATTCTCCATTTCGCCTCTATTGTAAAACTTGCTCCTCAAATGTACAGGCTCGTGTTAACCTTGCAGTTGACCATATCTTGGTTGAAACTCTCGATAATATTAAGATATCACCATCTAGCGAACCATTCGTATTTGATATCGAATCACCATTGTTCTCCCCTGAGGCAGACCATCCTCTGATAAGAAAGTTCAGATTTAGTGCTAGGCAGGCGGACCTAGTGCAGAGAGCAAGAAACCCTCGTGATCGTGCACTCAAACTGATCTATAGTCAACTCGCACGAGTATTAAAATCCGAGGTTCACAGCCTGATGTATGATCTCATCACCGCCCAACAAGCGAACGGTATTCTGCTCGCGAAATCGAGGTTAGAGCTTCTTTCCCTTGCCGACCTGAGCGATGTGAGGCCAAATCTCAGTAATATCGAACACTGGGAAGCTTTGCGGTCGTTAGAAATCCCGTGGATAAATGCTCTCACTCCGTCAGAGTGTATGATATTACGGTCAGAAGCTCCAGTCGCACTTGCGAAGCTACGCGCGCTTCTCGCCGAGAATATAAGTCAATCAAAAAGGGCGACTTCTATTCCTAAAATCGTAGCTGATCTTCGAGCGCAAGTTGCGAACTTGGAGGCAGAATTAAACAAATTAGGACGTTTTCGTGGACGTATCCATCGAGCCACTCTACAGGGGCTTTCAATCGCATTCGTAGTATATGGATTATCAACAAGTAATCCCGCAGTAAGTGCAACCAGCATCGCAGCTTTACTAGCTTCAATGGTTCACACTCATAAAGATGCTCTTGCTGAGCGCAAAGCTGATATAAAAGTAACCGCATCACCGGCCTATGCATTATTAAAAGCAAGAAGGATT
The DNA here is from genome assembly GCA_050015675.1 of Bacteroidota bacterium. Classification (GTDB taxonomy): domain Bacteria; phylum Bacteroidota; class Ignavibacteria; order UBA10030; family UBA10030; genus Fen-1298. The sequence goes on along the minus strand of JBEKAY010000060.1, from coordinate 17,089 downwards.
CTAAATCGGCGATCTAAACATCAGACTCATGAATAGAAATAATCAAATCATAACTCGAATGCCGCCTAACCAGTTGCTCAAGCTGACCGGATGAGCGTAAGATCAATTTACATGGCTAATGGTGGGTCGACGTTTTTATTATTAACTTATCATTACCTCGTTGGTTGAGTAAATTAAATTTGGTTATCAGTGTGAACTTGTTTCGTTTGGTGCAATTTGAAAATCGGTCACGCGGCAGCTTAGCGCCGGTCCGTTAGGCGGTTATTGCATAGATAAAAATTGAATTACTGTAATTATAGAGGTAACACATGTTGCAACCGGCTCTAATAACTCGAATTCTTCTTTTCAGTTTTATCTTTATTACACCTGCAATCAATGCTCAGAATAACCCTCAAGGATTTAATACTATGAACAGGCAAATTGTCCAAGACTTTGCTAACGCAATCAACGAACACAACGTTGACAAGCTTTGTTTGCTTATGACTGACGACCACAAATTTATTGATTCCGAAGGCAATGAAGCCACGGGAAAAGAAAAAATGCGGGCAGGTTGGATTGGATACTTTCAATTATTTCCAGACTACAAAATCGAAATTATAGAAATGTTTCTTGGTGAGGACACAGTTGCAGCGTTTGGTTTTGCGAGCGGTACGTTTCAAGGGCAGAGTGATAGAAAGGAAAACTATTGGCATCTGCCTGCTTCGTGGAAAGCGATAATCAAGAATGGAAAAATTCAATTGTGGCAAGTCTATGCTGATGCGAAAATTCCATTCGATATTATCAATAAAAACAAATAGCAATAACCGCCTAACCAGGCGCTCAAGCTGACGGAATGAGCTGGGTGCAATTTAACATGGCTAATGGTGGGTTGATGTTTTTATTATTCGGTTTTTAGTAACTATAATATTGATACTTATCAATTTGGTTATCAGCATGAACTCGTTTCGTTGGTTGCATTACGAAACTTATCAGCGCCGCAGCTTAGCGCCGGTCCGTTAGGCCGCAAACAGAAAGAAAGAAGTATTATCAACAAGTAAAATCGATCATCCATTAAATATATAGGAGAATCCCATGGATATTCTTCTTCTTGTTGCGTTCATCGTTGAACTTGTATTTGGAATTGGTTTTTTAATTGTTCCTGGCCCAATGCTCGATCCATTTGGAGTCATCCTTAACGCAACTGCTATAACTTTTGCACGCTTGTTTGGCTCGTCGTTGATAAGTATTTCATTAATTCTTTGGTTTGCACGTCGATCTGACCAATCGTTACTAAAGAGAGGAGTTGTATATAGTCTATTTGCGTATTATCTGATAAGCACAGTACTCCTCTTGCTAACCGAGTTTGCAGGTTTAATGAATGTATTAGGATGGATAGTGATTTCCATTCATTTAATATTGTTGATATGGTTTGGATATTTCGTATTCGAGAAGCGAACAAGAGAATAACAGATTACAATTTGCGGCCTAACCAGGCGCTCAAGCTGACGGAATGAGCTGGGTGCGAAATTCATGGCGAATAAAGTTATTGTGCTTAATAATTTAGTTAACAGCGTGAACTCAGTTAGTTTTGTGTAACATTAAAGTTGGTCACGCGGTCAGCTTAGCGCCGGTCCGTTAGGCTGCACAATCATTTAAGAGAACTCATCTATGGAAATTAATCATCAAGCTCCTGCTGTTGCAACTGCAGAAGTACACATTCTTGCTCCGCTCAATGTTGTTTGGTCGGTACAAACGAAGATCGATGAATGGAGCCGATGGAACCCAAATGTTTCAAAGGTCAATCTGCGCGGGCCGTTAAGAGCTGGAACTGAATTTCATTGGAAGTCTGGTAATTCTTCGATTGTTTCAATTCTTCAGGAAGTCGAGCCAGAACGACGTATCGCATGGACAGGACGAATACTTGGCATCCGCGCTATCCATGTCTGGACATTCCAACAAACAGATAAGGGTGTGCTTGTACAGACAGAGGAATCATTCGAGGGTCTTCTCGTCAGATTCTTATCAGGCCCAATGCGTCGCATGCTTCGTTCTTCGCTGCAAAAGGATGTGCAGGCGCTAAAGACTGAATGTGAACGACGCATTAGAACTAGTGCAGCCTAACCAGGCGCTCAAGCTGACGGAATGAGCGTGGTGCAAAATTCATGGCGAGCATAGGTCGGGTGCAAAATTGAAAATTATAAGCATGAACTCGTTTCGTTTAGTGCATATTGAAAATTATCAGCGCCGCAGCTTAGCGCCCGTCCGTTAGGCAGCAACCTTAAATAATCTTATTAAGAACTCTATGCAATTTATACTTTATGCCGACAAGACAATTAACATGAATCTAGATAAAATATTGTGAGGTATTTTATGACAAGGAAATTAACAATTTCTGGTGCACTAGTTCTCTTTTTTCTAGGTCTCGCTTTGCTTTTGTTCTTTTCTCCTCCTGTAAAAGGATACGATGTTTATAGACTTTTGGGTAGCAGCATTGGAATTATTCTATGCTCTTCTGCTGCTGTTGGTTTTGTATATGAGGTCCTAATTAGAGAACAAATGACAAAGGATATTGAAAAACAGATAAAGGAAATCTTCCAGATAGATACGTTTAGATTGGGCATAAAAGGGGCTTTTCTAAAACGTGGTGATATCAGTAATTTTAGGTGGTATGTGGATGAAACGACGGATGAATTCATAGCATCCGGTATCTCATTAACTCCTATCGCAACCACATATAGAGACGACATTCTCAAAATGCTAAGAAGAGGTGTCAGGTGTAAGTTCCTCATTTCAAGTCCAGATTCATTCGTTCCAAAACAACATAGTATGGATATCGGCTTTTCTGAAAATGCTGTACGAGAACACATAAAGAATTTTCACGATGTTTTCTCTTCAATAGCTAGAGCAAAGAAAGAAGAGGGTTTTTCTGGCCAATTTGAGCTAAGGTACTATGATTCTTTGCCCTATGTCGGAATCTGTTGTTCAGACAGGAAGAAATTGATTGCAACACTATACATCTTCGGGCGCAACGGAACCGAATGTCCTTGCCTAGAACTTGAAAACAAACCAAACGGTTTATTCGAGGAACTTTACAACGCTTTTTTCGAACAGTGGCAAAAAGGTAAAATCGTTGAAAAGAAATAAGTCTAAGATTATTATCCTCATGAATGGATTCATTGTTGCAGGTAAAACAACTGTAGCATTGAGAATAAGCCAAGAACTAAGGATACCAAGTTTACACACTTATGATATCAGAAAAACAATCGATGGCCCACAGGATCTATTTGACAATGAACACAAGAACACTGTATATAGATTAATTGCACAAAAGGCGTCGATTCTTTTGGAAAACAATGACTTCATAGTTCTTGACGGCACATTTCATAAGATGCGCTGGCGCCGTTATATCTATGATGTGTCCAACGATCATGACGCAAAACTCCTGATTGTTAGATGCATATGTTCTAGCGAGTCAGAAACGATCAAACGTATTATTTCCCGTGTGTCAAGCCCTTACCCATCAGCGGAAGCCAAGGACATCAGGCTTCTTCAATTCATGAAGAACGAAGATGAACCGATCGAGAGAGACTATATGGTCGGCACTGTTTCTTTGAATGTTGTCAATTATGATTCATTCAATAATCAATTTGGTCTTTCATTTATCCATGACAATGATTCTGCAGTAATCTCTCTCATCGAGAGAATAAAAAACATAGTTACAAGAGGTTGATTTGTATGTCGTCAAGATCAAATGGATTAAAATCATATTTCTTTGCTGAGAAACATGTTTGATAATAGAATAATAAAGATTGGTTGCTGCCTAACCAGGCGCTCAAGCTGACGGTTGCCAGCTGGGTACGTTAAGCATGGTGAATATAGGTTTTAGTCTTAATAATTTCTTTTTCAGTGTGAACTCACTTTCTTGGGTGCATGTTGAAAATATTCAGCGCCGCAGCTTAGCGCCGGTCCGTTAGGCAGCATTATCAAAGGACGTTAAATGGAATTCAGCGGACAATTGACAAAAGAAGATATGGTAAATGGTTTTCGATTATTTGATTGGCAAAAAAGAAACTTAATCATGCTTGCTATGCAACTTTCCGTAATTATAATCGCCGCAATACTCACACTGATATTTTCAAACATCCCTCGAACTACGATATATTTATTTTGCGGCGCGATCGCTTTCCTTTATCTTTATCGGCACTTGTCGCATCGGGCGTCGGTGGATACTATCTTGGCTAAGCAAGACACATTATATCTTCCCTTTTCTTCTCGTATTGACGAAGTAGGCTTCTCGACAAATTCCGAAAAGGAATCGAGCATCAGACATTGGCCTGATTTTGTTGGATGGCTTGAGAACGAAAGGTATTTTATCCTTATCGAAAGAATAGGTTTTCGAGTAATTCCAAAACGCATTATAGATCGAAGTGAACAGACCAACGAACTGAGGAATCTTCTTCAGAAACATATTGGTAATGCTGCCTAACCAGCGGCTCAAGCTGACCGAATGAGCGTGGGAGCAATTTACATTGCGATTAAAGGTTTGGTGTTTAATAATTCAATTGGTAGCGTGAACTTGCTTCCTTGGGTGCATTACGAAACTATTCAACGCGGTCAGCTTAGCCGCAATCCGTTAGGTGGCACCGTAGAGCGCTGAGGAGAGATTACCACATGAACCGCAAGCAATTCATTGAATCACAGGGTGCGACGTGTGAAAATTGGACATGGAGTTGGTCCTTCATCGACAAACGTCGAAGACGAATCATTTTCGGTGAATGGGATACTGACCGCGAGGGTGACAGAGCTTTGATCCTAGATGAGGAGTGGCAAATCAGCAGGCGCGGAAGGCATCAGCCTGGATATGCTCAAGCACGGGAACATATCCGCTTGGTTGAAGACGATGGCTTCCAGCTATTTACATTTCCTATGGAATACTCGGATGAGAGAGAAGGGAAAGGAGAGGGCCCAGCAACTATCGGTCGGTTCACTCCTATCCTTACTCAGAAGTACGCGGTTCGCATTGGCAGCCGCTGGTATGCCTCTGACTATCCGTCTGGTCCACGCCTTCCTGAGGAAGTATACTCCGAGGAGAGCCTCATTGAGGGCGCACGTCAGACAGTCACCATCAACGCTTATGAGCGGAACCCAGTAGCGCGTGCCCGTTGTCTTGAGCATTATGGTTGCACTTGCTCTGTTTGTGGATTCAACTTTGAGAAACGATATGGCGATGTCGGCAATGGGTATATTCATGTTCATCACCTCGTTCCGATCGCCTCGATTGGCCGCGAGTACAATGTTGATCCTATCACCGACCTTGTACCGGTATGTGCAAATTGCCACGCTATGATCCACCGGCGCAGCCCTGGGCACACACTAAGCATTGAGGAATTACGTTCGAAGTTGCGGCAGTCGACCTAGAGAGTTTACGGTGCCACCTAACCAGCAGCTCAAGCTGACCGGATGAGCGTTGGTACTATTTAACATTGCGCTTGGAGGTTTTGTGTTGAATGAAAATATTCGTCTTGTAACTGTTTTAGTTTTATGCAAAATTAAAGTTGGTCACGCGGCAGCTTAGCTGCCATCCGTTAGGCTGGCAGATTATGCAGCGTGGTGGTCAATGAGGTGACTTGCTTCGTAGAGGTCGCACGCAACTTGAAGATTCATCCAAAACTCAGAAGAGGTTTTCAGGGCACGCGAAAGCAAAACAGCTGTCTCAGCACTCATGTCGCGCTTGCCATTAATAAGTGTATTGACGCGCTGAATGGGCACTCCCATTTTCCTGGCAAGTCCGACTTGGCTCAAACCCATAGGCTTCAGAAATTCTTCGACAAGAATTTCACCGGGGTGTGTTGGTTTACGGTTTTTAGGTATCATGGCTTTTCTCCTTTAATGATAATCAACAATTAGAACATGGTGGGAATTTCCGTCGATCCATCGAAAAACGATCCTATATTGATCATTAATTCGAATGGAGTAATGTCCAGACCACTTCCCTTTCAAGAGTTCTAATCTATTTGCCGGAGGGACACGAAGATCTTTCAGATCATGAGCAGCATTGATCATGTCGAGCTTGCGAACGACCACAGGCCAAATATTGAGCGGAATTCGTCGAGCAGCTTTCGAAATTATTCCGTTGAAGACGTCTTCTGTGGCTTTATCGGCAAAATTGATGATCACGAATCAATTTAATAAGTTAACACTACATGTGCAAGCGGTAAGTTGTATCTGCCAGCCTAACCAGTCGCTCAAGCTGACGGAACCAGCCGTCGACGATTTCGCCGCGCGACAGTGCGCCGATAATGTTAGGATCAGCAGATACGTCCACGCAACGAACTACATCGCGGCGACTGTTCGCCGCCGCAGCTTAGCTCCGGTCCGTTAGGGCGCAATAAAAGGAATAGAAATGAAAATTTTAAAAGTAAGATGGTTATTCTTCATCTTGGCCACTTTATCTTTCCTTACAAACGAATTTCTGCAATCGCAAACCAAACCACTGCCCATTGTCGTAACTTGTCGAAAATCCTTGTTAGGTGGTTCATATGTTTTGCAATTACAAAATACCTCTATTGAACAATTGAATATCTGGTTAGATGCTAGAGAAAAGATTGCCACCTTTCTTATCCCAGCAGGAAAGATGAAAGAAGTTGGATGGGCTCAAGGTTTTCGATTTGATGCGAATGACCTCTTTTTTATTGGCGCTGATGGATATGACACTATTAGACAATCAATGCCGAACAATGAATTATCTTCAATTAGAGTTGGGTTTTCAAAAGATGGAGGCCTTACGATTAATCTATCTCAATCGTTTTTACAATATCTACTACCAAAAATCTTCGAATTACCGATAAAAATAACTTCTTCAAATGTGCTTGAAGTATCAATTAATGATATGCCTCAGATAATCCTGGAAGATATGTCTGATAAGATTTATGCTAATGTTGTTATTCAAGTCATTCCTTTTTCCAGCAAAGTACACATTCCAATAAATACAAGTGTTTCGTTTGTTCCTTTTTACATCCCATCAACTGGAGTGCTAGGCGTGTCACAAATTAAAGTAGAAAATATCGATATAGTTGCTCTACCAAAAGAATGGCTCGAAGAAGTTACCAAGATTATCAACAACTTAATACCTATTTGGTTTTCCAAACTCGAAATTTATCAATTAGATAAAACCGTTCTGAAGTATTGCAAATTCTTTAGTGTTCGCCAAATTAGCATCCATAATAGAAGATTGGAAATCATACTTCTATGAATATTTTAGTTTTTATTGCGCCCTAACCAGCGGCTCAAGCTGACCGGATGAGCGTGGGAGCAATCAACATGGCTAATAGAGGTTTTGTGTTTAATAATTCAATTGGTAACGTGAACCTGTTTCCTTGGGTGCATTACGAAACTATTCAACGCGGCAGCTTAGCCGCAGTCCGTTAGGCCGCACGTGCGGTGCGCAAAAGTATGTTTTCATCGCTAGTAACAATTTGAAAGTATTGTCTGCGAAAGTTGCGGTCGTTTCTTCGAGAGTTTTGTGTTTCAGTTAAGGTTTAGTGAAGTTGGGGCAGTTTTAGCCGTTCATCGTCGATATTATTTTGTGAGTTGTGTTTTCTTAAGTACCAATCGTTCTTTGAACGTTGAGTATAGGTACAAAATCAGCGCACCGCCCGCGTCATGAAAATTAAAGCGATAAAGTTATTGCAAAGTTTTGTAAATTAACTCAAGTAAAGTTCACCAATTATAAATTCGGCCTAACCAGCAACTCAAGCTGACGGTTGCCAGCTGGGTACGTTAAGCATGGCGAACATAGGTATCAGTCTTAATAATTTCTTTTTCAGCGTGAACTCACTTCGCTGGGTGCATGTTGAAAGTTTTCAGCGCCGCAGCTTAGCGCCGGTCCGTTAGGCGGCTGGAGAAAATTATGTCGGAAATAATATTTGTTGCGATTATAGGTGTTGCAGGGTCAGTATTAGTAGCCATTGTTACTGTTATTACTCAATTGTTCGTAACGAGGGCAGTGATAAAATCCGAGCATTTGAAAATATCTCAACAATTACACGGTGAAGAGTTGTCTCGTTTAAGGGAAAAACGACGGGATAGGATACTTGATGGCATATCAGAACTGTTAACCACTTCTGATCCCCAAAGTACTAATGGAGTTGACTACGGTAGGACTACAAATCTTGTTTTGCAGGTTCAACTTTTGCTGGATTTAACAAATACAGATGAAAAGGAATTAAATTCTTCCTTAAATCGCCTTGCGGCTAAATTACAAGAATATGTTGTATTAAGAAAACATCCCGTTAATGATGAGTTACCACAGACTATAAATCTCTTACAAGCACAAGACCTTGTCATTCAACAAACCAGAAAAATTCTTAAACGTGATTTATCGCCAGCCGCCTAACCAGCAACTCAAGCTGACCAAATGAGCGTGGTACGTTAAGCATGGCGAGCAGAGGTTTTGTGTTTAATAATAAACTTTTCTACATGAACTTGTTTCGTTTGGTACAATTTGATAGTTTTCAGCGTGGCAGCTTAGTTGCCATCCGTTAGGCGGCTGTCAAGAATAATGAATATCAGAACTCTCAAATATTCCCTAGGAGTGCTTGGACAATGTTCAAAGCACGTGAATTCACAATATCAGAAAACTCCAACTTCTCAATTGAGAGAAGTTCAAATTGCTCTTGGTACATGTAGAGACAATTTTGCGTGGGGAGCAGATCTTCGTCGTTTAGATTATCACACCGCAGGAAGGAGAAATGTTGCCCGCGCTACAAGTCATCTCGAAGCGATGCGATTTCTTTATATGTGGACTGCTGTTAATGCCCTGTTCAGTCGTGATTCTATTCTATCTCTTCTCCACAATTCTGTTCTTCCTAAACCTGAACTCGATCGATTTATGATACTTTACAACGCGGCGTCTCTCCCAAGCGCAACCACTCAACATACTCTTGCAACACTATGCAATACACTGGGAACTCATCGTGCTCCCAAAACATTTCCTTGGAGTTCTCGTCGACCATTGCGAGTAATAGATGTTATTCACTGGAAGTATACACCTGATGCGTACAAGGCAAACAATCGCACATCAAAGAAGATTCAACAAATAGTCCAGAATGGTCTACCATTGACGACTTTGAGTCTTCCAGAAATCATCTATTCCTCCCGCAATTGGCTAGTTCATGGATCGCTTGTAGATACAAGTTTTCGCGGCAACCCAAGTGAATTTCAAAAGTATATGTGGACGTTAAGTGAATTCACAGCAATGATAATTGAGCATGTCTCGGTTCGAATCAGAAATGCTGTGTGAAAAATATTTTTGAAAATGAGGAATTCATCCGCCGGCTATTAATATCCTGAGGAGAAGCCATGAAAAAAATAATTTCCATTTTACTTTTTATTAATGTATTCGCGATAGGAAATGCTCAAAACATTCATAAACTTCTTCGAGCTTATGAATGGAAGAGAGGAGAAAGCATATATTTGTTTATTAGCAGGCAAGATTTATACGATAATGGTAATGATGAAGAAGAAAGAATGTGCAGAAGACTCAAGGCTTCAGGAATAATTCTTGGCTTTAGTGGTCAAACAGGAAGAGATCATAATATGCCAGCATTTCAGCATTATTATGCTCTTGATGGAAAAAATTTATCTGTTTTAGTTGAAGGTGAAGGTTGGCACAATTATACTTTTTCAAATATTAGTAAGAATGGCACAATAAAATTTAAGTATATCAAAAAAAATCAAGACGACTTCGGTATTAGCATGATATTGGAACCTATTAAAAAAAGAAAATAATTATCTAATATGAATTCAATGATAACAGCCGCCTAACCAGCAACTCAAGCTGACGGAATGAGCGTGGTACGTTAAGCATGGCGTGTAGAGGTTCAGATGTTTAATAATAAACTTTTCAGCATGAACTTGGTTCGTTTTCAGCAACTTGCGTGTTATCGTTGCCGCAGCTTAGTTGCCATCCGTTAGGCAGCAAACGAAAGAATCCAAAATGCCAATCTCTAAGTCAGAGCGCTACGTAATCAATCTAATGTCGAAGCGTTTTGGTGTTCGGCTTGAAAAGATTCCGGAGCAGCACACCTCTTCACCAGATTTTGTCTTCCGTTCGGAGAACAAGACTGTGTTTTTCGCAGAACTCAAGGATATTACGTGCGACTTGCCATCAGAAGAACACGGCTGGATAATCCCCAAACCGGGAGAGCCACATTATCCGTGGTCTTTCCGTGATGACAACGCTGTAAGTCGAGTTGCCTCAAAAATCCACGAGTCCTATCTTCAATTAATGAACTGTCCTTCTCCTCGTGTGCTTATCATTCTCAATTATGATTCCCTTGTTGATGTCAAAGACTTACAAGAGGCATACGAAGGCAGGCAGCTTTACTCAAACGAAGTTTATTCCTACTATAATATTGTCTCGAAGAAAATTGCCGACGGCAGAATTAAGCAAGAGAAGCAATCTATCGACCTCTACATTTGGATAGACAAAAGTACTGAGCATGTATGGTTTCGTTTTCCAACGCAATCCGGATTCGATCTTGCTCACAACTTATTCAAACAAAACGATCGGACTCCAAACGGGCAGTTTGCTGCCTAACCAGGCGCTCAAGCTGACGGTTGCCAGCTGAGTACGTTAAGCATGGCGAGCATAGGTTTCGTTCTTAATAATTTCTATTTCAGCATGAACTCACTTCCTTGGGTGCATGTTGAACCTTTTCAGCGCCGCAGCTTAGCGCCGGTCCGTTAGGGCGCAATTGTTTTAATATCTAAGGAAAGGAATGAAATATGGAAAAAAAAATACAGTATCTAATAATTTTTTTCAATTTTCTCATTTTTACTAATTACTCAAACGCTCAATGGGTGCAAACAAACGGACCTTGCGGTGGCGGTATCAACTGCTTCACCGTCATAGGCACGAACCTTTTTGCAGGAACTGCTGGCAGTGGTGTTTTTCTTTCCACTAACAATGGAAGTAGTTGGACAGCTGTCAATTCTGGATTAACGGGTCGTAATATTCGAGCTCTTACAGCTATCGGCACGAATCTTTTTGCCGGTGGTGGTGGCGTTTATTTATCGACTAACAACGGCACAAGCTGGACTGCGGTCGATAGTGGCTTGACGAACACTGATGTCCGTGCTTTTACCGTCTCCGGCACGAATCTCTTTGTGGGGACTAATGGCGGTGGTGTCTTTCTTTCCACAAACAATGGGACAAGTTGGATAGCGGTTGATTCCGGCTTGACAGATAATGGTGTTTTTGCTCTTGCAGTCAGTTCTAATGAGACAGGCGGAACGAATCTCTTTGCAGGTACTGTTGGCGAAGGTATCGACATGGATGGTTACGGCTATTATACTGGTGGCGTTTTTCTTTCAACCAACAACGGTACAAGCTGGACACGTATTTATTATGGCCTGCAAGGTTTTACATCTCTTGCCATCATTCCCAATGGAACAGGCACCACAAATCTTATTGCAGGTACTATTGCTTTGTCTTATGCTACTTATTCTGGTAGTGTCTTTCTTTCTTCCAATAATGGAACAAGCTGGAAAGTGGTTAAAAATGAAACTGCCTATGCTTTTGCTTTCACACCAAATGGGATAGGTGGCATAAATCTCTTTGCAGGAACTGGCAATGATATTTCTCTCTCGACCGATTACGGCACAAGTTGGACAGCCGTCAATACGGGCTTGGTAAGTGATGGCGTTTCTGCTCTTGTTATCAGCGATACGAATATTTTTGCTGGAACACTGCATGAGGGCGCATTTCTTTCTACAAACAACGGCAATAGTTGGACCGCAGTTAGCACTGGATTAGATTATGTGTCTGTTAATGCTCTTGCTGTCAGCGACACGAATCTTTTTGCAGGCACTGAATATGGCGGTGTATTGCTTTCCACCAACAATGGAAGCAGTTGGACATCTGTAAATGTCGGACTGACAAGTCAATATATAAAAACTCTTGCCATTAGTCCCAATGGGGTAGGCGGTATGAATCTCCTAGCTGGAGACGATTTGCACAGTGTCTTTCATTCCACCAACAATGGAGGTAATTGGACATTGGTTAATACTGGCTTGACGGATATTTATATTTATTCGCTTGCCGTCAGCGACTCAAATCTCTTTATAGGTACTGATCATCGCGGTATACTTCATTCCACCAACAACGGTATTAGTTGGACTTTGGCTAATAATGGACTGACGGATACAGGTTATGTTTCGGTTGCTGTCTGTGGCACAAATATCTTTGCAGGTACGTATTATCAAGGTGGCGTTTTTCGTTCTACCGACAATGGAGGTAGTTGGACAGCAGTCAATACTGGATTGACAAATAAAGAAATTTATTCTCTATTCGTCAGTGGTACGAACATCTTTGCAAATACTCACGATGGTGTCTTTCGTTCTACAAATAATGGTGCTAACTGGACAGCGGTTAATAATGGACTGCCTATTAGTTTTGGGCTAATGTTTGCTGCGAATGGCACGAATCTATTTGCCGCCAATCGCTGCTATAAAGAAATTTTTCTTTCTACTGACAAAGGCGATAGTTGGACAACGGTTAATATTGGATCGCCGAAAGATGATATTTATTCTCTTGCCGCCAGCGGCACCAATCTTTTTGCAGGCACTTATAATGGCGGCGTCTGGAGACGACCGTTATCGGAGATGATCACCTCAGTGGAAAAGCTCTCGTCCGACGTGCCAGCGCATTTCAATCTTGACCAGAATTATCCTAACCCGTTCAATCCATCGACAACTATTTCCTTTAGCCTTCCATCTAAATCGTTTGTATCACTGAAAATATTTGATGTTTTAGGAAGAGAAATTGCATCAGTTATCTCGGAAGAATTTTCGGCAGGAAGTTACTCGCGGCAATGGAACGCGAGCAGCCTACCGAGTGGTGTATATTTTTATCGTTTACAGGCCGGTTCTTTTTCAGAAACCAAAAAGTTGTTGCTGCTTAAATAAATTAATTGCGCCCTAACCAGGCGCTCAAGCTGACGGTTGCCAGCTGGGTACGTTAAGCATTGCTGGTGGTGGGTTTTCGTTTTCATTATTTAGTTTTTAGTACCTATAACTTTGATACTTATCAATTTGGTTGTCAGCATGAACTCGTTTCGTTTAGTGCATATTGAAAATTATCAGCGCCGCAGCTTAGCGCCGATCCGTTAGGGCGCAACCGTGGAGTTCACATGAGATTATGTGTCTTAATAATTATTTCGACATTCATCTTTGCTCATGCGTATTCTATTACACAGCAGAACTCTGGTCACAGGTATTCTAACCTATCTTATAAAGAAGCAATTTTAATTTTGCAAGGACTCGATGCAATAGACGGTAAAAAAGTTGGCATTGGTGGCACAGAAGGCAAATTCTATGCTTTATCTCTTTGTATGCTTCCAAATATTGATACAGGACGAACCAGCGAACTTCTCTCAAGTAAAAATCCAAATCTTCGAGTAATGGGGTTGCTGGTATTAGCGCTTTCGAATGATCCAATTCAAAACTCCAAGTTGAAACAATTTCGATCTGACACCGCGTCGATAATGGTCTTTAATTATGGGTGCACTGGAATGTTGATGGATGTTGGTATGGTTGCAAGTCTACTAATTGATAATCCATACTTTTTCGGAAATGGTCCTGAAGATAATCCATATGGGATTGATAATAAAAAAAAGCAATGAATCAGGTTGCGCCCTAACCAGGCGCTCAAGCTGACGGAATGAGCGTCGCCCGCCGGCTTTACTAAAAAGCAATTGTCGGCGGGCTTGTACGTTAAGCATGGCACATAACGGTTTAGTATATTTTGAAGGCTATCAAGGTGAACTCATTTCGTTTTCAGCAATTTGCAAATTTGCAGTGCCGCAGCTTAGCACCCGTCCGTTAGCTGGCGATTGTATTTTGATCTAATATATATGGACAATACTTATGGTAGATAATTTTAGCTATTCACACGAAATGACATTCACAGAAGAAAGTTATCTTGCGATCTGGAGAAATAAGTTACGAAGGAAATGGCTTGCAGTCATTTCACAGTGCCTTTTAGGAATACTTGTTGCAGCTCTATCATTATTATCGAAATATACTATTTCTCTAGGTTTGGCAATTGCGTTATTTTTCTTCTTTCTCGGTATCATACCATTTCTTCCAGAGCCAGGTATGCGTAAGATGTTCCGTTCGTCACCATATTTAAGAAAACCTTTAACTTATCTTGTTAATCAAGATGGGTTCTCTGTTAATGGACAGAATTTTAATATTCAAGTAAAATGGACTTTCTTATCAACGTGGCAGATTCGTGGAGATTGGCTCATCTTACGTCCACACACTGGTCCTTTTGCATTTTTCTCTGTTTCAACTTTGAGAGAATCTGAAGTGCTTGATACAATTATGTCTCTTGCACGCAAAAATGGAAATGAGTATGTGTACATAAGAGAACGAAATAGGAAATCATCTTCCACAAACGCCAGCTAACCAGGCGCTCAAGCTGACGGAATGGGCGTCGCCCGCCGGCTTTACTAAAAAGCAATTGTCGGCGGGCTAGTACGTTAAGCATTGCGGGTAAAGGTCATTACAATAATGAAAGAAACAGCGTGAACTCGTTTTGTTATCAGCAACTTGAAAATTATCAGCGCCGCAGCTTAGCGCCGGTCCGTTAGGCCGCTAATCTTTGGAACAAAACAATGGAAGAATGGATCAAGTTCTATACTCCATATTTTGCAAATGAAGCTGAAGCTCAAAGGTTTGTAGAATGTTGCGAAAATGAATCAGGTGCAACCTCTGCAAAGTTGATTATGCATCAAACTCAACGACTCATTTCTTTATCAAAAGACGTGGCAGTTCTTCGTCAGGGACAAGATGGTCTTCAATTGTTATTTCTCATTATTTGTGCCGAGAATGTAGCTAAGCTTGCGCATAAGTATAACAAGAGAAACCGTTCACAGGAGTATGTTGTAAAATTCTTTGCCAAATTTCTTAGTGAAGTTGATAAGAATTGTCTTATACAAGGTGTTGTAGGATTTAACAATGAACATCTATCCCTTGAAACGATTGTTGATGCACTTTATGATGTTCGATGTGAAGTTGTCCACGAGGGTAAGAGTTGGGGATTTTCTTTTAGTAAGAACGGATCCCAAATGTTTAGTTTACCACATTTTATAGTACGTATTCAATTAAAAGAGTTACGCGACATTATTGTTAGAGGCTCTATTTGTGCAGCCAATAAATCGTTAATCGCGGCCTAACCAGGCGCTCAAGCTGACGGAATGAGCGTGGGAGCAATTTACATTGCGTGTAAAGTTTTGGATGTTTAATAATTTATTTATTCCGTTAGGTTGCGTTTCTTTTATTAGATCTTTTATCTGCAGGAAATTCCATGAAAACTAGTGAGTTCAATGCTGCCATCATATTATTCATAACCGTCTTTTCAATATCAGTTGCTCATGGTCAACTCAATGTTAAGGGCGATACTTCTCAAATAGAATTTCCTGTGATCGTTTACTTTGGTATTGAGGCGGGCAACATCGACCCTCTGAACGTCAGCGTTTCGATGGATGGCAACAACTTCATTAATCAGGATTTTTCAAATAGTTCAGATACTCATGTGGATACAACAAAATCGGGCAAAATCATTACTTCAATTACTTTGCCTCATCGGCACTGGCCTTTCACGTTGACATTGAAAGAAAGTATTCACCAAATTACCGCCACCACAAAAAATGGTGATGCAGGATTGGATGTTGTTTTCACAGTTGAAAAACCATTATGGTTAATTCTCTCTTATTGGGGTAAGAATCATTTTCAGCTTCACATAAGCGAACGAGGAGTAGGATTTCAATGAAAATTTGTCGGACGACGAGATCGAAACGCAACCTAACCAGGCGCTCAAGCTGACGGAATTAGCGTGGTGCAAAATTCATGGCTAATGGTGGGTTTCCGTTTTTGTTATTCAGTTATTAGTACCTATAACTTTGATACTTATCAATTTGGTTATCAGCATGAACTTGTTTCGTTTTGTGTATATTGAAAATTATCAGCGCCGCAGCTTAGCGCCGATCCGTTAGGCAACAACGGTCATAAAAAAGGAGGATTCAATGTCAACAAAAAAATGTCCATTTTGCGCAGAAGAAATTCAAATCGACGCGAAGAAATGTAAGCACTGTGGGGAAATACTCGACTCCTCGTTGAAAAACGGATCTTCAAATGCTCAACAGATTAAGCCGAAAAAGAAGCGGATTGGTTTTTGGGGCATAATTGGAATTATCATTTTAGTAGTTATTGGGTTCAATGCAATCAAATCAGGGATAGAGAAATTTTCAAAAGAGACTACAGGAGATAATTCTCGCATTCCTCCACTTGATGCTACTGCACAGATGTCGTTTCTTTCCTTAAATTATCAATATTCTCAGCAGTACCAACTTGCTAAAAATGATATACAAAGATCTTCTTCTTTTAATTCTTGTAATGCTGATCGAGGTAATTTCCTTTCTCGATCAGATTATTGCGTGGTTAATTGGGTAGGCAGAATTGTGAGCATTCAAACTGATCAGGGTGGCGATAAGGTTTGCATTAAAGTTGAAAATATTTTCAAAAATATGAATGTATCCTATTTTAGCCAGCCAACCATATCATTTTCCGACCAAGCTTTGATAAGAAAAGGAACAAAAGTATATAATCAAGTAGCTCAACTCACTGAAAGTCAACTTGTTAAGTTCTCTGGCAGATTCTTTGAGAGTTCAAGCAGAGGAATCGAAGAAACTAGTCTTACAGAATCTGGTTGTCTTAATACTCCAGAATTTCTTTTTGAGTTTGAAGATATTCAAGCTACAAAATAAAAATCCGTTGTTGCCTAACCAGCGGCTCAAGCTGACGGAATAAGCGTGGGTGCAATTAGCATTGCTCGGTAAGGTTTAGTACATTTTGAAAGTTATCTACTTGAAACGCAGTTCGTTAAGTACAAAATTGAAGGTGCACGTTGCCGCAGCTTAGCCGCCATCCGTTAGGCGGTGCCGTTGATATTATTCAAATGAATATTTTATAATTTATTTCTCCAGAGGTTAACAATTGCCCATACCTGAATTCACACGTGCCGAATACGACGAGGCCCGCAACA
>JBEKAY010000059.1:0-17292 GCA_050015675.1 Bacteroidota bacterium | reverse complement strand
ACGATATTCTTCTGTCAGGAAGATATCTAGCCGCTCATAGCTCTCCTATGACTTGCCAATGGATTAGGATACGAAAATATTTGTCACAGACTCAACATACGAGGCGCTCAAGCTGACGGAATAAGCGTCCGTACGTTAATCATTGCGTGTGGTGGGTTTACGTTTTCATTAGTAAATATTCAGTCTCTCGTTGATTGAGTGCAGATTAATATGGTTATCAGCATGAACTCATTTCGTTGGTTGCATTACGATACTTATCAGCGCCGCAGCTTAGCGCCGGTCCGTTAGGTTGCGTTTTGAAATAGCATTTATTTAAAGAGAGTAGAAAATTATGAATGAAGAATTGTTACAAAGAGGATATCTAATAGATAAAAAACTAAAGGGTGAACCCTTTGGTAAATACGAGCTATTCAATTTAGGCAATACTTCTATCCGTGAATTACAATTAGTTGGATTACTAAAAAATGTTCCTAAGAGTGTTTCCTATCCCTTCAAACATTATAAACCCCCGCAAAATCCTAGGCTTGCAAAACCTGACGCACTTTTATATTCACGCGATACGGGTAATCTAGAAGTAGTTGCAAACAAGGAAAATAAGAGGCCTACGGAACTAAATACTGTAGCTAAAATAAACAAAGCTCTCGAACAAGGATTATATTCAGGTATTTTAACACAATCGAAGGTTTCAATCATTACCGACGAAACTAAATACCTATATGTTGATGTTCCTTTGTCTATTTCAAAACGAAAAATTGTTCTTCTCAAAGATAAGCTTAGTCTTAATCCTGGACTTTTGGAGGACCTGCTTAATCCTGATCGTGGTGTTGTAAGAGATCCTGGTCCATTGGCTGAAAAGGTTTGGCAAGCTATCTGGCATGCAACAAAACAAGAACCATTACCGTGCCTTTTGACTTTTGTTGAGATATTTATACTAAAATTTCTATCCGATAATCTACCATCGTCAGTATTACCCAGTAACTATTCATTTTATGAACTTGCTGCCATTGATGAGACTTCGTTCCGCTCCAAGCACGGGAAGACACAAATCGAATATTATGTTCAGAATATTCGTCCTGAGATTAAACGAATATTTCCAGATAAGACACCTGTTACCAATAAAGACATACTCAATCTGTTAGGGCTTGGGACAATTGTATCTCCCACATCCATTATTAATGGGTTTGCATTTCTCCAGTCAGGTGCAACTACTCTTGAGACATTCAACCGTACATTTTTAGAAATACTCGGTTACTTCCAAGACTATGGTGTTCTATCCAATATTGATCCTGAATTTAAACTCCGTCTCTATGAAACATTTTTAAAAAAATCAGGACGTCAAGAGAAGCTTGGTCAATTTTTTACACCAAGAAATGTTGTAAAATCCATAATGTTAATGGCTCAACTTGAAAAATTACGCGCCGGGGATATACTTCTTGATCCAGCATCTGGGCCAGGTGGATTCATTCTTGAACCACTTATTCACCAAAGAGGATTACAAAATAACATTTCTTTTAAAAATGGTTCTCCAATTCAAAAAATTAGAACAGTTGGCTTAGATGTTGATGTTGTCATGCATATTCTAGCCAAAGCTAACACTTTACTTCATCTCGCGGAACTTGTTCGCGATCCTGCTGTTACTGTTGATTCGCTTAATCGTCTCATGGCAGAAATGTTTTTACTCTTGAACACCAATCAGCATCTTGGCACTCTTGAATATCCTATTCAAGGTCAAGCAAGCGTGATAATGACCAACCCTCCGTATGTAACTCAAGGGTCAAGAATTTATAAAGAAGAGATAGCAAATACAGAAGGATTGCGTAACGGATTAAGTCTTCGAGACTATTATGACAAATGTGGTCTTGGTCTTGAGTCTCTATTCATAAGATATATCTCAGGAGCGCTTAAGCCAGGAGGAAGGGCTTTCGTTATAGTCCCTCAGGGGATGCTTACTCGTACAGAAATTACGATGAAAGAAAAAATATTGTCCGAATGTAATCTTTTAGCCTCGATTTCCCTACCTCGAAACACTTTCTTTAATACTGCACAAAAAACATATATCGTTGTCTTAGAAAGAAGGCATACTGAGGTTGATGCACGCCCAAACGTTTTTTGTGCAATCGCTTCAAGCATTGGCGAGTCTTTAGATGCTCGACGTCTTTCAACACCACTTGATAATACTCTTCAAGATATTGCTGAAGCCTTTATTCAATGGACAAAGGGTAACCGCATTCCATCTAAAATATCCGCGAGAGTCAAAATAGTTGACTCTTCTAATTTTTCTTCATCAGACCGATGGGATATAGTTAGTTTTTGGGACGATCAAGAGCTCGTTGATATTGGTGAACGTGAAGAAGCCATTGATACAATTGAATTTGTATCGGATATAAAAACGGATATCCAAGAATTAGTAACGGAATTTACTACAGTTGAGAACAAACTTACTGCTTTGATTAAAGGGCCATCAATTTCTGTTTCTTTAAATGATAATAAGTATTTCAAAATTAGAAGAGGAAAACGAGTGACTCGAAAGGATTGCGATTATAATCCCGGTCCTATACCTGTCTACTCTGGTTCCAAATTTAAGAATAGACCTTTGGGCTGTGTTTCAAAAAGTTTTGCTTCTAAGAATGGTATTCGAGTTGAGAATTCAAGAAAAAAGGATCGACCAATTGTCACAATCAACGCAAATGGTTATGTTGGTGCATGCTTTGTTCGCAGAGAAAAATGCATCATACACGATGATGTAATGGTGGTCGATGTTGTCTCCAATGAATTAGATATCGATTATGTCGAAGTTGCGCTAAAAAAATCAATAGCTGCTGGTAATTTTGAATACGAAGCAAAACTCTATAATCGTGTAAAAGAGTTGCAAATCGATGTTCCAACAAATAATTCGAAGGTCATCGATCTTGAACGTCAAGAATTGATTGCAAAAGCATGGAAGCAGCTTGAGACTGTTACACAAAAATTAGGCGAGCTAGGCAAATGGGCACTAGAAGCACGCCTTAAATGATTTGTCTCCTTTGATGCTTATCGATGTAGCTTTGTTAAGAATATGTGCACGTCGGTTCGCCCGCCTTCTGTTTTAGTAACATGTAACGGCGGGCTCACCCACTTAGCACACAAAGATTATTCTCGCAACCACCAACAAAATAGTTGGTAGTTGCTCATACTCAATTAGTTAAAAATAATAAATCGGCAAAACGCAATCAAACAGTATTTTACCAATGATATCATAATTTACTTGCCTTAACAAATGAAAATTATTAAAACCATCATTAATGGCATAGAGTATTCACGAGACAACAGTGAGGGGGTATTTCTTGTTCCTGTTTCTAAGTTGGGGGCTTTTCGTCCAATCGATTTGCCTAATAGTTCTTCTCTGCATCCAACAGAGATTGACTTCAAAGACATAGATCTGTATTTCTCTGTTACAAACGCCAACGCCCCAGGCGACATTGAGAATTGTTCAATATTTCTATTATTTTCAATTGATACACAAAACTATCAAGAGGGCAGCAAACGAATTTACCAAATCGTAAACGCTATTTCTGCTATCTCGTCAAAAAATTATCTTGACACTCCACGAATCGGAGTCGATCAATTAGAAAATAATATTTGGAAACACTATGTAACTTACATGATGAGTGACAAAGGAGCAGGAAATATTATAGTCAAGGAATTGGCTGATCGATTAGTTTTAACATTGAATAATTTAAAATCAACTACTCAAGTATTCCTTTGCCATTCATCTGAGGACAAAGTAATTGTGGAACAGTTTGCTAATAGACTTAAGTCGTCAAAGCATTATGTTTGGTTCGACAAATGGGAAATTAAAGTTGGTGACAGCATTGTCGAGAAAATCAATGATGGATTAGACACAATGACCCACTTGATAATCTTTCTGTCAAAAGCATCAGTAAATAAACCTTGGGTGAAAAAGGAGTTATCGTCAGCATTGATGCGGAAACTCAAAGACAATTCTGTTAAAGTAATGCCAATCAAAATTGACAATACAGATATTCCGACGATAATTAGCGATATCAAGTATGCCGATTGCACAGAAGATTTGGAAAGTGGCTTTAATCAGTTGATAAACGATATTATAAATTGAAACATCATGACCTTTGACAGAGATAAATCGGCAAAACGCAACCTAACCAGGCACTCAAGCTGACGGTTGCCAGCTGAGTACGTTAAACATGGCGAGCAAAGGTTTTAGTCTTAATAATTTCTTTTTCGGCGTGAACTCACTTCGCTGAGTGCACGTTGAAAAATGGTCACGCCGCAGCTTAGCGCCAGTCCGTTAGGCGGCGCGGTCGGTGCACCGGCAAAAAGTTTGTTAAGAGGGTTTCGTTTTAAATTATTGCTTCATGTTGGTTAAAAATACGTAAAGTAACGTTTTGTTTGCACCGCCCGCGCCGCCTAACCAGGCGCTCAAGCTGACGGTTGCCAGCTGAGTACGTTAAACATGGCGTGCATAGGTATTAGTCTTAATAATTTCTTTTTCAGCATGAACTCACTTCATAGGGTACATTTTGAAAGTTATCAGCGCCGCAGCTTAGCGCCGAACCGTTAGCTGGCAACATTGTAAAGACGTAGCACGATTTTAATAATTATGAGGAAATACATACGATGATACTTAGAAGAATAATTATTCTGACAATGTTTTTTATAGGTTGGCTTTCTGTGCTTAGGGCATTGGAAATAACGCAAACCGACTCATCATTTCGAGTGGTAGCATTTTTTAATGGTAGTGAAAAGGACATTGATAAATACGATTTTGAAAAACTTACTCATATTATATTTTCATTTGCACATTTGCAGAATAATAGAATTGTTCTTGATAATGCCAATGACAAAAAGATACTTGAACGACTTATTTCCTTAAAGAAAGAACATCCGAAACTAAAAGTAATAATATCATTTGGAGGCTGGGGCGGTTGTGAAACTTGTTCAGATGTATTTTCGATTCAGGCGAACAGGAAAGAATTTGCTGAAAGCGTTCGCGAAATGATTCTTCAATACGGCGCAGACGGTTTAGATGTAGATTGGGAAAGTCCAGTCATTGGAGGATACAAAAATCATAAAGCGGAAAAAAGCGATAAAGAAAACTTTACATTATTAATCAAGGAATTGCGCGAAACTCTTCCCAAAAACAATGAAATCTGTTTCGATGCAAACTCATATGCAAAATACCTTGAATTGTCTGTTGATTGGAAGGAAATTGTTCCTCTTGTGGATTTTATCAATTTGATGACCTATGATGTGCCAACTAATGAACCGAATTATACAGGTCATCAGGCTTCGTTATATTCTTCTCCTTATCAGACTGAATCTATAAATATGGCATTTTATTATCTGGATTCAATAAATGTTCCTTCTAATAAAATTGTTATTGGAGCGGCTTTTTTTGCAATAGCATATGATAATGTTGACTCGATAAATAATGGCTTATACAGGCCGGGAAAAACAAAATCGTATATGCCGTACTACATATTAGAAGAAAAATATCTTCGTAGCAATGATTATACATACCATTGGGATTCTACCGCGCAGGCTCCATATTTGTACAGTAATAAACGAAGAACCTTTTTAACTTTTGATGATTGTGAATCCGTAAGATTGAAAACAGAATATGCAATTCGCAATCATTTAGGCGGAATAATGTTTTGGAGACTTAATGGCGATAAGCCAAAAGATGGCTTGTTAGAGTCCATCTACAATGAAAAAATAAAAGGATCTACTTTATGAATAAGCTTTTTTGTGTAAGAACATTATTTCTTTTGACAATGGTAATGTGTTCTATTGCTTTTGCATCTAGCGGCGATTCACTTGCTAATATAAATTCAGATCACAGATCCCACAAACAAGATTTAAAAAGAAGGATTGAGAATAGTTTTACGAAGTTCACTGGAGAGTATCTCATATTGGTGAGAAAGAGTAACTTCACATTAGAGATCATCAATAGAAATAATCAAGTTGTTGTTACATATCCGATTGCATACGGCAGGAATCCTGACAAAAAAGAACCGCTGTACGGAGATGATAATAGGACACCAGAAGGTGAATACAGAATTTCTGCAATGTTTAGTAAGGATGCGGATACCACGACGAGATCATACCGGGTGCTTGCGGATTTGAACAAAATGTATTTCCGTGCCAAGGAAGGGCATAGCAAGTTCAATCATCCTGAAATAGATCAAGGAGACAATGCTTTCGGTCCTCGCGATTATCACATTAGTTACCCGGACAGTAATGATATAAAGAATTACAATAAAAATTTAACAGAGGGTAAGATTCCGATTATGAATGGCATACCGTTGCCGCTCGCTCATACATATGATATTCATGGAAACTGTGATAAACCTTCCATTGGACATCTTGATACGAGTGGATGCATCCGCATGGACAATGACGATATTATTGAAATGGAAAAGTATGTTAAGATCGGAACGCCCATAATAATTTTAGCAGCAGATGAATAATCAAGTCTTAGGGTTAAAACATAATGTTGCCAGCTAACCAGGCGCTCAAGCTGACGGTTGCCAGCCGAGTACGTTAAGCAATGCTGGTGGTGGTTTTTCGTTTTTGTTATTCAGTTCATAGCACCTATAACTAAGGTATTTATCAATATGGTTATCAGCATGAACTTGTTTCGTTTTCAGCGACTTGAAAATTATCAGCGTCGCAGCTTAGCGCCGGTCCGTTAGGCAACCGGAAGGAGTAATATGTCAAGAAGTATTCACCATACTAAGAAATCAGCGTTAAAGGAATTTATACAAGGTAACGTTGAACCAATTAAAGAATTCTCACTAAAATCTGATTTGAAAAAATTTAATAAAGATTTTAAGAAAGAATTGGCGCTCCGAGAGAAACTGGAAAAGGAATTTGGTATTTCTAAAACTAGTCGCAAAGGTATAAAGTCAAGAAATACTCAAATATTATCTGCTTTAAAGAAGGTTAAAAAGTCACTGAACAAAAAAGTTGATAAAAAGTATTCGTATCCGGTTGCCTAACCAGGCGCTCAAGCTGACGGAATGGGCGTCGCCCGCCGGCTTTACTAAAAAGGAATTGTCGGCGGGCTAGTACGTTAAGCATGGCTTATAATGGTTTAGTATATTTTGGGGGCTATCAATATGAACTCTTTTCGTTTTCAGCAACTTGAAAATATTCAGCGCCGCAGCTTAGCGCCGATCCGTTATGCCGCAACAGCAAGTAAGCAGAATATTTGGATTAGCGACATTTCTTTACTGACAAAGACCAAACATGGATTTAGATTATCTTAATGATTTTAGAAAGCTTCAACAGCAGATTGAGAAACTTGACATTAGTTCCTCTCCCAACGAGGAAATAATTCATATATCCCTATTAAATGATTTAAACCTTTGGATTTTTCCTTTTACTAAGATTGTTAAAAAATTTGAACGTTTGACAATTAATAAAAGCCTGCCTGGCAATAACAATTTGACAATTACAGAAGTTAAGTTTTTAAAATATCCACCGCCTGATTCTGTTATAAAATACAATAGGGCAAATTTAAAAAAGCAGAGTATCCTCTACGCTACATTTTTATTGCCAACAATCTTAAACGAAAACAATCCTGATAAAGGTGATCTAGTTACAATTTCATATTGGGAATTAAGAGAAGAAAATACTCCTCTTGTTGTTTATCCCGTTTTTGATTATTTCAACACCAAAAACTTGCAATTAAAAAATGAATTTAATAAGGGAATTCAAAAATACCCGGAAGATTTGAAAGACATAGTTATCATAGATAACTGTTTAATAGCAAGCTATTTTAGCAAATATATTGAGAAGGGAAAGGAAATTAATTATACGTTTAGTGCACATATTGCGGATAGAATATTTAATAAAATGTACAATGGAAAAATTGAAGCTATAATATATCCTAGTGTTAAGGATATTACTGGAATCGATAATATTGCATTGAAACCTGATGTGTTTGATAAAAAATATAAATTAGTGAGGGTTAAGGAAAGTTTGGTTGTTTCAAAAGAACGGGATAGTATTATTCTGCATGAAATGAAAAGAACTAAAAATTTTGATGATACATTTATAAAATGGTGATGGTTGCAAGACGCTGACAGCGCGTCCTACATCAAGCAGGGAGTAAAGTTGGTAACGAGATGATATGTTGCAATTACCTTTAACCAATTTAATTATAAGGAAAGACAATGTGAAAACATTTTTATTGCTCTCTTATTGTATAATTTCTATTTCTGTTATTTATGCGCAAAACCCTGAGTGGATAAATTATACTTATGGACAAGGCGTTACTTCTATCGCTATTGAAGGAGATAATGTTTGGGTGGGAACAGAAGGAGGTTTGGTTAAACTTAATAAAACAACAGGAGAGAAAACTTTTTTTAACAGAGGTAATTCGGGCTTGCCTAATAACTATGTCAAGTCAATGGCGATAGATGCTTCAGGGAATAAGTGGATAGGGACTGATGGTGGCGTACTTGCTAAATTTGATGGTACAAACTGGACGGTTTATTCTTCAAATTCAGTATTGCCTTATGGCACTGTCTATTCAATAGCGATAGACGGTTTAGGGAATAAGTGGATAGGGACCGATGGTGGCGTACTTGCTAAATTTGACGGCACAAACTGGACAAAGGTTACTACTTTTACTTCTTCAAACTATGTCAACTCAATAGTGATAGATGCTTCAGGGAATAAGTGGATTGGGACTAACGGTAGTGGACTTACAAAATATGGCACGACTTGGACGAATTATTTTACTTCAAATTCGGGCTTACCTTCTAACAATGTCACTTCAATAGCGATAGACGGTTTAGGGAATAAGTGGATTGGTACTTATGATCGCGGACTTGTCAAATTTGACGGTATAAACTGGACGGTTTATAATACTTCAAATTCAGGATTGCATTCTAACCAAATTACGTCAATAGCGATAGACGGTTCAGGGAATCAGTGGATTGGGACTGGATATGGTGAACTTGCTAAATATGATGGCACAACATGGACGGATTATACCTCTTCAAATTCGGGCTTGCCTAATAATACTGTTATGTCAATAACGATAGACGGTTCAGGAAATAAATGGATTGGGACTTATAGTGGTGGAGTTGCTAAATATGATGGTACAAACTGGACGATTTATGCTTCTTCAAATTCGGGCTTACCTAATAACTATGTTAGGTCAATAATTATAGACGCTTCAGGGAATAAGTGGATTGGGACTAATGGTGGACTTGCCAAATATGACGGCACAACCTGGACGGTTTATACTTCTTCAAATTCAGGATTGCCATATGGTACTGTCTATTCAATAGCGATAGACGGTTCAGGGAATAAGTGGATTGGAACTTATAGTGGACTTGCTAAATATGACGGCACAACCTGGACGGTTTATACTTCTTCAAATTCGGGCTTACCTTCTAACATTGTCAATTCAGTGGCGATAGACGACTCAGGGAATAAGTGGGTTGGGACTAATGGTGGACTTGCAAAATTTGACGGCATAACTTGGACGGTTTATACTACTTCAAATTCAGTCTTGCCTGATAACACTGTTATGTCAATAGCGACAGACGGCTCAGGGAATATGTGGGTTGGGACTAATGGTGGACTTGCAAAATTTGACGGCATAACTTGGACGGTTTATACTACTTTAAATTCATTCTTGCCTCAAAACGATGTTAGGTCAATAGCGATAGACGGTTCAGGGAATAAGTGGATAGGGACTGATGGTGGCGGACTTGCCAAATTTGGCGGTACAACCTGGACGGTTTATACTTCTTCAAATTCAGGTTTGCATAATAATATTGTCTTGTCAATAGCGATAGACGGTTCAGGGAATAAGTGGATTGGGACTTATTATGGACTTGCCAAATTTGACGGCACAACCTGGACGGTTTATACTTCTTCAAATTCAGGCTTGTCTGATAACACTGTTATGTCAATAGCAATAGACGGTTCAGGGAATAAATGGATTGGGACATATAGTGACGGCTTAGCAATTTATAAAGAAGGGGGTGTAGTTTCGGTTAAAGAAATAGCAAGCAAAATATTTCCAGAAGGATTCGTTTTATTTCAAAACTATCCGAACCCGTTTAATCCTTCAACCAATATTTCATTTAGTTCGCCGACAAAATCATTTGTGTCGCTCAAAGTATTTGATCTCATTGGAAGAGAAGTGGCAATCCTTATGAATCAGGAAAAGCCGGCGGGCACATATAACGTAACCTTCGATGCAAGCATGCTGCCCAGCGGTGTTTATTTTTACCGCATTCAAACAAAGGAATTTACTCAGACAAAGAAACTTATTTTAATGCGATGATAAATTGTGTGCAAGTCAGTTCGTTACGCTCACTCACTTTGCACACAATGGGGTTTGCAACCATCCCTGTAAAACGGGAAGGTTGCTTGCATTCGTTGTTGAATTTAGCTGCGTAAAAACATTTGGGGTTGCGGCATAACCAGCGGCTCAAGCTGACCGAATGAGCGTGGTACGTTAAGCATGGCGAGCAGAGGTTTCAGTTCTTAATAATAAAATATTCAGCATGAACTTGTTTCGTTTTGTATATTTTGAAAGTTATCAGTGCGGCAGCTTAGCCGCCATCCGTTAGGCAAACCACTGAAAAACAGTTTGGAATATTAATTATGAATTTTCGTCAAAGAAAAGAATTTGCAGGTATGCCAATTGGAATTGCTATGCTTGGCTTACCGATATTCCTGTTAACTACAGTACTTGCAGTTAGACTGGTTTGGGAACAAACATTTTTGAGTTGGGAATCAGGCCCGCAAATGATAGGATCCTATCTTGTGCATGCAGGCTTTTTCATTCTATATATATTTCCACCAGTACTGCTTATTTGGATCCTTGTCGTTTTAGGTATGACAATTCGCGATCTAATAAAACGACAACATGTTTCTTTTAAAAGATGGCTTAGTATTATTATAGTTTCCCTTCCATTGATTGCGCTATCAATTCCTTATGAATTATGGCAACGTTTATTCATCGACAAGTTCTCCAATGAACATGCAACTGAATTATTTATCCATGCCGCAGCTCATGGCGATTTTAAAACACTTGAAGCTTTTAGACAAAGAGGCATTGATGTTAACTCAATAAATTATGATAGTAGCACAGCACTTCATGCTGCGGCTGTAGAAGGCAAGACGAAAATTATTCAGCATTTATTAGACATAGGGGCTAACCCGAACGCAATAAATCGCTGGGGTCATACTCCACTTGATAATGCAATTGAAATGAAACGAACAGAAGCGATCACAGTTCTAAAGGAACGAACCTCTAGCCGTGATTCACTTAGTAAATAATAAGTGGTTTGCCTAACCAGGCGCTCAAGCTGACGGAATGAGCGTGGGAGCAAATTACATTGCGCGTGGTGGGTTTTAGTTTTTGTTATTCAGTTTTTAGTACCTATTACTTTGATACTTATCAATTTGGTTATCAGTACAAACTTGTTTCGTTTTCAGCAACTTGCGGCATATCAGCGCCGCAGCTTAGCGCCGGTCCGTTAGGTTGCGTTTTAAATATTGATAGTTGCAGTTGCCCTTAGGCAAATAAAAAGGAGAAGTAATACCATGTCAAAAGAAACTATAAAAGTCGTGGATGATGCAAGATGGCGCAGCATCGTTGTCTTTTTTGTTTGCACCGTAGGGTTAATCTTTCTTTTACTAGGGGCTACAACATTTGCCCAAGATATCAAGGCTAAGCAAAAGACGGTGTCCACCAGTCCAGCACTATCGCCTCGTGCGCAAGTATTGATGCATGAGAGTTGGAGCGATTCCTCGTTTGTACGTGGGATAGCAATAATTGCTGACAAAACGGAAACGCGAGATTCGCGTTCTCTATCGATGGAACTACTTCATGCAAATCGACGAAAACTTGGTCCAAACGATATGCGGCAACTGCTTGATGAAGTAACTACAATCGCAAAAGATACAACAAACGAGGAAGAATTATCTACCCAAGCAATTCGCACGATGGGAAATCTAACGCTTACGATGGAAGAATTGGGCCAATTGAGCCGAGCTGAAGCCAAGAAAGAGGCGGGTTTTTTTCTGAGTGCCGCAACGGATTCACGGCGAAGCTCACACATGCGATCTCAAGCGATCAACACATTGGGTATCCTGAGGATATCTGAAGCTGTTCCAATCTTGAAAGGAGTTTTGACCGGAAACGTCAATGTGCCAGAAATTGCTCGACCGGCTTGTCTTTCGTTAATGCGCATTGATAGCGATCGTGCGGTTCCTGTGCTTGCAGACGTGCTTCATAAGACAACCAATTCTCGTGTGTTCGGAACTGCCGCTTTTACCCTAGGACAAATCAACAACCGCGTGAGCATGGTTGCACTCGTTCAGAATATTGAACGGTTTCCAGAATCCGAAGCTTGTGGCGCTGCGCTCGTCAACATGGAAGATGTGATTCTTAATGTTCTCAAGAACATACAAGACGAAAAGTTAATAGAGGGCATTCGGGCAACGCGCTACCTGTGGCGCGAAGGACAACATGAGCGTTACATTCCAATCCTCCAGGGACTTCTTACTTCTGCACCACTAGCGGCACGCAAAGTTGCGTTGAAGCGCCTCTTGGAAGAAGCCAGCACACAAGATTTCGACAAAGAGAAACAAGAATTAATTACCATTCTGGAGCTAATCAAAGATCAAACTCAACTTAGTGAATACCAAGAAAAAATACGGGGACGTTTGTCGGCTACACTTGTGACACCATCTTCTGGTACTGCCGCCCCAACTCCGGCTTTGCAGAAAGGGGACGGGAAATGAAAAGCTTGACAAATCATTTTTTACACTTAGGTTTACTATCTTTATTTTCCCTTGGCGCGGGAGTACAAATTGTTGCTGCCCAAGATCGGGGAAACACTTCTGCACAGGAGTATGGCGATCCAGTCTATCGAGTGTTGGACGGACTCGCCGGATTCTTGGGCTACAATTACAACCACACTGCAATTTTCTCCGGACTTGACAACTTTCATAATGAACAAGTAAGGGAAGCTCTGGGATCAGGAACAACAACTCACGAGGTTAGCTACGACACCGAATTTACCAATTACAAAGGTGATGCTTCTAATTATTACGGTGCTTATACACTTAATAATAGGACGATGAGTTTCACCGACCGCAAGAGTGTAGTGAGCTTAGCTATCGATCTTGTGAATGCTGCGATTGCCTATCCACCTCTTATACCAGCTTGTTTAGATTATTATGGCACTACGTTTGACGGCACTGTAGCTGATATTATGGATATTCGTTGTGATGGATTTGTTGAGTATTGCTATGAGAAAAATGGTTTCCGTGTGTGGCGAAATCAATTATATGCAGATACTACTTGGAGCATTGCTAAATATCCCGATTATCACAATGATCGGCCCGACATTACACGGAATCCGGAAAGTGAAGCATCTCCTTGGGCACAACGGGGCGCTCCCCCAGGTCCGACAGGCCCGCAAGTAATATTAGATTTTGGCTATATTCTTCCAGACACAAAGATGACAAGTGCTTCAGTTATCAAAGTACCGACGTATCAAGTCACGCAAGCAACGGGGAGCGGTTACGTTGACGTAACCGTTCGCGCCACAGATGAATCAGGCATTCACTACATTGGGTACAAAAAGCCTGGTGACGCAAACTGGAGTTACAGCCCAACGCAGGTTCAAGATCCGACGAGCGATTCGTATTCTTATACAGTTAGAGTTATAACCAGTGGCTATTTTTACACATTTGCGGTGGACAACGGTGGTAATTATCCGGCGAGTGCACCAGGATACTTGATTACTGTTTCAGCTACATCGGTTGAGCAGGCTAGTTCCGAATTACCAATATCGTACTCACTGGGTCAGAATTATCCGAACCCGTTCAATCCATCAACAAAAATTGGTTTTGCTATCGCAAAGAAAAGTTTCGTTTCATTGAAAGTCTATGATCTGTTAGGCAAGGAAGTTGCCGTGCTTGTCAACTCAGAATATCTTTCCGGCAACTATGAAGTTGCATTTGTCGGAACCAGTCTGGCAAGCGGTATCTATTTCTACCGGCTTCAAGCTGGCCTATTCACCGAAACTAAGAAACTTATATTGCTCAGGTAGGGCAACTGCAATTAACGGTCGTCAAATAAAATTATCGTCTATAGTTTGCAAACGCAGCTAAATTAAAAACGTGTGCACGTCGGTTCGCCCGCCATTATTTATATTTCTTGGATTGGCGGTCTCACCCACTTTGCACACAGGCTTAGTGGCTCACAACCACCAACAAAAGAAGTTGGTCGTTGTTCGCATTTTAGCGTTTGCTCACAAAAATATTTTCAACAAAAAATAAATCGGCAAAACGCAACCTAACCAGGCGCTCAAGCTGACGGAATGAGCTCACTGCAAATTGCATGGCTGATGGTGGGTTTAAGTTTTTATAATTAACTTTTCAGTACCTCGTTGGTTGGGGAATATTTAATTTGGTTATCAGCAAAAACTTGTTTCGTTGGGTGCATGTTGCAAATATGCAGTGCCGCAGCTTAGCGCCCATCCGTTAGGTTGCACTGTGCTATTAATTTTCGTGTTGCCTTTTTGTTTTGCTGTTTTAGTGGTGGCTGTTTGAAGTTGTGTTTTCTATTTGCATTAATCAGATTTAATAGTCAGTCGAGTTCTATCAGTAATGGTAGTGCAGATTTACAAGTCAGTCGGTTTCTACAAGTTTATGAAAGCAAAACAAAAATCGGGTGGTTGGTTTGGTGGTTACTCAAGTTTTAAGCAGCTAACAAAAGAAAAATAAATTATTTATGGTGCAACCTAACCAGCAGCTCAAGCTGACCGTATGAGCTGGGTGCAAATTAACATTGCGTGTAGAGGTTTTGTGTTGAAAGAAAATATTCGTCTTGAAACTCAGTTCGTTTTGTGCAATATTCAAATTGGTCACGCGGCAGCTTAGCTGCCATCCGTTAGGTTGCACTGATATTTTAACTGGCTCGGTATTTTTTGTTTTGCTGTTTTAGCGGTGGTTATCTGAAGGCATATTTTCTATTCGCATTTGATTTTCAAAAAAGTTTATCGCATTCTACAAACGATGGTAGTGCAGGTTTGCAAGTCAATCGGTTTCTAAGATTTATATTTTTATAAGCAAAACAAAAATCGGGTTGTTGGTTTGGTGGTTATTCAAGTTCTAAGCAGCTAACAAAAGACAAATAAATTATTTATGGTGCAACCTAACCAGGCGCTCAAGCTGACGGAATGAGCTGGGTGCAAAATTCATGGCTAATGGTGGGTTGACGTTTTTAATATTAAGTTTTTAGTACCTATAACTTTGATACTTATTAATTTAGTTATCAGTATGAACTCGTTTCGTTTTGTGTATATTGAAAATTATCAGTGCCGCAGCTTAGCGCCGGTCCGTTAGGTTGCACCCGCGACCTATTGAAAGGATAAAAAATGAAAAAATTAACAATGGCTCTAATGATTCTTTTGACTATAGGACTTTATTCCTGCAAACAAAGTAACAATCCAGTTGACTCAGGGAAAAATCCAGAAACTCCAATCATTCAACCAGTTGAACAAAAATATTCAATCAGTTATTCCGCACCACTTTCAATATTAGCATCAAGACTAAATCTCTACTATTCACTAGCTGTAGATAGTGTTTGCATAACTGTTAAAAATTCTGCTTGTGATACTACTGGAAAACTTACAATTGCACTTAGTTCAGCAACGGGAATATGGAATAATTTTAAGCAAGGTAGTTATACAGTTACTGTCAATGTTTATGCAACAAACAAATTATTGATAGTTACAAAATCAAAAAATGTAACATTAAATGACAGTATAACTTATGTAAGTTTTGATGTTTCTACACCAACTTGTATTCCCCAAAATGGATTAGTTGCTTGTTATCAATTTGGTGGTAATACAAATGATACAAGTGGAAATGGAAACAATGGTATAAATCATGGTGCAACACTAACAACTGATAGATTTAACAGTTCAAATAGTGCTTATCAGTTTGCTGGTTCTGGTTATATTGACTTGCCCTATAATCAATCTTTAATTGATAATTTTAAAGATAGTTTAACATTATCTACTTGGGTATATTTTGCTTCTTGGCCTGCGCTATCAAATTGCTTTATTGTAGCCACATCAAATCAAAACATTTATGCTTTACAAGTACAAACTTACAATTCACAAAATGGACAAAATGGTCTTTTTGTTGTTGCTCAAATAAACTCTGCTAGTGGACACACAGAAGCTTGGAGCAATAGTTTACAACTAGGGAATTGGTATCATATAGTAATGACATATAATCGGCAAAAACTGTCTTTATTTATTAATGGAATATTTTATAGCTCAATCAATTGCATAGAACAATTGTATACCAATCAAGCATCTCATTTATGGATTGGAGTAAATTATTCAAATTCTGCAATGCGCAATTATTTTGATGTATGTGGTAAAATAGATGATATTCGTTTTTATAGTCGAGCATTAAATTCTACAGAAATCAAATTCTTGTATCATGAAAATGGATGGGGCTATTAATATGAAACTAATAATGGATTCTAATCTTCGCAAACCTTTTGAATCTTTTTTGTTTAAGAATCGATTTCTTCCATTGGAACCTGACAATCACAGCTGGGAGAGCATTCAGATTACTCATTATAGAAAGAAACCAGACAATAAAGACATCGCAGAATTTCGCAATCATATCAAGAAACAACTCCAATATGGTGGAGTATATGCGTATCTCAATATGCGGAAGAAATTATTATATTTTGGTAAGGCTAAAAATATTTATACCCGCGTATATAGTCATTATAAGGAAGCCTATATAACTCAAGACGGAGATCATCTCGGAGCTTGGGACATATTCTTTTATAGAAATGCAGGTAAACTTATTTTGCTTTGGAGAAAAGTGAAATCCAATCGTCAAAGAATTGCGATAGAGGAGATGATCGAAGACGTTGTGGTTTCTAAATTCGATAAAAAACATCCACGAGGAAAAAGAAAAGTGGGTGCAACCTAACCAGGCGCTCAAGCTGACGGAATGAGCTCACTGCAAAATTCATGGCGAGCAGAGGCTTAGTGTCTAATTGAAAGTTGGTTTCATGAACTTGTTTCGTTTTCAGCAATTTGAAATTTATCAACGCCGCAGCTTAGCGCCGATCCGTTAGGCGGTGCCGTTGATATTATTCAAATGAATATTTTATAATTTATTTCTCCAGAGGTTAACAATTGCCCATACCTGAATTCACACGTGCCGAATACGACGAGGCCCGCAACATAT
>JBEKAY010000058.1:0-17378 GCA_050015675.1 Bacteroidota bacterium | reverse complement strand
TGAAAATATCAAGGAACACCTTCGGGATGTATTGCTGCATGAAGTGGTGCAGATAATAGAACGGTGTAATTTAGAATTTCAATTCGAGGATAAAGTACAAGATGATTTGTTGCACGCGCTACACAGTGATAATCAGCATATTCAACTGAGCGCAGCAAAGGGATTGGTCCAATTCAAAGACCGAAATGTAACACGAGCTCTTCTTCTTTCTCTTGGTATTTCTGAAGAGATGGATTTTGTCGTGATAGTTCAAATGTCTGCCAGGCCGCTGGCTTTTCAAATTGCCGTCGAGTGTCTCGAAGAAGGGGCGTCAAGAGGAAAGATTCAAATGATAATGTTGCTTGGAAAACTTGCTACCGAATTTGTTCACTCATATAAAAGTCTTTTTGCTTACCCAATAAACTACACCGAATTAAAACGGTCATTTGCTGTGACCATAAAGGCATGGCAGGATGCCAGCCCGGAAGATCAAGAAATCATTGTGGATACGCTTTTTCGACTCGATTGCGATTGTGCTGTCACCTTTTTAAACAACGCTCTCGTTGAGATGGACCCGTGGTCTCGAGTTCATATAATAGACCAACTTGGTACGATGCCGACAAAACTCGCTCTCGATTGCATCGCTCGCTTTGTAGATGATGAGAATGAAATGGTGCGAGAAGCAGCTATTTCGGCGTTGCGAGCCGCTGGACTTCCGGTGGAAATTGGTACATCAATCACTGGAAATGAACCGCTTGATAAAGGAGTCGATGATTGTGTTTGAACAAGTCCCCGATAGAATCCGAACTGAGATTTCTTCCGCTCCAAAGCTTTCAGACGAAACCTTCACGCGGCTAAGGGATTTTATTTATTCAAGAACAGGTATTTATTTCCCAGAAAAAAAGAAGTATCTGATCGAAGGAAGACTTGCGAAACGCCTGCAAATACTCAATGTCCACCATTTTGAAGATTATCTTCAATTGTTGAAATATGGTCAACAGAGAGAAAGTGAGTTCGAGTTCCTGTGCAACACAGTGACGATCAATGAGACCTCTTTCTTTCGGAACGAAGCCCATATGAGTGCGTTTCAACAAAAGCTTGCGGGGGAAATCATTGATGCCAAGAAAACGTTTGGCAAACGAATTCTCAGAATATGGAGCGCAGCATGCTCTTCCGGTGAAGAACCTTATACAGTGGCGATGTTATATTTAGAATATCTCAAACCTCGATATCCCGACCTGCAGATCGAAATCATAGGCACGGATATTAACACTGCAGTAATCGACATGGCACGTGCTGCAGAATATAGTCACTATGCGATCCGTTCTTTACCAGAGTCATATGTGAAAAAATATTTTGATAATTACAACGGGCTCTACCGGCTGCGAACAGAAGTAAAAGAACTCGTGCGATTCGAATATAATAATTTGATTGACCACCAAACAATGCGACAAATGACGCATTTCGATTTCATTTTTTGCTCGAATGTTCTTATCTATTTTGACCCCAAAGCAAAAATACAAGTTGTCGGAGATCTTTATGACAGTCTCAATCGAGGTGGATATCTCTTTATTGGTTCTTCGGAAATGCTGCACAGAATTTCGAATGCATTTAAATTGGTGAGTTTTCCCAAGACGACCGTATATAAAAAGGAGTAATGAAAGTATGGACAAGGTAGTTTTGGTTGTTGATGATTCAACGACGGTGAGGAAGTTTGTTGCCGCATCGTTGAATATAAAAGGATTCCGGGTGGTCACTGCGGCGGATGGTGTTGAGGCATTGGAACTAATGCCTGCAGAAAAGTTCGATCTTATCATCACAGATCTCAATATGCCCGATATGGATGGATTTGAATTTATCCGTACGCTTCGAGAAACTTCGGAATATTGTGACATCCCAATAATCGTCCTTTCTTCAATGACAGATTTGAAAAACAAAGACCATGCGTTAGAACTGGGAGCGCTCGCGTTCCTTGAAAAACCGCTGAGCACTGAAGCTATACAACGCGAAGTTTTTCGGTTTGTCAGTAAAACAATTCAGCATACGGGATGAGTATAGGAAATTTCCTATTAGCAAATCGTTCCTTTACTGATATCTTTTACGATAGCAAAATAGCACCTTGCTGCAGAGATACAGTGAATGGTCTACAAAGAAAAAAATAAAACTTAACAATAACACCAAACAAAGGATAATATCATGACATCAATGAAAATCCTCATTGTGGACGACTCGATAACAATACGACGCATTATAACGAATGCGTTGAAAACCGTAGGTTTTCCAGATAGTATTGAGGCTGCAAACGGAAAAGATGCCCTCGAAAAGTTGACTAATGTCAATGTGGATTTCATTATCACAGACTGGAATATGCCGGAAATGAACGGCTTGGATTTTATTAAACAAGTCCGTGCGAATCCGATATACTCATCTTTACCGATTCTCATGATCACCACTCGCGGCACAGAGCATGACGTCATCGAAGCACTCCAGGCAAAAGTGAACAGCTATATTGTAAAGCCATTTACGCCGCAGGAACTGAAAGAAAAAATTGAGGGTATTCTCAAAACTGTTCAAATCAATACAGTGTAGAACAAATATATAGATCAATCTCAATACAATTTGTTCTGGAGAGGATAGGGTTATGAACCAACAGGAACTTGATGGCATCTTAAAAAAAGCCGCCGAATTGAAGGTGTTCTGCGAGTATGGTCAGCGCACCGTTCCGGTTCTAGATGAGATAGCTTCTTTTGTCAGAGAAATTAGCCCTGCCATTGAAGATCTCAGAGCGGTTGTAGAGGTGTCGATGGTTAATATTCCCAAGGCTGCAGATCAACTCGGACGGGTTACACAAGCGACTGAACAGGCATCGACCGACATCTTGAACACATTAGACAGAATGGTGGCAACTCTTGACGAAGTAATCGGATCGGTTGCCTCAGGTATGATATCTTCGGACCTAGGCGCGGCGACAAAAAAAATGGCAGCAATCGTAAAAGCACTCGTAGATAAATCAGGCTGGGATGAAGATATTGTGAAGCTTGCAGAAGCATGGGACGTTCATCTGCAAAGCTTGAGAATGAGCGGTCCAACAAGCAACCTTGAACGATTGTTGAAGGATCTTCAAAATGATTGCACTGAAATAATGATGGCACTTCAAGTGCAGGATATCACGCAACAGCATATTGGTGCCGTTATGGGAACGATCCAGGCAGTTGCCGAAGGACTTCGAAAGCTCACAACCGGATTTTTCAGTGCGGATACAGCAGAGACTCTGCCACCGTTGCCCACTATGTCGGTTCAATTCGATCAGGCGAATGTGGGCGAAGCGGAAAGGAAAAAAATGGTTGAGTCCTTACTCAGTAAAGCGCGTGCGGGACAATTATAGAAGCTGAAATATAAAAATCTGAATTAAAACGGAATTGAATATTCACGAACATAAAAAAGGTGAAAGTATGGCACACGAAAAGACAAGCGAAAATGTTGAAGCGACATCAGAAAGCGTAATCACTGCGCTACAGAAGGTCATCACATTGCTTGATCGTATTAAGAATGCAATTGAGGAAAGCTCGAGCAAGATTCCCAATGCGTCAGTTCAGTTGAGTACGGTAACGCAAGCAACAGAACTTGCTACGGTGGAAATTCTTGACGTTCTCGATCTGATGGGAACAAAAATTCACATATTAGA
The DNA here is from genome assembly GCA_050015675.1 of Bacteroidota bacterium. GTDB lineage: Bacteria > Bacteroidota > Ignavibacteria > UBA10030 > UBA10030 > Fen-1298. Next base: position 13,714 of record JBEKAY010000058.1, on the reverse strand, counting down.
AAATGGAATGAAAGAATTCGATCAAGTCGGAATTTCTGAAAAGCAACTGTTGATGCTCACAGGTATCAAACAGACCTTGTCTGAATTGAAAGAAAACACGAGCAATATAACTGTTGCTTTACAGGTGCAGGATATAACGGCGCAAAAAATTGGAGCAGCAAATCATCTCATAGAATCTGTCCGCAAAGAATTATTAAACGAATTGAACTATTTCGAGACAGCTAAACAGAAAACCGACAATGCGCGGCGTCAAGTTGAAGAGGAGAAAGATGGGCCTAAAGCATTTGACGTCAATGCCTCGTATATGAAAACACCTGAACATCAATCAAAGATTGATGAGGTCGTAACGGCGTGGCAGGAAAAAGAAGCAATGTAAGTGAATGTGTTTTTTTTGTGAGAGTATTAAAAAGATGGAACATTATTAAATGGATGATAAACAAGATATTGCCGGTTTTGATGAGGATATGCGGGAGATCTTTGAAAGCTATCTTGTCGAATCTAAAGAAATTCTTGATCATCTCAGTCAGGATCTGATCGCACTGGAAAAAAATCCTGTCAATGCGGATTTATTAAATAATATCTTTCGAGGAGTACACACACTCAAAGGCACTTCGTCATTTCTCGGTTTTAACCAGATGACAGAGTTGACCCATATTAGTGAAGACTTATTGAACAAACTCCGAAAAGGGGAGTTAATTGCCGATGGCAAAATCATAGATGTACTTATCGAAGCACATAATGCAGCAAGCGCCCTCCTACAGCGAATCGAGAGCCGCGATCTACAGCCTATTGAACTGAACGGTATTCTTGAAAAATTGCAGGGAGCTATGAAGCAACAACCTGTTATAGCTCAAGTTGAAGATTTCGCGCAGGTAAAAAAGGAGCAAGCCCTCTACGCACCTAAAACATTTGATGTCATGCAGCAACGCGCAGCCGATACGACAATCCGTGTTGATATTGAACGGCTTGACGATTTGATGAATCTTGTTGGTGAGCTTGTACTTGCCCGCAATCGTCTTTCGCAGGCTACTCAATCCCTGTTAGAAAAATATGAGCGGATTGAAATGTCAAAGAGTATTGCTGATGTCAGCAGTCAAATTGATTTTGTGACAACGGAACTTCAGATGGCTGTCATGAAAACGCGGATGGTTCCGATTGAGAAAGTGTTCAACGGACTTCCTCTTCTTGCTAGAGATCTTATGCGCACAACAGGCAAAGAAGTTGATCTTCAAATTTATGGCAAGGAAACAGAACTGGATAAATCTATAATAGAAGAATTGAACGATCCACTTGTCCATATGGTCCGTAATGCCATTGATCATGGTATTGAATTACCCGAAGAGAGGATAAAACATGGGAAGCCACCGCAAGGAATAGTTGTAGTCAACGCAGAGCGTGATGGCAATTATATTCTCATCACAATGGAAGATGATGGGCGCGGTATTGATTGTGAGCAAATAAAACAGAAAGCAATAGAAAAAGGGTTGGTCTCGGAATTACAAACGCGGGAAATGTCAACATCAGATATTCTCAACTTGATTTTCATTCCTGGTTTTAGTACTAAACAAGAAGCCACCAATGTGTCGGGTAGAGGTGTCGGGATGGATGTTGTTAAAACAAATATCGCAAAGTTAAAAGGTATTGTCGAAATAGCTTCCGAAGTTGGCAAGGGAACGATTATCACATTGAAGGTACCGTTGACGCTTGCAATTATTCAAGGCCTCCTTATGAAAGTGGTGGACGAAATTTTTGCCGTCCCCCTGAGCGCAGTGCTCGAAATTATTCGTATTGGACCTGATGAGATATACACAATTCAAGGACGGGAAGTAATACGAGTCAGGGACGTCATCTTGCCACTTGCGAGGATGTCCGACATTATTGGAAATCCAAAAGTCATAAAACAGTCGCCGTTTTCATATGTTGTCGTAGTTGGTTGGGCAGAGAAACGAATCGGTCTTCTCGTTGATTCTCTCCAGGGGCAAAAAGAGATTGTTATTAAAGGGTTAGGCAATTATCTGGGTGATGTTCCTGGAATTGCAGGCTCTACCATCCTCGGAGATGGAAGTGTCATTTTAGTTATCGACGTTGGTCAATTTATCGAATTATTTGCGCGCCATTTTGGAAAAGTAGCATAATAATGGAAATATCATGAAACAATCCGAAGAGAACTTGATAAAAGTCATCATTATTGATGATTCAGCATTTATGCGAAAATCATTAACACTCATGTTAGAATCGGATAAAGAGATATGTGTCATTGCCACTGCTCGAGATGGTAATGAGGGAATTGACAAGATTAGTAAATTGAAGCCGGACATAGTGACGCTGGATATTGAAATGCCTGGCATGGATGGTCTCACCGCTTTAAAAATTATTATGGAACAAATGCCTGTGCCGGTGCTTATGGTCAGCTCGTTGACGACGGAGAGCGCACAATCTACAATGCAGGCATTTGATTTAGGCGCTGTTGACTTCATTTCAAAGGATCTGGCATCCATCTCGACGAATATTAAAAATATCAAAGGCGAACTTATCGACAAGATAAAACAAATTGCACGGAGCCGTTTGATCCAGACACGATTTCGCATGAGGCGGCTTGTGCAATCATCGCGTGAGGGAAAAAGGCAAATCAAACCAGCAATGAGGCCTGTCTCTTTCGAAAGGGTGGCATCAAAGCTCCAGGCGGTCGTTATTGGAATATCAACAGGTGGACCCGAAGTTTTACATAAGCTTATTCCACAAATTCCAGTTCATTTCCCTCTAGGCATAGCAATTGTACAACACATGCCTCCTCATTTTACAAGATCTTTGGCGGATAGATTGAATAATATAAGCAAGGTTTATGTAAAGGAAGCAGAACATGGGGAAGTCTTTGAACCAGGAAAAGTAATGATTGCACCCGGTGGTAGACAAATGACGTTCTGCAATGATGGCCCATATGTACTAACGAAAATTTCTGATGAACCTATTAATGCACTGTATCGGCCTTCTGTAGATATTATGATAAAATCTGCAGTTGCAACGTTTAATGGCCCGCTGCTCGGTGTCATTATGACTGGCATGGGAAGAGATGGAGTTGAAGGATTGAAACGCATCAAATCTAAGGGCGGATATGTGATTGCTCAAGATGAAGAAAGCTGTATTGTCTATGGTATGCCACAGGCGGCACTTGAAGAAGGCGTTGTAGATTCTATGGCATCACTCGAGAATATTTCACTGGCATTTAATCAGTTAACAAAATTAAGGATGCAGACCTACTATGTGCCAATTGGTAGAGGAGAGGGTCTATGATTGAATATACAATAAATGAAAATTTGAATATTGTTTTCGGTGGAGCGGATGCCAAATGCGTTTCAGATGACCGGAATAGCAAACCGTTCAAGCGTCTATTAGAAAACAAGGAGCCGCGTTCAAAATCAAATGACTCTTTTTTAGAGAGTACTAATGGCAAGTTGATGCCAGCGATGAATATTCAAGGTGCATTCCATGCATTAGAACAATTAGTGCTGCATCGTCAAGAATCAAAGCAACTATCCGAACACATTATTAAAGTATATACGGAAATGCTTCAGGTTGACGGTGCCTGCATATACAAACCAACTGTCGAAGGTACTCTTGAGGTACTGGCTTGTAATACTACTTGGTCCAATATGTTTTCTGCGATGCAAGCGGTGGAAGAATTCGACGGTCAAGATATTCGTCTAAATCCAGCAATTTTATTGTCTTGTCACACGAATACGAACGCACAGAAAATAGCCCAATCGTCGAAAGCAGTGCCCTTATCCTTAGGTACGCATAATTATGGTTCTATCATATCATTGCCGCTGGTATGTGACGGAACGACGGTTGGAGTGATCTCGCTATTCAGTGCCCATCCACAATTCTTTTTGCCGGAGCGTATCGATGTACTACGGATGATTGCTTCTCTCGCTGCTTCACTTTATATGAATATTCAAGTAAGCAATATTCTGGAAAAAGAACAGATTGAACGAATAAGTCTTCAACAAGATGTTCAGATGCTACGTGAACAAATAGCATCTCATCAACGTAATGCCGACACAAGTGCCGGAGCTAATACAGCCTATGATGAATTGGAAGCATTGTCATATTCGGTATCTCATGATTTGCGCGCACCAATAATTGTGATACGGAATAATTGTGAATGGTTGAGCACGCAGCATGCGGCAAACCTCGACACCGAGGGGAATACACTAATACGGCAGATTACCGCAAGCTCCGAGCATATGGAAAAGCTTCTTGATGGATTACTCGAATTTTCAAAAGTTGTTCGACTCGATCTTCAACAATCATTGATTGACATGACGACACTCGTGCGTACAGTGATCGACGAATTATTAAAATGTGAAAGCGGATCATCTTCTCTTTCAATCACTGTCCAACCGCTGCTGCCTGCATATGGTAATGCAATATTGATACGTCAAGTATGGTACAATCTTCTTTCGAATGCAATCAAATATACACATTACAAACAAAAACGAGAAGTGACCATTGATTCACATCCGTTTAACGGGGGTGCAAAATATTGTGTGAGCGATAACGGTATCGGATTTGACATGCAATATGTTGATCGTCTTTTTGGAGTATTTCACAGATTACACGTTGCTGAAGAATTTGAAGGAACAGGAGTTGGTTTGGCCATTGTCCAGCGGATTGTCCTAAGACATGGTGGACAGGTTTGGGCCGAAGGCAAAGAGAATAACGGTGCACGGTTCTATTTTACACTTCCAAAAACTTAAAAAAATAATAAGCGAATTAATAGGCATAATGCAATGACACAGCAAAATGGAAATTTAAATATTCTTATGCTGGAAGATATTCCGATCGATGCTGAAATGATCGAGCGAGAACTTCAGAACGCAAATATTTTGTACGATGCGCGACGGGTAGCTTCTAAGAATAAGTTCTTAAGAGAGCTTGAAATATCTTCCCCCGATTTAGTGCTTGCAGATTATACGCTGCCTCAGTTCAGCGGTTTGGAAGCATTGAAGATAGTGCGTGAGTTGAAAAAGAAAATTCCATTTATTCTTGTCACAGGAATGAAGAATGAAGAAATAGCCGTCGAATGCCTTAAAGAAGGCGCTGATGATTATATCTTGAAGTCAAGTCTTCGTCGATTACCGGGTGCAATTCAAAATGCGCTCGAAAAACAGAGAGCAGAACAGGAAAATGAGCGGCTTGAGGAGGAACTCAGACGGTCTCAGAAACAAATGCTCACTATTTTTGAAAGTATCACTGATGCATTTTTTTCCGTGAACAAATCTTGGTATGTGATGTATTTAAACCCGAGATCCGATACCTTCCTGGCGAAAGTGAATAAGCGACGTCAGGACCTCTGGGGGAAGAATTGGTGGAATGAATTTCCGGCTCCGAGCGATTCAGTGGCATATAAAGCTTTACATCGTGCAATGGCAGCACATGAATTTGCCGAATTTGAAGAATATAATTCTACATTAGATTCGTGGTTGCAAGTTCGGGCATACCCCGCAGAAGACGGACTTGCCATTTATATGCAAGACATCTCTGAACGTAAAAGAGCAGAGGAAAAAATTAGAGAACAAGCGAATTTATTAGATATCGCACAAGATGCAATTATTGTTCGTGATCTTAAAGATAATATCATTTACTGGAATAATAGCGCTGAGAGAATCTATGGATGGAAGCAAGAAGAAGCAATTTCAAAAAATGCTTCTCAATTGTTAAATACAGAATTAGAGAGTATTGAACGTGCATTACAAGATGTTGAACAGAAGGGATCGTGGTTTGGTGAATTGCACCAGGTGACCAAGATGCAAAAGAGTGTTATTGTTGAAAGCAGATGGAGCATCGTTCGGGATGAGCAAGGAAATCCAAAGTCAATCCTTACTATCAATACAGACATTACAGATAAAAAGAACATAGAACAGCAATTCCTTCGTGCGCAGCGTTTGGAGAGCGTAGGTACTCTGGCAAGCGGGCTTTTACATGATCTCAATAATGTTCTGACACCAATCATATTGGCTGTTCCCTTTATGAGGGAAAAATTAACAGATGAACCGAGTCAAGATATCTTACGAACATTAGAAAGCTCTGCAAAACGAGGTGAAGGGGTCGTCAAACAACTTATGTCGTTTGTACGAGGAGTGAAGGGCGATCGCGTTATGCTTCAACTCAAACTCCTTGTGTTTGAATTATTACATTTCGTTGCAGAAACATTTCCGCCAATCATAAAAGTAGTGAAGCATTGTCCAAAGTGTATCTGGTATGTTGTTGGAGATTCAACTCAATTGTATCAAGTGTTGATGAATCTATCGATTAACGCCCGTGATGCAATGCTCAACGGTGGAACACTCACAATTGATTTGCAAAACATTACACTCAGCGAACAGGAGGCAGGATTGCATCTTGGAGCAGCACCTGGAATGTACGTTGTTTTAAGTGTGAAGGATACTGGCACTGGAATTTCACCAGAAATAATCAATCGAATATTCGACCCATTTTTCACAACAAAAGAACCAGGAAAAGGAACCGGCTTAGGTCTCTCGTCAGCGTTAAGCATTGTAAAAAGCCATGGCGGTTTCATTGATGTTCATAGCGAGGTAGGCAAAGGAACAGAATTTAAAGTCTTTCTTCCTGCCAAGGAGGAAGCGGTGGAACTAGAGGTCGTGCAGGATTGCACTGTTCCGATGGGCCATGGTGAAACTATTCTTGTTGTGGATGATGAAAAAACCTTGCTAGATCTTTTGCGACCAACACTTGAAAAGAAAAATTTTAAAGTACTGACTGCATTTGATGGGAATGAAGCAATTACTGTTTATAAAGAAAATCAAGATAAGATTGATATTGTATTGCTGGACATGCTGATGCCTAAACTAAGTGGACTATCGACGATTCCTGAACTCAAGCAAATAAATCCACAAATTAAAATAATTGGTATGACAGGAAGCATGTTGGACAACTTGAGCAGTGAAATGAACGCGATAATGCGAGAATTACCGTTTCTTCAGAAGCCTTTTAATTCTGAGGATGTGGCTACAATGGTGAACGAAGTATTGTGTGAAGTTCCAAAAGCTTCCACCGAGGAATGATTTATAAATTTAGTAGAATGTCGTCGGTATCGCGACACAATGATGAGATAAAATATTATGGCTGCTGTTAAAACAATTTGGGATCAAAAAAGAATCGGTGTCATTAGGAAGGTTACAACTTCAACTGCGACTGTTGCACTTGATTCGCAATTAGCAAGTCTTTCAGTCCAGTTGAATGGGAAATCATATCCAATAGGGCAGATAGGTACTTATGTACTTGTGCCGACTGGCAGACAAGTCTTGCTTGGTATGGTGTCAGAATTCAAGAAGTTCGAATATGGGGAAAATGGGAAAACGAAATCTCATTATGAAATGATAATTTCTCTTATTGGATCTGTGAAGAATGGTATTTTTGAGCGCGGCGTTTCAACTTTTCCCACTGCAGAAACACCCGTATATATTATGGAAGAAAAAGATCTTGCTATTGCTTTTTCAGTGTTTCAGCGATTCGGGTTTTCGACAGGCAGACTCTCGCTTTTTGAAAACGAACGCGCCTATATTGATCCAAACCGATTTTTTGGAAAACACCTTGCGGTGATTGGAACAAGTGGCTCCGGTAAGTCGTGTACGGTCGCCTCAATTCTTCAAAAAGTAGTGGGCTTTCCTGATACGAAAGTTGTCATTTTAGATATACACAATGAATATCACAACGCTTTTCCGAAAAACAGTCAGTATCTAAATCTAACGGAACTCGAGTTGCCATTCTGGTTAATGACTTTTCAAGAAATGACGGAAGTATTCGTTAATCCTTCAGATGACCACGCCGCAACTCATATTACCGTTTTGAAAGAGCTTGTGTTCCAAGCAAAACGTTTACAAAATCCGGAATTGAAAAACGTCCTGACGATTGATACACCTGTGTACTACGATTTCGAAAAAGTTCGTTCGAAAATAGAAACACTTGATTCGGAAAAAAACGGTCCTTTCTATGGAAAATTTGCCAGATTTCTCGTGCAACTCGATACTAAATTAAACGACCCGCGTTATGACTTCATGTTTAAACCCAGACTATATATTCACTCTGCATCGTTTTCGGAATTGCTAACAAAAATGTTCGGACCTAATGGGGGTGCGAAGATTACGATAATGGACATGAGTGGTGTTCCCTTCGATATCGTGAACACCGTCGTTTCTCTTATGGCGAGGTTAGCATTTGATTTTAATTTCTGGAATATTAGCCGCCGTGAATGTCCGATCCTCTTGGTCTTTGAAGAAGCGCATAACTATTTATCAACAAGCACAGAAGGAACACAAGCGGCCAGGCGCACTGTTGAACGTATTGCAAAAGAAGGCAGAAAATACGGGGTAAGCTGTATGATCGTAAGCCAGAGGCCCTCTGATATTTCTGAAACGATTTTATCTCAATGTAACAATTTTGTAGTAATGCGTCTTACAAATCCAGTGGATCAGAATTATGTGTGCCGGCTCGTTGCAGATACATATCCCGGTCTTGAAAGCCTACTACCTTCGCTTCGTCAAGGAGAGGGATTGTTTGTCGGCGATGCTGTTCCTATGCCATTGCGTATTCAGGTGGATCCGCCAGATCCTGAACCGGCAAGCGCTGACATACAATTTTTTGATAAATGGAAACGTAAGACTGAACCGACAAATGTTAGTGAAATAGTCAGACGATGGTGGTACCAAGAACGTTGTTAGTGCAAGTAATAATGAACTTAGCAGAAGCTGAAAACTGTGGCATAAATTATCTACGTGGTAGTAATATTATCAACAATAGTGTATAGAAATTGTGATTGACCAACAAGTGATGACAACGACGCCGAATACGTCCGAAGAAACTCGAATGGAAGCCAACCATATTTTAAAAGTGGTTGACCAAGCTATCAAAGCAGGATATTTAGACGAGGCAAAAGAGCATCTCGATAAAGCAAAGAAGATTGATCCAACAAATGCATACATTTATGCATTCCAAGAGCGAATTGCTTTCCTGAAAGAGGAAACAGAAAAGAAAAGAACTGCAGTATCTAACCGTGGCGCGATGGAAGACGCAGCACGAGCAAAACTCGATGCAGATCGCCGGCGAGCAGAAGAGGAGCGGTTAAAAAGAGAAGATGCGCAAGTGAGGCAATTAGAGGAATGGCATCAGAAAAAACTCGAAGCAGAGAAACGACACCAGGAGGATTTAATACGTGCCGCTAAAGGGCAAACAACACCCGATGCCACTCCCACTTCAACGACCCCTGGACGTGCACCCAATATTCCCCCAGATCAATCTCGAAAAATTGAAAGTGTGCCGCAAGAAAAACCTGCACGACAGGAAAAACCTGTGCCACAGCAAAGACCTGCACCGATAGCAGCACAACAGAATGAACAGGCGACGAAATCAAATGAACAAGCCCACGATATGTACAAACGAGTGTTGTTGCTTGCATGGGCAGATGGTGCAATCTCACCGGAAGAAGAGAGTCAGCTTAGGGACTTGCGAACTTCTCTTCGTATTACAATGGAGGAGCACACACAGCTTGAGTTAGAAGCCAAGGAAGAATCCTATGCGCATGCATTCACGCTTGTTTGGACTTCAGGGATGAATGCGAAGGAGCGCTCGGCTGTTATTAATGAACTGCGACAAAAGTATCATATTTCATCAGAGGCACATTCAAGAGTCGAGTCAAAAGTCCTTGTGGAATTTGGTCAACATCAAACTAAGCCCACGCTTTATGTTATTGATGACGATGAGAATACACTTGGAATGATCGTACGGGTGCTTGAAGGTGGAGGATTTGTTGTACAGGCTTTCAATACGTCTGATGAAGCACTTACCGGGCTTAAACAGGATATGCCTGATTTGATCGTTTCTGACATCAATCTCGAAACTTCAACAATTGGAGGATTTTCGTTCTACGAAAAAGTCCGACAGTTGCATCATCTAAGTCACGTACCATTCATTTTTCTAAGCGGAATGATTGATGAGGGCATGATACGATACGGAAAAGGCTTAGGAGCAGATGATTATCTGACAAAACCTTTTTCCGGTGAAATGCTTCTCGATACTATCAAAGGGAAATTAAAACGATATAAACAGCTAAAAAACAATTAGTATTGACAAAACAATATAGTACGCTCACTCAGAGATATATAAGGAGCAAAGCCATGGTGAATATATTTAAAAAATCATTACAAGCCACATTGATTGGGAGATTTCTCCTTCCGTTGCTGGCGATTTTTCTATTTGGAATTATTTATTATGCGATCAATCAGCGGTCGGCAGGTCGTGATGCATCTGATCAAAACGCACGGTTACTTGCAGAAACACTCTCATTCTCGGTCGGAGCAGGATTGAACGATGGCAACTTCGATCTTGTTCAAACGTCTTTCAACTGGGCGAAGGCAGATGCTGCTGTAATGTTTGTATTGATACTGGACGAGTCCAATAAAACAATTATTGAACACAATCCACGGCAGCTAGTATATGATTTACCCACACTCATGCGGCGTGGAGAATTTGACGATGCGAAAGACATTGTTGTGGCGACGCGTCCCATCGAATATAAGGACAGGAAATTAGGTACAACGATTGTCGGTGTTTCCATGGGCCCTGTGTTGGATGCTATTTTTAAACAAACATTGTTATCCATCGCAATCAATTTTTTAATTCTTGTCGCAGGTATTATATATGTGATTTATTTTGCGCGAGTGTTAGTTAGAGATATTAAAGCTGTGCAGGTAAGTATCGACAATGCAGATCTCAATACACAATTTAACACTACACGGCAAGATGAAATGGGCCATCTTCAACATTCCTTCGATCGGTTTGTAGGGTCTATCCGCGATACATTGCTTCAAGTATCAGAAACGGCAGCATCTGTTGCGAGTGCAAGCGCTGAGATAAGCTCAAGCACGGAACAGATGGCAGCGGGTTCTCAAGAACAAACCTCGCAATCGGAGGAAATAGCAAGGGCGGTTGAGCAAATGGCCAAAACCATTGCTGTGAATTCAGAGAATGCGGGAGAAACTGCACATACCGCAGAGCAAGCCAAAGCCGCTGCAGAGCAAGGTGGAAAAGTCGTTACAGACACGGTGACCGAGATGAAACAGATTGCGAATGTTGTGCGAGAATCTGCAGGAACAATTCAGAATCTTGGTAAATCAAGTGATCAAATTGGTGAGATAATTGGCGTGATCGAACATATTGCCGACCAAACAAATCTGTTAGCACTCAATGCGGCTATCGAAGCAGCGAGGGCGGGTGAACAGGGTCGCGGATTTGCAGTGGTTGCCGATGAAGTGAGGAAATTGGCAGAGCAAACCACAAAAGCGACAAAGCAAATTGCTGGCATGATTCAGCAAATACAATCAGATAGCCATGGCGCCGTTAGCTCGATGGCGAATGCAACAAAGCAAGTAGATGCAGGGATTGTGTTAGCGGATCGGGCTGGGGCATCGTTGCAGGAGATCGTTCAGACCTCGCAAAAGGTTACAGACATGGTGTCGCAGATTGCAGTTGCAAACGAAGAACAATCGAGTACCAGCGAACAAATCAGCAAAAATATGGAAGCCATTGCCACGGTTACTCAACAAACAGCTTCAGGCACTCAGCAAATTGCTCGTGCTGCGGAAGATTTGAATCGATTGACGGAAGCTCTTCAACAACTTGTCAATCAATTTAAACTAACATCACAAAAAGAACGTGAGGAATATTCTTTGCCTTCGCAGAAATCATTTGAATTGAAGCCACGATCGAAATACATAGTTAAGGATAATTCGTCGCTGCCAATCATTCATAGAAATTTTGCAGAAAAGTAAAAATCGGATATAGTGCTGTCAAATCTAGAATAAGTAATGACAACGCTTTCGGTAGTAATTTTCGGTGGTGAAGAATAACCAATGTCGTGGTTGGAAAAATTAGTACGAACCCGATTTTCATTGCTGCGTATTCGGGTACTTGTATCGCTGCTAAAGAATTGGGTGCAAAATATAAGATGAGTATGCGATAAGTTGTGAACCAAGGAAAATCGCCCGAAATAAATTGGACGATTTCGTTTTGTTACGAGAGATGGGACCCAACTGAATTAAATCCAGAATTTGAAGTTATTTCATCCGATGTCAATCCTTTGGTTTTTAAGAACTGCCCTTATTGAATCTTGATAAAAATTTCAGCAAGGAACAAAGTCTTATCATTCTTCAAGGAAGTATATTTTAAAATGCCTGCAAAATATTAGATGCCTATTGAATGACGATAGTCAATGCAGGATTGTTCTTTTATTGAAAAATTGTTTAGTCGCTGTTGAGTTTATTCATAGCTTGATTATTGAATAATCCTTCCTTAAAGTACGTAATAATGAATAACGTATGCCTGTGAAAAGTTACGATTCTTGTCTATCACGATCGCTCCATGAATAGAAATAAGTCATTAATATTTTTTACTTCTTGGTTGTTGTATCTCCTCATTTTTGGGGTTCAATTAAAATCATATGCTCAATATCCACTTCCGGTGGATAGTTTGAAACGTGAACTTTCTAAAGCACGCGATGTGGATGACAGTGCTCGTGTGTTGTGCCAGATTGTATGGAGAATGTCTAACAACGATGTAAATCTGATCTTTAACCTAAACCAAAAAGCTCTTGGATTAGTCTTTCATACTCATTGTTATGGTTTGTTCCATGCCTGAAGTCCTTTCTCTTTTGAGGACGTCTAACATATGCAAACCTGACATTTCAATTGGACGTAAACCATGCCATTCTTAATGAGCTATTACACTTTCCAAGAAAAAAGTATTTTTTACTTGCTTTTAGAAAATCAACTTAGTAATATTGAATCGATTCAACACTTATAAAACATAATCGAATTTTTCTATTCGTCCGAGTGCAATACTCATTATTCTTAAATATGAATATTGAGATGGTATTTTATTTTGACTTCTGAGATGTCAGGAACCACGTCTGAATCGCGTATGCATAGTTTGTTTGATTTTTGATTAAAAATAAATCAACTTATAATAACTCAACTGTTTTTAAATTTCCCCTATGTTCCATCAGAAGATGGATTTCTACAAGTCAAAAATTAGTACTCGATAAAGTGACATGAATAGTGACAAGTTTATTCCTTTAGTAGGTAGCTTATGATAATCGACTTTAAATTTTTGTTTTTCATAGATCTCTTCAACATTTTAAAAACTCAAAAAGTGAGGTAAATATGAATTTTTTTACAAAATCTTTTTTAATCATTTCCCTTCTATTACTTGGCACTCCATACCTCTCGGCTCAACAGGAATCCGGACAGATTAAAGGTACTATTACGGATGCAACAACAGGCGAGGCTATGATTGGAGCAAATGTTACGCTAAAAGGTACCAGCTTGGGATCTCCATCTGATGTGTATGGTAAATATATAATAAATGCGATTCCTCCCGGTTCATATACACTGAAAGTCAGCTATATAGGTTACCGCAGTAAAGAGACAACGGTTGAGGTAAAAGGGGGTGCAACACTTGAACTGAATTTTTCAATTCTAAGCGAAGCGATAGAAGGCGAAGAAGTTGTAGTAACTGCGCAAGCGCGAGGACAGCATGAAGCTATTAACCAGCAGCTCTCATCCAACACTATCATGAATGTTGTCTCTTCTGATAAAATCAGAGAGTTACCGGATCAAAGTGCTGCCGCCGCTATAAGTCG
>JBEKAY010000057.1:0-17469 GCA_050015675.1 Bacteroidota bacterium | reverse complement strand
TATTGATATGCATGTGCGCTAATATTACTCAGGTCAGCGATGATTGCATCTCTGTTTGATTCAATACTTTGTGCACTGAATAAGCTCAATCCCACGGCTATTGCGATACCGACAATGATAACACCGAGGATAATAAGCAATAATTGTTGTTGTCCCATAATGAATCCTCCTAAAAAGTTAGTAAAAGTGAATTATATTAATTATTCATTTCTTCATTCAACGAACATATTATCTCCAAGTTCCATACCAATCGATTAAGATCAAGTTCTATTTACCTTAACCTCTTTTTCTATGTGAAAAGCTTCAACGATCTCTTGAAGTGGTGGAACAATTTACCTTACATAGTCAAGATGACACAGAACGGAATTACCTTTATCCCGTTAGAAAATACCAAGCGGTTTGCCGCCGGGTCTTATAATATTTCACGAAGGCGGAGTCTAATATCCCTCAGGGGAGTATTCTAATGGGATGTATCTTCTTTTTTATCAATTATTTCGCATTTGCAAATCAAGTTTGCTTTCTATTCTCCTCCTTTGTATCTTGGAAATAATACTACAGAATCTAAGATGCCTATTAAAAGAAAAAAACATATACTCGTTATAGACGACGAACCAGCATGGCTGAAGATTACTTCACATATCCTCCAAAACCATGGCTATGATGTCCTGACCGCCGGAAGCGGAGCAGAAGCGTTGAGAGCACTGGCAACTTTTAAACCGGATTTGATTTTTAGTGATGTGCGCATGCCGGATATGAATGGTTTCGATCTAGTAGATAGCTTGAAACGCAACCCTGCGACTTCTTTAACTCCAGTGATATTCTTCTCTGCCATCGATGATTATGATGCCCGCAAAGTGGCACGCATGCTTGGCGCAGTTGATTATTTGATAAAGCCGTTTAATGAAGACGAGATGAGTTCCGTTCTCTCTAAGCATCTACCCGTTTAAAAGACCTGCAATATAATAATTTGGTTTATCGGAAATAAACCACCCAAATATAAAAATCTTATTATCTAAGTATGGCAAACTTCCGTAATATTCTAAAATTTCGCGCTTCTCTTGGACCAGTTGAACAAGCACAAATCGTAGCCTCTACTGCTGTGGTAGTAACCCTCATAACAATAGTGGTTGTGCGGATGACGAGCGGCCACACACTTGAATTACTATTATTTGGCAGTGTTTTGACTGTCGGTGTGTTTGGATTTATTATTGTCTTCTTTACGTTAAAGTACGGACGACTGCTTGAAGAACAAAAACAAGAATTGCTTGCATTAAACACGTTTGCCGAATCTGTAAATCGTGCCATTGGTGTTCAATTTCTCCTCCACAATGCTCTTCTCGAAATGAAACGTTTACTTGAGGTAGAGTACGGATGGATATTCAGTGTAGAAAACAATCAACTTGTCCTCAAAGCTCTTCGTGGAACTGAAGAGTTGAATTTTTCTATCGTGGATAGCTCTATTGGAATCAACCATGAAAAAATGAGATGGATTCATTCTCCGCGTATTGTGAAACGGTCAAAGAAATCCGATTCAAACACGGACTCGCCATGGGCATACGGCGTTATTGGGTCATTAGCATCAGTGCCGATAATGATGAAGGACGAGTTGTCCGGGCTGATTGTTTTAGCAAGCAGAAATCGAAAGGCATTCTCCAATAAACAAATTTCTTTAATTATGGCATTCGCCAACCAAATCGGTATTGCTATGGAAAATGCAATGCTTTTTGAACGAGTTCGCAAATCGGAAGAGCGCTACATCGATCTCTTTGAAAATGCGCCGGATATGTCCCACATCATTAATAAAGCCGGTATAATCATCAGTTGCAACCAAACTGAAGCGACGCAGTTGGGATATAGTAAAGAAGAATTAGTTGGCAGGTCTATTCTGAAACTCTATCCACCAGAATACCAAAAAGAAGCACAATATAATCTTAATAATATCTTTGATCGGAATAAAGAAATCAGCGGATTAGAGGAAAAATTTACAACAAAAAACGGCGAATTAATTGACGTGAGTATCAATGCCTCTATCATTCAAGATGAAGCTGGACAGCCGTTGGTACGCATGGTGGCACGCGACATTACAGAACAAAAGAATTTGGAAACGAAGATCATTCATGCTCAACGAATCGACAGCATTGGAAATCTTGCTGGTGGAATTGCTCATGATTTTAACAATATCCTCACCTCAATCCTTGGCTCCACTTCGATTATGAAGCGAAAGATGAAACATGACGACCACTGGTATCGTTTCGCTGACATCATTGAGACTGCCGCCCGACGCGGCGCCAGCTTAACCCGACAGCTACTAACGTTTGCGCGCAAGAGCAATGTGCAATTCCGGCCTATAGTCGTGAACGATATTATCGAAGAAACGCTGCGCCTTTTCGAACGCAGCACCGATAAAACGATTCTCATTGAGAAAAAACTACCAGATGAAGTGTGCCTCATCCATGGAGATGACGGACAAATACAGCAGGCATTTCTCAACTTGCTTATCAACGCTCGGGATGCCATGCCGAATGGAGGAACTATCACTATCCAAAGCAAACACAAAGAGGTAGAAGAGGATACGACTGCCACACCTGAGATTCGTAAAGGATTATATGTTGCCGTCTCCATTACCGATACTGGTGTTGGGATGGATAAAAAAACCCAACAGCATATTTTCGAGCCATTTTTCACGACGAAAGATGTAGGAAAAGGAACAGGATTGGGACTTTCTGTTGTATACGGTGTTGTCAATTCCCATAATGGTTTCATTACCGTTCATAGCGAACTAGAACATGGCACTGAATTCACCATGTATTTTCCAATTATACCTGCAACAGAAAATTTGCATCAACAAGTGCGGCCTTCAAAACTCGAACGTGGTACTGAACGAGTACTAGTTATCGACGATGAAAAAGACGTTGCGGACATTATTAGCGGAATGTTAGATAGTCTCGGATATCAAGTAACGCATGTCGATAGCGGACAAAAAGCAATCAATCTTTACAAAAAGAAAAAACAGTTCGATGTTGTTGTTCTTGATCTCAATATGCCAAAGATGAGCGGAAAAGAAACTTTTATAAAGCTGAAGAAAATCGACCCTAATATCCGTGTAGTTATTTCCACCGGTTATGGTGATCGTGTAATAGATGCTTCACTTGGGAAATCTGCAGGCGACACATTCCTACAAAAGCCATATCAGATTGAAGAACTTTCCAAAATAATGCACCTTACATTAAACCGTACTAGAGAGAAGACATCTCAATGAATACCATGTTGGGTCTTGCTTGATTTAATACTGAGAATGTCCTTCAATACCTAAAACCAAACTCCGATAAGAGGAATGCAATAGAATGAACTCACCGGAAAAATATTTTATCGTTAGCGATTTCTTCCTACACTCCTGGCGCCCCTATATTTGGTTTGCACTTATCGCTTCTTTACTTTATTTACAGATTTTCACATTCTCTGAATACACTCATTATGACGATTACTTCCTCATCGTTGAAAGCTTTTCACATATCAATAGGCTGTCTAATATAGGTCACGCCTTTTTGGAAGATGTAAGTCATCAAGCACAGGGGGGAAATTTCTACCGCCCATTATTAACTATCTCTTTATTGCTCAGCGCACAAATAAGCGGAACAATGCCTTTTGGCTACCATTTGATTGACATCCTCTTGCATTGCGCAAGTTGCTGTCTTCTTTTTGTTACCCTTCAAATGATCGGTATTAAAAGATCGATATCATTTCTCGGAACGCTTGTGTTTTGTATTCACCCTGCAATGACGCAGGCAGTTGCATGGATTGCAGGACGAAACGATTCTCTCCTTGCTGTTTTTATTTTGATGTGTTTTATATCATTTATAAAATTCCTTTCGACCTCTCATCTGAAATGGTACTTTATTCATCTTCTCTTTTTCATGCTTGCCATGTTCACAAAGGAAACGAGTATCGTGTTTCCAATTCTTGCCATGCTGTATTTTTATAATCTGAAAGGAAAAGAAATAATCTCACTCACAACGGTTCTCTTTGTTGTCGGATGGGGAATTGTCCTGTTCAACTGGCACATTTTGCGGTCTGCTGCAATGATTACTCCAATTGGAGATAAGTTGCAGGCGGCTGTGTTGGTTTTATCGAATCTGCCAATTGCGCTTTACTACTTAGGGAATATTTTCTGGCCATTCAATCTTGACTTTGCTCCTATCTCTAGTGATATCCACATCACTGCCGGAATTATTTCTGTCGGATTGCTTTCCCTCGCCATTCTCCTGTCTGAACGAAGAGATTGGAAGCTAATTATTTTTGGTGTGGTGTGGTTTGTTGCATTCTTAGTTCCAACATTCTATTATGATTTAGCAACTCACATGCCGCCAAAATTTATTGAACACCGAATATATGTTCCATTTATGGGAATACTTTTTGTACTCCTTTCACTTTCTTTTACAACCATAAAACAATTTTTCAAACGAATCATTCCGTACATTGTATTTTTTTTCATCTGTGCTTTAAGCTGGCTCAGCTATATTCACACGTCCGATTTCAAGAATTCCATCACACTCAGGGAATATGATGCCGCTACATCACCGAACGATCCAAGATGGTATAGCGATATCACCAGAATGAATGTTCCTAAAAAGCTTGACCATGAAATAATCGCTATAAAAAGAGTATCACAATTGCGAGAAACCAAGCGCTTGGCAGTATCGAAAGAAGAATTATGGAAAATTATTGATGATTTAGGAAGCGAACTAAAATTAAACCCTAATGACTCAGAACTATATCATGCTCTTGCTGTCGCATATTTTGCACGCGGATTATTTCTTTCATCCGAAGAAAACTTTTTTTCTGCAATCCGAGCTAATTCACAAGATGCAATTATTCCATACAATCTCGGTATCCTATATTACAGTGCTCATATGGGAAACAAAGCCGAGAAAGAATGGCAAGAAGCCTTGCGATTAGATCCTACAATGGGCAATGCACATCTTAACCTTTCATTTATCTATTACGAATCAGGTCAATATCAATCGGCATTGGATCACTGCCAAAAAGCAATACAACTTGGAATAGCTGTTCCCTCTAGTTTGGTAAATGAAATTCGAAAAAACTCTCTTAAGTAAAAAATATTTCCTCAATGATTTTTTGTTTCTATCCATTTTTTTGTTGAATGAGAAATAAGACTCTTCTTGAAAGTGGTTGGAATAATTGCTACTATTTTGGCAGACTAAAACCAGCATTCTATTGAGCGGTACATAGCATAGGCTTTCCCGTATGAACCTTGAACAATTTGGCGAAGAGCTGAAACAGGCTCGCTTGGAGAAAAAATTATCGTTGTTGGATATTTCTGCCGAGACGCGTATTAGCTTAAAATTTCTCGATGCAATTGAGCGTGGACAGCTTCAGATTCTTCCTCAGACGTATGTGCGCGCATTTCTTCGTGAATATGCCTTGATGACCGGTCTTGATCCGAACGATGTTATGCAACGATATGAATCTGCTAGGCAGGAATCTTCCTCTCGAAAATCGGATGATATTGCCCAACAACAAATTTCTCATCAAGAAAAGACATTGGCGGAGGATATCGAGAAAAAGCAATTTTCACTTTCACCTCTTCAGCGTAATATTGCTTTCGGATTTTTCATCGTTGCATCTGTTGTTTTGGTTGCCATTCTGGCAAATATAAATAGAAGTTCAAGCTCCGGTAATTCTGTTGAAGAAGTTCCGTTTGATCGGGTCGTGCGCGAAAGTGAAGCCGCATCAATTCCCCAGCCAGCTGCAGCCGCTGATTCTACTCCGCTTGCCAATACCACCCAGCCTGATAGCTTGCGATTAGAAATTACCACGCGAGATTCGGTTTGGATTAATATTCTTATTGACGGCAAGACTGGCGGAACATATCTTTTTGGAGCAAAAAGAAAACGAACATGGGCGGCAAAAGAGCGCTTCGTTGTAACGATGGGAAACGCTGGCGGCGCAACCTTTCAATTAAACGGTAAAGATATCGGCACTCTCGGCAAACGCGGGGCAGTCGTCCGCAACGCTGTCATTTCCGAAGCCAACCTTAAGAATTAATCACCGGCAAGGCTAAGCTGGTATGAGTTCATCTATACAAAAAGAAATTGAAACACTTAGCCGGAGAATCCTCGACTACGATTACCAGTACTATATCCTTGCCCAGCCAACAATTTCGGATGAAGAATATGATAGATTGATGTGCCGCTTACAGGAACTTGAACAGAAGTATCCGGCACTGGCATTATCCGACTCTCCCACACAACGAGTGGGCGGTCAAATCATAAAAGAATTTTCTACTGTCACGCATGCCGTGCCAATGCTCAGTCTTTCCAATACATACAGTGAAGGTGAGGTACGAGATTTCGACAGACGTGTGCTGGAAACATTAGGAGGTGAAACCTATCGGTATATCTGCGAATTAAAATTTGACGGCATCGCCATCAGTCTTCGGTATGAGAACGGAGTCTTCGTGCAAGGCGCCACACGCGGTGATGGAACGCAGGGCGACGACATCACACAAAACTTAAAAACAATCCGCTCAATGCCTCTCCGACTTCGGTCTGTCCGAAATGGACCGCACACATTAGAAGTACGCGGCGAAGCGTTTATGAAGCGAGCAGATTTCCAACGCATGAACGAGGAGCGACAGCTTGCTGGCGAAAAAACATTTGTTAATCCACGTAACTCAGCAGCAGGAACATTAAAATTGCAAGATCCAAAATTAGTCGCACAACGGCCGTTGAATTTTGTCTCTTACTTCCTCCGCACGGACGACATCGAATTAACAAGTCAATACGAAAACCTGCAACTCCTCCGCAATCTCGGTTTCCCGACCAGCGAGCATACAAAGATATGTCAGTCTATTGATGATGTGATTGAATACTGGAAAGAATGGGAGCGCCGCCGCGACGAGCTCCCCTTTGATATAGATGGTATTGTTGTAAAAGTTAATTCTCTTCAACAACAGGAACGCCTTGGTGCGGTTGCAAAGAGTCCCAGATGGGCAGTGGCATTCAAGTTCGCTTCCCGTCAAGCAGAAACACGATTGAAGGGCATTCGGCTTCAAGTCGGACGGCTTGGAACTATAACACCAGTAGCAGAATTAGAGCCTGTGTTTCTTGGCGGCACTACTGTTTCCCGTGCAACACTGCATAATGAAGAATACATCCGTGAGTTAGATATTCGCCTCGGTGATTTTGTGGTTGTCGAAAAAGGAGGTGATGTCATTCCCAAGGTTAGTGGTGTTAAAATTGAAAACCGGCAAGCGGGTACAAAAACTTTCCGATTTCCAAATCAATGTCCCGAGTGTCATTCTAAAATATTTCGATCTGAAGGCGAAGCAAATTATTACTGCGAGAATAGCGAATGTCCGGCGCAAGTGAAAGGACGTATCGAACATTTCGCAAGCCGCGGAGCAATGGATATTGAAGGACTTGGGGAGGCTGTTGTAGATCAGTTTGTTCATCTTGGTTTGCTCAAGAATTGTGCCGATATATACAATCTCCACACTAGTCAAGAAACCATTCTTTCGCTTAATCGATGGGGTAAGAAAAGTGCTCAGAATTTATTAGATGCCATTGAAGTAAGTAAAACACGCCCATTTAGTAGAGTTGTCTATGCACTTGGCATACGTCACATTGGGGCAAGTATTGCACAACTTCTTGTTGATAATTTCATTACAATTGACCAACTTATAGCGGCAACGGAAACCGATTTGCAATCTATACAAGGTATTGGTCCGCAGATTGCAGAAAGCGTTGTTCGATTCTTTGCAGACGAACACAACCAGCGAATTATCAATCGTTTAAAAATGGCTGGTGTGCAGATGCGTGAAAAGAAAAAGCGCACTCGTACTTCTCAGCAATTCTCCAATAAAAGTTTTGTGCTGACGGGTACACTCGCAACGATGACGCGCGAAGTAGCTAAACAAAAAATTGAATCACTTGGTGGAAAAGTTGTATCAAATATAAGCAAGAATACCGATTTTGTTATCGTTGGAACTGATGCCGGTTCTAAATTAAAGAAAGCAAAAACGCTGGGCATCCTCTTGCTTGATGAACAGAAGTTTCTTAATATATTGCAGAATGAATCCTAAATTCACCATCACCCACTTACTTGTGAGGGTATCATGTCGAAATCTTCGTTTAGTTGTCTGATATCACTGCTCCTTGTCTTCATTCTCGTCATTCCAGGTTTCGGGCAAACACGGGTTGGAAAATTAGGTGTTGGAGTTGACGGCTCTATGCAATACGTTTTCGGTGCAGGGTCTGTGACAACTTCGCCTGCAATCGGTTACGGATTGAACATGAGTTATTCTATTATGGAAGGCCTCAGCCTCCGTTCAAAAATTGCTCTTAATCAACTCTCATGGGAAAACGTCTCCAAAAAATCCATCACCACAGATCTTATGTCCTTAAATGGATATTTGTCTATCGATTTAATGCCAAACAGTTCGTTTAACATCTTCCTTTTAGGCGGCGGTGGACTTGTATTTTATGATCCTAAACAACCGGATGGAACGCGTCAACCTGCCTCAAGCTTCGATACACATTACATCGGCGGACTAGGCGCTGACTACTTCCTGAGCGAATTCTGGTCCATCACAATAATGGGCGAGTATGTGTTAACGAATTCAAAGTATTACAACGGTCCGGTGAATTCCGATAACGATAGCTTTCTCCGTGGAAGTATTCAGATTCGTTATTATTTCTTCGATCAATCGTTCATCACTAAGCTGCTCGAAGCTCAACGTGAACGATCGAAACACGGTCAATAACATCTGCAGTGCAGAATGACGATGTTGGAGGGTTTTCGACTTAAAGTAGGACTTTTGTATTCGCGGCTGCATTTTCGTCACAGCCACGACCGGATAATGAATTTCACTGATGCACTTACACGATCACATCGCGCATTGGTAATATTTCCAGAATCATCGCTCGACGATGAATCGGCTTTGACTTTTCTTCGGTATCTGCTTCGGAAATTTTCTTCAGAAAGAATGACGGTGGTAATTCGAGATGATCAACTTTTTGCGATGGCATCTGCCCCGCCGTTGAAAACCCTCACGTATTCAGTGCACGATATTAACAAATGGTTTGTGCCTCGCCGTGAACTGCTTCAGAGAATGCAAAGCAATAGCTTCGATGTTGCATTGGATCTCAATTTAAATTTTTCTCTCACAAGTGCGTTTCTATGCAAAGCATCCAATGCACCTTTGCGCATCAGTTTTGCCAAAAAGAATGGCGATCAATTCTATAATTTTCAGGTTAAAACTAAAGGAAACAACGGTAATAAATATTCTTACCGGAGTTTCCTGAAGTGTCTTGATATGTTTTAATGCTTTTATTGGAGCCTGCGTATGCGTTTTGAAACCAAGAAAAAGGGGATTGCAACGATCCTCAAAGTTCAAGAGCGAAAACTTGATGCGACCACTTCACCGGAACTTAAAGGAAAATTTCTAATACTCTGCAAACCGCAACTAAAGGAACTGGTAATAGATCTCTCCGATGTTGAGTTCTGCGACAGCTCTGGCTTAAGCGCGTTGCTCATTGCCGAACGCAAGATGCGTGAGAACAACGGCAGAGTTAAGTTGGTTGGCGTACAGAAAAAAGTACTTTCCCTCCTTAAAATTTCACACCTTGACCGCACGTTCCAGATTTTCGATACTCTGGCGAAAGCAGCAAAGAGATAATTTTTACCTCGTCTTCTGCCCACAACGGAAAGTTGATGTACAGGGCTAAGAGCACATTCTGTTTATTATTTCCTTTCTCGTACCGACTTGCACATTCATCATAATCAATGTAATTTGCATCCAGCATTGCCCATTGTCGAAATAAATATTCCTCGTGAAAGCAAGATCACATATAGTGAAACAAGCATCCGAACAAAAATTTGCCATTACAAATCTTGATCGCCAAATTCACCTCTATTTGGATTTCCTTCGCCTCGAAAAAAATCTTTCACGAAATACTCTGACATCTTATAAATTCGATTTTGCCAAGTACCGCAGCTTTCTCGTTTCTGCCGGAATTCAGACAGCATCCGCTGTATCGGAAGAGCATATCAGTAAATTATTAGCTGTGCTGCATCGAGCGAAACTTTCGCCGAGAAGTGTGGCTCGGACACTTTCAACCATACGTGGATTTCACCGCTACCTTCTTGGCGAGGAAGAGGTGAAGGACGATCCGACACAGATTATTGATTCGCCCAAGCAGGAAAAAAATCTGCCCGATGTATTAAGCATTTTTGAGGTAGATGAGATTTTGAAACAACCGGATACATCCAACCGGCTTGGTATCCGCGACCGGGCAATGCTTGAAACACTCTACGCCACCGGCATTCGTGTTTCAGAATTAGTGAATCTGAAGCAGTCAAATCTTATGATTGAGGAAGGACTGGTTCTCGTCTACGGCAAAGGATCAAAAGAACGCTTGGTCCCGATTGGGCGTTCGGCAAGGCAATGGATCGAGGAATATCAGAAACAATCGCGTGTGCATCTTGCTAAAACCGGCAAATCGCAGGATGTTCTCTTTTTAAATGTGCGCGGCACAAAATTAACGCGCGATATGGTTCGAAAATTAGTGGAAAAATATTCATTAGCAGCGGGAATCGGAAAGAAAGTTCACCCGCATACATTCCGTCATTCGTTTGCAACACATTTATTAGAGGGAGGAGCTGATCTCCGTGCTGTACAGGAAATGCTCGGCCATGCCGACATCTCCACAACACAAATCTATACGCATATTGATCGCGAATATTTGAAGGAAGTTCACCGCACATTTCATCCACGCGGATAAAGAGACGCCCGCTTCTTGAACCTTGCGAAGATTATCAAAGTTTGTACTACGTCATCTTTGCAAGGATAACTTTTTTACTGCACAATTTTCCCTGCGCGTAATTCCTTTACAATTCTTTCGGTTTTATAGATTTTCTCTAACCCTTCGAGCAATCCAGTAGAGTGAACGGAGACGGTCCGATTTTTCGTGTCATCAAAGATGACATCACCCGGCAAACTTTCGATGTTCCCGTCGAACGCCAAGCCCACCACCTCCAAATTCTTGTTGATCAACGGGCTGCCGGAATTACCGCCGGTAATGTCATTCGTCGAAACGAAGTTCATCGGCGTATTCATATTAAACGCTGCAGGTGGATTCATCCAGCGCTCCGACAATTTCCATGGATCTTTCATACCAAACGAATAGTACCGATCATACAATCCATAGAATGTCGTTACAGGCGGAGCGATCGTGCCGTTATATTCGTATCCTTTTACTATGCCATCAGCAATGCGAAGTGTGAATGTAGCATCCGGCGGAATTTGTGTCCCATAGACTTCATACATTGCATTACCAAGTATTTGTTCACACGCTTGAAGTTTTTCATTGATGCTATTATATCTCTTCTGAATTTCTTTCACATGCCTTTGTTCGGCAACAACAAATGCAATCAAAGGATCGTTTGAATTGAGAATAGCTTCCGGTGTACCGGCAAGCAACACTTGTGTTTTCTCTTTCGATGCAATGATTGAATTTGCGCTTAAATCTTCTGCCGCCTTTTCGGGTGTTCTTCCCGCCATTAGTTTGTCAAACGCTTCATCCGTTCCTGCCAATGCACGTTCCATAATACTCAATCGAAATGTAAGTAGTTGTTTCTCAACTTCCGGTGTTACATGAGAAGGATAGAATTTTGTTCTTGTAGAATCTGCAATCGAATCTTTAGACTGATTCGCTGTATTTATAAGATCAGCTGTTAATGATAAATATTTGGGGAAGTTTCGTCCGCGAAACCTCAACGCGTCGAATTTCGGATAGAGCGCTGTAAGTTCGGCTTGGTACTGCGCAATATCGCTCCACGGATCTCCATACTTCATGGTTAATGCTGGTTTATCAAGTATGGCATTTTGAAACTTTTTTTCAAAGTCTTTTTTCTTAGCCATCAACACAGGATCTAGCAAACCGTTTAAATATCCCGTAATGGCTTTCCGCGAGTTTTCTAACCCGTAGATTGTGTTGAGATATTTTAATTTTGCGTCAGGATGTACCGCAATATATGATGAATAGATTGTTCCAACTTTTTCATACGTCTCAATACTTGACGGGTATATAACATCGCGCAGATATTCCAACTGCGCTACCGTTTTCAATCGGTTTGTTCTGCCGGGGTTTCCGATAACGAATACGGCATCTCCTTCTTGTGCACCATCCTGACTGAATCGGAAAAAGTTTGCAGTCTTCAATGGTCTACCGTTATCATAAACGCGGAAGAAAGCGCAATCGAAATCGTATCTGGGATATGTGAAATTATCCGGATCACCGCCAAAGAACGCCATCGCATCTTCTGGTGCATAAACCAGCCGTACGTCTATGTAACGCTTGTATCCATAAAGTGAATAGCGCCCGCCATTGTAGAACGAAACGACACTAAACACCATCGAATCTTGCGGCGCACTCGTTTTATATTTTGCTGTATAGCGTATCTGGATTTCCTGCATCTTCGCCATGCGATTTTCGATCCTGGTGTTGTCTGTCGTTCCGCTGTCAAACGCTTGCTGTACTTCCTTCGTAACATCTTCCATTATTAGAAGTTGGTCGATAAAGATATTGGATGCTTTACGTTCGTCATTCAATGTAGCTGCATAAAACCCAGCCTCCGCTAATTGTTCGCCTTCTCTATTCACACTATCCAAAGCAGCGCGGGCGCAATGATGATTTGTCATAACCAAACCATCTTCTGAAACAAACGATGCTGTGCAATTTGGCAGGCGCAGTGTAGATAAGCGCGCTTTCTCAAACCACTCTTTCGATGGAGTAAAGTTATATGTCTTGGCGAAATAATCCATGGGCGGAAAATCGAATGTCCACATTTTGCCTGTATCAAACTGTCCGGCTTGAACTTTTTCGAGATTGATGTGACGCGGCATATCGCTTCTCGTTGCCTGTTGAGTTGAACAACTTATTAAAAGCAACGCTGCAGCGAGTGATACGAAACTATACTTCAAAAGAAAATGTTTCATAGAAACCTCTTGTAGTTTATTTATTATTTCTTGTTTAGAATGTATGAAGAACAATCTGCTGGTGCAATAAATTCGTTTGAAAAATTGAAACGCACTTTTTTTAGCTAGAAATATTTCATAACTTCATCAACAATGCTACTAAAACGAATACTATGGCGCACGGGTTTTCTTCTTATAGGAATGATGTTTCTTGTAAGTTGGCAGAAGGCGATCGCACAAGAACGCGAACAACACAGCGGGATTTCTAATTCATGGCTCATCATGCAAGCTGTGCCCAGCGTTTCATGGACAAGCTTTCCAACGCAAACTCATTTCTCGTTTGAATGGGAAGCAACACCCATATTGTATTCATGGGGAATGACGAAGCTTGATCCGCCATTACACTTTTTCTTCGTTACTCAACCCGAACGGTTTGCGGGCTCAGTCGAGTTCAACATCACCACGCAACTGTACACGAGCAAAGTCGGGACAAGTCATTGGGGCTTTTCCGGACAACTGTTGGCGCATGTGCCGTTAGTGGAACGTGGTGAATATGCCGGACTGAATCTCGGTACTGCACGTTACCACATCGCCAGTAAATCATCAAATTATATTGTTGGAGGATTTTCGACACTCTTCGGCTTTCTTCATTACAATATTAAGTATAGTCCTGCCGATAAAATTTGGATGCACTCAATTGAATTCCGGTCATTCTAATATACTGTATGAACGATAAAAATTATATGCTGCGTTTTATTTTATTTTCACTCATCGCTCTTCACATCTCATTAATCACTACCGGATGTAGTTCTTTCTTTACACGCTTCATTGCAAAATCATTTGAGAATCTTCCGAGTTCACCCGACACCGTTGCCTCAAAAATCGCACATCCAATTTTCAAGAAGATTGGATTATCGGTCTTGTGGGTTGGTCATGCGACGTGTCTCATTCAAATCGAGGATAAAATATTTCTCACTGATCCAATTTTTACAGAGACCACTGGAATGATATCCAAACGTAAAATTGAACCGGGAATTCTACCATCATCCATCGATAAGCTGGATTATATTCTCATTTCTCATATTCATTTCGATCATTTGAGCTACGGAAGTTTATCCATGCTGCCAAAATCTGCGGTGATGGTTTTACCGGCCGGCGGCGCGGAGTATACGCCGGAGTTTGGTTTTTCAGATTATCGAGAGATGAACTCATGGACAACATTTGAAGTAGATGGTGTGCGCATTACTGCCGTGCCTGTCAAACATTTTAACGGAAGGTATGGATTCGATGGCGCTTGGTTGTCCCATAATACCTTCACCGGTTATGTGATCGAGTATAAAGGCAAAACAGTTTTCTTTGCTGGCGACACGGGATATGATCCGGAAAAGTTCAAAGAGATCGGCAAGAAGTTTGCCGTTGACGTTGCATTGATTCCTATTGCACCGATTGAACCGCACGATTTCATGAAGCGAGTACATGCCGATCCGGAAGAAGCCCTACAAATTTTTGATGATGTGCATGCGAAAATCATAATTCCGATTCATCACCGTACATTTGTGCAAGGATTGGATTCTTCGCTGATGACAGCGCAAAACCAACTGAAACAGCTTATTACCGAGCGTCATTTGGAGGATCGCGTTCTCATTCTCAACGTCGGTGAACAACGAATTCTCGCACCTTAGGCATTTAAACTGGGATTGAACTCCACAAAAGAAGGAGTTCTTCACAGCGGGAACACCTTTCTCTCTTGGAGGACGGAATGGTATCCTGTCATGCTTAAATATAATCTTGAAAAACGCACGCTTTTCGTTGATTCTCCTTCAACTTCTCATTACATTTCCAAGTCATCTTGAGGTAAATACACTGGCAATAGTAGTATGAATATCGCGGTCTTCGCCTCAGGGCGCGGCTCAAATTTTCAAGCAATTCTTAACGCAATCGACGCTGGATTTCTTCCGGCGCGGATCGTTGTACTCATCAGCAACAAGTCTGATGCAGGTGCGATGGAGATTGCGCGCACACATAATATTTCGATAAAACATCTTTCGCAAAAAATGTTTTCGTCGGAAGAGGCGCTCGCCGATGCGATGCTGGAGGTATTAGAGGAAAATCACGCAGAATTCATTGCGCTTGCCGGATATTTAAAAAAAATTCCTACGCAGGTAATCCGACAATATCGGAATCGGATCGTCAATATTCATCCGGCGCTACTGCCATCGTTTGGCGGCGAAGGAATGTACGGCCATCGCGTTCATCAAGCGATTATTGCAAGCGGCGAAAAAAT
This sequence comes from Bacteroidota bacterium, assembly GCA_050015675.1. Taxonomy (GTDB): domain Bacteria; phylum Bacteroidota; class Ignavibacteria; order UBA10030; family UBA10030; genus Fen-1298. The sequence goes on along the minus strand of JBEKAY010000057.1, from coordinate 2,185 downwards.
TTCCGGCGCAACGGTTCATTTGGTAAATGAAGAGTACGATCAGGGCCCAATAATTCTACAAAAGACTATCACCGTTGCTCAAGATGATACACCGGATTCGCTTGCAGCAAAAGTACTGAAGATTGAACATGAAATTTTTCCACTCGTACTAAAAGCATTCGCTGAAGGACGGGTAAGTGTTGAAGGAAGAAAAGCTTGGATAACGTCATAGTTTTAGATCCATTCTCAAAATCAACTACATCGGATACAGACGCACCCCTCACAATTAAGCGCGCGCTGATTAGTGTGTCAGATAAAAAAGGAATCGTCGAATTTGCAAAAGCACTGCAAGAATTCGGCGTAGAGATTATTTCCACGGGTGGAACATTTACTACGCTGAAAAAAGCCGGTATCGAAGTAAAGTCAGTCTCGGATGTTACCGGCTTTCCCGAAATTCTTGATGGCCGCGTAAAAACTCTGCATCCAGCCGTTCACGCCGGCATTCTTGCGGTGATGGATAATCCTGCGCATCGCGAACAATTACAAAAGCATAACATAGAACCGATCGATCTTGTCGTCGTCAATCTTTATCCTTTTGAACAAACTATAGCAGTTGAAAATGTGAAGTTAGATGAAGCTATCGAGCAAATCGATATTGGCGGGCCGGCGATGGTACGTTCGTCGTCAAAGAATTTCAGGCACACGGCTGTTATCGTCAATCCCGATTTCTACGGCATCGTATTAGAAGAAATGCGCGAACATAACGGCGCACTTACTGCACAGACCCGATTCAATCTTGCATGCCGAGCGTTTCAACACACCGCACATTATGATTCAGTTATAGCCTCCTATCTTGCCGGACTTACAACGCGAAAAACTTTGCCGGATTCCATCACCATTTCGATGAAGAAAGAACAACCGATGCGCTATGGTGAAAATCCTCACCAAGCGGCGGCGCTTTACGGAACATTCGGCAGCCATTTTCAGAAACTGCACGGCAAAGAACTTTCCTACAATAACATTCTTGATATCAACGCGGCAGCGTTACTCTGCACAGAGTTTAATGAGCCCACTGTCGTTATCGTCAAGCACAATAATCCCTGCGGCGTCGCAACTGATAGTGCACTTGTTGAAGCATACCGAAAAGCATTTGCAACGGATACAAAATCTGCTTATGGTGGAATTGTCTGCGTAAATCGTCCACTTGATAGAGCAACAGCAGAAGCCATTAATGAAATTTTCACCGAAGTGATTATCGCTCCAGAATATGAACGCGGGGTGTTGGAGTTTCTCACAAAGAAACGAGAGCGTCGTTTGATGAAACAGACATCCAACCTGCGAACATTGTGTGAGTTGGATATCCGAAAAGTTGTTGGCGGCGTTTTAGTGCAGGAACCGGATCAGCACAGGATTCATCCGAGTGATTTACGTGTCGTCAGCAAGCGTCAGCCAACCGACGAAGAGATGCAGGCTTTGCTGTTTGCATGGCGTATTGCAAAGCATGTGAAATCGAATGCGATTGTGTACACGCTGGGCGACCGGACACTCGGTATCGGTGCTGGACAAATGTCTCGGGTTGATTCCTCCAAAATTGCAGCAATGAAAGCAACAGAAGCCGGATTTGACTTGCATGGCTGTGCAGTTTCTTCTGACGCATTTTTCCCATTTGCAGATGGATTGTTGGAAGCGATAAAAGTTGGTGCGACTGCCGTTATTCAACCGGGCGGCTCTGTGCGCGACGAAGAGGTCATCAAAGCGGCAGACGAAAATGGTGTAGCAATGGTCTTTACTGGAATTAGACATTTTAGGCATTAGAGAAACACATGGGAAAAGTTGTATATAAAAAACCAAGATTAGCACTCAAAGAAAAAGCAAAACGTTCTACAAAGTTAATTTTGCAGAAGCAAAAGCCGACTGGAGATGCATTACGTGTAGCCCTACAGCCTGGTATGTACCGAACCAGCCAGGACCTTGACTTCAAAGGAGTAGATACACAATATGGAACGCATGTAATTCATACATACGTTGCAGCCATGGTTCCTCAATTGGCAGAAGCACTAATTATGACTTATGTCCCAAGAGGCGAAAAAGTTCTTGATCCTTTCTGCGGTGGTGGAGCTGTGCTTGCTGAATGTGTGCGTAACCATCGCATAGCATTCGGTTCAGATATTAATCCACTCGCTCTCTTAATTGCAAAAGTAAAATC